>JBPCPV010000047.1:0-27075 GCA_050998805.1 Chloroflexia bacterium | reverse complement strand
CCTGTCCGCGCTCAGGCAGAGACTTGGCCACAGTCCTGTGGGTTTGTCGCGGTGGGGGCTCTCACGCCTCGCACTGCGCCTTTTTGCGCTTTCTGATATAATGGGAGCCTTGTGGCCCACAGACCGGAGATTTGGAGGCTAGGGAAGCTGAGATGAAGCAACGAGGCAAATATGCAATCGCGTTGACCGCCGCGCTTGGGCTGTTCATGGCGGTGCTGGACAACACAGTAGTCAACGTGACGCTGACACCGATGGCTAAGTCGTTCAACGCGAGCCTGAGTTCTATCGGCTGGGTGGTGACCGGCTATTTTCTGGCGCAGGCCGCCGTCATCCCTGTGGCCGGCTATTTCAGCGAGCGAGTGGGCATCAAGCGGCTCTTTATGGTCTGCCTGTCGTTTTTCACCGCCGGCTCGCTGCTCTGTGGGCTGGCCCAGAATGAGAATATGCTGATCGCGTTCCGGGTGTTGCAGGGGCTGGGCGGCGGCGCGCTCTTCCCGCTGTCGCAGGCTATCGCTTTCGGGGCCTTCGCGCCGAGCGAGAGGCCGGCGGCCAGCGGCATCATCGGCGTGCCGGTGTTGCTGGCACCGGCTTTCGGGCCGACCGTCGGCGGGCTGATCAACGACAACTTCGGCTGGGCGTACATCTTCTTCATCAACGTGCCGGTCGGCATCCTTGCCGTCTTCCTCGCCTGGCGGATCATTCCAGCCGACAAGCCGCGCGAGCGCAGCGAGGGCGCGCGGTTCGACGTTCTGGGGCTGGCGCTCTCTATACTCGGCGTGCTGGCGATTGTCTACGCATTCACGCTGGTCAGCCAAACACAGCCGGGTACAGAGACCGCCCTCAACCCACGCGGCACGATCTACGGCTGGGGCTATTGGCCCGTCTGGGCGCTGGTCGCTGCCGGGGCAGTGTTGCTGGTTGCCTTCGCCGTCTATGAGTTGAGAAGCGACGATCCGGTACTCGATCTGCGTCTCTACAAGAAGTCTGAGTTCCTTCTTGGCAGCATGGTCACATGGACGGTGTCGGCGGCTGTCTTCGGAAGTCTAATCCTGATCCCGATATTTCTGGAGCAGGTGCGCCAGCCGCATCTGTCTGCGCTCGATGCGGGGCTGACCCTCATGCCCCAGGGTATCGCAGCGGCTATTGCAGTCACTTTCAGCAGCAGGCTCTTCAACCGTCTCGGTGTCCGCACCCTAGTTCTGGTCGGGGGAGCGTTTCTCGTGATCAGCTCCTGGCAGTTGACCCAACTGACTGCGACCACCGACGGCTTCGGGCTGATGCCCTGGCTAATTCTGCGTGGCTTCGGCTTCGGCCTCGCAGGCATCCCGGCGCAGACCCTGGCGATGCAGAAGATCACCGGGCGGGCGCTGCCCAGGGCAAGCTCACTCTTCACCGTGACCCGCCAGATATTCAGCTCGGTGGGCGTGGCGGTTGTGACGACCATCTTCGTCCAGCAGACGTTGCAGCATGCGACCGACCTGCGCGCCGCGCTGCCCAAGCTGCCGCCCGGCGTTGCCCCCGACCCGAACAACCCGGCGTTCGCCGCAGCACAGGAGCGGCTCGCCGCGCAGGCTGGTGCGGCGGGGGCGAGCGATGTCTTCGTGCTCGTGACCATCGGCACGCTCTTGATCGTGCTGCTCGCACTGGCGCTGCCTGGGCGTCAGCCTGCGACGGCACCGCCTGAGAGGTCGCTCGCGGTCGCTGAGTAGACCAAATCGAAGCGGTCAGTGATCAGTCGTCAGTTACGGGACATTTGCCGAAAACTCGTGCAAAAGTCGTAGCTTCCAAACCTTGACTTTTTAGAACAAAAGTTCTATAATGGGCCTAGATCCGGACTCGTACCTTCGGATCTAGGCCCGTGCTGCTTGGCGGCTTCGTAAGTGTTCAGCCGTCAGACGAGGTATATTGGAGAAGGATCAAGACGCGCGTCATACCAAGCTGGAAAGCGAGGAGTCCCCATGGCTACAAACAGGCAAGCGGCCGCCAGCCGCATGGACGCACCGAATGTCAGTCCGCTCGAAGATCCGAGCCGGCGATGGCGCGATTTGACCGGCCGTCTCGACGATGGACCAATTGCAGGAGAGGTAATCTACCGGCCAGCCCGTACTCACGCCGCCGCCCGCCTCGCCGGATCGAGCACGGTGCGGCTGAAGCTCGTGATGCTCGTGGGCGCGTCGGTAGCCAGCGTGCTCGCGCTCTATCTCGCACTCAGCGCCCTCTTCGGCTTTGCTCAAACCAAATTGGACGACATGCAATATGGTCGCCCGCGTACAACGCACCTCGATGCTTACGTCGGCCATGCAGGCGAGCAAGCCGGCCAGCCGACGCACTTCATCGCCATGAACCTCGACCGGCGCATCGTGCTTGTCGAACTGCCAGGCGGCGATACCAAGAACGCCACGACCATCACTGGCCCCTACCTCTTCGGCGACAACGAAGACCTCACGCCTGCGAAGTTGAGCGCGGAGGATGTGAACGGCGACGGCCAGCCCGACCTCATCCTGATGATCAAGAACGAGGAGTTGGTCTACATCAACGACAAAACCCACAACAGCTTCCACCTGATGACGCCGGACGAGCGTGCCAAGCTGCCCAGCACCGCCAGCGGCGGCGGTCCCCAGCCGACGAAGGGGGCGGGAAAATGAGCGTAGATGCATCTGGTCCCGGCGCGTTCGCATACACCCGTAGCGCCGCCGTCTCGGCGGCCCCGCGGGTGAGCCGTGGATACAAGGCCGACCGGCCCGCCTACTCCTACACAGCACATGCGGCCGTTTATGCAGCCGCTCGGCGGGATGTCCGCGCGCCGCACCGCCTCCCGCTGCCCATCTTCATCCTCCTGTCGGTGATGATTGTCGCTATCCTATATCTCCCTTCGGTTGCTCAAGCCGCAAGCCGCACAGCCTTCCATCTCAGCGCCTATCAGGACCGCAACACAACCACCACAATGCTCGATGCCCTGGCCCCTACCCCGCAGCCTGCACGCGCTCAGTCCCCGCCGGCGACCGAAGTCCAAGCTCACAAACCCAAAATCGAACGCCCCGCTGTGTCCGGCCGCCTCTCCGACTACAACCTATCGGCCCCGCCGAGCATAAGCGCAGCGACGATCGACAGCGTGCTGGCCTCCTACAGCTCTCCCGCGGCTGGCAGCGGCGCGACCTTCTACGACCTCGGCCTCAAATACGGCATAGACCCGGCTTACGCTCTCGCGTTCTATATCCACGAAAGCAGCGCCGGCACCAAAGGCGTCGCCCGCTTCACCCACGGCATCGGCAACATACGCACCACCCCAGGCTATGCCGACTACGAGGGCTATCGCTCCTACGCGAGCTATGCAGACGGCATCGAGGACTGGTTCAAGCTGATCAAGGAACTCTACATCGGCGGCTGGGGCTTAGCCACGCCCGACGCAATCATCCCCCGCTACGCTCCCTGGGGTGACAACAACAACCCGTCCGTTTACGCCGCTTCAGTCAAGTCCCTGGTGGATTCCTGGCAGACCAAATAAGCCTTGTCATGTACGAGCGGCTTTTGTAGTAGAATAGCCTATATGGAACGCCGCTTTGGCTTCCGCGCCCCCCGCCCTTTGGAAGGTGCGGGCGGGCGGGAACGGTTTGGGATGATCGAGCGCACGGGCGGCGGCTTTGCCGCCATCCTAAGCCTGCGCGCCGAAACCGGTAGCCCGCCACCTCCCGCCGCTCTTCACGCCATGCTCGACCGGTTGGCGGGCGCTTTGCCGGAGTGCCCGGTGCAGTTCCTGCTCAGTCGCCGCCCTGTGGACGGCACCAGCTTGCTCGCTCATTGGCGCGCAGGCATCGAGAGTCGCCTCGGTGCCTCCCCGGCCGCAGCACGGACCTGGGACATGCTCGCCGGGAGCTATCTGCCTCGCCTCGAGGCCGCCGGCGTGTGCGACCTTTGGTGCGGCATCGCAGTAGGCGGAGCAGACATCGACGAGCTGGCGGGCCGTGTTGCCGGTCTCTATATCTCGCTGCCCTACGAGGCTAAGCCTGCCACTGCCGACGAACTCGGCGCGCTCATCGGGAGGCTGCTACGCTCCGACACCACCTCCGGCTATTGGCAGGTCACCACGCCGATGCCCGCTGGGGAGGGCGGCCTGCTGCGCCGCTTGCTACAGTTTCCCGATCTCCTAAGCTACAGCTTCGACCTGGCGATCCACCTCCGCCCTGCCACGACAGAGCGGGATCTGCGCGCCGTGCTCGATGACCGTCTTCTGCGCCTCGAAACCGAGCTTCGGCACAGAGGTGGCCCTCCGGCATCAGCCCCGCCGCCCGGCGGCCCGCCTGACCTTGCCGGCAGATGGCTGCTCGAACTCGAGCGCCGTGAGGTCGCCGAACGCCGCGAGGCCCTCGTCGCCGGGCGCGAACGGCTACGTGAGGCGGTCGTCATGCTCGCTCTCCACGCCCCCGCCGACGGGCCGGAGAGCCGGACCGGCGAGGCCGCTACCGCGTTCGACCACGCCCTCAGCGACGCCGAGATCACCGCTCACCGGATGCATGGACGGGTCGCGCTTGGCCGTGCAGCTCGTGCCCTGCTGCCCCTGGCCGATGCCGTCGGCATACGTGGCTTCCCCTTGCCGACCCACCAGGCGGTTGAGCTAGCCCTGCTCCCGACCCCGCCCCGCCCGACGCTCTCCGCCCCCATCCTGGGGCTGACTCCTGAGAAGACGCTCTTCACTTATGGAGGGCCTGGAGCGCCTGTCCCCCACCTTTTGGTTGCCGGCGGGGCTTCACACGCCCGCCGCGCCGCCGCCCGCCAGTGGGCCGTCCAGTCCTACCTCGGCGGCGACGATATTCTAATCTGGGATGCCGACGGCGCGGACTTCGGCTTCGTCGAGGGACTCGGTGGGCGCTATATCCGGCCCGGCGGCCCGCTGCCCGCCGACGGCATTGACCTGCCGGCAGTGCCGCTACCCGAGCTCAACCGGCCTGAGTTCTTCGAGCTATGGCTCCGCGAGGTCTCCGGACTACTAGGTCTGCTTCTCGCTCCCCTCACGGGGCAGGACGCCGATGCGGCCGGCAGCCAAGTCAGTTCCGCGCTCTTGCAGATCGCCATACGTTGCCTAGAACAGAAGGACGCCGGCCTGCTCAACCTCGACGCTCTCTACGACAAACTGCGCGCTGGAGGCTACCAGGTAACTGCGGACGGAGTGGAAAGGCTTGCTGCGGGGCCGGCTCGCAACCTTTTCAGCCCCGCCGTCTATGCGGGCGAGGCACCCGGCATTATTGCGCTCGGCCCATCCGATCCGGCTCTGGGGTCTGAGGAGGCCCAACGGCTGGCCGCCCAGATAGCCTTCCGCCATGCGCTCTGGCCCGATAGCAGGCTGTTCGGCGTTGCGGCCCGGCGTGATCGGAGGCGCATTGTGCTGGTTGACGGGCTGCTCTCCGCCCTGGGGAACGCGCCCCTCGCCGCCGATCTTGTGTCCCTCGCTCAGACCAGACCTCCTTCCCCGTCTCTGTGGCTCATCCTCGCCGACGGCGAACTCGACCAACTGGCAGCCGATCCCGACGGCCGCGCCCTGCTCCTCTCCGCTTCGCTCACATTCATCTTCGGACCCGCCAGTAGGGCAGTGCCGGTCGGCTCTGCCCCCGATCCCGGAGTTGCCGCACTGCTCGCTCTGCGCGACATATCCCTAACAGATCAACTACCGTTGCTCTCCCCAGACCAAGCCCTCGTCCAGGCGGGCGGCCAAACTTGGGTGCTCGAAATCGCCAACGCCTGACATGCGCTTGCAGGATTCCGCGCCATCTGCTATAATGACGGCATCTGGGGCGTATAGCTCAGTTGGTCAGAGCGCACGGTTCACATCCGTGAGGTCCATGGTTCGAACCCATGTACGCCCACACTCGAGGCCCCGGTTCGCGCGAGCGGCGGGGCTTTCTCTACGGTCTGCGTGCGCCAACCCAGAAAGGATCTGCCAGTGCCAAACCGTCCCCTCATCAGCCGAACCGCCTGTGCTATCGCCTGCACCGGCCTGCTCTTTTTCGCACTCGCTTGCGACATCGGCAATCCCAGCCCCACCTCCCTCGCGCCTCTGCCCCCTGCCACTCTCACCGCTGCGCCAACCGGCACGTCAGCCCCGACCCAGACAAAATCTCCTCCCACAGCGCCAGTTCCGACCGACACCTCAGCACCTCCGGTTGCCACAGCGCCGGTTCCGACCGATACTTCTGCACCTCCGGCCGCTACAGTGCCCGCTCCCACGGACACGTCAGCGCCTCCGATCGCCACTGTCAGCCTGCCTACAAACACGGCGGCTCCGCCGACAGACACCGCCATAGCCCATCCGACGGCAGCCCCAGCTGCGCCCACGGCGCGGCCCGCCCTCCCCACGCGGACACACGCACCTCAGATGCCAGCCACCCGCGTGCCGACTGAGCCACCTGCACCCACCCGCGTGCCGACCGAGCCGCCGGCGGCCACCTCCGTACAGACCGAGCCGCCGGCGGCCACACCCGACGCAGAGGCGACCGGAGCACCGGTCCCTGGGCGGATTGCCGGCGACCTCAGCCAGATCGTGCGCGTGCCGCCGGGCAAAAAACGGATCGCGCTCACATTCGATGCAGGCTCGACGCGGGGCCACATCCCGGAGATACTCGCCGCTCTCGCCCGCCATAACGCCCACATCACCTTCTTCGTCACCGGCCAGTGGGCCGAGCAGAACCCGGAGCAACTGCGCGCGATTGTCGCCGCCGGGGACGAAGTAGCAAACCACACTTACTCGCACCCGTCCTTCCCGAAGCTGACCGACCAGCAGATGATCGCCGAACTCGACAAGTGTGAGGCGATTATCAGCTCGATCACCGGGCTGAGTACCAAGCCATACTGGCGACCGCCATTCGGCGACGAGAACGGCCATGTCCTTGACGTGACCAGCGCCCACGGCTACCGCTCGATCTTTTGGACGCTCGACAGCCTCGATTCTATCGGCAAGCCCAAGACGAAAGACTTCATCCTGAACCGCGTGACGAACGCTTCCATCAACCTCGACGGCGCGATCATCCTCCAGCACGTCGCCAGCGACCCCTCGTCTGAGGCTCTGCCCGAGATCCTCGACCAGCTCTATGCGCGCGGGCTGGCTGTCGTGACGATCACAGGGCTGCTGTCTCCGTAGAAGGTCGGGGGTTCGGGACCGGGGGTGAGCGTGCGACTTGACGCTTTAGGGCTGCTCTTTCTGGCGTTGTTTTTGCTGCTCCCTGCACCCGGCACCCCGCGCATAACGGGGCTGGTGGTGCGGCTGGGCCTGGCGCTGACCTCGCTCGCCGGGCAGACCGGAGGGCAGGCACTTGGGCTGGGTGTGGCGGCATGTGGGCTGATCTGGGCGGAGCGTAGAGCCGGTCGCCCGGCACCGGCGGCCTTCGCGCCGCTGCCGGCCCCCGCTCTTCTGCTGCCCATAGCCCTCTTCGGCACGTTCGACGCACGCCTACTGCCCGGACAGCCGGTGCCTGCGCTGCCCTGGCCGGTGGTCGGCCTCGCGCTCGCGGCGGCAGCAGCCGGCGTCTTATCCCTCCGACCGGCTTCGCCCACCGGGGAGGGATGGGCGGCGCTCTACAGCCTCGGCTGCCTGCTGCCTGCTTTGCGGAGCCTCGGGGCTGGGCCGTGGGACGCATGGGCGCGGCTCGGCGCGCTGGGCCTGGGCCTAGCGGGGCTGGGCTTGGCTGCCTGGATGGCGTGGAACACCAGTGGCGGGGCGGCGCGGGTATACCTTGCTGCGGCGATGCTCCTGGGACTCGGTATCGGCACGCCGGCTGCGGTGGCCGGGGGGCTGGTACTGCTGCTCGGGGGCCATGCGGGACAGGCGCTCGGCGCGGCATTGGGCACGGGACGGCTCCCACGGCTTGTGGGCATCGGCGTAGCCTCCGGCCTCCCGCCCACGCTCGGCTTTGTCGGCCTCTGGCTTCTCCTCGGAGCGACCGCTGCTGCCCGCCTCCCGCTGGCGACCGCTCTCCTCTCCATCTGTGCGCTGCTCGTCGCCCTGTCGAACGCCCGCGGCCTCTCACCCGCTGGGGAAGCGGGTTGGAGGATTGGGCCGACGGCGGCTTGGGTCGTGGCGGCGGGGCTGCTTGCGGGCGGCCTTATGCCTGCGGCGATGCTCGATTGGGTGCTGCGTCCAGCGCTCAACACGCTCGCGGCGGGGCTGCCGGCGCTCTCCGAGGTGCAGGAGTGGCCGGGTGTTGGGCTGATGCTGACGCGGGACAACGCGCTCGCCGGCGTCTGGCCTGCGGTCGGCGTCGCGGCAACCCTGGCTATCACCCTTGCCGGGGCCGAACTCCTGGCTCGACTGACGACGCACCGGGCGAAGAGCGCGCCGCCTGATGCCTGACGCCGAAAGTCTCGCCGCCTTCGCAGACTTTATCCGAGGCGTGCTGCCGCGCGTGCTTCTATACCCCGGTGGGCTGTTCGCGGCGGTTGTCACAGGCTTGCTTGCCCTCGCACTTCCCCGACTGAGCCGTGGCCGCCGCCTCGCCACGGCCATACCCGCCCGCGAGGGGGAGGCGATTGCGGGATTGGCGTTCGCCTGGGCAGGATTGGCGCTCTTGCCGCTGCCGGGGGCAACCCCCCTCCCTGGAGCGCCCGACTTGCTCACGCCTCTCGGCTTGCTGCTTGCGGCGAGCCTGCTTCTGCGCTCTGCGATGCCTGACCCTGCTGCGTGGCGGCCCGAAGTCGCGGGCCGCCCTCTGATGCTCGTCGCTCCTTTGGTCGCGCTTGCCGCGCTCGGAGGAGATGGCCTGCTGCCGCCTGCTGAAGTGAGCGGTAGCATCATGGCGGGCGCAGCGCGCCTTCTTGCCGCCGTGGCATATGCGGTGGGCTTTTGCGTTTGTTACGCAGCGCCGGGTGCCGCTCCCTGGTCGCAGCCCGGCACTCCGGTCGTGCGTGCGGCAGCCTGGTTCGGCTGGCTCGGTTGGCTCGGCATCGGCGTAGTACATATCCCTTTAGCATGGATCAACTTCGGCAACCCTTCATGGACCGGGCCGGTGCTAGTCGCGCTTCTCGCCACCCTAGCCAGTGTCGCGCTGATCACAGCTCCGGCACGCGCCGTCTCGCGCCAGCCAGCGTGTGGTTGGGCCGCCCTCAGCTTGGCTCTCTTTGCCGTGCTATTCACCTGAGACCTCGCACTCCAACCCCGCTACACCGTGACGCGGGTTTGCAGCAAGCAGATAACGGCAACTTCCTCCGGCGTGAGCGCATGTGGGGAATCGGACTGCGGCGGCGCAGCCTCTCGGAGCGAGGCGGCTAGCATGGATCAACGTAGGAGTCGATCACCGTTGGGTGAATGTAGCACTTGCGGCAGATCGCCGGGGTATTGCCGAGGCGCGCCGCCACCTGCTTGACCGACGCCACGATGTTTCTTTTTGCCTGAGCGCCCGAGTCGGAGTCTTCCACTTCGCAGAGGGCGCGGGCGGCGAGGACCGTACCGGCCCAGGTGCGGAAGTCCTTCGCGGTGAAATCCTGCCCACTGATTTCGCGCAGGTAGGCGTTCACGTCGTCGGACACGACAGCCTGTAGTTCGCCGTCGGCGTCACGGTACCGGAACACCTCTTGGCCGGGGAGATCCTGGCATCGTTTCACGATGGCCGCCACGCGGCGGTCCCGGATCGCAACGTCGTGTTCCTTGCCGCTCTTGCCCCGGAAATGGAAGCGGAGTGTCGAGCCTTCCACGTCTACGTGTTTGCTGCGGAGCGTGGTCAGGCCGTAAGACTTGTTCTGTCGGGCATATTCTTCGTTGCCCACGCGGATGAGCGTGGGCTCGAGCAGGCGCACCAGCGTCGCCAGCACCTTTTCACGGGGCAGGCCGGGCAGCGCCAGGTCGTGGGTGACGCGCTCGCGGATCTGGGGCAGGGCTGCGCCGAACGCGGGCATCCGCCCGTACTTGGTCTCATCACGGGCTTCGCGCCAGCGGGGGTGGTAGCGATATTGCTTGCGGCCTCTCGCGTCGCGGCCCGTAGCCTGGATATGGCCCTTCGCCAGAGGACGGATCCAGACATCCGTCCATGCCGGCGGGATTCCCAGCGCCTTGATACGCACCAGCGTTGCGTCGTCGGTGATTACCTGCCCTGTCTTGTCGAGGTAGCGGAAGCCGTCCCCGTCCGGGTGGCGGGTGATGCCGGGGCGGTCGTCATGCACATAGCGCAGCCCGGCAGCCTTCGCGGCCTCGGCGGGGTCGGTGGTCATGTCCATCGGGGTGTCTTCGGTCATGTGTTGCAAATCTCCTCCCACCAAGCCGTCATCACCGGCGAAAGCGTCACCCGCTTGTCGCGCACCGCCACGAGCGAGCGCGCAAGCGGCTGCTCGACCCGGAAGGCGGTGGCCGGCCCCGCATAGCCGTTCAGCTGTGAGAGCGAAATTATCCCGACGCCAGCCCCGGCCTCCACTGCCCGCACCACTTCCCCTGGGCTACCAACCTCCAAGATCAGCCGTAGGCTGCCCCACGCCAGCCCGCGTTCGTCGAGCATCCCGCGCATTTCGCGCCGTGCCGCGTCCGCTTGCACTGACTCCACCCATTCCAGCACGAGCGGCTGGTCAGACAGCGCGCTCGCGGGCATCGCGGTCAGCACCCGCGCACCCATTGCTGCACGTCGGCCTGGCGGTCGCCCCCGCTTTCGCTTGGGCGGCGCGACGAGGTCGCGCGGCGCTTCATTCCGAGGGGTCGCCGTCCACGGGTGTGCCGGCGGCGCCAGCAGCACCCACTCGTCGCTGCCTATCGGCACGCTCACGAGGCGGTTGTCATGGGTTGCCTCTGCCAGGAAGCCCATATCGAACTCGCCCAGCCGCAGACCGTCGAGAAGCGCCGCCTGCTGCCTCGCCGTTAGCTCCGCGCGCACCCCGGGGTGTGACCGCGCGAAGCCGCCCAGCCGTTCGGCCAGCATAGGCGCCGCCGCCGAAGTAGCCGTCGCCAGTCTCAGCTTGCCCGAAACTACTCCACGCCGACTCAACATCTCTTGCTCTGCCTGCTCCGCCTGCTCGAGTAACTCCCGCGCAGATGCGATCAGCGCCGCCCCCTCCGGCGTCACCGACGCCCGGTGCCCGCGCCGGTCGAAGAGCCGCGACCCCAACCTCGTCTCAAGCGCCCGCACCCCCTCGCTCACCGCTGGCTGGGTCACATGAAGCTGCTCGGCGGCAGCTGTAAACGAGCCGCGGTCCACAACGGCGAGGAACATCTGTAGTTGGTAGAGGTTCAGCATAGAGCGTAGTGCGTAGTGCGTAGTGCGTAAACAAACGGATGACGGCTATTCGAGTCCGAAGAGGGCGACGGTGTTCGCCGTGGTCGCCGCGGCAAGAGTTTCGAGCTTGATGCCTCTCAGCTCCGCGATACGGGCGGCGGTGAGGGCGACGTAGGCAGGCTCGTTGCGGCGACCGCGGTAGGGCACGGGGGTGAGATAGGGGCAGTCTGTCTCCACGAGCAGCCCCGAGAGAGGCACGGCACGAGCCACGTCGTGCCGGTCGATCGCCTTTGGGAATGTCACCGGGCCGGAGAGAGAGATCATGTAGCCGAGCCGCAGGCACTCTGCGGCCATAGCCGGGTCGCCGCTGAAGGAGTGCATCACCCCCCGCGTGCCCCCGCCGTCGCTCCGCAATATCTCCATGATGTCGGAGTGCGCCTCTCGGTCGTGTATAATCACCGGCAGGTCAAGCTCCCGCGCCAGCGCGAGCTGTGCCTGGAACGATGCCCGTTGCTGCTCTCGCGTGGCGTGCGTCCGGTGGTAGTCCAGCCCAGTCTCCCCCAGGCCGACGACGCGGGGCGCGGTCGGGTCGCGCTTCCATTCCGTGCAGCGTGTCGCCAAGTCGGCCAGAGTGGCGTCGTCGGCCTCGTATGCGCTGTTTGGATGAATGCCGAGCGCGAGGTATATGCCTCTGTCCGGCCATCTCCGCACCAACGCCGTTGCCGTCTCCCATGTCTCGCGGTCGTAACCGACAGTCAAGATCCGCGTCACTCCGGATGCCGCAGCGCGCTCGATCACCACCTCGCGGTCGTCATCGAACTGCGGCGCATCGAGGTGCGCGTGTGAGTCGATCAAGTCTGATCGCCCTCGGCCCGCCACTCGCCGCTCTTGCCGCCGCTCTTTTCCAGCAGGCGGATGCCCCCGATCACCGCGCCCCGGTCCACCGCCTTCACCATGTCGTAGACGGTGAGGGCAGCGACGCTCGCGGCAGTCAGGGCTTCCATCTCGACGCCGGTCTGCCCGGTGGTTTTGGCGCGTGCTTCGATGACTACCCTGCCACGGTCTTCGCCGAGTGCCGGGTCTTCGACCGACAGGTCCACGCGAACGCTGGTCAGTGGAAGAGGGTGGCAGAGCGGGATCAGCTCGGCGGTACGCTTGGCTGCCATGATGCCGGCCACCCTTGCGACAGCCGCGACATCACCCTTCGGCACGCGACCATCGCGGATCAGGGCGAGCGTCGGGACGAGCAATCGCACCTCGGCGCGGGCAACGGCGACGCGATCCGTCGGCGTCTTCGCACCCACATCCACCATCTGCGCCTGCCCATGTTCGTCAAGGTGGGTCAGCGCCGGGGAAGACTCGTTCATTAAGGTTGCATCGTGATCTTAGTCATGGTGTCCCCGATAGCGATCTTGTTGACCACATCCATGCCGTCTGTCACCTGGCCGAAGATCACGTAGTTGTTGTTGAGGAACTCGGAGTCCTTCTTGACGACGAACCATTGGCTGTCGTTGACCTGGGCGGCGTGGGAGGCAGTGGATGCCATGCCGACGGTGCCCGTAATGAACGGGTGAGCTGTGTACTCGCCGGGCATATCGCCGCCGCCGGTGCCTGTGCCGGTCGGGTCGCCGCCCTGGATCACCCAGTCTTCGACGCGGTGGAAGATCTTGCCGTTGAAGTAACCGGAGTTCACCTTGTCTACGAAGTTCTTGACTGTGCCTTTAACCGCAGGGTCGTCGGTGAATAGGTGGATCTTGAAGGTGCCTTTCGGCGTCTCAACCACGGCAGTGCTACCTGCGCTGCCTACACTGCCTGTGCTTCCTGTGCTGCCGGAGATGGTGGGCACGGACGACGGGGCCGGTTTGGGGGTATTGTTCAGTAAGATCGTGCCGAGGAAGATGACGGCAAGCAGCACCAGGAGGCCGCCGCCGATCATCACCGCGAGGGGCGGGGTGCCGGTGCCGGTGGGCGGCGCGTTCTGCGGGCGGGTCGGGTTGACGCGGACGCCGCCCTGTTGTCGGGCAGGCGGGCGGTCCCTTCGCTGCGGGCTCTGTGGTGTGTTGCGAGGACGATTGGTGCTCATTGTGCGTTAGCTCCTTGTCCTGGCGGGCTTGTACGCCAGGCATATTATAGACGAGCCGTAGGGGATCGTCCATTGATCAATAAATCGGCTTTCGGCCTTGACAATTGAGGTGAGTAGGCGATTTACCGGCTTCGGGGGAACCTGAATATCGGAGCGGGCAGTTTCTTTGCTGCGCTCCCTGCCTCCTCTGCGTCTCAGCCGCACGGCCAGCACAATCGGGAAAAGCGTGGCGTTCCAGTAGGAGATGCGGAGGATGTCGAAGCCGCTTGCCTCGACCTGAGCGCGCAACCCCGGCATGGTATAGCGGCGGTCCACGTCGGTCGCCTGGTCATGTTCGGAGCGCAGAAAGCCGTATGCCGGCAGGTTCAGGAAGAGCCTGCCAGCGGGTCTCAACACCCGGTGGAGTTCGCCGAGGGCACGGGCCTGGTTGTCGGTGCCGGCGTCACAGAGTACATCGCAGGAGATCGCCAGGTCGAACTCATTGCCGGCAAACGGGATGTCGGTGATCGAAGCCTGACGGACGTTGTGTAGGCCGCGCTGTCGGCAGAAGTAGAGCGCGCTCTCGTGGTAGTCGAAGCCCTGCGCGTGGCAATGGCCGGTGCGCCGCAAGGCGGCCAGATTCCCTCCGGTCCCACAACCCGCATCAAGAATCCGCCAGTCGCGGCTTGTCGTTTGGTTAAGCTCTGTCATCCTGAACATGATGTCGCGGAGGCCAAGATACCACCAATGTCTACCCTCGGCTTTGTACATTGTCTCGAACTCGCGGAAGTCCATGCTACAGGTTCCCGCCCGATGCCGGCACCCGGTCGGCCTCCGTGGGATCGGGGCCGGTTGGGGGCTGGTAGGGGACGCTCGCGGTGCTGCGCGCCCCCATGCCGTCGGGGTTCGGGAAGATGGCGACGCGCCCACCGAGTTCCTGCTCACCGAGGCGGTGGATCACCTCTAGCCCCAGGTGAGCGTCGCGCTCTGGGTCGAAGCCCTCCGGCAGGCCCACGCCGTTGTCGGTGACGACCAACTCAAGGCGGTCGTCGGCTACGGCGGCAAGGATCTGTACCCGGCCCTCATCGCGCCCGGCGAAGCCATGCAGCACCGAGTTCGACAGCATCTCGGTCAGCAGCAACGTCAGCGGGAAGGCCTGCTGAGAGGAGAGGACGATCTGTGGGGACTCGACGTACCAATGCACCCGCAGATCGGGCCGCCCCAGCGTGTTGCTGACGACCTCGCATGCCAGCCCGGCGACGGCAGCTACATCGGTCAGCCCCACTTGCCTCCTCGACAGCAGGTCGTGGACCCGCGCGATCGACTGGATGCGGATGACGCTCTCCTGAAGCGCGTGGCGAGCGGCGTTGTCGTCTGGGAGGCGGTTGGCCTGCATACGCAGCAGAGATGCCGCCCTCTGGAGATTGTTACGGACCCGGTGGTGCATTTCGCGCAGTAAGAGCGTCTGCATCTCGAGGCCGCGCCGAGTTTCGTCGTAGAGGTAGGCGTTCTCGATGGCTATTGCGCCTTCGCGGGCGAACGCGAGCAGCAAGCTGATCTGCTCTTCGCTGAATCGGCGGGCCGCCTTGCTGTAGATGCAGATCCCACCGACGATGCTGCGCGGGGCGAGCAGTGGCACGCAAAGCTGCGTGGCGAAAGGCAGGCCGTCGGCGTCTCCTGTGACCCAGAGGGGGGTAACGCTGTCCATGCCGACGCCCGCCAGCACCATACCTGCGGGTGATGCGACCTGCCGGCCGGAGTGGTCGTGAGAGGCCTCCCCGCTGTGGACTTCGACGCCAAGAGGCTGCCCGGCGATGATCGCCCGGCCTATCCGGCTGATCTCTGGATCGAGCGAAGGCAAACGGGTGTCGTCCAGCCCGAAGGATGCAGTCGGCACCAAACGGCTATCGCGGAGTTCGTAGAGCACGGCGGCGTCGGCGTTGAGGAGGTGAGTTGCTTCGCTGGCGAGCAGCGAAGCAACTTCTTGGAGGTTCAAGGTGGCGGCTATGCTCGCCGAAACGCCCTGTAATATTGTAAGTTCAGTCACTTTCTGGCGCAGCCTCTCGTCGGTGTCTCGGTGCAGCCGGGCGTTCTCGATAGCAATTGCGAGTTCGCCAGCCACGGTTTCGAGGAAGCTGACGTCGCGCTCCGTGAACTCACGCTGGTCGGGGCTTTGGAGAGTTATCACCCCGACGAGCTTGAGCTTTGTGAAAAAGACAATCGGCACCGCGAGTATGGCATGTGTGTTCTCTTCGCCTAGCTCCGGGATATGCTGGAAGCGTTTGTCGCTCCAGCCGTCTCTGAGCGCGAGCGGCTTGCCGCTGCGCCCTGCCCAGCCGGTGACGCCCTCTCCGAGCCGGAGGCGCACGCGGCCCACCGCATCGGGCGCGAGGCCCCGCGAGGCCCGCAGCACTAGCCTGTCGATCTCCGGCTCGTAGATAAACAGCGAGCAAACAGCAGTACGCATCACCTCTGCCACATGCCCGACCACCCGATCAAGCATTTCGTCGTAGTCGAGCGTCGAGTTCGCGGCCGAGTTGATCTGGAAGAGCGCCGAGAGTTCCTCGAGGGCGAGCCGCTGCTCGTCGGCTCGCTTTTCCTGCCCCTCGAAGTAGCCGCTGACCAGGGCCGCGAGCGCCTGCGTCTGTAACTCTGCCTCCACGCCGTTCATCCGTGCCAGTGCCTCCCCGATCAGGTTTGGCACCGAAGCTCCCGCATGCGCGCGTGCCGCCCCTTCGCGGCGAAGCGCGTCGGGCCAGACTTGGTCATCGGTTGGGGTGCCGAGTTGCCGCAGGGCAAGCAACTCGGCCTGCACAGATGTCATCTTCATATTATATCACATTTCAGATCTCGGTCCGGTTCCGCGCCCGCTCCTTGCGATACGCAGGTATTGTGCGGATCGGCGGTCGTTCTATGTCGCGGACTTCACGGAGTTCTAACGAGAGCTGGTCAGGGGCGAAACGGATCAGCTTCATGCTGCGGTTCACGTCCTGGATGAAGCGGACGCGGGAGTGTTCCTCGAGGCGGCTCAGGATCACCTGGACAAGCGCGAAGGCCATCAGGCTGAGGTCGGCGAGGCTCTGGTTGCGATGCACGCGCTCGCCGAGGCTGACCTGGCCGATTGCCGACAGGCCGTATTCTTCGAGCAGATCGATCAGTAGGCCGGTCTCGACGCCATAGCCGCTGAAAAACGGCAGCCGCTCCAGCACCTCGCGCCGCCCGGCATATTCGCCGGCAAGAGGCTGCGCCAATCCGGACAGCAGTGGGAAGAAAAGGTTGAACAGCGGGCGCACGGTCAGCTCGGTCACGCGCCCACCGCCCTCATGCTGCAATTCGTTGCCGATTTTGAGCGGACGGTGGTAGTAGCCCTTGACGTAGGCGATACGTTGCTCACGGAGCAGCGGCCCCAGCAGGCCATAGACAAAGCGCGGGTGCATGTTGGCTACATCGGTATCCACCCACGCGATCAGGTCGCCTTTGAGGACATGCAGGCTTTTCCAGAGTGCCTCGCCTTTACCGCGCAGAGGTGGGCCGGCCTCCGGCAACACCTCTTGGTGGATCACCACCGGCACGCCGAGGGAGCGGGCGATCTCCCGCGTCCGGTCCGTCGAGTTGCTGTCTATGACCACGATCTCGTCGAGCAACGGCACCTCGTCCATGAGCGCGGTTTTGAGGATGGTGATGATCTCGCCTATCGTCGCCTCCTCGTTGAGCGTCGGCAGGCCGAGGCTGATCGTCACGCCGCGTTGCCGCTTGAGCTCGACCAGAGCGTGCAGATCGGCGAATTCATCGGAGCTGAACGTATTTTCGGCGAACCACTTGTCTACGACGAGCGACAGAGCCTCGGGGGCGAGGTCTCGACCGCCGACATGGGCCTGGAGCAGAGCCTGGATCGCAGGCTCAGCCGGCACGGCAGTCTTGACGACGATCACTGTTGCCTGCGCCTTCTTGAGTATGCTCGATGTGACCTTGCCGAGGCTGAAGCCGGTGCCCGACTGCTGGGCCGGGGAGCCGAGCAGCAAGAGGTCGTAGGCGGGGGCCTGCTGGAGGATCACTTGACCGATGGACCGGCCCACGGCCCACACCTGATGCGTGTTCGGCGGCAATCCGGCCTGTGTGAGTAGTGCGGTAAAGGGCCGCTCCTCACGCTCCCGGCGACGCTCCGGCATATCCTGTTGCAGCACATGCAGCAGCGTCAGGTCGGCCTCCCGCTCGGCAACGAGCGCGCCGGCAAGGCGGAGCGAGAGGCCGGCGTGCGGGCCGCCACGTGCAGGCAAGAGTATGCGGCTGCCGCGTAAGGCGTCCATCGGGCTGGTGCTATGCCCCCCGTGCGGGCGAGTGGGCGGGCGCAGCACAGCAGTGTCGCAGGGGAGGTCATGGCCGAGCAGCCCCGCGCCGTCCACGAGCGCACCGGTGGTTTGCGCGGCCGCGATGAGCAGGCTGCCGTTCTGTCGGCGCATCGCCTCGCCCACCTCGTGCCAGTAGGTGCCCTCCGGAGCGACGCCGACTACCGGCTGGATGTCGGGCAGCTCTTTATCGTTGTTTGCCCAGGCGCGGTTCCATGTGGCGATCTCTTGCCGTCGGTGCTGTGCGGCAAGCGCACCACTGCTCAGGGCATCGGCCGCCGCTTCGATCACCGACAGAACCCGCACGCTGCCGCTTTCCTGCCGCGCCACCGCGCAGGCCAGGTCGAGCAGCAGCCCGAACTCGGCGGGCATGGACGACGGCTGCCCACTTTCGGTCAGTGGAGCCACACTGTCCGCCAACACAAATATATTCGCCATGCTTTGCTCTACCCTTCAGAGAAGCGGTCTCAACCCCGTTTCGTATATCGCCTCCCAGTTATACTCCAGGAAGATGCGGCGGCGCAAGGAGGTGGGGCCGGAGACGGTCAGCGCCGCGCTGATCTGGTCCGCCAGGACAGCCGGATCGGTGTCTGCGGGGAAATAATGCACGTCCCCGCCGCCGATCTCGGCCAGGACCGGTAGGTCAGTGCAGAAGACCGGCAGGCGGGCCAGGCCGGCTTCGAGTAGTGGCAGGCCGAAGCCCTCTTGGAGGCTTGGGAAAAGCAACGCATCGGCCCAGCGGTACAGCTCGGCCATCAGCGTGTCGCTCACCCCGGCCGGCAGCCAGGGAACCTGCGACAGGAAGACGACCTCCTCCTCCAGCCCCAGCTGCCGCCGCTCGGCAAGCAGGAACTCGGTGTAATCCTGCCGAGGGTTGTGCGGTCCCGGCGGTCCGGTCACGAGCAACAGGGGGCGACGCCCAGCAGCCGCCAGTTCAGCGACGACCTCAATAGCCAGCTCGAGGTGCTTACGGCGGGTCATCCGCACCGGGGCGAGCAGCACAGGGTCGCGTGCCGCCCAGCCGACCTGCGCCATAAGCTCGACCATCTCCGCGCTCGCTCCCAAGAAGCGGGCAGGGTCGATCCCGTTGGGTACGCGGCGAACCCGCTCCGGCTCCCAGCCGAACAGCCCTGCAAGCTCCCGCTGACGTTCGCCGGAGATGGCGACGTAGCTGACGCCCTGCACCGGTTCTCGCAGCAGGCTCCAGGGATAGCCGGGGTGGAGCGCCGCCCGGTAGAGTGGGTTGGTCCAGGCCAGGTCGTGGCACCAAGCGACGAAGCTGGCCGACCCCGCCTCTGCGAGGTCGGCCAGCGCGGCAGTCAGAGCGAGGTTCTTGTGGAGTGTGAAGGCGTTGTGGGCGATCACCGCCGGGCGGTCGAGCGCGGCAAGCCCCCAGGCAATCGCCTCTCTGATACGCGCCCGCATCGTCTCGAAGCCCGGCGGCACCTGCCCCGCGTCGAGCGCGGCCTGCACAGTCAGCACATCGGGGTGGCGGGAGTCGATCTCCGGCAGCAGTAGGTCCGGCGCTCCCCGTCCTGCCACTAGGCTGACCCCGTGGCCGTGGGCGTCCAGCACCCGCGCCTGCGAACTCATGATGCTCTCGACACCGCCGATGATCGGCGCGCAAGCGTAGTGCAGCAGCCAAACGGGGCGCTTTATGTCGGTGTCCATTGGTGTATTAGACCGCTAGTCGGCGGAGAGCAGTATGGTGTTTCCGTCAGGGTCGTTGACCAGCGCAAAATACATGCCAATTGAGGCTACATACGGAGCGTGGTAGCTCTCGTAGCCGAAACCGATAAGCTCGCTATACTTTGCGTCCACTGCCGCGCGTTCCTTCAAGTAGAACTCAAGGATGACGCGCGCAGCGTCCAATTCTTCCATCCGTCCTCGCGCGTTCAGAAAAAAGGTCAAGCCGCCGTTCATTTTGGCCTCGACGTGCGGCTGCCCGGCTCTTCCATCCGGAAAGCCGACACCGAGCCGCCGGTAGAATTCCACTGACTTATCCATATCCTGCGCGATCAGCCCAACCATGTAGAGTTCGAGTGCCATGATTTTGTCCCTCAGAAGCAGTTACTTCTTTCCTTCAGGCTCGGAAGTCAGAGAGTCTGCGTGACGATGGATCAATTTCCACTCGTCGACTTCGCGGCGGAAGACTTCGGTCACGCGCAAGTTGAACGGAATCTCGCGCATTCGAGCGGTTGCCCTCTGGAAACCGACCCAGTAGGCCACACCTCGCTCGCCGCCATTTGGAGGATCTCGAAGTTGCCGTCGCCGCCTGGCTCGAACAGCGCGGCATCGTGTTCATATGTCACCCACACTTCATCCGCACCTTGCCGGTAGCCTCCCTGTGGGCCGAAAAAGGTCGCGGGGGAGACGCGCGTGACGATCCGACCGAGTGGATCTGCGTCGCCGCGCACGTACTCCCGTGCCGCATCCTCGCGCCGCTTCATAAATTGCTCGAAGTCATGCAGTTCGTTGTCCATGTTTACCTCCTCGTTGAAGTATAGCAGGTTGTCCGGCTGCATGCAACTTTGTGTGGCCCTGCAACTGTGCTATAATGAGGCAGACCCGTGGACCGTGCCGGCGAACCCGAGGAGGCGTTGATGGAACCACGACGCCGACTGCTGGGCCGATCAGCACCACACCGGTGGTCGTCAACTTCCGGCCCGCATACACCCTCGAGAGCACGGGCGCGCTCGTCTTTGCCTGGTCGCCCGTCGGGCGCACTCTGGCGACGGGGCAGGGCAACGGCGTCGAGTTGTGGGAGGCCACCGGCGGACGGTTCGTGGGCAGCTTCGATATGTATGCCGTCAGCAGCCTCTCCTGGTCGCCTGCGGGCTGGCTCCTCGCCGTGGGTGATAGCACGAGGTAAGCCCCTTGAGTGCGGTCGCGATCTTGCCGAACGGCTTGGCGTGGGCCGCAGGCACCACCAACGGCACGCCAGCCCGCACACTCATCAAGCGGTGGGACGGCACGGGGTGGGTGCAGGTGCCGAGTCCGAGCGCGAGCCTTTACAACAACCGCCTGTACGGCATCGCGGTCAGCGCGCCTAATGATGTCTGGGCGGTTGGGGAGTACTACACTCCGGGCAGCAATGGCTCGCCCTCCGGCAACAGCCTGCCTCTGGTGCTGCACTGGGATGGTGCGATCTGGCGGGTGGTGGAGACACAGGGCCTGGCTTCGACGGGGGCGTTCTACAGGGAGTTACGGCAATACGCAGCAACGACGTGTGGGCGGCAGGCTACCGCCGCCTGCCCGGCGCGCAGGCGGGCACCGAGCGCATCGAAACGCTGATCGCGCACTGGGACGGTACATCCTGGAGTATCGTGCCCAGCCCGAATCCCGGCAACGTCGCCAACAGCCTCTACGCTATCGCGGGCACGGCACCTCGCGATGTCTGGGCCGTAGGGAGCTTTTCGAGCGACGGCAAGACGCTCATTTTGCACTGGGACGGCAAGGCGTGGTCCCAGATTCCCAGTCCCAACGTCGCCACGTTGGCTGCTTCGCTGTTCGGCGTGGCCGCTATAGCCAAGAACGAGGCGTGGGCCGTCGGCGATAACGACAACGGGGAGCACGCCGACCCCCTCACCATGCACTGGGACGGTACGCAGTGGAGGATCGTATCCTCGCCCAAGTCAGGTTCACACAACGGCGGCTCGTTCAACGGGGTGGCCGTGCTCTCGACGCAGGACGTGTGGGCGGTGGGCGGCGATCAGCTGGTACCCTTCATCGATCACTGGGACGGTAGGCATTGGAGCGCAGCGCAACTTCCGGCGGGCGGAGCCGTAAATGGGTTATTCGGCTCGCTCGCGGCAGTTACGGCCAGCTCGCCCTCCGCCGTGTGGGCGGTTGGCGGAGACGTAAGCGGCCTGGGCAGCAGTACTCTTGCTGTATGGTACAGCGACTACGGATGCCTGCGGCCTTGATCCCCGGCTCCAACGTCGCAGGGAACCCTAGAGCATTCGTGCATCGGCGGCCTGCACAGCCTGTATCCGCGCATGCACCCAAACCATGAGGACGGCAAGGGCAGAGGCCGTGAGCAGGGCGGCAAGCGCCTGCAATGTCAGGGTGTCAGGCGCGATGATCGACCTCTCGAGAGATCGCTGAGACGCTCTATCTAACCGAGGGCACGGTCAAGAACTATGTGAGCAATATTCCGGCTAAGATGGGCGCCCGTGACCGTACCCAGGCCGCTTTGAAAGCTAAAGAGTCGGATCTAGTATAACGGATAATTCAGCTTATCCGTCGTATATCCCAGCTCAGTCCCTTTCCTCTTAGCTATCGCCCGGCTGGTGCCTGCGGCCGGCGGGGGCAGTTGCCTTCGCTCAGACGAGCGGGATGACGGTGATGTAGCGCGCGAAGCGGGCGAAATCGGCGGCGTTGGCAGTGAGCAGTTGGCGGATACCGTTGGCCCGCATGGTCGCCACGATGTTCGCGTCATGAACCTGCTTGCCGCCGAACGGCACCTCTTGCAGCAGCACCAGGAGCTGTTCGGTGACAGCTGCCGTGTCGTTCGCTACGTAGAACTCGGACTCGAAGTAGTGGATACGCGCGATCAGTGTCGCGACGGGTTGCGGTGCCGCAAAGGTCTGCGGGCGAGTGAATGTCCGTAGATATTCGCGCAGCACCTGGAGGCTGATCCAGAGCTGGAGGCCGGCCAGAGCCTGGCCCTGCAGAGAGCGAACGGCGGCCTGCTGGAGGGCCGCCGTTGTGGCATTCGCATGAGGACATTGGTGACAGCGGGTCAACCCTCGTCGTCATACAGATCCTCCCGTCGCAGTGACAGATCCGCGGGCCAGGGGCCGACGTCGTCGGCGGGGAAATCCATGAGCAGATGCGGCCCCGCGGCCGTCGGCGGTGTCGCTTCCTCCGGCTCTTCGTCGAGCACCAACACGACATGGTGCTCACCCGGCGTCCCGCCGGGGGGCAGGTCCCACGACAGCGCTCCATCGGGGCTGACCGTGACGGTGGTTTCGATTGTCTTCATCGGCAGTTTCTCCTGTTTGTTGGGCCTTTTTCCAGTATACGCCGCCCGGCGGACCCAGGACAACTTTGCCGAGGCCCCAGCTGTATCTGTATCATGCGCCTGTGGAGGATCCAGCAAGTCCGCAAGGTTACTCGCCGGACTCGTTCCTACTACGTGTTGCCAGCAGACGCAGGCGAGCTACCGACGGCTTCGTACGGCGCTGTACGGCAGGCGCTCGACCCGCCCCTGCCATTCCTGGGACCTGCTCGCGCCGAGTAGGATGCATAGGTCCTCGATGACCGCGCCGTTCGGGGCTGTGCGGCGCACCAGGATCACCCCCGGCATCGCCAGTCCAGCAGTCACGCGGGCGTGTGGTAGAGGCGGGATGGTCTTCGCGTCGTGGGTCAGCAAGATCCGGCCTTGCCGCGCCGCCCACTCGAGCACTACCGCGTCGGGGGCCTGACTCAGGCCGAAGGAAACGAGCCGGACCACGTCCAGGTCCGGCTCGTTGTGTATCTGCTTGACCGCCCTGAGCAGGACTTCGTTGAAGTTTTGGTCGAGCGCAAGGCGCCACACGGCTCACCCCTCCTTGCGCTTGCGGGCGGCCAGCACCCGCTCGCGGAAGGGGCTTGGCAGCTGCTTTGCCTCCACTTCTTGCCAGACGGCTTCCCCTGCTGCGTCTTGCTCGGCCAGGTAGGCGTCTACCTCTTGCTTATGGCGCAGGTAGTAGCCGAGCACAGCGTAGATGTCGGCCAGGATGATCCCAGAGAAGCACTCCCGGATCTCCTCGGCGGTCTTGCCTTGCTTGTAGACCCCGATCACACTGTCGAGCGTCAGGCGTGTGCCTGCCACCCGGATAGTGCCGTGTTCGTCCACGCTAAGGGGCACCGGGTCGGCGTTGATCATGACCATGTGTATCTCCTCTGTCCGCGGGCCGTACTCGCGGCCCTTGTGCATACTCATCTTCTTGCCTCCTTGATTATATAGCATTCTGCACCGAGCGATCCAGTACTTGCCGGGCGGCGGTATTGTCAACTTGGCCCATGTGCTGGGCCGGGCTGCGGCATATCGGACGTTGATCCCGCCAGTTGTCACGCTTCCCCGGTCCCTCTCCCACGACTTACGCCGCCAAGCTCGCCCCGGTTACTTCGTTCCAACTTGTGAATCGGTCCGTCCGCTCCGTCCGGTAGTCGGCCGCGGGCAGGCGGTGGCGGGGGAGCCGGAAATGCCCCGTAATTTGTATTGGGCAAGGCGATGTCACAATGGTATAATGGGACCAGCCGCTCCCGATGGCGGGCGGTGCTAGCGCGTAAGGAGGCTCTATGGCTGCTACCCGGGTCTACTTTCGGCCCACCACGTCCTCTCAACGGCGGCTCCTCTTTGAGACGTGGGTCACTACCGGCGACCGCTACCTGGCCTGTGCCAAGGCCCACGTCTGCGAGCGAACCTTCTATTATTGGAAGCCCCGCTTCGCGGCCCAGGGCTACGCGGGCTTAGAGCACCCTGCTTCGCACGCCCCCAAAGCGCCCAAGCGCATCAGTGTGCAACTGGGCGCCGCCGTCATCAAGTTACGCCTTGACCACCCCACCTGGGGTAAGGTGCGCATTGCCCAAGAAGTGGCCAAAGCCCACGACTGGCAGCCCGTCGTCGCTCCCAATACTGTCAAACGCATTTTACGCGACGCCGGCCTCTGGACCGCCCCTCCCTCCCCGCAGGAGGCTGGAAAAAGGGGGCGTACAAGCTAGCGGTGCGCTACGCCCCGGTGCCCGACGAAACTGTGCATGTCGACCTAGCGCTGGTGCCCGCTGTGCATGCCCCCGTCGAGCCAACCCCCGCCGTGAGTTCTTCGGGTGGCCACCCCGTGCTCTGCCGGCCGGGGGGCCATTGCACTATGGGCCGGGCCAGGTCTTCGCCGACCCCGACCTGCCCTATGACCAAGCCATGAACGAGTTTGCGACCGCCTCGGCGTTACCACTCGCCGAGCGGGCGCGCGCCACTGAGCGCGTCCGCGGCGGCGCAGCGGCGGGCGGAACGCCGGGAGGTGCTCCGGGAGCAGGCGCGCTTGCGCGACGAGCGGCGCAGCGAGCGGGAGGCGCGGGCCAAGCAAGATGCAACCTGGCGGGAGCAGCGCGCCGAGCGGCGGGCGGTCGTGGCACGGCGGCGGCTCTACGGGCACGGCGCTGCGCCGCCGCGCGGGCAGTGGCGCAGGCGGAGGAGGCGGGCTGGCGGGCTGCGCGGGCGGGGAGGCAGCAACAGCAGGCAGCACGCAAGGCGCAGGACATGGCCTGGCGGGAGCAGCAGCGGGCTTTGCAGCAGCGGGCGACGGGGCTGGCAGTGACGATGGCCTGGATCGCGGTGCTGGTGATCGTGGACAGTTGCACGCGGCGGTGCGTGAAGTTACCGGTGTTCGCTAGCGGGGCGCATCTGACGGCGGAGGTGGTGGTGGCCGCGTTTCAGGCGGTGTTGCGGGAGGAGTTGCAATACCTGGTGACGGACCGAGGGACGCATTTCACGGCGGAGAGCTTCGAGGCGTTGCTGGTGGGGCAAAGGAGTGACCCATGTGCTGACGGCGCGCCATCGCCCTCAGAGCAACGGGATTGCCGAGCGGTTCGTGCGCACGTTCAAGCAATGGTTAGCCGACAAGGCGTGGACGACGGCGGAGGAGTTGGCGGGGATACTAGCGGAGTTTGTGGCGCAATACAACGAGCGACCGCACCAGGGGCGTGGACTGGCCGGGCTATCGCCGCACGAGTGTGCGCGGCGCAAGTGGACTGCGGCTGCCACCTAGCCATGAGTTGCACCATCTTCTTGCCCAATACACATTCTCCTGCTTTGTGATATAATGATGGCGCCACACTTGCTTCGGAGCTATGGCACGGCTCCGAATACGAGGCAACAGGGGAGCACACGATGACGATTCTACGAATAGAACTACCTGATGACGTCCGCAACGCTTTGGCACTCGACGCCCAAGAGCTGACCGCGCTGGCCCGTGAGGCCCTACTGGTGCGCCTTTATGAGCGAGGCGAGCTATCGTCAGGCAAGGCCGCCGAACTGCTCGGGATCTCCCGCCGCGCCTTCCTTGAGGTAATAGATCGCTACGGTGTCTCCTCTTTCGACGAAAAGGCGGATTTCGCCGCCGAGGCGCTCCATGGCCGTGCCTGATCGGCCGGTAGTTTCGAATACCACTCCGCTAATCAACCTTGTCGGGATCGGGCGCCTCGACCTGATGCACGCACTATACGGTACGATCTGGATACCGAATGTAGTGTATGAGGAGTACGGGGCCGGCAGGGGCAGCGGCGATCCGGACGTGGCGGCGTTGGCCTGGGTGCGAATTGTGCCCACGGTAGCCCCTGATCCATCACTGCCACAGGGGCTTGGCGCTGGTGAAGCCGCCGCCATATCGCTGGCTATCGCAGAGAACGCGCGCGCCGTACTCCTCGACGAGCAACTTGCGCGCCGTGTGGCCAGAGAGCGCGGGCTACCGATCGTCGGTACGCTTGGACTTCTGGTAGCCGCCAAGCAGAGCGGAATCTTACCGGCGGTTAAGCCACTCATCGATTTGATGATCGCGCAAGGAAGGCATATCAGTGGGAGCTTACGCGCACAGGTGTTGCAGGCCGCTGGTGAGGAAGCGTGACAGCAGATTATGTGCGGCATCGTCGGAAAGCGTACCGCTCCCGATGAACGAGCGGCCACGGCAGCTTTCAGCCGGCCATGCTCCAAAGGCATATCGTGCCGTCGTCGCCGGCCGAGGCGAGCAGGGTGCCATCGGGGTTGAAGGCAAGCCCGGTGACCGCATCTCGGTGGCCCGGCAATTCGAGCAACAAGCTGCCCTCGTTCACGTCCCATAGCTGTATCGTGCCGGCCGCGTTGCCCGAAGCCAGTTGCGTTCCGCTCGGTGCAAACGCTATGCTCTCTTTACCAACCGCGTCGCCTGTAATTACACGTATGAGACGGCCGTCATGCGTCCGCCAGAGCCTGACCGTGCCGTCCGCGCTCGCGGACGCAATGAGAGACCCGTCCGGCGAAAAGGCCACATCCAATACTTGATCGGCGTGGCCCGCCAACTCACGGACGAGCTCGCCGGTATCCACTTCCCAGATCCTCGCTATAGTGTCCGCGCAGGCCGTTGCAAGCAGATCGCCATCGAGACTGAAGGCCGCTCCCAAAATCGCTTCGCCGGAACCGCTCATTTCGCGTACCGGGCTGCCGTCATCCATGTCCCAGAGGCGGGCTGTGCCGCCGTCGCCGCCCGAAGCGAGCAGCGATATAGATGGCGTCTTCGTCGCCCAGCATTTGCTCCTTGCGCTGTGCTGCCCGCAGAGTATGGTTGCGCACTGTGTTCGCGCTATGTTTCTCGTCGATCGGGAGCACCTCATGGAGCAACTGCATTGTCACTCCATACGCGGCGAGCGAAGCCCATTTGGATTCGAGGTAGCACAGCTCGGGACTGGTCCGTTCGGGCAGCAACGCCGCGAGGGGGCGTAGCGTCTTGGTCGGGTGCGGCTGACAGTCACA
>JBPCPV010000041.1:0-65983 GCA_050998805.1 Chloroflexia bacterium | reverse complement strand
TGAGCGTCTTGCCGCTCGACGGTGAGCCGGGGTGGTGTATAATCCATAGGGCGTTCCTTTCTGCTAAGGGCTTGGTGATAGAAACCCATTTTAGCAGAGGAGCGCCCGTTTGTCCCTCCTCACCCCTGGTAGCACGCATAGGCCCTACCTCACACACTGACATCCGCCCCCTGTAAGACACGGTTCCGCCCGTGGACCCCGCTCCTCGTACCGCCGCCGTCCCGGGTGGCCCACCCGCTCTTCGTCATAATTCAGAACTCAAAACTCAGAACTCAAAACTCGTCCTTGACGCTCGGCCAGTACTGGATTACAATAGAGCTGGGATAGTGTAGTGGTAGGGGCGGGTCGAAAGACCCGCAAGCTAGTAGGAGGTTAAGGGCATGGGCTTTTTGGATCAGGTGAAACAGGGCGGGCAGCGTGCGGCGTGGGAGGCCGAGCGCATGGTCCGCGTCAACAAGGCGAACGGCGCTGTGTCGGACACGAAGCGGGAGATCGAAACCCAGATCATGGCGCTCGGCCGGGTTGTGCTGGGCACCTATGATGCCGGCACGACGCCCAGCCCAGAGGCCACGCCGGTCTATGAGCAACTCAAGGCGCTCGAGGAGAAACTGCGACAGCAGGAGCAGGAGGCCGAGCGGATCAAGACCGAGCAGCCGCCGGTCGGTCCCGCTCCGGCTCCCCCACCGAGCTATGCGCCCCCGCCTGCCGGCTACGGACCGCCTCCTGGCCCTCCTGCTTACGGACCTCCACCGGGCCAGCCGGGCTATGGACCGCCTCCGGGCGCGCCCTACGCCCCCACCGGCCCGCAGGACTACGGACCTCCGCCCGGCCAGCCGGGCTACGGACCTCCGCTAGGAGCGCCCTATGCGCCGAGCGGCCCGCCGAGCTACCAACCTAGCGGCCCGCCGGATACCATGTCTGTGAACGCGCCCTACGCGCCTACCGGCCCGCAGAGCTATGGCCCACCGCCGAGCGCGCCCTACGCGCCGACCGGCCCTGCGCCCACGTCATACTCCGCGCCTACGCCCGACGCAGAGGCCGAGATCATGCCGGAGGACGTTAGCGAAGACGCTGCGCCGGAAGCCACGGTCTGCCCGAACTGCGGGGCAAAGCGCATAGATCCGACGGCGCTCTTCTGCCAGGAGTGTGGCACAAGGTATCCGTAGCGCATAAGATGTGATATGACCCAGCAGGCGCTCCCGGCCGGCATTCAGGCCCAGATCCAGGGTGAGATCAGCGGCCAGATCGCCGTGGGCAACTACAATGTGCAGATCGGCTCGGTCCACGGCGGCGTCGTCAACTTGATGCAGCCCGGGCAACAGCCCGTGCCGCGCCCGCGGCCCATGCCGGTCTACCTGCGGCCACGACAGGGGCGTGAGCTGCTCGGTAGGGCTACCGAGATCGGGGCGGCGACGGCCGCGCTGGCGACGGCCACGCCGGTCGAGTTCTGGGGGGCCGGCGGGCTTGGCAAGAGCGCCCTGCTGCGTGCGTTGGCATACGCGCCGTCGGCCACATCCCTGCCCGATGGAGTGATCCAGATCTCGGCCCTCCACCAGCCGCAGGCCGACCTGCTGCAATGCCTCTACGACGCCTTCTACGAATGCGACGTGCCCTTCAAGCCGACCTCGGTGCAGATCGGCCTCGCGCTGCAACCCAAGCGGGCGCTGATCCTGGTGGACGACCTCGAACTGGACCGCGAAGAGACACAGGCGGTGATGGACGCCGCCCCGGGATGCGGCTTCGTCGTGGCCGGCACGCTGCGACGGCTGTGGGACGACAGTTCCTCGCTGGCGGTGCATGGTCTGCCCGACGATGCCGCCCTTGCCCTGGTCGAGCGCGAACTCGCCCGCCCGCTGACGCCCGACGAACGCGCGACCGCCTCCGCTATCTGCTCCACCGTCGGCTGTAGCCCGCTCGGTATCATCCAGGCGGTGGCCGAGGCTCGCGAAGGCGGCGTGCCGCTCGTGGAAGTGCTGCGCCGCAGGCAGGCCGCGCTGACCGCCGTGGCGGCTGCACAGCCCGACCTCTCGTCGCTACCCGCCGCAGAGCTGCGGCTCCTCGCCTTGCTCGCGGATTTCGACGGCGCGCCGGTGCAGAAGGAGCTCCTCGACGGGCTGCTCGGTGGAGACAGCGCGCCCCTGCGCGCCCATCTGCTCCGCCGCGGGCTGATCCAGGCGCACAGCCCGAGTTATAGCCTCGCCGGAGACCTGGCCCAAGAACTCCCCTCGAACCCGAACCTCTGGCTTCGCCGTGCCCTCGCCTACTTCACCGAATGGACCGCGCCGCGCCGCAACCGGCCCGACCTGCTCGAACCCGCCTTCGGGCCGATACTGGCGACGCTCGAACACGCCGCGAACGCCGGGGAGTGGTTCGAGCTGATGCGATTGGGGCGGACGGTCGAGCCTGGGCTGGCCCTGCTGGGACGCTGGGGCGCGTGGGAGCAGGTCTTGTCGCTGATACTCAGCGCGGCGAGGGCAACCGGCGACCGGACGACCGAGGCGAGGGCGCTCCACCAGCTCGGCACGCGCTCGCTCGGCCTCGGCAACACGGCTGGCGCGCAGGCTGCGCTCAGCGCGGCGCTCCAGATCCGCGAGGCGCTCGGCGACCAGATAGGAGCCGCAGTGACGCGCCACAACCTCGGCTTCGTACTCCCCCCGCCTCCCCCACCACAAGGGCCGCCCCAGCAGCCTCCGCCGCCGGACGCCCCGCCGCCTCCGCCGGGCGGCGCTAAGGCTATGCCGATGCGAGCCGGTCGGTCGGTGCCCGCGCTGCTCGGCGGCCTGGCCGTTGTGCTCTTGGTCGGGCTGATCGGGTTAGTCCTGTACCTCGGCGGTGGAATACCGGGGCTGGGGCACCCCACCGACACACCCACGCCCGCCCTATCGCTCGGCGAGGCCGCGACCGACACGGCAGTTCCGGCAAGCGACACAGCCGTTCCGCCGAGTAGTACGCCGACTACTTGCCCCTCGGTTGCCGTATCTGGGGCTTTTACCGCCGGAGACTCGCTGGAAAACGGCATGACGAACTTCGATCACCGACCCGGCACTTGCGACCTGCCCGCCCGGTGCATGAGTCCCGTTCAGACAGGTACCCAGTTCCTCTACAACGCCTACAGCTTCACGAATGAGAGCGACATCGTGCAGTGCGTCAGCGTCATAGGAAAGACAGATTGCCGCGGCCTCATCGTCGTCGCGGCCTACTTAAAGAGCTTCGACCCGCAGGATCTCTGCGCGGGCTACCTGGGCGATCAGGGGGTCGGCAACGGTGAGTTCGGGTTCAGTGTGCCGCCTAGAGTGAGCTTCATCGTCGTCGTGCAAGCGTCCACCGGTTCGGTCAGCCCCTTGAGGCAGATATGTGCGACCTATACTCTCTCCGTCAAGGGCACAGCTTGCATTAGCGGCGGCACGCGGGTAGACTTCGGCAGCGCGGCAACTCCCACCGCCCCGCCCGTGCCGATCAAGTAGAGGAGCCATTATCCATGAGCGACGAGCAAAAGCCGCCCGGCGGCATCAACGTCTCGATCACCGGGAGCACGGTCAGCGGGCAGTTGGCTGTCGGCAGCGGTAACTACCAGTCGGGCGGGCAGCCTGCGGGCGCGCCGCAGCCAGCCTCGCAGCCGGGCGGCACGGCGCTCGCGCTTAACGGGCCGCAGCGGAGGCAGCTACTTGAGGCGCTGCTCGGCGCGTTTCCGAGCATGGACGCGCTGGCGCAGATGGTCAGCTTCGGGATGAACGAGAACCTGGAGACGATCTCCGCCGGGGGGAACATCGGCACGGCGGGGTTCGAGTTGATGGAGTGGGCTGGGGCGCACGGCAAGCTGGAGGATCTGATCCGCGCCGCGCGGAACGCCAACCCCGGCAACCCCGAGCTGTGCGCCTTCGCCGCTGGGATCGGGCTGGGTTAGCTCGCGCTCTCGGCTCTGCTCAACGGGTCGGCTGGCGGCGCGACGCCGCTGAGTAACTGCTCGCTCTTCTGCTCGGCGGCGGGCAGGTCGGTCTGTGGGGTGTAGATGCCGAGATCCTGCGCGGTGCTGCTGACCTTCGCGCGGAACTCAGGCGAGAGCACGATCACGAGCGCCGCACCGACCAGCAGGCCAAACACCAGCCCGCCCGCGAAGCTCGCGTCGGATTGGCTTGGCTGCTGGCTCACTTGCCGCCTCCGCCCGTGCCGTTGTTGCGGCGCACCAGGGTCTGCACCATCGCCTTCGCCCCCGCGACGGCCCCCGCGGTCTTGATGATCGGCTGGACCACGCTCTCGCTGACGAACGTGGTGGTGCCCTTCACAGTCTGGAGCGTTTCGGTCGCCTTTTCGAGAAGCGGCACGACGTTGTTCTTGAGCTGGAAGGCGATCAGGGCGAGCAGCGCGACCACGGCTATGAACAGGATCGAGCCGACGCATGAGAAGGCGGCCGCATAAGCCACGGCAGCCGACTGCATCCGCGGTATCCATTCGTTGGGTGCGAAGATAGCGATCCCAATCGGCAGGAGCGCCGCTATCAGGACCAAGATGACGCCGACGACTAAAAACAGGGTCTTCAAGGCTCGATTCTCCTCCAGTGTAACTATTGGCGCAGCCGCGCCGGTGCCGTGCCGTTGTTAGGCGGCCAGTCGGGCGGTGACCCCGAGCAGCAAGAGGGCACCGATCGAGGCTTCGACGACCGGCACGCCCCCCAGCATCAACGGGTGGGCAGGCAGTAAACCAGCCAGTCCGTAGCCCAGCCCGAACCCGAGTATGCTCACTAACCAGAACAGAATTAGCTGCCCGATGTTACGCCCACGCCACAGGTGAAACAGCAGAGCATAAGCCGTGCCGAGGCCCAGGAAGACGAGGATGTTCGGCGAGAGCGTCATGCGGCAGCCGAAGCATCGGCATGGGCCGGGGTTTCGATTGTGCCGCCGCCCAGTACTTCGCCCCCTCGATAGAAGACGACCGCCTGGCCGGGAGTGACGGCGCGCTGCCCCTCCTCGAAGTCCACACGCACCCGCCCATCACCCAGAGGAGTCACCAGAGCCGGTGCTTCGGGCGCCCGGTAGCGTATTTTGACGAGCGCCCAGAACGGCGCAGCCGGTGCCTCGCCGGACACGAAATGCACATCGTCCGCCGTCAGGCTGTAGGACGCGAGTTCCTGGGCCGTGCCGACGAGCACGGTGTTCGTCTCGGTGTCGAGGCGGAGCACGTAATGCGGAGCGTGGCCGAGCGCGCCGAGGCCCTTGCGCTGGCCGACTGTGTAGTGGGGCAAGCCGGTGTGCCGCCCGATTACCTCACCCCGTGTGTTGACCATCGGCCCCGGCTTGGCGATGCCCGGCTGCTGCTGCTCGAGGAAGTTGCGGTAGTTGTTGTCGGGGATGAAGCAGATCTCCTGGCTGTCGGGCTTGTCGGCGACGATCATCCCACGGGCCGCCGCTAGCCGCCGCACCGTCGGCTTGTCGTAGTCGCCGAGCGGCAGCAGCAGCCGCGAGAGGGCCTCCTGGCCGAGGTGGTACAGCACGTATGCTTGGTCCTTGCCGCGGTCTGAGGCCGTGTGAAGGTGGTAGCGCCCGCCGTCGTCGCGGAGGATTCGCGCGTAGTGGCCGGTGGCGATGTAGTCCGCGCCGAGCGCCCAGGCCCGCTCCATGAGGGCGTCGAACTTCACGTAGCGGTTGCAGTTCAGACAGGGATAGGGGGTGCGGCCCCGGCTGTACTCCTGCACGAAGTCGGAGATGATCCGGCGGCGGAACTCAGGCTCGAAGTTCAGCACATAGAACGGGATGCCTAGCTCGTAGGCGACCATGCGGGCGTCGTCAACATCTTGGACGTTGCAGCAGCCGTGGTTGAGCCGCGCACGCGAGGCAGGGTCGGGCGCATCGGCGTGCATTTCGTGCAGCCGCATGTGTACCCCAATGACCTCATAGCCCGCCTCCAGCAGCAGGGCGGCGGCCAGCGAGCTGTCCACCCCGCCGCTCATGGCGACGATCACCTTCTTTGCCACGGCCCCGTCCTTTCTACTCGACAAGCCCCGCCTGCATGAAGCCGCAGATGATCCGGCAGGCATCGAGTTCGCTCATCTTAGCCAGCCGCGCTATCCTGGCGATGTTGTCGGCCCCGTTGATCCGCGCGAAGACCCGCCACTCGTCAGGTGTCAGGTTCACACCCGTCGCTCCATCGGTCGGCTGATCCGTGAAGTGTACGATCATGTCCAGCGTCGGGATGCGTTCCCGGATGTGCGACCACTCGCCTACCCGGCGCACGCCCTCCTCGATGACCTTCTCGATACTCATCGGCGCTGTCGCGGTTTCGCGAGGCGGCTTCACATCAGGCTCGAAGCGGAACTCGCCCTCGGTCCAGGAGAACAGCCGGTAGACGATCTCCTCGATTGGATCCACTGCCGCATTCTGGATGGCGTAGACCAGTTTGCCGTTTTGGAAAAACAAGCGGGCCTCATCGCCGGGGCGTTGCACGACGAGCATCCCGGTTTTGTAACCACGGTCCGCCAGGTACAAGAAGTCCGAGAGGCCGAAGTTTCTGAGATTGCCGACAAGCGCCATGGAGGCATTATACCAGGGGCAGGCGGGTTCGGCAAGCGTCCACTCTCCCCGGTGGCATCTCGTTCGATATGGCAGTCGCCAGTATGACCGAACAGCATACCTTGCCGAAGGGTAGTTCGACCTCTTTGACCCAGCGATCTTTGGTTTCCTGAAGCCAGTCACCCATCGAGAATAAAACCCCTATCCTGTTGATGAGCGAGCATCCCCTTCTCTGCCAAGCCTCTTGTAACGCTGATAAGCCAGCCACATTTGCTGGGCGATCTGGTCCTAATTCTCTTCCGGCCCTGCTGAGTTATGCGTGCGCCATTCCTCTAGAGCGGCATCGGACGTGTTAAACCATCTCATGAATTCTTCGTGGATGATATGCCGGAGTTCGATTGCGGAATGAGCCTCGTTCAATCTGGGTAGAATCGTCCCCACCTCGGGTTCGTATTCGCCGGGGAAGAGTGCGATTCCTATAGGATCATACCTATCAAGGATGGCGAGAGCTTCGTCAAAGAGCGGCCCAAATCTCTCTCTCAAACGCTTGTCTTGTGCGGTGAGGTCATCCATATTCTTCATCTACGCTGCTCCAAATAGCTTCATAACCATTCGGGTATCTCAAAAAGAGAAAGTACAGCGAGCAATCCAACTGGCATACTTAAAAGTAGCCCGATCGCTACAGGGCGATTCCACAATAGAATGAACAGGCCAACTAGAAGAGCTAAACATGGAAATAGAGGATAGGTCCACATACTAACAGTCGCTAGTTGGTACGGGAAGCGAGGGTTCCCGGTGCGTAGCAAAAACAGCGTGAGACCGACCTGCAGGATAACAGATCCCAGCAAGGTAAGCAGGACGATAATGAGCGCGCGAACCACCCTCGGCAAGTGTCTATCCACTCTTTGCCGTATCCCCCATCTGTGCGACGATCCCCGAGATCCTCCGGCTTCGTGTCTCTTGCGCCTTGGCTTCCTCCACCTGCCGGGCGAACTCCTTGCGCCTCGAGTAGGACAGCGCCTCGAAAGCCGCGAGCGCCCCAGCCTTGTCCGATAGCGCAGCCTTGAGATCATCCGGAACCGCCACGGTTCGGGCTGCCGTATCCAGTTCGACCGTGACCTCCACGTGCTCCCCGCCATGAACTCCCGCCGCTTCTCTCTTCTCCGCACTCAGAGAGAGCATAAACAGCCCGTTGGAAACCTGCACGGTTCCATGATAGGTGTACCCGTTCAGGCTGACCTTGACTTTGGGGTTTCTCCCCGACCCCAGCGCAGCCACAACCTCAGCTGGTACAACAAGGCCCGTGGCAGTCTTTCCCTCTTGTTTTACGATGGTGGTGAATGTAATTCCCATGGTGGGTTGCCCTCCTACAGCGCATTATAGCGGCTTCTTGGAACTGCATCAAGACCCCATCGCTCTTTTCGTGTTTTTCGTGGATCGGCGTTCGGAAGGACTTCCCGCTTTGACGTAGCGGCAACGCGGGTGTATAATCCGAGCAAGAGAAGCCGACCGGAGGGCGGGGCAACGGCAGGCGCACCCAGACAGGAGGAACCGCGATGAAGGCAGTTGTGATGGCCGGAGGCGAAGGCTCGCGCTTGCGGCCCCTGACCCTGCGCCGCCCCAAGCCGATGGTGCCGGTGGTGGATAAGCCAGTGATGGCCCATATCCTCGACCTGCTCAAGCTGCATGGGATCGACGAAGTAATCGTGACCCTCCAATACATGGCCGAGAATATCCAGGAGTTCTTCGGCGACGGCAGCGCGCTCGACATGAAGATCCGCTACAGCATCGAGGAGACCCCGCTCGGCACGGCCGGCAGCGTGAAACAGGCCGAGGAGTGGCTCGACGACACCTTCTTGCTGATCAGCGGCGACGCGCTCACCGATTTCGACCTGACGAAGGCTATCGAGTTCCATAAAGAAAAAGCCGCCATGGCGACGCTGGTGCTCAAGCGGATGCCCAACCCCCTGGAATATGGCGTGGTGATCCTTGACGACGAAGGCCGGGTGCAGAAGTTCCAGGAGAAGCCGTCTTGGGGCGAGGTCTTCTCAGACACCGTGAACACCGGCATCTATGTGCTCGACCCGAAAGTACTCAGCTATTTCGAGGTCAGGAAGGTCTTCGATTTCAGCACGAACCTCTTCCCGATGCTACTCAAGAAGCGCGACCCGATGTTCGGCTATATCGCCGACGGCTACTGGTGCGACATCGGCAGCATCCCCGACTATATGCGCTCGACCGCGGACCTCCTGGAGGGCCAGGTGAACGTGCCGCGCTCCGGCCGGCAGGTCTCACCCGGCATCTGGGCCGAAGATGATGTCGAGATAGACCCCAGTGCCCACCTGACAGGGCCGATCTACCTCTCCTCGGGCGTCAAGGTGAAGGCCGGCGCGACGATACGCGGGCCGGCCGTGATCCGCGACTACACGATAGTTGACGGCAAGGCGATAGTTGACCGCAGCGTGATCTGGCGGAACTGTTATATAGGTGAGCGCGCCGAGGTGCGCGGGGCGATACTCTGCCGCCAGGTGAGCGTGAAGAGCCGTGCGCTCGTTTTCGAGGGCGCGGTCATCGGCGACGGCACCATAGTCGGCGAGGGGGCGATCATCCAGCCGAGCGTGAAGGTCTGGCCGGAGAAAGAGATCGAGGCTGGTGCCACCCTCGCCACGAGCCTCATCTGGGGGTCGCAGGGCCGGCGCAACCTCTTCGGGCGCTTCGGCGTCACCGGCGTCGTGAATGTGGACCTGACGCCGGAGTTCACCGCCAAGCTCGGCGCGGCCTACGGGGCAACCCTCAAGCGTGGCTCTCTCGTCGCCGTCAACCGCGATGCCCACTACATCACACGTATGCTCAAGCGGGCGATGATCTCCGGCCTGCCGTCAGCCGGTATCCATGTGGCCGACCTCGGCTCGGTGCCCATACCGACAGCCCGCTACTGGACGCGGACCTTCGATGCTGCGGGCGGCATACATCTCCGCCTTTCGGCGGTGGACGCCCGCGTGGTAGACATCCGCTTCTTCGACGACCGTGGTCTCGAACTCAACAAGACCACCGAGCGCAAGATCGAGACGACTTACTTCCGGGAAGACTTCCGCCGGATGTTCGGCGACGAGATAGGCAGGATCTTCTACCCGAACGGCGTCACTGAGCAGTACTCGACCGATTTCCTGAACCACATAGACATGGAGATCGTGCAAAAGGGCGCGCCATATAACCGGATCGTGGTAGATTACGCGGGCGGCAGCACCGCCGCAGTCCTGCCGCCGCTCCTGAACCGCCTCGGCTGCGACGTGGTGGCGATCAACGCGGCCGCAGACGAGGCCAACCTCGTGCAGACCGAGCAGCAGTTCCAGGCAGGCATGAAGCGCCTCAGCGAAATCACCAAGGCGGTCGGAGCCGGGTTCGGTGTGCGGCTCGACATGGGCGGCGAGCGCATCTACCTTGTGGACGACACCGGGCGCATCGTGACCGCGATGGCGTCGCTTGCGGCGATGGTCGCCCTCTATGCCAGCCTCAACCCCGGGGCCACCGTCGCGGTACCGGTCTACGCGCCGAGCAGCATGGAAACCATCACGGCACGCTCCGACGGGAAGCTGCTCCGCACGCCGGGCACCCCCGCCGCGCTCGCCCAGGCCGGCGACCAGGATCACGTCGGCCTCACGGGGCAGGGCAACGGCTCCTTCGCTTTCGCTGACTTCCACCCCGCCCCCGACGGCATGTTCGCAATCGCCAAGCTGGTCGAGATGACCGCCCGCCTGCAAACTAAGCTCTCCGACGTGGTGAACGACCTGCCCCGCTACGCGATGCTCCGCAAGGATGTGGGCTGCCGGTGGGACGACAAGGGCAAGGTGATGCGCCTCCTGAACGAACGCTACCGCGACAACAACATCCCGCAGATCGACGGGGTGAAGATAATGGAGCGCGACAACGAGTGGGTGCTGATCCTCCCTGACGCCGACCAGCCGACGTTCCACATCATCACCGAGGCCCGCAACAACGACCGCGCTGCCGCCCTGATGGAGAAGTACAGCGCGCTGGTAGGCTCCCTGCAAGGGTGAGCGCGCAGCCCGGCCCGACAGAGCCGATCCTGTCGCCCGACGGTGACGGTGCCTCTACGCCCCACGCTGAGGACGCTGCGCCGCCTCCGACACCGATAGCCGATGCCGCAGCCGCCGCCGGGCAGGCGACCGCGCAGGCGGTGCAGGCGACGGCTACGGCTGTGCAGGCGACGACGCAGGCGGCGCACCAGGTCCAGGCCAAGATCGCACAGGTCGGCCAGGCGGCGACCGTCTCCCCACGCAAGGCGGTCTACCAGGGGCGGCGCTTCGCTGCGGCCTTCGCAATCATGCTGATGCTCGCGGCCTTTCTTTCGGCTCTCGCCAAACGTTACAGCACGCTGCCGGGCGACGTGGGTATCGCGCGGATTATACAAAGAGGCGGGCAGGACAAGGCGTTCAACATACTCATGCACGCCGTGAGCGAGCTTGGCTGGCAGTGGCCGAGCGTGATCAGCCGCCTCACGTTCAGCACGCTCATGTGGGCCGCCGGCTTCCGCATGGAGGGTGCCTTCACCGCCGCCACCTGGAGCGGCGACGCCGTGACTATCGTGGTCAAAGAGACGGTGGGCCGTCCCCGGCCGTCAAAGGATCTCGTCCGCGTGACCAACAGCCTCAGCGAAAACAGCTTCCCCAGCGGGCATGTCGTCCACTACGTCACATTCTACGGCTTCTTGTTCTATATCTTCTTCACCCACCTGCGCCACGGCCTCTGGCGCAACGCGATCCTGAGCCTGCTGGCAATACTGATCCTGCTGATCGGCCCCTCGCGCGTCTACATGGGCGAGCACTGGCCGTCGGATGTCGGCGGGGCCTACATGGTCGGCTCGCTCTGGCTGGCGCTCGAAATCGTCGCCTACTTGGAGCTAAAGGCCAAGTACCAGATGCACCGCTCCTGGCCTCTGCTCACGCCCCGCGCCCGGCCGATCGAGTAGCTGCGGCTACCTGCTCCGCCCCGAGTTCGGGTCGATCATAAGCCCCGATTCGTCTACCGCCTCGAAGTCCGAGCCGTTGATGTTGACCAGCTGCTGTATGGTATCGTTGTCCCAGCGTTCGTCGGGCGCGCCGCTGATGAACCACGGACTGCCGTTGTCTGCCAGGAACATGCCGTAGTCTTTGAGCGCCTGCAAGATCACCTTGTCCTCAGCTGGGAAGCCGGTGAGGTCCACATTCGCCTTGAGTCGCAGCCGCAGGCCCATCGGCGGCAGGGTTGGGTCGGTCGAGCTTCCGGCTTCGTGCCGCGCCGGCCAGAGATATGCCTGTTGGGTTTGCGGCGCGGTGAACCGGAGCGCGTGGCGGATCACCCCGGATGCCACCTCGTCGTAGCGCACCAGCCCCGGCAGGACCGCCAGGCCGGCCGCGTCCGCCGATGTCCAACCGGCGGGGCGGAGCGCGTCCGAGTTGAGGTTCCAGAGCGCGCCCGCGTCGGCGTTCCAGCTGCCGTCGGAGTTCGGGAATGAGCGGTACATCTCATAGAGCGTGCAGTTGCCCTGGTCTACCACGAGCACATGCCGGTCGCCGCTGCTGTTCGGCCCGCCCTCGATCGGCGCGTCGGTCGGGATCGGATAAGGGCCGGGGTCGCTCTCGCTGCCGTATGCCGTGAAATGGATCGGCACGAACGCCTGCCCCGCCGTCACCGTCGTGAACGGGATGCCGATGGGCCCTCCGTTGTAGAGGCCGGAGCCGAAGTCGGGGTGGACCGGGGCACTTATGCCGATAGACGCGACGTAAGCAGCCGAGAGAGTGTACGTCGGTAGCGCCGCAATATTCCGGTTCCAGATATTGTCGGCGGGGTAGATCGGGCAGGGGCCGCCGGCAACCGCGGTGGGGGTGGCTGTGGCTATGGCCGGCGGCGTCGGGATGGCGCAAGCTCGGCCGGCGGTGACTGCGAGGAAGACGATCTTGGCTATCTGGCCGCGCGTGGCGTCGTTGGCAGGTCTGAATGTGCCGTCGTTGTAGCCGCTGATCACCCCGTGGCAGAGAGCAGTTTCGATTACGCTGTAGAAGGGGCTGCCCACCGGCACGTCGCTGAAGGTCGGTATCGGCGGAGCGATCTGCGCCCAGCCCGCAGCGATCACCGCGATCTTCGATAGCTGCCCCCGCGTGACATCGGCATAGGGTCGGAAGTAGGGGCGGTTCAGGCTGTCGCACGGCTCGTTCGGGCCGCCGCAGGTGTACCCGCTCACGATATTCTGCGAGTGCGCCGCCTCGATCAGCGCGAAGAAGTTGTTGCTTCTCGGCACGTCGGTGAAGCTGTAGGCCCCGCCTGCCGGTGTGGTAATCGCTATCTTGAATCCCAGGACGGTTATCTTGACCATCTGTGAGCGGGTCGTGTAGTTGTACGGCCTGAACGTGCCATCGGAGTAGCCGCTCACCACGTTATTGCAGGCCAGGTATAGAACCGGCACGTAGAAGTAATCCGCCGGATGCACGTCGCTGAACGACATGAGGCACGGCGTCACGCTCGGCAGCCCAGTGGGGAGCGGCGGTGGCAGACCCTGCGCCTTAGCCTGTGCTGAAAGCTGAAAGCTGAAAGCTGAAAGCTCCGACGCGGCCACCCCCAACCCGATCAGCAGCAGGAACGCGGCGGCCCCGACGATCCGTTTGCGGTTGCGGTCCATTATTGCGCCCCTTTCCCCGACTTCACATCAGGCCGGACCTCGCACGGCATTGGGGCTGAGATCCACCCTACCCGCCAAGTATACCACGATGATCCCTTAAAGCAGCCGCTTTTCGCCAAAAGATCGTCAAAGATAGGACAAAAGTACTATGCGCCGAAAATGGAGCCGCCCATCCAAGCGTGATGGGCGGTCCAAACTAGCGTGTTGACCGGCGACGAGCCGGAGGCTGATCGTCAGCCGTGGTGCGTCGCATCGGCCTTCGCGGCATGGGCCGCGTGCGCGGCCTCTACTAGGCCCGGCGCGATGTGTGCGGGCACTTCTTCGTAGTTCGAGAACTCCATCGAAAAGGTGCCCCGCCCCTGCGTCAGCGCCCGCAGGTCGCTCACGTAGCGTTGCACCTCGGCGAGCGGGGCCTGCGCCTCGATCACGGTGTAGCCGTCGCCCTCCGGCGTCATGCCGAGCACGCGGGCGCGCTTGCTGTTCATGTCGCTCATGATGTCGCCGCTGAAGCGGTCGGGCACCCGCACATGCAGTGTATAGATAGGCTCGAGCAGCACGGGACCGCCCTGCTGCGCCCCCTCCTTAAAGGCCGCCGCCGACGCGATCTTGAACGCCATTTCGCTCGAATCGACCGCGTGGAACTTGCCGTCCAGGAGCGTGGCGCGGATGTTGACTACCGGGTAGCCAGCGAGTATGCCGTCGGACAGAGCCTCTCGAATCCCCTTCTCGACGGCCGGGATGAAGTTCTTCGGCACGGAACCGCCGACGACGCGCTCGCCGAACTCGAACTCGCCTTCGGGGATCGGCTCAAGCTCGATCACCACTTCCGCGAACTGGCCGTGGCCGCCGGTCTGCTTCTTGTGCCGGTGAAGCGAGTGCGGCACCTTGTGCTTGATCGTCTCCCGATACGGGATATGCGGCAGCCCGACATCCACCGTGACGCCGCTCTTGCGCTGCATCCGGTCTGCGGCTATCTGCACATGATTCTCGCCCATCCCCGACAGGATCATCTCGCCTGTCACAGTGTCCTTGCTGGAGCGCAGCGTCGGGTCTTCGGCCACGAGCTGGGAGAGCGCGGGGCCGAGCTTGTCCATGTCACTCTTGGTGTGCGGGGTGATCGCCGCCTGGAAGACAGGCGACGGAAACGCGATCCCCGCCAGCAAGTACGGCTGGCCGACCGCCGCCAGCGAGTCGCCCGCCGCAGTGTCCGCCAGCTTGGCTACCGCGCCGATGTCGCCGGCCGGCACCTCACTCACAGGCTGCTGCTCCTTGCCTTTGAGCATAAGCAGTTGGCCGATCCTCTCGTCTTTGTTCTTCGTGCAGTTATGCACCGTGCTGTCCGAATGAAGCGTGCCGCTGTATACTCGGAAGAGGCTGAGTGTGCCGTAGCGGTCCACCTGCGTCTTGAAAACCAGCACGGTCAGGGGGCTGCTCACCGCAGGCGCGACCTCGGTCGTCTCCGCGCTGCCCGGCCGGGTGACTTTCACCTCCCCGACCTCTGCCGGTGAGGGCATGTAGGTCACGACGGCATCGAGCAGTTGGCTGATGCCGATGTTGCCGGTGGCCGAGCCGCAGAGCGCCGGGATGATCTGCCCCGTCTTGATGCCGTTGTGGACCCCCTGTATGATCTCGTCCTCGGTCAACTCCTCGCCCTCGAGGTACTTCAGCGTCAGGTCGTCGTCGGTTTCGGCTGCCCGCTCGATCAGTTCGCTGCGGAAACTATCTACCGTGCTTGCGAGGTCCGCCGGGATCGGGCCTTCGGTCCAGGTGCCGTCGCCGCCCAGGGCCTTATAGGTGTACGCCTTGCCGTGCAGCAGGTCCACCACGCCGCGAAGGCTCTGCTCGCTGCCTATCGGCAACTGTAGTGGGGTGACGCCCTTGCCGAAGAGTTCGCGCGCGCGCCAGACCGCCTTCAAGAAGTCGGCGTTCTCGCGGTCCATCCGGTTTACGAACAGAATCCGCGCGCCGACACCGGCCTCGTTCGCCAGCAGCCAGGCTTGCTCGGCCCCGACCTCCACCCCGCCGACGGCATCAAGCACGATCAGCGCGCTGTCCGTGACGCGCATCGCCGCCTTGATCTCACCGATGAACTCGGCATAGCCCGGGGTGTCAATGATGTTGATCTTGTGGTCCTGCCATTCGAGCGGCGCGAGCGCGAGCTGTAGCGACATATGGCGCTTTGCTTCGTCGGGATCGAAGTCGGCGACCGTGTTGCCGTCCTCCACCCGGCCCAGGCGCGTCGTCGCCTTCGCGTTGAACAGCATCGCCTCGACGAGCGAGGTCTTGCCCGCGCCCCCGTGAGAAAACACACCCAGGTTGCGTATATCTTCGGTTCTATAGACTTTCATTGTGGGATGACTCCTCTTCTACCGTAGCATATCGGCATTTCATGTAGGCCGTCTCCGGCCAAGATGGGAATCCGGGAATCTCGGATGCATTATACCCCAGGTGCCCCCGTTTGGCAAAAACAGAAATCCCCCGCCGGCCCAGGCGAGGGATTTCTGCTCTTCAGGAAAGGAGTTCTCATGCGACGCTAATCATTCTCTCTCACTTATTACGACGTGCGGCACCGGCGAAATATTACAGACCGAAAACAGGCCGAAAACAGAAACCCCCCGCCAGCCCAGGCGAGGGATTTCTGCTCTTCAGGAAAGGAGTTCTCATGCGGCGTTTTGTCGTCTCATGCGTATCTCACCTATTACGACGTATGAGCTGTAGAAATATTACAGCTTACGGGATGCGCCCGAGCTGCACCACCCCGTTCTTCTCCGTGTCCACCACGAAGATTGCGCCGTCTTTCGTGACCGCGAGGCCGGTGGGCCGGATCAGCGTGACGTTGCTCGAAGCGTTCTTGTTGCCCAGCAACTTGCCGTTGTTGTCGAACTTGTAGACAGTCTGCTTGGCGGGGTCGGTGACGTAGACGTTGCCTGCCCCGTCGAGCGCGACGTGAGGCTCCAGGAAGGGCGCGTCGCGCGTCCAGCCGTCCAGTGACCACCGGCGCAACGGTTTGCCGGTCTTGTCGAAGACGTTGATCCGCTGGTTGAAGGTGTCGGTGATGTAAAGGTTGTCCGAAGCGTCGAGCGCAAGGCCCATCGGCTCATTGAGCTGGCTGGGGCCGTTCGATGCGCCGGCGTTCGGGCCTGCACCGTCGCCGATCTGTAGCTTCGGGTTGCCGTCCCCATCGAAGACCAGAACCCGCTTGTTGCCCGTGTCGCTCACATAAACCGAGCCGTCGCTGCCGACCACCACATCCCGCGGCCCGTAGAATCGCACGTTCGCGTCTGACGGCACCGGCGCTGCCGTGGGCGCGGGTTGCCCCGCCGCAGGCGCAGGCGGGTTCAGGTCGAGGAACGACCCCCAGGTTTTGATGAACTTGCCGCTAGAGTCGAACTTCTCCACTCGGTGGTTCCAGGTATCGGCCACGTAAACGTTGCCCGACTTATCTACAGCGATCCCGCCGGGGCCGGTGCCCGCGATCTGGGTGTTGATCGTCAGCACGCCGAACTGCCCGTCGCCGCCGCCCTGGCTGCCGAAAGTCATCACGAACTTGCCGGTCTTGTCGAACTTCTGCACGCGGAAGTTCGAGGTGTCCACCACATAGTAGCTGCCGTCGGGGGCGATGGCGATGCTGCGCGGCTGGTTGAACTGGCCGTTGGCGTTGCCCTGTGGCGGCAGGTCGAACATGCCGTAGGTTGTGCCGCTTGGGTTGGGCGGAGGGTTGGCTGGGGGGTTCGGCGTGGTCGGGCTGGGCGCGCTGCCAACCGGAGACCCTACCTGGCTCACCAGGTCGTTGCGTGTATAGAGGTAGAAGTCGGTCGAGCCGAGCGTCTCCGGCGACGGGTCGCGATAAAGCAGATACCGGCCGGCCCTGCTGTTCACGCTCCAGTTGCGCGGGTCTATGAGCTGGCTGAAGAAGGTTCCTGGGTAGGTGCCGACCTTGTAGTCAGGTTCAGGGAACCACTGGCGGAGCTTGTAATGCTCCTCCAGGTACTTGCCCTTCACGATCGCCTGGAAGGCCGCGTTTTGCTGCGTGTCCACGCTGGCGATAATGATCGGCGTGGACGGCGCTATCGCCGAGAGCGTGTCTTTGTTGTAGCGCACCAGTTTCTGCTGATCCCGGAAGTACCAGTTGAACGGCCACTGCGGGTCGCCTGCATCGAGCGCGATGTCCATGCCGTGGCCGCCGGTCGGGTCTCCGGTCGTGCGGCTCGTGAAGTCGGTCAGGTCGCGCCCCAACCTCTCCACCCGCTGAGAGACTTCCGGCACCTCAGGCGAGGTCTGCGTGTAGATCAGAGCCTCGCGGGGTATATCGCCGTTGCGGAACGAGGCCACGAACGAGCTGCGGACCTCATAGGCGAAGAGCAGCAGAATCAGTGTCAGCGCGCCGACCCGTAAGGCTCTGCGCGTGCCGAGGTTCATCCCCTGCCAGACGATCCCGCCGATCATCAGCACCACTATCGCGCCGAGGATGATCATCTTGAGCACCGCCTGCTGGCCGGTCGTTCCCTGCTGGCTGGTGTCTCCGAACGCGCCAAAGAACGCCTGGATCGCGAACAGGATCAGGATCACGAGCGCGCCGAGCAGTAGCCCGCCTTCGCGGAAGACGGTGCCCCAATCGGTGCGCCCAAGAAGCCGCCCGATGCCCGCCCCCGCCAGTAGCGCGAACGGGAAGGCGATCTGCATCAGCAGCCAGGGCATCTTCTCCCCGGCCAACGAATAGGCGACCAGCGCGCCGAAGCCCCAGAACGCCAGGAACGCGACGGTGAAGCCCGCCATAACCGCCCCCGACGGCAGGCCGAGGTCGTACTCATCAACTCCGCTGCTCACGGCTGCCATGCCGCGCAAGTAGTTGCTGGGTGCTTTGCCTGCCGGGCGCCGGTCGTCGATCCGGTCGGGGTAGTCCTCCAGCGGGAGGTCGGTGGGGAAGCCTACCGTGCCCTGCGCCGTCCGCACGCCGAGCGCGATCAGGAAGGCAGTGCCCACGATCAGCACCAGCGGCTCGTAGACCGGGCCGAGCAGAAGTGCGTAGTACCAAACCGGCTGGTCGCCGCGCGCTACCCCGTGCTGGCCGAGCCAGTACCCGATACCCTGGACTAGCCCACTAAGGCCGCTCGGATCGGTCATCAGGTTGGTGTAGAACACGACGTAGATCGCCACAAGCACGCCGAACGCGCCGAGCGCAGCCCAGCGCTGCGCGACGAGTGCCCGCAGCGCGCTTGTCACCGGTTCCACGTCGAGCCGCTTGTCGCGATCGCCGGGCGCGCCGAGGAAAGTGGTCACGGCCCAGGCTATCGCCAAGAAGAGCACGAAGATACCGACGTTTATGTAGATCAGCTCATGGCTCGTCACCCCGATACCGAGGCCGACCGCGCCCAGGAAGAGATATTTGCCCCGGTGAGTCCGTATGAAGCCGAGGATCGCCAGGAAGAGCATGAAGGTGCCGACGAGAGCGAACATGTCGTGGCGCAGAGAGCGCGAGTAGTACATGATGCTCGGCGAGAACGTCACCAGCACCGCCGCCGCGATCGCGCCCAGCCGCCCGATGTAGGCCCGCATCATCCAGCACATGCCGACCAAGATCACCCCGAAGATGGCCGGCATTATCCGCGCTGTCGCGTCACTCGTCCCGAATAGGAAGAAACCGAGTGCGACCATGTGGTACAGGAACGGCCCGTGGTACGCCGGGTCGTATTTCCAGGGATTGCCGTTCAGGAACTGGTACGAGTAGTATGCGTGGATCGACTCGTCATGGTGCATCGCGCGGGTGCCGAGGTCGTAGAAGCGTGTTGCGACCACGGCGACCATCAGCAGCCCGAAAAACAGAACGCCCCAGTCCACTCGCGATAGGTCAACCGCCCTGTCGAGGACCGACTGGCGGAGTGCGGGGCGGCGATTGATCGTGGATTCCAACGAACGTCTCCTTTATCTCTCAGTGCGACAGCGTGCTGTCGTAGTTCGGCAGGTGAAGGCTCTGCAAATAGTTGTAGCGGTTTACCAGGTCTTTGCGGACGAACACCGCGAAGTCGGTTGAGCCGAGCGCGGCGTATGGCTCCCGATAGATCAGGTACTTCCAGAGTTTGCCCTGCTCCGAGGGCGTGCGTAGCGTGTATGCTATCGTGTCGAGCGCGCCCTCCATCTGACGCACCGGCGCTTTTATCTGCTTGCCTGCCGCATCGACCGCGTAGTTCGGAGAGCCGTCGGGCTTCGCGGGCTGCCCCTTGTTGAGTTCGTCCCACGTAGTCGGCACGAAGTTGCGGTAGGTGTCTTCGGGGAACCACCAGCGCATCGGGTACTTCGTTCCCACGTAGTTGCTGAGTTGCGGTGCCTGCCCCGCCTTCACCTTGTCGTACCATGACGAGTCGACTACCAGCACGGCAACATCGGGTCCGGGTGCCGTCGTCGGCCCATCGCCGCCGAGGAACTGCTTGTTCTTGTAGTCGCGCAGATACCACTCCCAGGGCCATGACGCCAGGCTGTCGTAGGACACTTTGAGGTCGCGCGCGCCGGTCTGGTCCACCGAGAGCCGGTCTATCGCGTCCGCCGCGCGGGTCACTTCCGGCGAGGTCTGCACATAGACCGCCATTTCGCGTGCGTCCATTTCGTTCTGGAACGACAGCACCAGCGCCGACCGCAGCCCATAGACCGCCAGCAGCAACATCACTCCGACCATCACGTAGCGCATCACGCGCCCGCCGCCGACCACAGTCCAGTAGGCGGCGACCAGCAGCAGCAGCAACGCTGGCCAGATCAGCAACTGCCACCAGTTACCGTAATCGCTGTTCATTACCCTGTGCGTGATGTTCATCGCCCAGAAGATGGAGACTATCACGAACAGGCTCAGGAAGCTGAAGAACGGCACCCATGAGACCGGCCCCGCCACTGTCTCCATAGGTGAGACCACGGGCATGACGGCTCTGCGGCGGCCCGGGCGCACCTCTTCGGCCTCCGGCAGCACGTAGCCTGTGGCCCGGCGGTGCCGGTTGCGGATCATGCTCTTGATTAGCTGGCCCAGAGCCAGCGCCGCCAGGAACGCCAACGGGTGTACCATGTGGGTCATCAGCCAGGGCATCTTTTCGCCCGCCCAGCTGTACAGCGAGAATACGCCGATGAACCAGACAGAGAGGAAAAGCACCAGGAACGGCCGGAACTCGGCGAACTCCACCGCCTTGCCGACGTTGAAGCCCTGTGTCGCGCCCGGCAGCCGCTCGGCCTGCGGGCGCATACCCCTGCTCGCCAACTGCGACTGGAAGCCCTTCACGGCGAAGTAGACCATGCCGACGAAGCCGAAGAAGATGATCAGCGGCTCGTAGATCGGGATCAGCAGCATGTAGTAGAACCAGGGCTGGTCCCCGCGCCGCACGTCCTGCTGCGCGAGCCAGTAGCCGATGGAGCCGAACAGCCCCGTGCCGATCCCGTTGATGTTCGTGAACATGCTTGTATAGAGCGCGACGTAGAGCAGCACTGCAATCGCCAGTCCCGTCCCCAGCACGAGCGGGTTGCGGAACAGGTAGCCGACAGCGTAGGGCAACGACCCCGGCTGATAGAGGTCGAGCATACCGCTCACTGCGGGTGCCGGCCCACGCGCCGCACGCCGGCGGATCGTTCGCGGCTTCGGCGCGGGTATCGGCGCGGCAGCAGGCTCGCCCTCGGTCTCGTCTTCCATCAGCAGCCCTTCGGCGAGGCTGTCGTCGGGCAGATCCTCGGCGCTGTGGCCGTTGCCTCCGGCGTTGCCGTTCATAGCGTTGCCGTTCACGGAGTAAGCAGCCGGTTCGAGTGCGGGTTCGGGTTCCGTCTCCTCATACTCGGCTTCGTTGCCGGTCAGGGCCGCACCCTTGATCGTATCCGACAACCGCCGTCTCTGGTCCAAGATCAGGAACGCCCAGACGCCTATCCAGACGAGCGTGATGGCGCCGGCGGCCTGGATCAGGGGGTGGCCGAGCAGCGCGCTCACGAACGCAGATATATTCGCGGGTGATGGGTCTTGGTCGGGTATGCTCGGCATCTTCGGCACGTTAGCTGCGACCTTCAGTATGTAAAGCGCAGCCCCGCCGAGGACGACTAAGTAGCCGATCAGCGTGGCGAACAGCACCTTGCCCGTCTGCCATGCGAACAGCGTGACGAGCAGCAGGCCGATAACCGCGGTGGTTAGATACGCGCTCTCCTTGATCGTGAACATCAGCGAATACCCGGCACACATTATGTAGAAGTCGCGCGGCTTGCGCTCGTCCACGAAGCGCCAGAGACCGAGCACGAACAGCATCTCCATCGCCGCGTAGATCGCGTCCTCGCGTGCGAAGCGCGTGAAGTACATTAGGCTCGGCGAAATCAAGATCAGCAGCGAGGCGATCACCGCCGGCCAGCGGCCCAACTGACGCCGCAGGAAGAACGGTGCCATCACCAGGAAGACCCCGCACGTCGCCGAGGCGAAGCGCGCGGTCGCATCGGTCGCGCCGAACAGCAAGAAGAAGAAGTCAATGAAGTGGAACTGCTCCGGCCCGTGCATCATCGGCGAGTGGATGTAGCCGAGGTCGGTGTAATACTTCCACGAGTAGACCGCGTGCAGGCTCTCATCGTGGTGCAGCCCCTTCACGCCGAGATCCCAGAAGCGGGTGATCAGGGCGAGCGCGAAGAAGAGTATGTACAGCCCGTTTTCCAGCGTTAGCCACGACGCAGGCCCCCTGTCGGAAGGTGCCTCGGTGGCTTCGACCGCCGGCTCCGGAGCTACCGTCTGAGGAGGCGGTGCGGCGCGGAGAACACGGGTCGGCACGCCTGCGCTCGTACTCTTCGGCTTCGGCGCGACGGTCACAGCAGTGTTCGTGGAGGCGACCGGCGTTTTGCCGTTAGTCCCGTCCTCGGCCTCTCGCCGGTCGGGGATGCGCTCTTCGGTGGTCCGGCTTTGTGTCTTCATGCGGTTCCTTTTAAGATTGTGGTCGCCCGGCTCATACGGCCCGGCGCTCTTGGAAAAACCCCGGCAGCTACTTCTCTGCCCCCTCTACAGAAGATGGCACCCTATTGTACAATAATACGGCCCTCCACTGCAAATAGATTGCGCGACCGAACCCGTCCTTGCCGCCTTGAGCCCCCCTGTGGTATAGTTGGCGGATCGCCTATCTCCTGCTAGGGGAACAGGGAAATCGGGTTGGAAGTTCCCTTAATGAAATACACCGATTGAAAGGAAAGCGAATGACCGATCGAACCGCGCTCTGGGCGCGACGCCTTATACTCCTCGTGGCGGGCCTACTCATCGGCATGGGCCTCCTCTCCGGGTGCAGCGCCGGCGGCCTCTTCGGCAACAGCAGTACCACGCCGACGCCCACCAGCACCCCCATCCCGACCGAAACCCCCGGCCCCTCGCCCACCCCCGACGCAGTCCGCCCCGACGACATCGTGTACGTTCGTCGCTACATCTACGGCCTCTCCGGCGACCTTTACCTTGTGCATACCACCGGCCTCGCCGCCCGCCAGATCACCGCCTTCACCCGCGAGCAGCCGAGCGCCGCCTCCGATTTCCCCGTCTGGAGCCCCGACCACAAGCAGATCGCCTATAGCAGCGAATACCGCGACCTCTATAATCTCGCCGTCTGGAACCTCTACCGCTTGGACCCCTACGGCATTGGCTCCCAGCAGGTCACTGGGCTGCCCCAGCCGAACAACGGATACTTCCCGAACCTCGAGTCGAACATCCCCGGAGTGCCCCGCGACGCGCTCTCCACGCCGCCGCCCGGCTTGCGGGTGCATGGCCGCGTGCTGGCAAACGGCAAGCCGGTCGCCGGCGCGGTCGTCATCTCCTGGCTCGGCCGCGGCTTCTCGCGCACCGCCGCCGACGGCAGCTACGTGCTCGACAACGTGCCGGCCGGTAGGGGCTGGATCAAGGCGACCGCCGAGGCCGGTGCCGGCTGGTCCTGGGTAGACCCGGCGGGCACCGACACCGCCGCCCCCGACATCACCCTCGACCCCAGCCTCGGCAGCGCCGAGTACGATTACCCTGCCTGGGACCCACGCGGCGGCTTCTGGAGCCTTTATGTCCGCCACTGGTTCGATCCCGCGACCCACGACCCGCTCTACACCACCAGCCTCGTGCATATACAGGCCGACGGCTCCGGCCTGCTCGACGTTTACAGCGGCGGCAGCACCCTGGGCCGCCCGCGCGCCAATCCCGCGCACCCCGAGCAGGTCGCCGTCATGGACGGCACCGACCTGCTGCTGTTGACGACTGACCTCAGCCCGCAGGCCGCGAAGCATGTCGTGAACCGCCGCGTCCTCCGCCGCGACCTGCTGCGGAACGCCCCCGTCGCCTGGTCGCCCGACGGCACCAAGCTCTACTACCTGCGCGTGGGCACGCAAGACCCCGCCTATGCCGGCCTCCAAGAGCTGATCCTGGCGACCGACGCCGTCCGCGAGGTCACACTCTTCCGCCCGAACCAGCTGGAGGATAGCGGCTTTGACCTCTCCCCCGACGGCAAAGCCGTCGTCTATGAGGAACTGGGCGACCTCTTCACTCGCCCGATTGACGCCCCCCCAACCGCCAAGCCCCGCCACATCAGCTATTTCGGCCAGGCTACCCACCCGACCTGGGGCGGGCATTGACGCGGAACACGCCCACGGGGTACAATTGGGAGCTATGGAGACAGCCGGTACACAACTTGACGCGAGGGTATACGGGAGGGTGCAGATGGTCGGCTTCCGCGCCTTCGTGCTCGACCGGGCGCGCGGACTCGGCCTCTCCGGCTGGGTGCGGAACGGGGAGGACGGCAGCCTACAGGTACGTGCCGAGGGGCCGCTTGCCGACCTGCGCTCCCTGCTTGCCGCGCTCCACGAGGGGCCGTCCGCCGCTCGCGTAGACCAGGTTGACGCATCCTGGGGTGCCGCAACCGGCGAGGGCCGGGGATTCGAGGTACGGCCTTGAGCGCCGAGGTTGCTTCTTACAGCCGCTATCGGCGTGTCGCCTGGACGGTCATCGGCGCTTCGTTCGTGGTCTTCTGCCTGCTCTGCGGGGCCGGGGCCTTCGGCCTCTACTTCGTCACCGCGCACTCCGACCTCCCGAACACCGCCACCCTCGAGAGGGCGCACGGCACAAAGCTCGAGATCCGGCGTGCCGGCCAGAAGGCTTGGACCGTCGTCAGCGACCATGTGACCCTCCACGAGGGCGACTCAGCCCGCACTGACCGCGACACAGAGGGCTTTATCACCCTCTTCGACCAAAGCACCGTCCAGCTCTACTACGACAGCATGGTGACCCTCGCGCGTATGCGGAGCAGCCGCTTCCCCAACCAGTTCAAGGATATCCAATTGCAGCAAGAGACCGGCAGCGTGAAGATCGCGACTGCTGCGCTGGAGCCTTATGCCGAGATGAAGTTCGAGGTACTCGTCGCCGGCAAGTCCGGGGTCGCCAAGATCCTCGAGAGCAGCGTCGCCCGCGTAGACGTCACCGACCAGCCTCCTGGCGGCGCGATGGCGATCTTGGCCCTCGCCGGCAAATCCCTCGTGCGCGCCGGTGGTCCCTGGACCGAGATCCCCGTCGGCATGATGTACCGCGTGACCCCCGGCGGCGCGTCTACCCCCGAGCCGGCCGAGGTAGAACTGATCGGCAACGGCAACTTCGCCCCCCAGCAGGCCGATCCGAACCAACTCACGGCCGGCTGGCGGCTGTCGGTCACACCCGGCAACACAGACGATCCGCCCCTCGCCCGCGTGATCACAGAGGAACTCGGCGGCTTCACCCCTTACGCCCGCCTACAGCGCGGCAAAACAGATTCCCCCTCCTCGCCCAGTGAGCCGGTCGAGGTTCGTCTCCGCCAGGATCGGGATACCGCCGTCAACTTCTACGAGTCGCTCCTGCTCAAGGCAAAGGTGCGGATCGTCAGCCAGAGCTTCATAGGCCCCGGCCAGTATCCTCTGACGCTCCGGCTGACTTATGACGATGTCGACGGCAAGGAGAGTATCTGGGACCGCAACTTTTACATCGAGTCTTCATCTTTCCCGCAAGGTGGAGACCAGGTTGAGGCCGGGAGTTGGCGCGAGTTCAGCTGGGAGCTTACATCCCAGACGCCTCGCCCCGCCCGCCTGAAGGCCGTCGAGCTTATCGTGAAAGGCTATAGCTTCAATGTTTCGGTTACAGGACTATCGCTGATAGCCCATTAGCGGTTAGCATGTGTATCGTGTGTATATGGAAGGAGACGTTTCTTGAGTAAGATCAGCGTTGTCGGCGTGAATTATGTCGGACTGGTGACCGCGTCCTGCTTCGCGGACCTCGGCAATCAGGTTATGGGCATCGAAATCGTGCCCGAGAAGGTCGAGCGCCTGCGGCAGGGCGTCTCCCCGATCTACGAACCCGGCATCGAGGAGGTGCTACAGCGCAACCTCAAGGCCGGCCGCATCAACTTCACCACGGACTACGCCGAGGGCTTGCGCGGGGCCGACTTCGTGTTCATCGCGGTCGGCACGCCGGAAGGCCCCGATGGCGCAGCCGATATGTCCCAGGTCGAGTCGGCTGCCCGCTCCATCGGCAAATGCGCGTCTGGCGACCTCATCGTGATCAATAAGAGCACCGTCCCCATCGGCACGGGAGACCTCGTGACGAAACTCGTCGGCGAGGGCATCGGCTCCGGCTACAGCTTCGCGGTCGTCTCCAACCCCGAGTTCTTGCGCGAGGGCGCGGCCCTCACAGACTTCATGCAGCCGGATCGCGTCGTGCTCGGCTCGTCCGACCGCGAGGCTGCTGCAAAGGTCGCGGCGCTCTATGAGCCGCTGAACTCGCCGATCATCATCACCGACATCCGCACCGCGGAGATGATCAAGTACGCCTCGAACGCGATCCTGGCGACCCGGATCTCTTTTATGAACGAGGTCGCCCATATCTGTGAGAGCCTCGGTGCCGACGTGAAGCAGGTGGCGCTCGGCATGGGCTACGACAAGCGCATCGGCCCCCAGTTCCTCGACGCCGGCATCGGCTATGGCGGCTCTTGCTTCCCGAAGGACGTGAAGGCTCTCGCCCACATGGCCGAGACAAACGACTGCCACCCGCAGCTCCTCCGCGCCGTCATGGAGATCAACAAAGACACCCGCCGCCTCTTCGTTGACAAAGTGCGTCGGCTGCTCGGCGGCGACCTCGCCGGTAAGCGGCTCGGCGTCTGGGGGCTGTCGTTCAAGCCGAACACCGACGACATCCGCGAAGCGCCGCAGATCGACATCGTATCCGCGCTGATGAAAGCCGGCGCGCACGTCCAGGCGTATGACCCCGTGGCGATGGACAACGCCCGCCGCGTCCTGCCCGATGTGGCCTACTGCACTAGCGCCTACGAGGCCGCATCGGGTGCCGACGCCGTGCTCCTGCTCACCGAGTGGAACGAGTTCAAGCAGCTCGATATGGAGCGGGTTTGCGCCGGCCTTACCCGGCCTCTGCTCCTCGACGGGCGCAACATGTTCGCTCCCGAAGAGATCCGCGCGCTCGGCTTCGAGTACGTATCCGTGGGCCGGCCGTGACTGAGACCGAGTTCAGCCCCAGCAGCCTCTCCGGCGAGCCGCCCTGGTTGCAGGCCCTCGGTCTCACCCTGGCCGACGCCCACGACGGCCTGCTGCAATGCGGTGTGGATGTCATCGAGATACCCCGGATCGCCGCAGCCATCGAACGCTGGGGCCAGCCGATCCTCGACCGTGTCTGGACGCCCGGCGAGCAGCGCTTCTGCCGTGGGCGCATCCCCGAATTGGCCGTGCGTTTCGCGGCGAAGGAGGCTATATCGAAGACGCTCGGCACCGGCATACGCGGCATACGCTGGCAGGAGATGGAGATCTTGCCCGACCGCCGCGGCAAGCCGCTTGTCTTCCTGCACGGGGGTGCCCAAGCCCGCGCCGAAGCGATCCACCTAGCCCGCTGGGCCGTCAGCCTGACCCACGGCCGCGACCTAGCGATTGCCTTCGTCGTCGCCTCCGGCTAATGCCGAGTGCGGAGTGCGGAGTGAGGAGTGCCGCCCACTAACCACTAACGACTAACCACTCGTCCGTATCGCCGCCGTCTCGGCGGCCCCGTCCACTGACCACTGACCACTAGAAAGGGTACATAACTTGCCTAAGATAAAGCTACAGGACACAACCGCCGAGCAGGTGCGCGCCATGCTGCCCGACCGCCCGGCGGACGCAAACAAGGGCACCTTCGGCAGCGTGCTCGTGGTCGCCGGCTCACTCAACTATGTCGGCGCTCCCGTGCTGGCGACCCTCGGCGCGATGCGCGTCGGCGTCGGCCTGGCGACCCTGGCGACGCCGTTCGAGCTTCTGCCGATGGTTTCGGCGAAGCTGACCGAATGTACATTCAGACCGCTCCCCTCCGATATGGGCGTGCTCAACGACAGGGCGGTAGCCTCCCTCCAGAAGGCGCTCAACGAGCGGGAGTACAAGGCCCTGCTCGTCGGCAACGGCCTCGGCCGCGAAAAAGAGACCCTGAACTTCATGCGGAAGCTGCTCGATGAGCCTTCCGGCGCGACGGCCGGCACCGACATCCATCCCGCGCGCTCGGTCGGCTTCACCCAATCCTCGGCCGCGCAGTCCGCAGAGCGCCACAGTGAGCGTGTGGTCGGTTTTGCCTCGCCCCGCGACCCCGCGACCCATGGCCCCGCGACCGCCGACCCCGAAGCCGCACTCCGCACTCCGCACTCCGCACTCCGCACTCCCCTCCCCCCTCTGGTCCTGGACGCTGATGGCCTGAACCTGCTGCACCAGCTTGACGGCTGGGTTGACCGCCTGCCTCCCAACACCATCCTCACGCCCCACCCCGGCGAGATGGCCCACCTGCTCGACAGCGACGTGGATACCGTGCAGGCCGACCGTACCGGCACCGCACAGAGGGCGGCCGCCGACTGGAAAGCCGTCGTCGTCCTCAAGGGAGCGCACACCGTGATCGCATCTCCCGATGGCCGCGTGCAGGTCAACCCGACCGCATCGCCCGCGCTGGCGACCGCCGGCACCGGCGACGTGCTGGCCGGTGTCATCGCCGGGCTGCTGGCCCAGGGTATGGCCCCGTTCGATGCCGCTGTGGCCGGTGTCTTCGTCCACGGGCGCGCCGGGGAGTTAGTGGCCGAGGATCTCGGCGACGCCGGCGCGCTCGCAGGCGACGTGGCCGATGCCCTCCCCTACGCCATACGCGACATCAAAGACGGGCACGATTGAGCCGGGATCGCCAGGTGAGGCAATCCGTTCCCTGGAGGGGCCGCCCTGTCTGGGTCGAAATTGACCTCGACGCGGTTGCCGAGAACGTCCGCCGCGTCCGCCGATTGGTCGGGCCGAGCACCGCCGTGATGGCGGTGGTCAAGGCCGACGGCTATGGGTTGGGCGCGGCCCAGATCGCTGCGGCGGCGCGCGCCGGGGGCGCATCGGCCTGCGCCGTCGCCTGCGTGGACGAGGGCGTACAACTCCGCGAGGTGGGACTGGACGGGCCGATCCTGGTGCTCGGTCCGGCGACCCCCTGCGAGATGCACTCTGCCGTCACTGCCGGCCTGACCATCACCGTGAACAGCCTCGACGTGGGCCGTGCTCTTGCCCAAGCTGCGCGGGAGAGCGGGGTGTGCGCGCCGGTACACCTTAAGCTCGACAGCGGCCTGCACCGCTTTGGCCGAGGATCGGACGAGTTGATCGATCTGGCCTCGGCGCTGGCCCAGATGCCCGGCCTTCTGCTCGAAGGGCTGTACACCCACTTCGCCAACGCCGACGACCCACTCGACGACTTCGCCCACCGCCAGCTTGCGTGCCTCTTGGAGACAAACCGGCGGCTCGAAGAGACCGGCATACGTTTCCGCCGGCTGCACGCCGCGAGCAGCTCCGGGATGCTCGACCTGCCGGAGAGCCGCCTCGACATGGTGCGCGTCGGCATCGTCCTCAGCGGCCACTACCCCTCGCCCCGCGCCGCCCGCATGCTCGACCTGCTGCCGGCTGTGACCGTCCGCGCCCGCATAGCCCGCCTTGTCCAAATAGAGGCCGGGGAGAGCGTCGGCTACGGGCGGACTTACCGCGCACCCACGGCGCGCACCATCGCTCTCGTGCCCCTCGGATACGCCGACGGCTACCACAGGCTGCTCTCGAACCGCGGCGTGGCGCTGGTCGGCGGGTGGCGCGTCCCGGTGGTCGGGCGCATCAGCATGGACCAGCTTACGCTTGATGTCACCGACGTTCCCAACGTCCAGGAGGGCGACGAGGTGGTGATCGCCGGCCGTCAGGGAGGGGAGGAGATAGGCTTCGCCGAACTCGCCGAACTCGCCGGCACCATCTCATACGAACTACTCTCCCACCTCGCAAAGCGCCTGCCCCGTGTCTACCTCCGCAACGGTGAAGTCACGGAACTGACCACGCTGCTCGGCAGGAGGCCCCATGCGAGCAGTTGACCTGATCATCGCCAAGCGTGACGGGGCCGCCCACACCCGCGAGGAACTGGAGTGGCTGATCGGCGGGATGCTGTCGGGCGATGTCCCCGATTACCAGATGGCCGCCTGGCTGATGGCCGTCTGCTGGCGCGGGATGGCCCCCCAGGAAACCGCAGACCTCACCGCGGTCATGGCCGGATCAGGGCGGCGGCTCGACCTCAGCGCGGCGGCGCCGTTCGTCGCCGACAAGCACAGCACCGGCGGCGTCGGCGACAAGACGACCCTGGTGGTCGCCCCGATGGTCGCGGCGGCCGGCGTGCCGGTCGGCAAGATGTCGGGCCGCGGCCTCGGCTTCTCTGGCGGCACGATAGACAAGCTCGAGTCGATCCCCGGCTTCCGCGTCGGGTTGACCGACGCCGAGTTCATCGAGGGCGTGAAGCGGGTCGGCCTGGTGGTCGCGGCCCAGACGCCGGACCTCGCCCCCGCCGACGGCAGGCTCTACAGCCTGCGTGACGTGACTGGAACTGTGGAGAGCCTGCCCCTGATCGCCGCCAGCATCATGTCGAAGAAGCTCGCGGCCGGCGCGAGCGCGATCATGCTCGATGTGAAGGTCGGCAAGGGCGCGTTTATGAAGACCGAGGCAGACGCCCGCGCCCTCGCCGAAACGATGGTCTCGATTGGCCGGGCTGCCGGCTTGCAGGTGCAGGCCGTGCTCTCGGGCATGGACCAGCCGCTCGGCTTCGCGATCGGCAACGCGCTCGAAGTCCAGGAGGCGGTCGCCACCCTGCGCGGCGAGGGGCCTGACGATCTGCTTGAGCTCGCGCTGCACCTCGGCGGCGGGATGCTGGAGATGGGCGGCGCGGCTGCCGACCCCGCCGCAGCCCGTCGGCTGCTGCTCGACACCCTGCACTCCGGTGCCGCGCTCGCCAAGCTACGTGCCTTCGTCGCCAACCAGGGAGGCGACCCCTCCTACATTGACCACCCCGAACGCCTGCCTTCCGTCCCCGCCATGCCGGTCGTCGCGCCCTCCGGCGGCTACGTGGCCGCGATAGACGCCGAGGCTCTCGGCCTGGCCGCCGTCGCGCTCGGTGCCGGCCGCCAGGTCAAGGGAGCGCAGATCGATCCCTCCGTCGGGTTCGTCCTCCGCCGCAAGATCGGCGACCCGCTCGAAAAAGGCGACCCCCTGATCGCCATCCACGCCCCCGACCCCCCCGCCTCCTCGCAGATCGCCCCCCGCGTCCTCGCCGCATTCACCATCAGACCCACCCCGGTCACAGTCCCCCCTCTACTGCTCGGCACATATTCTTGATGCCGACATAACGCCGCCGCAACGAATCTTCGGGCACACCCGCCCTACCTCACTAGTGTAATCATGTCCGGCTCGCCGTCTTGGCCCCGCCCTCCGTCTTTCGGAGTATCTTTGCCCCAACAGCCCCGTTTTGCCCCCAAATATGGCAGTAAATCGCCTCCCAAATGGATATATAAAGTGAGGGGGTAAAAATAGCGCGAGATTTACGCACGAAGAAAGGAGCCGATCGCCATGTACCGACAACTCAGCACTCAAAACCGCAAAAAATCCGTCGAAAGACCGATGCGCCCCTGATCATACCGCCAACTACCCAGCACTATCCTAGAAAGGTGATAAGACGCTGATGTATAATGTCGCCATGCTCTATCTCTCACAGCTGGCCGGCCGCCCAGTATTCGACCGGCACGGCAACCGCGTGGCGCGCATCCAGGATCTCATCGTCTCTTTGCCACCACCCGCCGCTGAGGCCGAGGCGACGGTCCGCTACGAGGGCTACCCACGCCTCCACGGCCTGATCGCGCGCGGCGGTAAGAGCGCGACCGGATTTTTCGTGCCGGTCTCGGCGGTCGCCACCCTCGGACCCGGCGGTGCCCAGCTCGCCGCGCCTGGGATCACCCTGGAGGCGGTTGAGCGTCGGCCCGGCGAACTCTTCCTCGCGGCGGATCTCGCCGATCACCCAGTGATCGACTGCCGCGCGGCGCGTGTTCGCCGCGTCAACGATGTGCTGCTCGGCTTGCCCGCGGAGGCAGGCGGGATGGCTCTGCTCGAGCCTGCCGACACCCGAACCTATCCTTTCGAGGAGCTTTTGCTGCTCGGTGTGGATGTGGGCTGGGCGGGGTTGCTGCGGCGGCTCAACATGCTCGGCGGCGTGGCTGCGCTGATGCGGGGCTGGGGCAAGCGGCTCGCGCCGAGCGTGATCCCCTGGCCCGATGTCGCCCTAACCGGCCCACAGCGCACCGGGCGTCGTGACGCTCTTAGCGCCCTCCACCCCGCCGACATCGCCCGCCTGACGGACGCCCTCAGCTACCACGAGGCAGCTGATCTGATCTCCGGTCTCGATGACGAGACTGCCGCCGACGTGCTCGAGGAGGTTGACCCCGAGCGTGCGACCGACATCATGGAGCAGCTTCCCGACGAGCGCGCCGCAGACATCATCGAGGAGATGGGGCCGGACGACGCCAGCGACCTGCTCGGCGACCTGCCTGCCGGCCGAGCCGCCGGGCTGCTGCGCGAAATGGAGCCGGAGGCCGCCGAGGACGTGCGTGACCTGCTGCGCTACGACGAGGACAGTGCCGGCGGGATGATGACCACGTCCTTCATTACCTGCCCGCGCATCTGGACCGTCGCCAGAGCGATTGAGGCGCTGAGGACCGAACTCGAAAAGCCCGACCTGATCTACTACCTCTACATCACCGACAACCCCGAAGCCGACCACTTGATCGGCATCGTCACCCTGCGGAAGCTGCTGATCGCCGACCCCGGCGACAAGTTGGAGGACATCATGCGCGTAGACTTCGAGAGCGCCCACCCAGACGACAACCCCCGCGACGTGGCCCGCACGATGGCCGAGTTCAACCTCCTCGCGCTTCCCGTGCTCGACGATGACGGCCTTATCCTCGGCATCGTCACCGTGGACGACGCCATCGAGGTGCTCCTGCCGAGCGGCTGGCAGCGCAAAGTCAACCGGATCTTCAACCCGTGACCCAGGCGCGCGGCTGGCGGGCGCGCCTGCGGGCGAATCCGGCCTGGCTCTACCTGGCCGCTCTCGGCCCCGGCCTCGTCGCCGCAGCCGCAGGCAACGACGCCGGCGGCATCACCACCTACGCCACCGTCGGCGCGAAATACGGCTACCAACTCCTCTGGGCGATGCTGCTGATCATCATCTCGCTGGGCTTGGTCCAGGAGATGTGCGCCCGGATGGGTGCCGTCACAGGCAAGGGGCTTTCCGACCTGATACGCGAGCGGTTCGGCGTGCGCTGGGCCGCCTTCGCCACCGTCGCCCTGCTCATCGCAAACACCGGCACCACGATCACCGAGTTCGTCGGCATCGGGGCCGCCTCTGAGATCATCGGCATCCCTCGCTGGATCGCCGTGCCCCTGATGGCCGTCCTGGTCTGGCGGCTGGTTACTCTCGGCAGCTATGGGCGGCTCGAAAAGATCTTCCTCGCGATGACCGCCGGCTTTTTCAGCTATTTCATCGCCGTCTTTCTGGCCCATCCTCATTGGGACGAAGTGCTCCACAGCACAGTCACACCGACCTTCAGCAGCGACCCCGGCTTCCTGTTCAACTTCGTCGCGCTGATCGGCACGACGATCACCCCCTACATCCAGCTATACACCCAGTCGAGCGTCGTAGAGAAAGGCGTCACGCCGAGCGATTACAGGTTCGAGCGGTTCGAGGTGCTGGCCGGTGTCCTGCTCTCGAGCCTGGTCTCGTCGGCGATCATCATCGCCACCGGGGCGGCGGTCTTCGCGGTCAAAGGCCCCACGACGATCACCACGGCGAGCGACGCAGCCCAGGCCCTCGTGCCGGTCGCCGGAGATTACGCGAAGTATCTCTTCGCGGTCGGCCTCTTTGGGGCCTCCATGCTCGCGGCGGCGGTCCTGCCCCTCTCCACTTCCTACGCCGTCACAGAGTCGATCGGCTTCGAGAGGGGCGTCTCGTTCAGCTTCCGCGATGCGCCGGTCTTCGTCGGCCTCTTCACCTTCCTGGTCGCCCTCGGCGCGGTTGTGGCGATGCTTCCCAACCTGCCGATTGTGACGCTGATCCTGGTCGTGCAGGTGATAGACGGCGTGCTGCTGCCGGTGGAACTCTTCTTCATCATGCGCCTCATCAACGACAAACAGATCATGGGCCGCTACACCAACGGCCGCCTCTACAACGCCGTCGCGATGGTCGCGGTGGTCGGCATCACACTGGCGGTGGGGCTGATGCTGGCGACCTTGCCGTTCTCCGGGTGAGCCGATGCCTGTCGTTCTGAACGCCTTCCAGCGCGCCGAAAACCTCCGCCTTATGGCAGAGCGCGGCGTGGACATCCTCGTGGTCGGCGGGGGGATAACCGGTTGCGGTGTCGCGCTCGACGCGGCCGTGCGCGGCTATCGCGTTGGGCTGGTCGAGAAGGCCGACTTTGCCGGAGGCACGAGCAGCAAGTCAACGAAGCTGATCCACGGCGGTATCCGGTATCTGCCGCAGTACGATTTCGGGCTAGTGCGCGAGGCGCTCGTCGAGCGAGGGCTGCTGATGCGGAACGCGCCCTTCCTCGTGCGACCGATCGGCTTCATCCTCCCGCTCTACGCCGACGCGAAGCGCCCGCTCGGTATGCCGATCCTCCTGCCCCGCGGCATCGGCAGGGCACAGATGCTCGGAGCCGGGTTGCTGCTCTACGACCTGATGTCGGGGCGGCTCGGCATACGACGCCATCGCAGGCTCTCGGTTGCCGACGCGATCCGCATGGCACCCTGCCTCAAGCGGAGCGGCCTCCGCGACGCCTTCATCTACTACGACGCCCAGACCGACGACGCCCGCCTGACGACGACCGTCATGCGAACCGCCGCCCTGCACGCCGCGCTCGTGGCGAACTACGCCGAAGTCTGCGGCTTCCGCTACACAGGCAGCCGGATAGCAGCAGCGCGGGTGCGCGACCACGTCGGCGGCGCGGACCTCGAAGTACGGGCGCGCTACATCGTCAACGCCGGCGGTGTCTTCGCTGGGAGGATCGAGGCTCTGGCGGGGGGCAAGCCGTCTATCCAGGTTGAGCCGGCCAAAGGCGTGCATCTCACCGTGCCCCGCGAGGCGCTGCGTATGGGCCAGGATGCCGTCGTGCTGCCTGAGACCGACGACGGGCGGATACTGTTCCTGGTGCCCTGGGGTTCCCGCGTCACCATCGGCACCACCGACACCGAGGGCGGCGACATTGACCGCCCCGCCGCCTCAGATGGAGATGTCGCCTACCTGCTGCGCCACGTCAACCGCTACATGGACTGCCGGCTAACGGAGCGCGACATCATCAGCAAATGGGCTGGCTACAGGCCGCTCGTCCGCTCCGCACGCTCTGCTGCGACGACGGCGAAGCTCTCACGCACCCATGCCGTCGTAGAGGGTGCCGGCGGACTGATCACCATCGTCGGCGGCAAGCTCACCACCTACCGGCGCATGGCCCAAGACCTGGTTGATCACATAGACCGGCGCGAAGGCCGTACCAGGCACTCCGCACTCCGCGCTCTGCATTCCGCATTGATCCCACCTCCGCCCACCGCAATTCAACACTCCGCACTCCGCACTCCGCACTCCGCACTCCGCACTCCGCTGTCCGGCTCGGAAGGCTGGCCGGAGGTCCGCGCCGCACTGCCAGCGCTTGCCGCCCGGCTCGGCCTCGCATCCGACCAGGCGCGTCGGCTGGCGGCCTACGGCTCCAACCTCTCGGTCATGCTTGACATGATCGCCGCCGACCCCGCGCTGGGCGCGCGCCTCGTGCCCGACCTCCCTTACACGGCAGCCGAAGTCGTCTACGCCTGCCGCTACGAAATGGCGCTGACGCTCGACGATGTACTGGCCCGTCGCACACGGATCGCCATTGAGGATTGGCGTCACGGCCAAGACTGCGCCCCCGCCGTCGCCACCCTAATGGCCCGCGAACTTGGCTGGGACCCGGCGGAGACAGCACGGCAGCTCGCAGCCTACCAAGAATGACGCCCGACAACCGACCACCAACAACCAACCACTAACCACTAACCACCAACCACTAACCACTCATGCCGGACCAACAACACTACATCCTGGCGCTCGACCAGGGCACCACCAGTTCGCGGGCGATCTTGTTCGACCGCTTGGGCCGTCCTGTGGCCGCGCGGGCGCAGGAGTTCGAGCAGATTTTCCCGCAGCCGGGCTGGGTGGAGCATGACCCCGAGACGATCTGGCGGGGGCAGATCGCCGTTGCGCGGGCGGTGCTCGCGGAGCGGGGCCTGGGTACGGCGAATGTCGCGGCCATCGGCATCGCCAACCAACGGGAGACCACGATCCTCTGGAACCGGGCGACCGGTGCGCCGATCCACAATGCCATCGTCTGGCAGGACCGCAGGACGGCGGGGATCTGCGATGCGCTCAAACGGAACGGCCTACAGGAGACGATCCGCGCGAAGACCGGCCTGGTGGTGGACGCCTACTTTTCCGCGACGAAGCTGCAATGGCTGCTCGACAACGTGCCTGGGGCGCGGGCGCGGGCCGAGCGCGGCGAACTCGCCTTCGGCACCGTAGACAGCTTCCTCATCTGGCGGCTGACCGGCGGGCGCGTGCATGTGACTGACTGCTCGAACGCAAGCCGGACGATGCTGTTCAACATCCATACGCTCGATTGGGACGACGAATTACTGGCCGAACTCCATATCCCGCGGGGCGTGCTGCCGGAGGTGAGACCGAGCAGCGAGGTCTACGGCGCGACGGACGCCGCCGTCTTCGGCTCACCGATCCTGATCGCCGGAGCGGCCGGCGATCAGCAGGCCGCGACATTCGGGCAGGCATGTTACCGGCCCAGCATGGTGAAGAATACCTACGGCACCGGCTGCTTCATGTTAATGAACACCGGCGGAATCCCTGTACCGAGCCGGCACAACCTGCTGACGACCGTCGGCTGGGATGTGGGCGGCCATGTGGTCTACTGCCTCGAAGGTTCGGTCTTCAGCGCAGGTTCGGCCGTGCAGTACCTCCGCGACAGCCTCGGCATCATCCGCAGCGCCGCCGAAACTGAGGCGTTGGCAACCTCGATCCATGACAGCGGAGGCGTCTACGTCGTGCCTGCGTTCGCCGGGCTAGGCGCGCCGTACTGGGACGCCTACGCCCGCGGCGCGATCCTCGGCCTCACGCGGGGAAGCGGGCGCGCCGAGATAGTTCGCGCCACCCTCGAAGCGGTCGCCTACCAGTCCCGCGACCTCCTCGACGCGACGGTCTCCGACAGCGGCGTGCAGCCCACAGAGTTGCGGGTGGACGGCGGAATGGTAGCCAACAACTTCTTGATGCAGTTCCAGGCCGACATACTTGGCGTGCCGGTGCTGCGCCCCGTAGTCACCGAGACGACCGCGCTGGGAGCAGCCTTCCTCGCAGGTCTCGCGGTCGGCTACTGGTCGGGACAGGACGAGATCGAGCGGATCTGGACTCCAGACCGCCGTTTCGAGCCGGAGATGGCCGCAGAGACGCGCGAGCGGCTGCATGCGGGCTGGCAGCGGGCGGTAGAGCGAGTGCGGAGATTCGCGGAGCCGCCTCCCTAGCGCAAGAACGTTCCCACTTTCTCTTTCCAGAGCTGCGGCGCGGCCGTGATCAGCAACTCGCCGCTCACGGCGTGGGAGGCTGGGGTACGCGGAACATCTCCGGCCCCACTCCGACGTAGTTGCTCACGTCGAGGTAGTAGATCGCTTGGTCGCCGGGCACCTGCACGCGTCGGAAGACTATCGGGGTCAGCCCGCCGTGGTCGCTGATGCTCTGCGTGCTCGGCGGGCCGTCCATCAGCGTCAACGGCGTGCCCGCAGGGACTACCTTCACTGGGTCGGGCGGGTGTACGCCATCGGTGTAGTGGATCACGGCATTGTAGAGCGGCAGGTTCTCGGTCGCGTAGTTCCGGGGGGGGTCGGCGGGCGCGTTGATGTAGGCGACCGCAGCGCGGGCCACAGCCGTCACGTCGAAGTCGTCGTGCAGCCAATCGCCGTTCGGGTGGGCCGCGATGTAGGCTTCGAGCGAGGGCAGCGCCGCCCGGTCGCGCACCGACCCCAGCACCCAGACCGCGAGCCAACGGCTCTCAACGCAAGGTGACTGCAAGTTCGGCGTCACCTTTTGGGCGTCGCTGTGACTGTAGTTGTCGATCATGCCGCGCCACCGGTAAACGTTCCCCACAATGTCCTGGCAGGCGTCCGGTTCGTCGGTCGCCGTCGGGATTGCGGATTGCGGATTAACCGCCCGTGGTGCGGGCGTTTGGGTTGTGCTGGGGTGGGGGCGGCCGAAGTAGGCCGGGGACATGGCTACGTAGGGGCTGATGTCTACGTAGTACGTCTGCGGGTCGTTGGGGATCTGCACGCGCTCCATGACCAGCGGGGTTTCGCCGCCGTGGTCGGGGCGGGTCTGGCCGGTGCGGATCTCGCCGAGCAGAACAAGCGGAGTGCCCGCCTTGACGTGGGCGGCGGGGCCGGGGAAGGGCATATTCTCCTCGGTGAACTTAGGGATCTCACGGAAAAGCGCGAGGTCGTCCACCGCGTAGGTACGGCTGCCGTCCTCCGGCGCAGCGATGTACGCCTCGGCGTCGCGCGCGAGGTCGGTCAAGTCTACCGTATCGTGCCAGAGGTCGCCATGCGGATAGGCTGCGATGTAGTCGCGTATCGCCGGGATGCTGTCGGCTCTGTGGACTGAGCCGAGCGCCCATATCGCAAGCCGCCGGTCGTCCGCGCATTTGCTCCGCAGGCCCTTCGTGATATTCGCCACCGCGTCCGGGGTGCCCGCGGAAACCCAGGTGTACCACTGGTAGACCGACCCGACCGAGCGGAGGCAGTCGTCCGGCTCGGCGGTCGATTGCGGATTGCGGATTGCGGGTTGCCGATTGGGGGTTGGGAGAGATGAGTTGTCTGTGGGTTTGGTTAGGGCCGGCGCGGGTTGGGTGCGGGTGAACTGAGCGGGTTGGGCTGTGGCGGTAGACAGAGGTGTGCCGGTTGGGGGTTCGGTAGCGCCGCCGCATGAGGTGAGGAGGAGCAGAGCGATAGGGAGCATGGCTCCGGCCAGTCTATACTTCAATGTTCGCATTGGGTGTCCTCCTTGCGAAAACGTCTTGGCGCAAGTATAGGCGTTGCGGCAGCCATCGTCAAGCCGTCCCGGCCTGGTGATTATCCGGCGGAGTAAGAGTTCGGTTGGTATAGGACAGGACATCGAGTGTCCGACCGGCACCTTGCCAAAATGACCCCAGAGTGATATAATTAGCACAGACAAACACCGCCTCGGAAAAGTGGGTGACCCCCACTTTTTCTGTTGTTGGGCGATCCGCCGGCAGCAGGCGGGGCGGGATTAGATAGGAGGACTATACGATGAAGGGAGAGTTCTACGCGGCCATCGCACAGATCGCCAGCGAACGGTCCCTCGACAGATCCGTCATACTTGAGAGCGTCGAAGCCGCGCTGATTTCGGCGTACCGTCGCATGACCGGCAGCGAGGCTCCGGTGAGTGTGCAGATAGATCCGGCCACCGGCCAAGCGCAGGTCTTCGCGGAGAAAACCGTCGTCGAGGATGTCCAAGACAGGCGGGTTGAGATCGCGCTCACTGACGCGCAAAAGATGCAGCCCGGCGTCGTGGTCGGCGAGATCGTGCAGGTCGAGAGTACCCCCGGCAACTTCGGGCGCATCGCCGCGCAGACCGCCAAGCAGGTCGTGATGCAGCGCATCCGCGAGGCCGAGCGCGACCGTTTTTATACTGAGTACATAGATCGTGTGGGCGATGTGGTGAACGTCCGCGTGCAGCGGATGGACCCGCGCTCCTTCGACCCAGCCCGACCCGACCAGCCGGGGGCGATCATCGTCGAGATAGGCAAGGCCGAGGCCGTGCTGCCTCCCGGTGAGCAGGTGCGTACCGAGAAGTACCACCTGGGCCAGACGATGCGCGTGCTCTTACTCGAAGTCCAGCGCAACCAACGTGGACCCCAACTCGTAGTCTCACGTGGGCACAAGAATATGCTGCGCCGCCTCCTCGAGCTTGAGGTGCCCGAGATACACAACGGCACCGTCGAGATCAAGGCTATCGCCCGCGAGTCGGGGATGCGCTCGAAGGTCGCCGTCTCCGCCCGTCAAGAAGGGCTGGACCCGGTGGGCGCTTGCGTCGGTATGCGCGGCATCCGTATCCAGAACATCGTCAACGAGCTGGACGGCGAAAAGATAGACATCGTGGCTTGGCACCCCGACGTGGCGGTATTCATAGCCAACGCGCTCAGCCCCGCACAAGTCGTCAGCGTGGATCTCCTCGAGAACGAAAAGACCGCACAGGTGCTTGTGCCTGAGCGCCAGCTTTCGCTGGCTATCGGCAAAGAGGGCCAGAACGCGCGCCTCGCCGCGAAGCTGACCGGCTGGCGCATAGACATCAAGAGCGCCACCTCCACAGTCAATGCGCCGGAGGAAGACCTGGCGAGGCGTGCTGTCGAGGCTCTGCGCGCCGAGACCGCAGGCGGCCCCACCGAACTGCCTGACTTCGCGGTGCTGGCAGCAGAACCGGCGCGGGCCGACGACCGGCGCAAAGTCCGCGCGAACAATACGGTTGTCTATCAGAACAAGGCTTTCGGCCCCTTGCCCGAAGATCTTGTCGGCGAAACGGTGCGGTTGCGGCTGACCGACGCCGGCTTGCAGGTTCAGACGGCCACGCGGGTGGTCGCAACCTACCCGCTCGAACAGGCAGAGACCCTCGAAAAAGAGGGTGCCGTGCCCGAAGAAGATGAAGAGTAAGCACCAGGCGCTCCGGCCAAAGCATCTGCCCCAGCGCACCTGCGTGGCCTGCCGAACGGTGAACTCGAAGCGCGGCATGGTGAGGATTGTCCGCACCACCGCCGGAACCGTCGAGATCGATCCCACCGGCAAGCGATCTGGGCGGGGCGCATATCTTTGCAGCAACCGGGCGTGCTGGACAGCCGCCCTCCAAAAGAAGTCGCTCGAATACGCGCTCAAGACGGCGATTAGCCTGGAAGATAAAGCAACACTAGAAGAATACAGTAGAACCCTGCCGTCAGCGGATGCGGAATCGGGCGGAGACAACCGCCCAGATGTGCCTGGCTAAAGATACCGGCAGGGTCGTGGAGGAGGATTTAGATGCCTGACAAGAAGACACTCGACCCTGATGGAGAACCAACAGGAACCCCCCGCGCTCAGGGGGGCGGTTCGGCACCGGGCGGTGCCGACGACAGTGAAGAAACACCCAATACACCCACGCCCCGCGGCCGAGCGCCGCGCCCCGCCGGACCTCCGCCCGGCGCTCGCCCTGCCGGTCCGGGTTCGCGCCCCGGCGGAGGCAATTTCGGCGGCAATCGCCCCGGCGGCGGCCCCGGCGCACGCCCCGGAGGCAACTTCGGCTTCCGCCCCGGCGGAGGCAATTTCGGCGGCTCCCGCCCCGGAGGCCCCGGCGCGCGCCCCGGTGGCTTCGGAGGCAATCGCCCCGGTGGGAACCGCCCCGGAGGCTTCGGCTCCCGTCCCGGAGGCTTCGGCGGGAACCGTCCCGGAGGCTTCGGCGGCAGCCGTCCCGGCACCGCCACCGGCCCCCGCTCCTCCGGCGTAGACCGGCGGCTCACACCCCTTGTCTTGCCGAAGGTGATGTCGGTCAAGGAGCTCGCCGAAGGCATGGGCCTCGGCGCGGCGGCGGTCGTCGCCGAGCTGATGAAGAACGGCGTCATGGCGACCATCAACCAGCAGATCGACTACGAAACCGCCGCCGTCGTTGCGACCGACCTCGGTTTCACGACCGAGGAGGCCAAGCCCGAGCTCGACGCCGCCGAAGAACAGCTTGCTGCCGAACTCTCGCCCGACAATGACCCGCAAGCCGTCTTGCGCCCGCCGGTCGTGACCATCATGGGCCACGTTGACCACGGCAAGACCAAGCTCCTCGACGCGATCCGCTCCACCAACGTCGTTGCGACAGAGGCAGGCGGCATTACCCAGCACATCGGCGCGTACCAGGTCGAGGTCCAGGGAAAGAAGATCAGCTTCCTCGACACCCCCGGCCACGAAGCCTTCACCGCCATGCGCGCACGCGGCGCCCAGGTGACCGACATAGCCGTACTTGTCGTCGCCGCCGACGACGGTGTGATGCCCCAGACGATTGAGGCCATGAACCACGCGAAGGCCGCCAACGTGCCGATCATCGTGGCGATCAACAAGGTTGACAAAGAAGACGCCAACGCCGAGCGGGTGATGACCCAGCTCTCCGAATACAACCTCGTGCCCGTTGAGTGGGGAGGCGAAACCGAATACGTGCCCGTGTCGGCCAAGACCGGGCTGAACATAAGCAAGCTGCTCGAGGTTATCCTCGTCGTCGCCGAACTCCGCGACCTCAAGGCCAACCCCCACAGGCAGGCCCTCGGCGCGGTGATCGAGGCTGAGCGCGACAAGGCCCGTGGCCCGATAGCCACCGTCCTAGTCCAAAACGGCACGCTCAACCTCCGCGATTACGTCGTCGCCGGCTCGGTCTGGGGCCGAATACGCGCGATGCACGACTATAAGGGCCGCGCGCTCCGCAAGGCCGAACCTGCAACGCCCGTAGAGATCCAGGGCCTCGGCGATGTGCCGATGGCCGGAGATGTCTTCCAGGTCGTGCCCGACGAGAAGACCGCCCGCGAGGTCTCCGAGAAACGCTCCCACCAGCAGCGACTGAACTCACTGTTGCAGCAGACCCGCCCTCTCACGCTCGAAGACATGTTCAGCCACACCAGCGCCGGCAAGGTGAAGGAACTCCGCCTGATTCTCAAGGCCGATGTGCGCGGCTCGCTCGAGGCTATTCGCCAGTCGCTGACCACGCTCAACACAGCCGACGTGCAGATCAAGGTGCTCCACGAGGGCACCGGAGGCATCGGAGAGTCCGACGTATCGCTCGCAGTTGCCTCCGGCGCGATCATCGTCGGCTTCAATGTCCGCCCCGATGTGCCCGGCAAGCGCGCCGCCGAAGCCGCCCACGTAGATGTGCGCTTCTACAACGTCATCTACAACTTGGTGGACGACATCAAGGCCGCTATGCTCGGTATGCTCGACCCGACATACAAGGACCAGACCGAGGGCTACGCCACGGTCCGCGAGGTCTACCGCCTCCCGCACAACGAGCAGGCCGCCGGCCTCATCGTCAGCGACGGCAAGATCACACGCACCGGCACGGTTCGCGTGCTTCGCAACGGCGCGGTTGTCCACGAGGGCGGCGTGAAGGCGCTCAAACGCTTCAAGGACGACGTGCGCGACGTTGCAGCCGGCTATGAGTGCGGCCTCAGCCTCGAAGCCTTCAACGACTTCCAGGTGGGCGACAGCCTCGAGTTCTACCATAAGGAGCGCGTCAGCTAGTGCCGACCCGACGACAGCAGCAGGTGGGGGATCTGATACAACGCGAGATCAGCGTGATGATCACGCGTGAACTCAGAGACCCCCGCCTCGGTTTCATCACGGTCACCAGTGTGGATGTCAGCGCCGACCTCCGCCATGCCCGCGTCTTCTACAGCGTCATGGGCACGCCGGAGGAGCAGAAGGCGACGCAGGCCGTGCTCGAACACGCCGTCGGCTTCCTCCGCCACGAGCTTGCCTCGCGGGTTGACCTCCGCTATGTACCCGATCTCAGCTTCCGCAACGACCCCTCGATAGCGCAGGGAGACCGGATCTCCCGCCTGCTCGCCGAGATCGAACACGAGTCCCCGTCACCGCCTGCGTCCACGCCCCCGCTCCCCGCCGTGGAGGAATGAGCATGTCTATAGACGTGACCGCAAAGCAGACTATCCGCAATCAGGCTGGGGCACGGCTGGGCGTTGATGCCTACCGGCCGGCGGCTGAGTTCATCGCCCGGTATCGCCGCATCTGGATGTCGCTCCACGTCAGCCCCGACGGGGACTCGCTCGGCAGCAACCTCGGTCTGGCGCACATGCTCCGGCTGGCGGGGCACGATGTCACCGTCTTCTCCTCCGACCAGCTCGGCGACAGCTTCTCGCCCCTCCTCGCGGCTGATCCAGGGGCGCGGGTCGTCATCGGCGCTCCCCCACCCGGCCCCCCACCCGACGCCTGGGTGATCCTCGACAGCAGCGACCCCCGCCGCCTCGGCGTCGTCTACAGCTCGCAGCAGGTGCCGTTCGCCGGACGCCCCGTGCTCAACATTGACCACCACCCGACAAACCAGGAGTTCGGCGACCTCAACATCGTTGACGCCTCTGCCGCTGCGGTCGGCGAGCAGGTTCCCTTGCTCCTCGATGCGATGGGCCTGGCGCCCGACGCCCGCGCCGCGAACTGGCTGCTCCTCGGCACAGTCACCGACACCCTCGGATTCCGCACCTCGAGCACAAGCGCCCGCACGATGGCGACTGCCGCGACGCTGATGGAGCACGGCGGCGACCTTTACGGGATCATGGACCAGATGTTCGGCACGCGCCCCCTCGCGCAGGTGTTGCTCTGGGGCCGCGCGCTCGCAAACGTCCAGACAGACGGGCGCACCCTCTGGACCACCGTCACCCGCGAAATGCTCCGAGAGACCGGCGCTCAGGATGAGGACGCCGAGGGCCTGGCCTCCTTCCTGGCGGGCGTCCGCAGCATGAAGGTCTTTGCCCTGCTCAAAGAGCGCGAAGACGGCACCCGCGTCAGCCTCCGCTCCAACCCAGGCGTGGATGTGTCGGCCATCGCCACGCTCTTCAACGGGGGCGGCCACAAACAGGCCGCCGGCTGCACCATCCCCGCCTTCGGCCCCGCGGCCGCCGAGAAGTTGCTGGCGGCTGTGGCTCAGGTGCTTGGTCCGCGTGAATAACTCCGGCGTGCTCATCATAGACAAGCCACTCGGCATCACCTCGTTCGACGTAGTGGCCCGCGTCCGCCGCATGTGCGGCGAGAGGCGCGTCGGGCACGCAGGTACGCTCGACCCACTGGCGACCGGCGTGCTGCCGGTCTGCATCGGCTCGGCGACGCGGCTGATCGAATACCTCGCCGACGCTCACAAAGAGTACCGGGCGACTGTCCACCTGGGTGCCGTCAGCCCGACATACGACGCCGAGGGGCCGATCACGCAACAGGTCGGCCCAGGGCAACTGCCCGACGCGGCTGCTCTGGAGGCGGCGCTCGCCGGCTTCCGTGGACCCCAACAGCAGCTTCCGCCGATCTACTCCGCCGTGCAGCAGGGCGGCAAGCGGCTATACGAACTGGCGCGACGCGGCGTCGAGGTCGAGCGCGCGCCCCGACCCGTCACCATCTACCGGCTGGAGCTGCTGGAATACACGCCGCCGAGCTTGAGCCTGTTGGTCAAGTGTAGCAAGGGCACCTATATCCGCAGCCTGGCCCACGACCTCGGCGAGGCACTCGGCTGCGGGGCATACCTGTCCGGCCTGGTACGCACCCGCCACGGCCCCTTCCGCATCGAGGACGCGATCCCCCTCGCCGACCTCGAAGCCGCCGGCAACTGCGACCGCGCTCTCCTGCCCGCCGACACTCTGGTGGCCGACTGGCCCCGCCTCGACGTGGACGCCGATGCCGCGCAGCGCCTGGCGCAGGGCCAATCCCTCGCCCACCCGCCGCCCGCCTCCGGTGGCCCGCGCCGCCTCCGTGTCTACAGGCCGGGCGGGATTTTTCTCGCTCTGGTATACTGGGAGGACGAAAAGGCGCGCTGGCACCCCACAAAAGTCTTCACTAGCGCCGCCCACTGACAACTAACCACAAACCACTAACAACTATGCTGCTCATTAGAGACATTGACACATTCCGGTCGCCCCCTAGCGTGCTGACCATCGGCAACTTCGACGGCGTGCATAAGGGGCACCAACGACTGTTCGACATCCTCCGAGGGCGGGCGCACGACCTCGGTGCTCTGGCGACGGTCGTGACATTCGAGCCGCACACCCGCGCCGTCGTCCGCCCTGGCGCGCCTTTGCATTTGCTCACTCAACTCCCCGAAAAGCTCGAACTCTTCGCGGAGGCGGGGCTGGACCAGGCCGCGGTTGCGCCCTTCACGGCGGAGACGGCACGGCTCGACGCGCAGCGGTTCCTCACCTGGCTCACTGCCTCGTTCCCGATCCTCGAACTCTGGGAGGGCGAGAACTTCGCGCTGGGGCACGCGCGCACCGGCAACCTCGGCGTGCTCGCCGAGATCGGCAGGGAACTCGGCTTCGCGGTGCGCGTCTTCCCGCATCAGCGCGCGGGCGGGAAGGTGATCAGCAGCACAGAGATCCGCGAGGCATTGGCGGCGGGCGAAGTGCGCGAGGCGGCTGAGATGCTGGGGCGGCCCTATACCGTGCCCGGCATTGTCATACCCGGCGCGCATCGCGGGCGCGAGCTCGGCTTCCCTACCGCGAACCTCGACCCGCCGCCCAACCAGGCGATACCCGCCGACGGTGTCTACGCCACGCTGGTCCGCCGAGCCGACGGCGAACCCCTGCCGAGCATCACGAGCATCGGCAACAGGCCGACCTTCGGGCCGGGCGAGCGCCTGCTCGAGGTCTATATCCTCGACTTCGACGGCGATCTCTACGGCGAGCGCCTGCTCGTGGACTTCGTGGAGTATCTGCGCCCCCAGGTCGCCTACTCAGGGGTCGAGCCTCTGATTGCCCAGATGCAGGAGGATCTGGCGCGCACACGGGCGGTTCTGGCGGTGCCCGGCTAGCTGTATTCGGACGCCGCGTGCGCCTCTGCGCCCTCCGCCTCGCGGAGCAGAGCATCTCGGCGGCGTTCCAAATCCTCTAGGAGTGCGGCCAGGTCGTCGCGCAAGAGGTCCATTTCGGCTATCTTGCGTGTCACGAGGTCGAGCTGGCCCGATGTATTGCTGATCACCTGGGAGAGGCTGTCAAGCCGCCTGCGGACGCTCGCCGCGCTCTCGCCGCCGGGCAGGGGACGGGCTACGGCGTCTTCCGCGCGGATAATCGCCTTTATCTCGGCCAGCGAAAAGCCGAGCAAGCGTTTGAGGCGCAGAATATGCTGGAGGCGTGCCACATCGGACGGCGAGTAGAGGCGGAACCCTCCGGCCATGCGCGTCGGCGGGTCGAATAGCTGTAGCTCTTCGTAGTAGCGCAGGCTGCGCTGCGTCAGATGCGTCAGTTCCGCGACATCGCCGATCTGCTGGTAGTCGTCAATAGTCATTACGTTTACGTAAACGTTACAGTCCCTGAGATCGGATCTAGCCCGGAGGGAAAGCTACATGGACAGCCATCCGCAACAGACCTTCACTGAGAGCCTGCACGCTGAGGCCCGCCCAATCTGGGACCGGCAGCAGCCGCACCCTTTCCTCCTCGGCCTCGCCGACGGTAGCCTGCCGCCCGCGAAGTTCCTGTTCTATACCCGCCAAGATGTCGGCTTCCTGAGCGAACTCAGACGCGTCTTCGCCTATGCCGCCGCCCGCTCTGACGACCCCGCCGACCAGACCCGTTTCGCCCGCCTGCTCATCGAGACCAACGACATCCTCGACAGCCTCCACGCCCGCTACGCCGCCCTCCACGGCCTGACCGCCGCCGACCTGAGCGACACACCCCCTGCCCCCACTACCTATGCCTACACCCGCCACCTGCTCTCCACCGCCCTCGCCGACACCTATCCCGCGCTGGTCGCCGCACTCCTGCCGAGCCACTGGATGTACGACGAACTCGGCAAGCGCCTGGCGGCCTCCGGCCCTCCCCCCACCGACCACCCCTACCGCGAGTGGCTGCTGGCCCACGCCGGACCCCACCTCGAGGAGACTACCGCCTGGCTGCGTACTATACTCGACCGTGCGGCCAACGACTTCTCTACCCCCGCCCGTGCCCACATCACCGATGTCTTCCTGATCAGCAGCCGCTACGAGATCGCGTTCTGGGACATGTCTTGGCGCGAGGAAGGGTGACTATGCTAACCGATTACCGAGCGGTGCAGGACGAATGGCGTAACTACCGCGTCGGCCAGGGCGTGCTTGTCGAGGACGGGCGGTTGCTGCTCGTCGGCAACGCCTGGTATCGCGGCGAAGCCCTCGTCTGGACGCTGCCCGGCGGGCGCTGCGAGGACGATGAGCCGACGGTCGAGGCCGTCGTCCGTGAGCTGCGAGAAGAGACCGGCCTTGAGGTCGAGGTCGGTGCCCTGCTATTCGTGACAGAGGCCCGCTCCCTTATCGCGCGGCAACACTTCCTCACCTGTGCCTTCGCCGTCCGCCGGGTCGGCGGCAGCCTCAGCCCCGGCACCGACGCCGTCGCGCGCGAGGCCCGCTTCGTCTCCCTCTCCGAGATCGGCGTCTACCTACCCCACGCCAGCCTCGGCGACCCCGTGCGCCACTGGCTGGCCCACCCCGACGGACCGCCCCGCTACTGGTTCTTCCCAGAGTACACGGCTGAGTAGCCCGACGCCGATCACGCGCAGTCCGTCGGGTCTCCGGCCAGCTTCTCGAGGGCATGGGGCAGTGCGGGCATGATCGCTTCGAGGCACTCGCGCACTGCCTTCGGACTGCCGGGCAGGTTGATGATCAGCGTCCGGCCACGCACGCCCGCCACTGCGCGGGAGAGCATCGCCAACGGGGTGTGGCCCATGCTTGCCGCGCGCATCGCCTCGGCTATCCCCGGCACCTCATAATCCAGCACGGCTAGGGTCGCCTCCGGCGTCACGTCGCGCGGGGCCAGGCCGGTGCCGCCGGTCGTCACCACCAGCGAGAAGCGTTCGTCGTCTGCCCATGCGCGCAGCGTCGCCTCGATGGCTGCCCGCTCGTCGGGCAATATGACCGCCCGCCGAAGTTCGGCACCCGGCAACGTCAGCAGCAGGTCACGCGCGGTGGGGCCGCTCGTGTCTTCTCGCGCTCCCGCCGCGCCCTTGTCGCTGAGTGTGATGACTCCTAGAGTCCAGACGGCTGTCATTGCCCCTGGCGGCTCTTGAACGACAGCTTGCGCTCCGTGCCTTTGAGCAGCCGCTCAATGTTGTCGTGGTGGATCAGCACGACCAGCCCCCCGGCCACGACGACGTACACCGCCAGCCAAATAGAGTAGTGGGCGAACGCCACGAGCGTGATCATCAGCAGGCCCCCGGCGATGATGCCGATTATCGAGCCGAGCGAAACATACCGCGAGATGAGAATGACCGGCACGGCCACGGCGAGGCCGAAGAGCGCGGTCAACGGGTTCACCATAAGCATCGTGCCGACCGCCGTCGAGACGCCGCGCCCTCCACCCCACTTGCCTGCCCAGATCCGTATCCACACCGACCAAATATGGCCTGCGAGCGCGGCGAAGGCAGTGCAGCCGATGGCGACCGCCTCGGCGTCGGCGTTGCCCCCCCAGCCGACGAGCCGCGCGATAGCCACCGGCAGCGCGCCCTTCGCGGCGTCCAGCACGAAGACCAAGAGCGCCGCCCGCCGCCCGACCAGGCGGCTGACGTTTGTGGCTCCGGTCTTGCCGCTGCCGTGTTCACGCAGGTCCACCCCGTTCAGCTTACCAATGATCAGCCCCGTCGGTATCGCGCCGATCAGGTATGCCAAGATGCTCAGGATAGCCAGCCTAGTGAAGTCCATGCCGCTTCTCCTCTCGGTGTGTCCCCCAATTATACACCAGACCCCCGCCCCCCGCAACGCCCGACGGCAATTTTGAGTTTTGAGTTTTGAGTAATGAATTACGACGCGCCACAGGACGAGTGCGGAGTGCGGAGTGCGGAGTGCGCCGAGTGCGGAGTGCGGAGTGCTGAGAAACTGCCTACTGCCTACTCGGCGGAGCGCAGGGTGGCGCAGCGTGGACAGGTGGTGCCCTGCCCGCTCCCATAGATCCCCAAGTTCACCAAAGATCCCCATCTCTGGGGGTTGGGGATCTTTGGTGAACTTGGGGATCTTTGGACGATTCCCCCTCCGGCAAGGCCCAGAACCAGCCGCCGTCGCTGAACCCGTAACCTTGTCATCTCCCATCGCAAATCCCCCTCTGCCCACTCCGCACTCCTCGATCTGAACTCCGCGATCTGAGCTCCGCACTCCGCACTCCCCACTCCGCTCCCGAAGATCCCCATCGGCTACCGAAGATCCCCAACCCCCAGAGATGGGGATCTTCGGTGATCGTGGGGATCTTCGGGGGTTTGGCCGCCTTCGGCGGCAGGCCCTCTGGCGCGACCGGCCGACAACGTATCGGCTGGTGGTGCGTGCGTGGCGCGATAGCCCAGACCGGGGGGGCCGCAGGAGCCGACGGGGGGGGCCGCAGGAGCCGACGGGGGGGGGCCGCAGGAGCCTACACAAGAAACAGTAGTACAAGAGACAGAATACAAGAAACAGTTAACACCACCACCACCGACCCCCAACGAAACGACCGTGGTGGTGGTGGACGACGAGCGGTCAGCCGTCAGCCGTCAGCGACGAGCTATCAGCCGTCAGCTATCAGCTTTCAGCTATCAGCTTTCAGCAGACGAACAAACAACTCAAAACTCAAAACTCGTCGTTACTCCGCACTCCGCACTCCGCACTCGTCCTGTGGCGCGTTGTAGGGGCTTCTGGGGTGGCCCCGGGGGTGGAGGGGCCTCCCAGTGCGCCCGCCTTTTAGAACGCATGTTCTAAGGCATCTGGCGCGCTCTGGGAGGGTGCGGAGTGCGGAGTATGCCGAGTGCGGAGTGCGGAGTGCGGAGTGCGGAATGTGGAGCGAGTATTCAGCCGTCAGCGATCAGCCGTCAGCGATCAGCCGTCAGTGATCAGCAATCCGCACTCCCCACTCCCCACTCCCCACTCGTCTCCGCACTCGTCGCTGACCGCTCGTCGTCCACCACCACCACCACCGTCGTTTCGTTGGGGATCGTTTCGTTGGGGTCGGTGGTGGTGGTGGTGGTATTAACTGTTTCTTGTATTCTGTCTCTTGTACTACTGTTTCTTGTATGGGCGAATTAAGCCCAAGCCCTTAGTCGGATCGTGACCCCTCCCTTAGTCGGATCGTGACCCCTCCCTTAGTCGGATCGTGACCCCTGCCCCTGGTCGTCGGGAGGCCACGGGTGTGTCTGGGCTATCGGGCGACGCACGCACCACCAGCCGGTAGGTCGTCGGCCGGTCGCGCCAGAGGGCCTGCCGCCGAAGGCGGCCAAACCCCCGAAGATCCCCACGATCACCGAAGATCCCCATCTCTGGGGGTTGGGGATCTTCGGTAGCCGATGGGGATCTTCGGGGGGGCAATCGTCCAAAGATCCCCACGATCACCGAAGATCCCCAACCCCCAGAGATGGGGATCTTCGGTGATCGTGGGGATCTATGGGAGCGGCCCCGGCACTTCCTGCCCTGGCTGCGGCACCCCGCGATCAGCTATCAGCGATCAGCTTGTCAGCGATCAGCCGTCAGCGATCAGCAATCCGCACTCCGCACTCCGCACTCCGCAGGGCGCTTGCACAGGACGCTGACTTGGTGTAAGCTATCAGCCGTCAGCGATCAGCGATCAGCCGTCAGCGACGAGCGGTCAGCAAGCTGAAAGCTGACAAGCTGAAAGCTGATAGCTGATAGCTAAGGAGACCTTCGCTTGCGGACTCGTATCGTTAGCGGCGTGGTGCTATTGGGGCTGGCGGGCGTGATCGTCGCAGTCAGAGGACCGCTACTGGTGCTCGGGCTGCTGGCCGCGATAGCGATCTGTGCGAACGAGTTCTACGGTATGGCGGCGGCGGCGCACCGGCCCTGGCGGCTCGGCGGCATTGCTCTGGCTCTGCTGTTCGCTCTGCCTGCGTCGCTTGTCGCGCTCGGCGTCCGTACTGGACTGCTGATCGAGACCTCGGCGTTGGTGGCGGCAGGGGCCGGACTGCTTGCGACGCTGGCCTGGGTGGGCATCCGCCGCACCGCAGCCGTCCGGGGAGATGCCGGTGATGTCGCCGCCGGACGCGATGACCCGCTTGCGGCATGGACCGATGTGGGGCTGACGCTCGGCGGGGCGCTTTACACCGGCGGGATCTTGCAATACGGCCTGCGGCTGAACCACCCGCCCGGCGAGGGCTGGTGGCTGCTCCTTGTGGTGCTCGCCACGGCTGCCGCCGACACCGGCGCATATTTCACAGGCCGCGCCTTCGGCAAGCGCAAGCTGATCCCGCACATCAGCCCGAACAAGACCTGGGAGGGGTTTTGGGGCGGCCTGGCGCTCTGTGTCGTCACGGTCGCCCTCTTCTCGGTGCCGATGGGCATCCCCGCGTGGCATGTGCCGCTGCTGGGCGCGGCTATCGCCCTCGGCAGCGTGATCGGCGACCTCTGCGAGTCGATGCTCAAACGCAGCTTCGGCGCGAAGGATAGCGGCCGCCTGATCCCCGGTCATGGCGGCCTGCTCGACCGCCTCGACAGCATCATGTTCGTGCTGCTCGTGGTCTATGGGTACATGAGTCTGGCGGCGTGAGGAGGGCGTGATGCGCGACAACCTGCGGGAAGGCTACCATTATGGGCCAGGGTGGTATTGGTTCGGCAAGAAGCTCTGGGGGCTGCTCTTTAGGCGCTACTGCCGGTTGCGCGTCCTCGGGAGTGAGAATATCCCGCGCGGCGGCCCGGCGGTCGTCACGGCTAACCATCTGAGTATGCTCGACCCGTTCCTGGTCGGCTACACTTTGCGCTCGCCGCACCCGATTGCCTTCATGGGGAAGCAGGAACTGTTCAGAATCCCTTTGATCGGACGCGCGATAGCAGAGTGGGGTGCCTTCCCGGTGGATCGTACGCGCAAAGACGCGAGCGCGCTGCGTATTGCGCTGTCTGTGCTGAAGGCTGGGGAGATACTCGGCATGTTCCCCGAAGGCACGCGAAGCACCGGCGGCGAGTTGCAGGAGCTACGCACCGGGGCGCTCCGGCTGGCGATCCGCACGCGAGCGCCTCTGATCCCGGTCGGAATCGAAGGCACAAATAGGTCGCTGCCGCCCCGCACGAAGTTCCCCAAGCCTGCCAAGATCACCGTGGCCTATGGACCGCCGTTGGATCTAAGCGCGCTCTACGACCACCGCCCAACCGACTCCGAGATCGCTGCCTGCTCAGTCGAACTCGGTGCCGCTCTCGACCGGCTGCACGCCGCTGGTCAAGCGCCCTGGTGAGCCGGCGGCAGGCAGCAGCGCGAACACAAGCGCGAGCAGAGCAGGCACGTACAGGTAGGGCCAGATCACCGGGTTCACGACCATGAAGAGCAAGTAGGCTGCGGCCCCCCACCGCAGAGCGTCGCCTGGCGCGCGGATCGGGCGCGGGCGCACCAGCAGGCTCGCCACGAAGAGGCCGCCGACGAGCGCGATCTGCAACGGCTTTAGCCATGCCTCTTGCCCCGCCGACCAGATCGGCCCCGCCAGCCCGATCTCGAACGCCCAACTCCTGTCAGTCTGCCACTTGAGCAGGGGCAGGTTCGATGTGTCGTTAAACCAGGCGACCGCCCCGTTCCAAAAGCCCACGGCATCCCAGAGGACGAACGGCCCGACCAGCACGCCGAGCGCCGTCCCTGCCCAAAGCGCACGCCGCAGCGCCGTCCGCCAACCCTCGCCGAGCCACAAGACGCCGAGGAAGGGCAGGAACGGCAACGCGAGGGGCGCAGCCGCCAGAGCCGCCCCGCCAGCCGCGCCCGGCAAGAACCAGCCCCCTCGCCGCCCCGCCACGACCAATGCGGCGAACGCCGCGCAGAGCCATAGCCAGAATGGGGGTGCGGCTGTGCTGATGTCCCACTGGAGCATCGTCGGCGCGAGGTAGAGCAGGCCGAACGCATAGGCCGCCGGTCCCGGCCCCCGCCGACCTCCGGCCACCAACAGCAGAAGGCCGACGAGCGGCCCGACGAGCAGGTTGACCAGCCGCAGGTCCAGCCCCGCGAGCGATGCAGGCAGGTAGCTGAGGACGGTGAGCGGCCAATAGGTGAGCGGCAGATCCCACGGCATCTTGTAGACGATATAGGGGTTCTGGAGGACTTGCAGCCGGTCGTCCGCCTTACCGACAAGGGGCAACATATCCCCTAAGCGGATAGATAGAGGGATTAGCACCAAGCCAAGCGCGCGCAGCGCCAGCCCCGCCCCCACGGTCGCTGCCAGAAACCGCGCTGGGGAGAGGTAAGCCAGCCCACAGGCCGCCAAGATCAGCAGGCCGACACCTATCCCCACCACCGGCCCTCCGCCCGCCAAGATGGCCCATGTGTCGGAGGCGTGCTTGCCCACATGCGCGTCATACAACAGATTGACCACTGAGAGGCTGAACAGTACCACAGCGATCAGCCCAACGCAGCCTCGCCGCACCCGTTCGTATCGTGTGTAGGCGACCGCGAAGGCCGTCGCCGGTATCGCCCCGAGCACACCGAGCTGTAGCGCAGGCAGACCGCCGAGGACCGTATCCTGGTGCGGGTCGCGCGCGCACCCAACCGGGGTTTCCGTAAGCGCCTGGAACAGGAATGTGCCCGCCAGCGCCGTAAGCACCACGACGGCAACGAGCGCGAGCGCCGCCCAAACCGCAGTCCGCACTCCGCAGTCCGCACTCCGCAATCGAGATGCTGACGGCAGCAGCAGCAAGAACGCCGCGACGAGGACCATCGTCCAGCCGAGGCCCAGAAAGAGCGGCTCGCCGTAGAGCCATGACAGCCCGTAGATGTGGAGAAGCCCGCTGAAGTCGGTGGCAAAGAGGAGCAGCAAGAAGAGCGCCATGTCGCGCCCCGGCACGGCGGATCGCGTGGCCGGCGGTTCGGACGCGGTGGGTGTAGCTTGCGCCGCAGGAGGAGGGGCGAGAGTGGTGCTCATCGCCCTATGTTACGAGTAAGCGCCTGTAGCTGTCAAGGCGCACGCACTCGGTAGAGCGTGACTCCCTCGTTTCGGTATGCGACTTCAAGTGTACTGTCCGTCATGGCCGCGAACTTGGCGAGGCCGCCCGGCGCATCGTGCGCCACTGCGCGCTCGTAAGGGCCGAGGTAGATGTAGCTGGCGTTGTACTTCCGTAAGATAGCGACCGCCCGCGCCGGGTCCGATGTGCGGAAAAGTTCGGCCATGTCGGCCCGCCGCGCGGCCACCTGCTGCGGGTAACGCTGCTCCTCCTGGTGCTGGCTGCCGACGACCACCGGCAAGCCGGTGTACGTGGCGACGAGCATACCCTCAGCGTCCGGCGGCGTCGGCGCGGTCGCGATCACCGGGAAGCCGTGAGAGTGCGCGATAAGCCAGTCATACGCTTGGCGGTCGTCACGCAGGTTGACCGTCACCGTATTCGTTACCGGACCGTAGACGAAGCTGTTTCCGTCCATGAAGGCGGTGCCGTTGAGAGTGAGCGCGCTCGGCCTCACCGCAAACTTCTCCGCCAAGCGCGAAGGGGTGCCGACAACGACGAAGACGAGCGACCCGGCTAGCAATAGCGCGAACGCCGTGAGCCAGAGGGGTTTCAGCGCCCGGACCGTGTAATATAGGGCGATTGCCGAGCCGCAACCGAAAAGCAGCCAAGCCTGCATGTAGAACTTGAAGACAGTGTTGAGGCGGAACCACTCGGTGTTCTGCTGGAAGTCGGCTACATAGAACAGTTCCACGCCGAGCGTCAGAGCCGTAGCCGTGGTGAGCAGCAGCCCGCCGAACAGCAGGCCCCGCTCGCGCGCTCCGCCGATCTGTACGGCCAGCAGCCCGCCGAGCATAGCCGTCAGCAGCGCGATCAGCCACTGCGCCAGAAACAAGCAGACGAGCACGCCCAGTCCGGCGACGACCAGCACGGCGATCCCCGCAGAGTGCGGCAGCACACCGGAAGAGGTACGGTAGCGCCGAAGGCCGATGACCACGTAACTCACGACAATGAAAGCAAACAACCCCCAGATCACCAGCCACTCAGCCAAATGTGTCCGCCTCATAGCGCCGGTGATGGGCAGGATCTGGTTGTAGAACGCCTGGAGTGACATGAAGAACGGTGCATATGCGAGCAGCGCCAGCCCGATCAGCAGGCCGACGCCGCCGGCAACAGCCCAGAGTGGCGGCGGGCGCATCCCTGCCCCATCCCGCGCGTCCCGCCGCTGCCTCAGCCAAGCGACCATCGCCATAGCCGCGAAAATCCCGCAATACGTCACAAAATCCCACGTATTGATCGCCGCCAGCGTGCCCAGCGTCAGCGCGGTCACACACAAACGGGCGATTACTGTCATTCTGAGCGCAGCGAGGAATCCCGGCTGAAAGCTGAAAGCCGAAAGCTGAAAGCTGAAAGCTAACCCGAGCGCGGCGGCCTGGAACGGCAGCGAGATCAGATGGGCGTGGAGGTCTCCGAGGAGGAAGATCCAGTAGGGGAACTCGTCAATGATACGGGGCGCGACGCGGCTCGCGGGCCAGTAGTCGAAGCCGGTGAAAAGCTGCGACATGGCGGGCGCGGTGAGGCCCCACGAGTGGAACAGTCCCAGGAGCGGTCTGTATAGGCCGGGGGCAGTGATGCTGAACAGCTGCAAGCTGGTCTGGAGGTTGCCTGCGACAGCCACCAACCCCGCCCCCGCCAGCCCCCAGCCGAAAGCAGTCCGCCGCCGCGCGCGCCCCGCAGCCGCCACAGCGTTGTAGACGACGCTGCCCACGCCGAGCACAAGCAGCCCGTAGAGCAAGGGTAGCGCAAGATTGAAGCCGATCGCCGACGGGATGCCGAGCAGCTTGATCAGGCAGGCGATGATGAATTGGCCGTAGTAGTAGTAGTTGATGTAGCCGCCGGAGAAGAACGGGTCGGGCGGCGGCATCCAGGCGCTCCTTAGCGTGCTGTTCAGGAAGCCGAAGTCCATCGGCTTTTCGCCGCCCCGGAACGGCAGCCAGAGGTCGGGGTCAACTAATCGGATCGCCAGCAGAAAGCCGAAAGCCACCAGGAACACCGCCTCCCAGGCTGCGATCAGCCGCCGGTTGTCGCGCATCCAGGCTCGTAGCTCCGCTCCATTACTCCGCCAAAGCAGCCCCGAGATGCCCGCGACCAGCACGATTGCGGCGAGGATGCTCCACACGGTGAAGGGAACGATGTGCAGGCTCGCTGCCATCCAGACCGGCCATGCGACGAGTACCAGCACCAGCGTCTTGCAGAGAGGATAACCGCGATCCGGCAGGCTGCGGCAGACATATCCCGTTAGAGGCCAAACGAACAGACCAAGCAACTCAATAGCGACCAACCAAAGGCCGAGCGCAATCCAATCGTTCTGAGCAAGCCCGTTCCAGGACCAATCTCCGAGGTCCGGCATCGCCGACAGCGGTTGCGGCAGTAGCAGCGACTTTTCGCCTCTGGGCCAAGCGAAGGCCACCCAGACGGCCAGCGCTGCCGTGAGCGCCGCTGCGATGGCTAGGAGGCTAGGCCGTAGTTTCGAGCGCAATGATTGGAGTGGCGAGCACTATGCCCATCTATCGGTCACGCTCCGTCGCCGCGAGCACTGCCTGGGCCGCGGCGAGGCGGGCGACCGGCACCCGGAACGGGCTGCACGAGACGTAGTTCAGTCCGGCAGCATGGCAGAAGGCGATGGACGCAGGGTCGCCTCCGTGCTCGCCGCAGATGCCGACTTTGAGATCAGGGCGGGTGCGGCGGCCCTCCGTCGTGGCGATCTCGATCAGCCGGCCCACGCCCTCGCTGTCGAGCGTCTGGAAGGGGTTGAGCGGCAGCACGCCCATTTCGACGTATTGCAGCAGGAACTTGCCCTCCGCGTCGTCGCGGCTGTAGCCGAACGTCGTCTGCGTGAGGTCGTTCGTGCCGAAGGAGAAGAACTCGGCTGTCTCGGCCAGCTTGTCGGCGACGAGCGCGGCGCGGGGCACCTCGATCATTGTGCCGTAGCGGTAGTCCACCGGCCCGCCCTGCGCCTTTTCGACATCTGCGGCGGCACGCTGCACCAGCGCGTGCATCACTTCGAGTTCCTTGACCGTACCGGTCAGAGGGATCATGATCTCAGGGTGGACCGGCTTGCCCTGCTTCTTGAGAACGGAGGCGGCGTTCAGGATCGCCCGGACCTGCATCTCGTAGATCGCCGGGTAGAGGATGCCGAGGCGGTCACCGCGCAGGCCGAGCATTGGGTTCTGCTCGCGCATCCCCTCGACGACATGCAGGAGGTGCTCTTTCTCGCGGTACTCGTCACTGTCGGTCTTGCCCGCGCCCCGCATCTCGCTGACGGCTGCGAGCAGCTCGTCGTGGGACGGCAGGAACTCGTGGAGTGGCGGGTCGAGCAGCCGGACGACGACCGGGCGCTCACCCATCGCCGCGAAGATGCCCGCGAAGTCCGAGGTCTGGAACGCTTCGAGTTCGCGGAGCGCGCCGAGGTAGTCGCTCACAGACTCGGAGGCATCTACGGCCAAGCGGGCAGACTGGAGCGCGGCCTCGGCCTCAGTACGTCGCTCAGGAGGAGAGGAGGCGAGGACCTGCTCGCCGCGGTCGCGGGCGTTGAGCAGGCGTGTCGCGTCCCCGGCGGCGAGGATCATCCGCCGGACAATAGGCAGGCGCACTTCCTCGAAAAACATATGCTCGGTGCGGCAGAGGCCGATGCCCTCAGCCCCGAACTCGATGGCGCGCTCGGCGTCGCGTGGGTAGTCGGCGTTCGCCCAGACGCCGAGCTTGCGGGTCTCGTCCGCCCAAGCGAGCAGTTGTGCCAGGTCGGTCTCGTCCTTAAACGCTGCCTCAATGGTCGGCAGTGAGCCTGCGTAGACCTCGCCCGTGGTGCCGTCAATCGAAATCTCGTCGCCCTCATTGATCGTGCGCCCGTCCACAGTGAAGCGACGGGCGGCCTCGTCTACCTTGATCGCTTCGGTGCCTGCGACGCAGGGCTTGCCCATGCCTCGCGCCACCACGGCAGCGTGGCTGGTGGCCCCGCCTCGAGCGGTGAGGATGCCGCGTGCGGCGATCATGCCGTGTACGTCGTCGGGGTTGGTCTCCTGGCGAACCAGGATCACGGCTTCGCCTTGCCCGCCCCGCGCGGCCACGCGGTCGGCGTCGAAGACCGCCTTGCCGCTGGCAGCACCCGGTGAGGCGTTGAGGCCCTTCGCCAATAGCCGCCCCGAGCGGCGGGCTGCCTCGGTTGCCGCCGGGTCGAAGCGCGGCAAGAGGAGTTGCACCACTTGCGCCGGCTCAACGCGCTGCAATGCTTCTTCTTTGGTGATCAGGCCTTCGTTTACCATGTCCACGGCCATCTTGACCGCTGCGGCTGCGGTGCGTTTCGCGGAGCGGGTCTGGAGCATATATAGCTTGCCGCGCTCGACGGTGAACTCGAGATCCTGGGCGTCCCTGTAGTGGCCCTCGAGCCGCTTGCCGATTGCCTCGAACTGAGCGTAGACATCGGGCAGCACGTCGCGGAGTTGCGAGATCTGCTGCGGGGTGCGTATGCCGGCGACGACATCCTCGCCCTGCGCGTTCATCAGGAACTCGCCGTAGAGCGACGCCTCGCCCGTCGAAGGGTTGCGCGTGAAGGCCACGCCGGTGCCGCTGTCGTTGCCCATGTTGCCGAAGACCATCGTGACCACGTTGACCGCGGTGCCGAGGGCGTGGGGTATCTTGTTCAGGTCGCGGTAGGTGATCGCACGCTTGTTGTTCCACGAGGCGAACACAGCCTCGATTGCCAGGCGGAGCTGCTCGTGGGGGTCATCAGGAAAATCTTTGCCGCTTGCCTCGCGGACGATTGCCTTGAACTCGGCGGTCAGGTCGCGCAGGTTCTCTGCGGTCAGGTCGGTATCGTAGAGCGCGCCGACACGCTCCTTCATTTCGCCCAGCTTCTTCTCGAAGCGGTCGGCTGGTATGTCGAGCACGATCTTGGAGAACATCTGGATAAAGCGCCGGTAGGCATCGTAAGCGAATCGCTCGTTGCCGGTCAGCTTGATCACTCCGGCCAGCGTCTGGGGGTTGAGGCCGAGGTTGAGCACCGTGTCCATCATGCCGGGCATCGAGAACTTCGCGCCGGAACGAACCGAAACCAGCAACGGGTTGGCGGGGTCGCCCAGCTTCTTACCGGCCTCGGCCTCCACGGTGTGAAGCGCTTCCATCGCCTGCTCCCACATGCCGGGAGGGAACTTCTCGCCGTGCTCGTAATAGGCGCGGCACGCCTCCGTCGTGATGGTGAAGCCGGGTGGCACCGGTAGCCCCGCGTTGGTCATTTCGGCGAGGCCCGCGCCCTTCCCGCCGAGCAGATCCTTCATCGTGCCATTCCCTTCTGGGAACAGGTACACCCACTTTCTCGATTGCGGATTTTGGATTGCGGATTGCGGATTGCCGGCTGCTGAGGGCTGATTGGCGCTCATTTCTTGCTCCTTTGTTCGTCGTAATTCAGAACTCAAAACTTCAAAACTCAAAACTAGCCTAGACCCGTTCGAGTTTGGCTATCCCCGCCAGCAGGCGCTTGATGCCGTGGCCCGCGAAGGCGATTGTAACCTCCTCGTCGCCGCTGGTCGCCTTGCTCTGCACGACGATACCCTCGCCGAATGTCGGGTGGCGTGCTTTGTCTCCGGCTCTCCACTTGCCCGGTGCAGGCGGCAGCGGGCGGGGAGGTACCACCGGACCCTCGATTGTGGATTGTGGATTGCGGATTGCGGATTGCCGGCTGCTGACGGCTGACGGCTGACGTATGCCGCTGCTGCCGCTGCCGCCGTAGACGCGACCGCTTGTGTCGTCGCCGCGGGCTGCGAGCTTTGATGCGCGCTTGAGCTTGTCTAGCCCCGTCGCCATGTCTGCGGGGATGTCGTGGAGGAAGCGCGAGGGCGTGCCGACGCGGGTTTCGCCGTAGAACGTGCGCCGGAATGCGTAGAGGACGTAGAGCTGCTGCTTGGCGCGGGTGATGCCGACATACGCCAGGCGACGCTCCTCCTCGAGTTCGTGGAGCGAGTCCATCGAGCGGCTGTGGGGCAGCAGGTTCTCCTCGAGGCCGATCATGAAGACGACCGGGAACTCCAGACCCTTCGCGGCATGTAAGGTGATCAGCGTCACGGCGTCCTTCTCTTCCTGGATGTTGTCCAGGTCCGAGATCAGCGCCACGTCTTCGAGGAAGCGGGCCAACCCCTCGGCGGGCGGCAAGTCGGAGTAGTTGCCGGCCTGCGTGCGTAGCTCCATCACGTTTTGCCAGCGTTCAAGCCCCTCGTCCGAGCCGTCTTGTAGCCATTCGCTGAGGTTGATGTCCGTCAGCAGCTTATCGAGCAGGTCAGGTAGGTTGAGTTCGTCGCGGGCGGATATGAAGTTGTTGAGCCTGCGTAGGACCGGCAGCAGCTTGTTGCCCGCAAGCCCGAGGCCGCCGTCTGTAGCCGGACTGAGTTCCTCGGCCTCGAGGAGTTGTAGCACGGTGTAGACCGGCACATTGCGGGAGGTTGCGGCCCGCTCCAGGTCGCCGAGCGTCTTGGACCCGATGCCTTTGCCCAGACGCGTGTTGTTGATGGCACGGGCGAACGCCACGCTGTCGAACGGATTCTGGACGAGGCGCAACAGGGCCAGCACGTCCTTGATCTCTTTACGGCTGTAGAAGCGGATGCCGCCGACCATCTGGTAGGGCACGTTGTAGCCGAGGAAGGCTTGCTCGACTGCCCGCGATTGGGCGTTCATGCGGTACATGACCGCGAAGTCGCGCCACCGCGCCTGCCCCCGCTTGACCATGCGCGAAATCTCGCGCGCCGTATAGCTCGCCTCATCGTTCTCGTCATACGCCTCGTAGACGGTGACCGGCACGCCGCGCGCGTTCTCGGTCCAGAGGTTCTTTTCTTTCCGCTCGGTGTTCGGCTGGATCACGCTCTGCGCGGTGCCGAGGATCGTCTGCGTCGAGCGGTAGTTCTGTTCCAGTAGCACGACCCTTGCGTTCGGGTAATCCCGCTCGAAGTTTAGGATGTTCTGGATGTCGGCCTGCCTCCAGCCGTAAATGGACTGGTCGGGGTCGCCCACGACACACAGATTGCCGTGCTGCTCGGCCAGCAGCTTCACCAAGATGTACTGGGCATGGTTCGTATCCTGGTATTCGTCTACCAAGATGTGGTTGAAGCGGCGCTGCCACTTGTCGCGGGCCGCCGGGTCTTCGAGCATCAGCTTGATCGGCAGCCGGATCAGGTCGTCGAAATCCACGGCGCGGTTGCGCGTGAGCAGCTCCTGGTAACGTAAGTAGACGCGGGCTGCGATCTCCTGGAAGTAGTTTTCGGCAGCTTCGCGTGCGGCGGGCGGCTCGAGCAGCGCGCTCTTCGCCTTGCTTATGAACGACAGCACGGCGCGGGGCGCGTACTGTTTCTCATCGAAGCCCAGGTCTTTGAGCGCCTGCTTCACAAGCCCAAGCTGGTCGTCATCGTCGTAGATCGCGAAGTCGCGGTCATAGCCGATGCGGTTGATGTCCTGGCGCAGGATACGCACGCCGAGCGCGTGGAATGTGCCCACAGTGAGCCGGCTTGCGCTCTCCCCGCATAGCTCTTCGAGGCGGCGCTTCATCTCTTTCGCCGCCTTGTTCGTGAAGGTCACGGCGCAGATCCGGTAGGGGTCAACGCCCCTGGCCTCGAGCATGTAGGCGATGCGGTGCGTCAGCACGCGGGTCTTGCCGCTGCCCGGCCCCGCGATAATTAATATAGCTCCGTCGGCGATGCGGACAGCATCCTTCTGGGCTTGGTTCAGGCCGCCGAGGAGAGCGGCACCGTCCCCGGCGGTTCCGGTTGGGTTTGGATTTGAGTCCCCCATGTCCCTTATTGTACACGATCCGCAACTTGCTCGCCAGCCGACAGTTTGTTATAATAAGCCATGACCATATTCCTCTCCTTGCATCGCACTGCCCGATGCGTGGCCCTCACACTTCTTGCTCTAATCAGCTTGCTTGCAGGCGCAGTCGCATGCACATCCGATGCGCCGACGGCGGTCGTTCCGCCGCCGAGTGCTACCCAGCCGCCGACGAGCGTGGCTCTGCCTCCGGCCCCGACCCAATCGCCACCCGCAGTCGCACAGGTATCCCCCACCCTCGTGCCGACTGACGTGCCTCTGCCGACAGACACGGCCCCGCCGCTCGCGCCGTCAAGCACGCCCGCCGTGTCCCTAGACACGCCCCTGCCTGCCGTCGCTACAGACACAGCGCCTCCGCCCCCGCCTGTGTCTACGCCCCTGCCATTGAGCAATACACCCGTCCAGCGCCGTCCTACTTCGGTTGCCGTTGCGATTCCGCCCGCCCCGCCTACGAGGCTGCCCACAAGGCTGCCGGCAAAGCCCACGTCCAGCCCCCGGCCAACGGCCCCGCTCAACCGACCGCCGACCGCCGACCCTACCGCCCAGCCCCCGGCGCAAAACCCCACCGCCGCGCCCCAGCCCCCTGTCACTCAACCCCTGGTACCTACCCAAGCAGCAGGCACCGCCGGCAAATACGACGCATATATCCCGGCTGCGGTAAAGCCGCACCAAGAGTATCACTACACATGCGAGTTCGATGCCGCCTGGGTAGTCCTCCAGACCTACGGCCACAATGTCACTGTGGACGAGCTTATCGCCGTCATGGGTGTGGATAAGAGTATTGAGCCGCGCTGGGAGGAGACTAAGCAGGGCGTGATGATCTACGGGGGTGACATAACCCAATTTTATTCGGGCAACTACAAGACAAACTTCCTAGCGCGATCTACCGGCGCGGCGATGATCAAGGTCTTCCAGCACTACGGTCTGCACGTCACCCCCGTGCATGACCGCGCAGGCATCGAGGCATCGCTCCGGTCCAGTGAACTTGTCTGGATCAAGACGACCGCAGACTTCAAGCTAGGACGGCCCGCGACCTGGATCATGCCCGACGGAAAGACATTACAAACGGTACTGGGTAATGATCATGCTGCCGTCGTCATCGGCTACAACTCAGCAGGAGTCGTCATACGCGATGTGCTGGGTCCGACCAGCACCAACTACGCGCGCCGATACGAGTACGACGTTGACTGGGGCACATTCATGGCCGCCTGGGGGCAGCAGTCGTTCGACGGGCTGGCAGTGAGTAAGTGAAAAGGCCGACGAACACGACAAGGAGAAGTTCATGGATCAAGTGACCGCAAAGGGCGCAGACATGAGTTCTTGGCCAAAGGGGATTGGGGCCATCACGCTGTTCGTCGAGGACTTGGCGTCGGCGAAACAATTCTATCGGGAAGCCTTCGGGTTGCCTGTGGCGTTTGAGGACGAAAACTCAACCGTGTTCAAGTTCGGGAACACGCTCGTCAACCTGCTGAAGAGCACGGAGGCGGGAGAGCTAATTGCGCCGGCAAAAGTGGCAAGTCGCGAGGCCGGATCGCGCGTTGTGTTCACCATTGACGTTGATGACGTAGATGCAATGTGCGCCGAACTAACTGCCCGCGGCGTGGTGCTGCTGAACGGCCCGATCGATCGGCCGTGGGGTGTACGAACCGCCAGCTTCAGCGATCCCGGAGGTCATATCTGGGAGATCGCGAAATAGCAGTCACCTCCGCTGTGGCCCGGGTGAAGAAGGCGAAAGACGGATAAGAAACCTTATCCATCATATCCAGGCCACGATTAGCCCAGAACGCGCCCGCAATTACTGCGCGCACTTCTACTAAGAGCGCCTAACGAAACGTCTTTTCCAAGTAGCTCCAACAGATGAGGAAGAAGGCAATCCGGCCCGCCGCAAGCACCGCAAGGCTGTTGCCCGCGTGCATGAGCGGATCGCGTTCCGGTGCCTGAGCGTCCAGCGTTCCTCAGCCCAACATCTACCGCACGCCGACGACGGTACCCGCCATCGTGCCTACGATGAGGCGATTGTCGAGCAACGCGGGGGAACTACGGAGTTCGGTGAGGAGCAGTGTCCAGCTCAGGGCACCGGTCGCGCGGTCGAGAGCGTAGAGGTGGCCGTCTTCCGAGGCGCAATAGACCAGACTACCGCCCACCGTAGGCGCAGCCAGGATGGGGCCGCCGGTGCGGAACTGCCAGATGTCGATACCGGTGCGGGTGTCGAGGGCGTACAGCAGACCTTGATAGGAGCCGACAAACAGGCGGGGGCCGTCCAGCGCGGGGGTCGATTCGCTGCCCTCGCCGGGGCGGCCCCCGCCGAGCGTGCGGTGCCAGCGCACGGTACCGGTGGTCGCGTCGAGGGCGAAGACGCCGCCCCGCCAGGTGGCCAAGTAGACGGTGCCGGCACCTATCACCGGAGTGGATGCGAGGCGATCACCGGCATCGAAGCTCCAGAGAGTGGTGCCATTAGTTTCTGCAAGAGCGAAGAGCCGATTGCCGACACCCGGTGCCCAGTAGACATTGCCGGCGGCGGCGGCGGGCGCGCCGACGGAGGGCCAGCCCGGTGGGGTGTTGTCGGTAAGCTGGAGTTCCCAGCGGCGCGATCCGTCGCGCAGATCGAGCGCGAAGAGGCTGCCCCCGCCAGCCAGCAACGCAAGCCCGCCCACCGGGTCGGCGGCCGGTGGCGCGAGCACGCTGTCGCCGCTATCATAGCGCCAGATCCGCAGACCGGTCTGCACGTCAACCGCGTTGAGAAAAGTGTAGTCCCCCGCCACCAGCAGCAGGCCACCGGCCAGCACGGGGGTAGCGTTAACAAGCTTCGGTCCGATCGCGTAGCGCCAGCGGATCCCGCCGTCTACAGTCTGTAGAGCATAGAGGTATGCATCGCTTGAGGCGACGTAGACCAGGCCGCCCCCGCCCACAGGCGACGAGATGATGGGGCCGCCCGTGGGCCGCGTCCAGGCCACCTGCCCCCGAAGAGCGCCGAAACCGGCAAGGAAGCCGGCATGGCCGGCATCGCGGCCGAATTGCGGCCAGGCGCTCGTGGTCCCGGTCTCGGGCAGGGTAAGCGGGCCATCCCAGCGCGTTGGTGGGGCCGCAACGTCGAGGTGAGGCCCCCAGATGATGCCCCCGCCCGCCACTGCCAACACGGCGAGCGACAGCGCGAGCCAGGTCCAGGCGCGCCGCCGCCGCGAGCCGGACCCCGGCGCGGTGCCCGATGCTACCATCGCGCCGCGCCCACTATTTCACCTCGCCCAGCGAGGCCACTGCGACCTGCGTGGTCCCATACCGGGCGGGATCGACCTGGCCGCGGATCTCGAAGTCTTTCTTGCCTCCTGCTGACACATCTTCAGCGACTCCTTGGGCGCTGCCGAGCGCATTCCCCTGCGGATCGAAGAACTGTGCATGCAAGGAGATGTCATGCGCGTCCTTGTCGCCGTTCTGCAGCGTGCCGACTACAGTGACCTCGTTGCCGACGAGGTGAGTCTGGCTGGACAGGATGGTGACTAGGGCAAAACGCGGATCGGGCGTGGGCACCGGCGAGGCGGTGACGGCGCTACAGCCTGCCGTCAGGGTTAGACCCAGCGCGAGCAAGAGCAGCAAGCGGGCTGCGTGCAAGAGTCTGAGCATCCTCGGGCCCTCCAACACGGCCTCAGTGCAGGTTGATGTCGTCGAAATAGAGCGTGATGGCCGACGTGCCGCCCGGCGCTCCATACAGCCGGATCTCAGCGAATGTCGCCGTCCCCGGCGAGGTGGCCGAGCCGCTTACCTGGATCCACGTGCCGGTGGCCGTCGTGACGAGCGAGCTGTCGTTCGTGCTGATCTGCGAGCCGCCCGAACAACTGCTGTACCACGCCACCCGGATACGTGCGCTGCTCAGGCTGGTGCCGCTCGGCACGAAGATCCAGCCCGACCAGGTGTACGCCGTATTCGGTGTGACCG
>JBPCPV010000055.1:0-68071 GCA_050998805.1 Chloroflexia bacterium | reverse complement strand
TGGTGAGCCTGCTACACCTGGGAGGCACCAACAAGATAGCTTCGGCTCTGCGCGCCAACAGTCAGCGCCCCGAGCGGGCGTTGGCCCTCCTGGGGCTTCGAAATTCGTCTGGCGCATAGGCCCTAGTGTGTGAGGCCTGAGAGGTTGCGGGCCTTTCCCTAACATGGTACAATTAGCTCACGGCCTTTTTACCGGCTGAGACCTGTTGCCGTATTTACGTCGAGGAGATTAATTTGCGGCTCTTGCAAAAAAACTGGATTCCCCTGGTTCTGTCCCTGGTGATGATAATCGCCGCTTTTATGCGGCTCTACGATGTCAATTTCGACCAGAACACCCACCAGCACCCCGATGAGCGTGCTATCACCGATTGGACGATCAACAGGGTCAACCTCCCGCCGAACACCACGCTCGCCCAACTCCTCGACCCCGTGCATAGCCCGCTCAACCCCCGGCGGCCCACGGAGGGCCAGCCTCTCGGCTCGGATATGCACTACGGGGCGATGTGGCTCTACATCGTCAAGACGGTCGCGGTGGAGGGGTCTCAACTCTTTCACAAGCCGGAGTGGCTGACTTACGACGGCCTGCCTCTCGTCGGGCGCGCGGTGTCGGGGATATTCGACCTCGTGACGGTCTTCTTAGTCTTCCTGATCGGGAGGCGGCTCTACGGCAAGCACGCGGGGCTGCTGGCGGCGGTCTTCTCGGCGTTCGCGGTCACCCAGATCCAGATCTCGCACTTCTACATCGCCGAGCCTTATCTTGTGACCTTCTTGACCGCCGCGCTCTATTTCAGCGTGGTGCTGATGCAGAACCGCCGCGCCTGGGCGGCGGCGCTCGCGGGGCTGTTCCTCGGCTTCGCGCTTGCCTGCAAGGTCAGCGTCGCGCCCGTGGCCCTGCTGATCGTGGCCGCGCTGGTGCTGCGCGTGGCCTATCGCGCCCACACACGGCGGCTCGGGCCTCCCACCGAACTCGACGACCCACACGGACTCGAACCCGCGAAGCCCGAAGAGCGCGCATCTTCGGTCTGGGCCGCCGCCCGCCGCGCTTTCGCGCTGCTCGTGCTGGCGGGGGTGACGACTATCGTAGGCGCGACCGTCGGCGACCCCTACGGCGTGCTCGACTCCGGCCTGCACATCAGCTTCGATGCCGGCGAATCGATCCCCGGCACGACGTTCTTCACCCTCGGCCCGATGCACCTTGTCGCCGAGCAGGGCAAGTACCTCTTCCAGCTTGGGCAGGAGGCGGCGATCCAGAGGGGCATCGCCGACGTGCCGTTCACCAGGCAGTACATCGGCACGGTGCCGGTGCTCTACCACTTCCAGCAGCTTGTGGAGTGGGGCATGGGTCCGGCGTCCGGCGTGCCTGCGGTGATCGCGCTGCTGTTGGCGATCTTCCTCGCCGTGCGCCGCCGCCGGGCCGCGGAGATCCTCCTCCTGAGCGGCATGATACCCTATTTCCTCACGATTGTGACGCTCGAAGCAAAGTGGATGCGCTATATGCTGCCGCTCGTGCCGTATATGTGTGTGCTCGCGGGCGGCCTGCTCGCACGCGGCCTCTACTGGAGCGCGGCGATCCGCCCCCGGATCGCCGAATGGCGGGCTGCGCGACGGCGCACCGTGCCCTTCGGCTGGAGGGCGCGGCGCTTCGCCTTCCCCCTGATCACTGCGGTCGCGGTCCTCGGCAGCCTCGCCTGGGCCACGGCGTTTATGAACATCTATACACACGAAGAGTCCCGCGTGATCGCCTCCCGCTGGCTGGCGCGCAACCTGCCCCCGAACGCGAGCATCGGGCACGAAACCTGGGACGACAACCTACCTCTGAATATGCCCGGCTCCCCGCTGCCGCCTCTCAGAGATGTGTCCATGGGCCTCTACGACGACCGGCCCGGACCCGACGAACTCACCTACATCAAGGGCCTGCTCGACCAGGCCGACTATATCGTGCTCGCCAGCAACCGGCTCTACGCCTCGATCCCCAGGCTGCCCTGGCGCTACCCGGTGCAGATGCGCTACTACGACCTGCTGATGAGCGGCAAACTCGGCTACACCCAGATCCTGCCCGAAGCCTACCAGAAGGTCTATCCTGAGATCTTCGGCATCAAGATCAATGACGATCATGCCGACGAGAGCTTCACCGTCTATGACCACCCGCGTGTGCTTGTCTACAAGAAGACCCGCGCCCTCAGCCAAGAAGACCTACAGACCCTCTTCGGCGCGAGCGTCAACCAACCGTCTATCCCGATCCGCCGGCCGGTGATCCGCACCGCTAAGGACTACGACAAGTCGCTGATGCTGGCGCAGCCCGCAGGGCAGCAGCTCGCGCTCGGCGACTTCGCCTGGAACCCGCTCGCCGACAACCAGTGGGTTGCCGTCCTGCTTTGGCTGCTGGCGATTGAGGTTATCGGCCTGCTGGCCTGGCCGTTGACGGCAATCGTCTGCCGCCGCCTGCCGGATCGCGGCTACCCGTTGAGCAAAACCCTGGGGCTTGTGCTGGTCGCCTGGGTCACCTGGATGCTCGCCAGCCTCCATTGGGTTCCCTTCACGGTATACACGATCCTCGGCGCGATAGCCCTGCTCGGGATCGTCGGCGTCGTCATGTGGCGGCGGTTCGCGCCGGAGCTGCGCGAGTACATCTCGTCGCACCGGGGGCTGATCCTCGCCTGGGAGGGCCTCTTCCTCGTCGCCTTCGCTGCCTTCCTCGTGATACGCATCCTTGACCCCGACCTCTGGCAGCCCTTTCAAGGCGGCGAAAAGCCGATGGAGTTCGGCTTCCTGAACGCCGTGCTGCGTAGTCCCTGGATGCCGCCGGGCGACCCCTTCTTCAGCAGCGGCACGGTCAACTACTACTACTACGGCTACTTCCTCATCGGTACGATGATCAAGCTGATCGGTGTGCAGCCGGCAATCGGCTTCAACCTGGCGACACCCCTGCTCTACGGGCTGACCATACTCGGCGCATCGAGCATCGTCTACAACTGCGTGGCAGTCGTGCAGCGCGCGCGGGGCGGGCGCGGCGTGTCATGGGCAGGCTTCGGCTGGGGCGTCGTCGGCGCGGCGCTGCTCGCGGTGATCGGCAACCTCCAATTCCTGTTGCAGTTCATCAGCATACATGGCTGGCAGACTGCGCTCGTCAACTTCCTGGGCAAGCTCGGTCCTGTGGACGCTAACCTCCGCCATGTCTACACCGGCTTCAACTATTGGGACGCGAGCCGGGTGATAGACGGCGGCCTCACGATCAACGAGTTCCCATACTGGAGTTTCCTGTTCGCGGACCTCCACCCCCACCTGATCGACATCAGCGTGAGCCTGCTGGCGCTGGGACTGATCTTCAACCTCGCGCTCGGCGCTTGGCGTTGGCCGGTCTTCCGGTCGCTGCCGGCCTACTTCACGACGGCGAGCGTGCCGACCGTGCCCTCGCCCGGCGCGTTCGCGCGGCCCAAGCGCGACCTATATACGACGGCGCTCCAGGCAGGGCACCGGCTCTGGGGGTCGTCGCCGGCGGACGGCCTGCTGCGCTTCGGCACGCTCTCGCTGGTGCTCGGCACACTCTTTGCGGTCAACTCGTGGGATTTCCCGGTCTACGTGATGGTGATCGGCGGGGCGCTCGTGCTGCTGGTGCTGACTGCTCTGCGCGACCGCACCGCACGCATCTACGCCGTTCGCCTCGGCATCGTCGGCGCGGCGGTGGTCGGCATGGCGCTGGCGGCGGGCACGGCAATCGTCTTCTACTCGCCCTTCCTGCTGAACTTCAAGCCGTTCTACAACCAGATCAAGATAATCACCCCCGATATGGGGCACACGCCTTTCTTGCCGTTCCTGGTGATGTGGGGGCTGTTCCTGTTCGTCGGCTTCAGCTATCTGGGGCTGCGGCTCTGGCACTACCCGTGGGCGGAGGCCGCAGGCGACTGGCGGCGGTGGCTCCTCCCCAGCGGGCCGAAGTTGTCGCCGGTCCCCGCAGCCGCCGCGCCGCTGCCCGCGCCTGCTCCGGCCTCCGGCACAGCCGTCCCCGTCGCCGCAAACGGCGCTGGGGAGATGGGCCGCTTCTACAGCACCCTGCCTGTACCGGCGGGCGCTGCCGTTCCGGTCGGAGTTGCCCAGGCCGAGGCCAATGGCAGCAACGGCGCTAACGTCCATCATACAGCTATCACGGCCCCGCTGCCCCAGCCGGTCGCCGCAGGCGCGCCCGACGACGAGGACGATTATGGCCTCGCCGATGTAGGTGATCTCGGCTTCAGCCTGGAGGCCGAGCTGGCAAGCAGGCGGCGCGCCTGGATGACCACGCTCGACGACCCGGAAGCGTCCAATCTCGGCGCACACAGCGCAGAAGCCGATGGCTATTCCGGAGTCGCCGAACCCAACGGCTACGAGGAGACATCCATCGCCGAAGCCGAGGATGGGAACGGCTTCCACTGGTTGTCGGAAGAGCCGGAACCGGTGTCGGACGCCGCAGACAGACCGGCAGCCCAAGAACCGGATGAAGCCACCGCCCCCACAGAGACAGTGCCGCCAGCCTCGGTCTTGCTGCCCGTACCCGCCGAGCGATCACGCCGGGGGCTGCTGCCCACGGGCTTCGGCCTGCCGATGATGGCGCTGGCTCTGCTTGTCGCCTTCGTGCTGTACCTACAACCCCTCGCCGCCAACAGCCCGCCCCACAACCTGCTCGACGGGCTGCTCGCCCTGCTGATCGGCGGGCTGATCACCACGCTGCTCTGCGGAGTGAAGTCGCCGGGGACAGTCTTCGGCGGGATCATGCTGGTCGCGGGCTTCGTGATCATGCTCGGCGTCGAATATATCTACCTGGCCGACCATATGGGCGACGGCGATTACTACCGCATGAACACGGTCTTCAAGTTCTACGAGCAGGCGTGGGTACTGGTGGCCTGCGGTGCCGCCGTGGCTCTATACGCGCTGCTCGGCCCGCGCGGGAGCCGTCGCCGTCCGGCCCGCCGAAGCTGGTTCTCGCCGTGGCGCGCGCTCTGGCTGGTGCCGTTCGCCTTGCTGGTAGTGGGCAGCCTGATCTTCACCGTCTCCGGCACGCAGTCCCGCGTCGCCGACCGTTTCCCGACCGAAGAGTCGCGCCCGCCGGTCGGCACCCTCAACGGCATGGACTGGATGGACAAGGCTATCCTCAACCTGTCGCTAGACAACGGAAACATCACCGGCACGCTGCCCTTCCGCTTCGAGCGCGAGGCGCTCGACTGGATGAACACCCACATCAAGGGCACCCCAGTGATCGCTGAGGCACCCCTCGGCTATTACCGTGAGAGCGGCATGATGGTCGGCACCTACACCGGCCTGCCGATAGTCGTCGGCGGGCTGCACCAAGAGGAGCAGCGTTACGATTGGCAGGTGGGTGAGCGCCGAGGCGACATGACCAACTTCTACCGCACAGAGGACATTTCGACGACCCTGCTGCTGATCAACAAGTACGACATCGCATACATCTATCTCGGCCAGCTCGAGCAGGTCTACTACCAGAAGACTCCCGCCGGCCTCGCCAAGTTCAAGCAGATGGAGAACAAGTACCTCGATATTGCGTACCAGAACGACGTCGTGACTATCTACCATGTGCGCCCGACAGAGGTCGCGCAGAACATCGGCAGCGCGCCCGGCAGCCCGGGAACGCCGTCGGCCCCGCACCCGAAGCCCACTCCGCCGCCGCTCGTGGAAGATCAGCAGCTACGCACCCTGCTGGCGACCGTGAAGGCCGACCCGAACAACGTTGACGCACACCGGGCGCTCGGAGAGTACTACCACCAGCACCAGGCCCTCGACCTGGCGATCAAGGAGTTCATAACCGTTACCCAACTCGCGCCTAAAGACGTGCCCGCATACCACCAACTCGGCGACATCTACATGGAGAACGCCGACCCCGACAAGGCGCTGGCCGCCTGGGAGCAGGCCGTGCAGCAGGCTGGGGACGCCGACAAGCCGGCAGCATACAACAAAGTCGGCATCGCCTATAAGGACCGTGGGCGCTACGAAGACGCGATCACCGCCTTCAAGAACGCGGTCGCGGCCAGCCCGCATTTCGCCGAAGCCTGGTTCCACCTCGGCGAGGTCTACGAGACCACGCAGGATCTCGACCACGCCCGCGATGCGTTCCAGAACTGCATCAAGAACGCGCCGCAGGACGAGTCGGGCAAGGGCTGGGCCGCAGACGCGCAGAAGCAACTCGACAGCCTGCACTAGAGAGGAGAAACTGTGGGAGACGCAATCGCCTGGTGGCTAACCCTGGAAATACTCGGCCTCGCCGCGTGGCCCCTGGCCTGGGTCGCCATGCGCCGCCTGCCCGACCGGGGCTGGGCGTTCAGCAAGATGCTCGGCCTGCTGCTCGTCGGCTACGCGGCCTGGATGATCGGTATGTTCCAGCTCGCGCCGTTCAGCCGCGCGTCGAACATCTTCATGCTGCTCGTGCTGATCGGCGGCTCGGCCTGGCTGGTGCTGCGTAAGGGGCGCGCGCTCGGCTACGAGATGCTCGCCTTCCTGCGCGGCCAGGCCCGCTACTGGATCTTCGCCGAGGCCGTGTTCGGGCTGGCCTTCGCGTTCTGGGCAGTCGTCCGCTCCTACTCCCCCTACATCTTCGGCACCGAAAAGTACATGGACTTCGGCTTCCTCAACAGCTTCACCCAGAACCAGGTGATGCCGCCGCTCGACCCCTGGCTGGCCGGATACACGATCAACTACTACTACTTCGGCTACACCCTGATGGGCACTCTCTGTCACCTCTCCGGCGTGGACTCGACGGTCGGCTTCAACCTCTCGAACGTCACGCTATTCAGCCTGACCGCGCTCGGCGCGTTCGGCCTGGTCTACAACATGGTGGCGGGGCTGATGCGCGCCCGCCGGGGCAGCGTGCCGACGCGTGCCGTCGCGGTCAGCCGTCAGCCGTCAGCCGTCAGCCATCAGCCGTCAGCCGTCAGCCGTCAGCCGTCAGCCGCAGGCCCTCCGCGATCCGCCCTCCCCACCCGCCGGGTGATTGCGAGCAGCGGTGGGACGGCTGTCGCTGAGGTCGAGGCACCGGCCACTGCGAAGGCAGGCGGGCGGAACGGCAGCGGTAACGGGCACGGCGACGAGTTTGGGCCGGAGCGCCGTCAGCCGTCAGCCGCAGGCCCTCCCGACTCCGCAATCCGCAATCCGCAATCCGCACTCGCAGAGGGGCAGCCGCAGGTGCCGTGGGGCGCGCTCCTCGCCGGAGTGCTGGCGGCGCTGCTGATAGCGGTCACCGGCAACATGGCGGGGGCGGGGCAGCTTTTCGCCAACAACCAGCCCGGCATCAAGTGGGGCGACGCCTTCAACTGGTGGACGCCCTCGCGGGTCGTCGTTGACGTGGGCGCGCCGAACAATGGCGAGACGATCAACGAGTTCCCGTTTTTCAGCTTCCTGCTGAACGACATGCACCCCCACATGCTCGCGCTGCCGCTCGTGATGCTCACGCTCGGCCTCGCGCTCGGGCTGCTCAAAGCCGGCGCGCTCCGACCTGCCGACGCTGCGGGCGCGCTCGCTCGCCGACGCGGCCTCCTCTCCGGCGGCCTCGAGGGCAACCTGCGGCTCTTCGTTTACGCCCTCGCCACCGGCTCGCTGTTCGTCGCCAACACATGGGATTACCCGACCTACCTCGGCATCGTCCTGGTCTGCCTAGCCCTCCCCATCCTCGGCACCCCCGCCCTCCGATGGGCCACGTCCTCCGCCCCTATCTCGGAAGCCGAGGATAGCGAAGACGAATCAATCCGCAATCCACAATCCGCAATCCGCAATCTCCTGGTTCGCTTGCGCGACACACGGATCGGCAGCTGGCTCACCCAGGCGGCTGCGCTGGTCGCGCTGGGGCTGATACTCTTCCTGCCGTTCCAGCTCACTTTCACGTCCCTGGTCGGCGGGCGGCAGATCGAACTGCCCGAAGCCGTGGCGAAGATCCCGATCATCGGCTTCCTCGCGTCGAAGATCTCCAACCTCATAGGCGTCAACATCTGGCCGAAAACATGGCAGGGCTTCGTCACCGTCTTCGGCTTCTTCCTCTACGCCGTGATCGCCCTCACCGTCATCATGGTCGTCCGCAGCATCATGGCGGATCACGCCGAGGGGCGGCAGAACCCGACGCCGCTGATCGTGCTGATCGGCGTAATCGCGGCCTCACTGGTCGGCGCACTCATCTTCTCATTCCCGCTCATGGCGCTGCTGCTTCCGCTCGCTGCGGTCGCCGTCTACCTGATACGCGAGCGATTACAGCCGGGGCGCTGGTCCACCGAGGAGATTTTCGCGCTCGTGCTGATCGGCGTCGGCGCGATGATCACCTTCGGCACCGAGATATTTTTCCTGCAAGATGTATTCGGCAGCCGGCTCAACACCCTGTTCAAGTTCTACTACCAGGTCTGGATACTCTGGGGTGCCGTCGCGGGCTTCGCGGCGTGGTGGCTCATCTCCTGGGCGTTCGGCAAGCGCGCCGTGCCCGGCAGGGAGTCGTCGGGCGCGCCCGCGATAGCACTGGCCGGGGCCTGGGGCATCGGCTTCGTCGCGCTCTTCTGCCTGGCGATGGTCTACCCGGTGCTCGGTCTCGCCGCCCGCGACAACGGCCTTGTGCTGCCCGGCGTCCAAGTCGGCAACCCCACCGCCCACAAGCTGAAGGGCCTCGACGGCATCGCCCCCCTCGGCGACAGCGCCCCCGGCGACCTCGCGGCGATCCACTGGATACGCGCTAACGTCAAAGGTGGCGACGGCGTGGCCGAGGCCGTGAACGATGTCGAGTACAACGTGCAGGGCAACCACGGGCGCGTCTCCGCCTACACCGGCCAGCCGACGATCTTAGGCTGGCCGGGGCACGAGCAGCAGTGGCGCGGCGGCCAGCCGACGATCATGGCCTTACTCGGCCCACGCGGGAAGGACCAGGACGACCTCTACGCGACCACAGACATCAACCTCGCCAAAAGCATCCTGGAGAAGTACAAGATCCACTACGTCTTCGTCGGCAGCATAGAGAAAGGCGAGCAGGGCCGCGCGGGCAACGACACCGGGCCGTGGAAGTACTCCCCCGAAGCCCTCGCCAAGTTCGCACGCTTCATGCAGCCCGTCTTCAGCCAGGGAGGCACCGTCATCTACAAGATGCCCGAAGCCGCCGCGCCCGCGGATCAGGGCATCGGGCCAAGCCCTTGACAAGCCGGGACATCCCCTCTATAATGCGACCAATACCTTAGGCTGGAGTCCACGCGCCTGCGGTTCGCCGCAGCCCAGGGATGGCAAGCCGAAGAAAGGAGGTCTATCGCCTTTCCAACGGACTAGAAGTACGGTCTCCAGTTACGCACCCCAGGGTGCAGCGGGCGAGGGCAGCCCACAGAAACGGAGACCACCACGTTTCGACCGATTTACCAGTTTCTTAGGAGGAGACTTTTCTACATGAAAAAAACTCAAATTAGCATGACCCTGCTCTCGGCCGGTATCGGCATGAGTATGCTGCTGACGGCTTGCGGCAACCCGACCGACACCCCCGCAGCCGCGACAGCCACGACCACCGGCCCCGCAGCCGGCACGACTGACCTTACTCCGACCGCCATGATGGCCGCCACCGCAATGGCACCTACCGCTATGGCACCGGATATGACCGCGACCGCCATGATGGCCGCCACCCCCGCCATGCAAGCTACCGCCATGATGTCGCCCACCGCTATGATGGGCACCACCCCGGGCGCGGCTTCCGGCTCTGTCGTCAAGATCGCGGTGGACCTGCCGGTAGGAGGCGCTGAGGGCGCGAACGGCATCCCCACCCGCCAGGGCATCCAACTCGCCATTGACCAGGCGAACGCCGCAGGCGGCGTCACCCTCGACGGCAAGCAGTACAACCTCCAGATGTTCTTCCTCGACGATGTGCCCCCCGGCAGCCAGGCACACGACCCCGCGCAAGGCTCGAAGAACGCCGACGCCTTTATCGCCGATCCCGACGTGATGGCGATGGTCGGCCCCTTCAACAGCAACGTGGCCCGCGCCATGATGCCTAAGCTTAACACCGCCGGCCTCGCCAACATCAGCCCGTCGAACACCGCGACCGATCTGACTCTTGCTTCGTTCAACCCGAACCTCGCGGCCCTGCGGCCCAGCGGCAAGATCACCTACTTCCGTGTCTGCACCACAGACAACATCCAGGGTCCGGTCGGCGCGGACTACGCCTACGATAAGCTCGGTAAGCGCAAAGCCTATATCCTCGACGACACCGAGGTTTACGGCAAGGGCATCGCCAACGAGTTCGAGAAAGAGTTCAAGGCCAAGGGCGGCACCGTGCTCGGACATGACGGCGTGCCGCATACCACCGCCGACTTCAGCTCGATCATGAGCAAGGTCGCCGCCGCCGGCCCCGACATCCTCTACTATGGCGGCACTCAGTCGAACGGCATCCCTGCGGCCCGCAAGGCCATGAAGCCCGCCGGCCTGAATATCCCGCTCATGGGCGGCGACGGCATCGTTGAGAGCGGCTACGTCACCGCCGGCGGTGCTGACACCGAAGGCGACTACGGCACGGTAGCGGCCGTCAACGCGAACCTGCTGCCGAACGCCAAAACCTTCATTGACACCTACAAGGCAGCCAATGCCTCCGACCAGTGGCAGGGCGTGCCCCAGGCATACTCGGCCAACGCCTTCGATGCGACGAACATCATCATCGCAGCCATGAAGACAGCCGGCAAGAAGGATCGCGAAGCTATCCGCGCCGCCATCGCCGCCACAACCAACTACCAGGGCGCGATCGGCACGACCAGCTTCGACGCGCAAGGCGACACGACAAACCGATGGATCTCGATCTACCAGGTTAAGTCGGGTACCTGGACATACGTTGACCAGCAGAAGTTCGCGGTCAAGTAAGCAGAGCTAACCCGTCACCCGCAAGGGGCGGCTCCGCCCAGGGGCCGCCCCCTTGCTACACCTTAGCCCCAGCACAAGAGGAGCGAGGACTTTGGAACACATCACCATCGCCTTGTTGCTACAACAGTTGGTGAACGGCCTCTCTAAAGGATCTATCTACGCTCTAGTCGCCCTCGGCTACACGATGGTCTACGGGATCATCGAACTCATTAACTTCGCCCACGGCGACATCTTCATGCTCGGCAGCTTCACAGCGATCAGCGTTGTCGGCGTGTTCGGCATCAACAACCAGCAGACGTTTCTTACCGACCCCCTCGCGGTGGTAGGCGTACTCCTCGTCGCTTTCCCCGTGACCATGCTCGTCACCGGCCTGCTCGGAGTGGTTATCGAGCGGGTCGCTTACCGCCCCCTGCGTAACGCCCCAAAGCTCGCCCCCCTAATCTCGGCCATCGGCGTGTCCTACATCCTCCAAAACATCGGCGAGGACTGGCGCGGCCCAAGCCAGATCAGTTTCCCCGCTATCTTCCAAGACAATATCTACAAGTTCGCTATCGCCGACGGATCTGTAATTATACGCAGCAAGTCCATTCTACTGCTGATAGTGAGCGTCACGCTCATGGCGCTGCTGACCCTCTTCGTGCAGCGCACCAAGCTCGGCAAGGCGATGCGGGCCACCGCGCTCGACAGGGATACCGCCCAGCTCATGGGTATCAACGTCAACAACACGATCGCGCTTACCTTCTTCATCGGCGCGGCCCTCGCCGGGGCCGGAGCGATACTCTACGGCATGATTATCCAGGTGGTGCAGTTCCAGGTAGGCTTCCAGGCGGGGCTACGAGCGTTCACCGCCGCAGTCTTGGGCGGCATCGGCAATATCCCCGGTGCCATGCTCGGCGGGTTTATAATCGGCCTGGTCGAAGCCTATAGCGATACATTCTTCGACACCAAGTGGACGCAAGCCGTGGTCTTCCTGGTGCTGATCGGCATCCTGGTCTTCCGGCCTTCGGGGCTGCTCGGCCAGCGCGTCGCGGAGAAAGTGTAGGCCCGCTATGCAACAGACACAACGCAACCGCGTTCGGCCTACCGGCGGCAGCATCTTCCCCGCCCCCGCCCGCGCGAGCCGCCGTTCGATGATCACAGCCGCGATCATCGGCACTCTGCTGATCCTCCTGCCGGTGCCCCAGATGCTCGCCGAGGCCCATATCCTCGTCTTGCCGGGCGGGGGCATCTATAGCCAGTCGAACATCAACGCTGCCGCAGACACCGGGGCCTTCATCTTGCTCGCGCTCGGCCTCAACATCGTCGTCGGCTACGCCGGCCTCCTCGACCTGGGATACGCCGCTTTCTTCGCCATCGGCACCTACAGCTACTCGATACTGGCATCGAGCTGGAAGGGCATCCACATCCCGTTTTGGATCATGCTCTTCCTGTCTGCCGGCATCACCGCCCTGTTCGGCGTCGCCTTCGGCGCGCCCACGTTGCGGCTGCGCGGCGACTACCTCGCTATCGTCACCCTGGGCTTCGGCGAAATTGTGCCGACTTTCATCCTGAACCTCGACAGCCTCACCGGCGGCGCAGACGGGATCTCCGGCATAGACAAGCCGGCAATCGGCAGCTTCGTCATCGGAGCCAACAACGACAACATCGGCTTCTATTATCTGGTGCTCGTGCTGGCCGGCTTTGCGATCTTCGTGATCAATCGCCTACGGGACTCCCGCATCGGGCGTGCATGGATGGCGATCCGAGAGGACGAGCTGGCGGCGGCCAGCATGGGCATCAACACGACGATCACCAAGCTGCTCGCCTTCGGACTCGGCGCAGGCTTCGCGGGCTTCGCGGGCACGTTCTACGCCGCCCACCTCGGCTTCGCCGACCCCAACTCATTCAACTTCAGCCAATCGGTGCTCATCCTCTGCATGGTGATCCTCGGCGGCATGGGCAACCTCTGGGGCGTGATCGTCGGCGCGATAGTCATCTACTTGCTGCAAACCGTGCTGCTCATCCAGCTCAACAACTGGCTCAACGATCTTGGCCGCAGCATCCATTCCGACTTCCTGATCCACCTCAACCTCGGAACGAACATCTTCTTCATCTACGGCATCACTCTCGTGCTGTTCATGCTCTTCCGGCCCGAGGGCCTGCTGCCGAGCAGGCGCCGCAAGGCCGAACTCCATCCCGAGACGGCCGACATCAGCCAGGCCGAGCGCCAGGAAGTCTACGACACGCGCGAGGCCGACCAATCCGACCCTGATACGCGCGGAGGTGACGGATGACCCGACAACCGCAGACTGACGCGCCTGTCGCGGTCGCTCCTCAGCAAGACGGAAGTGCTCTACACGACGCCAAGAACCTGCTGGTCGCCAAAGCCATCACCATGCGCTTCGGGGGCCTCGTCGCCGTCAACAGCGTGGACTTCACCATCCCACGCGGCTCAATAGTCAGCCTGATCGGCCCGAACGGCGCAGGCAAGACGACCTTCTTCAACACCATCACCGGCATCTACAAGCCGACGAGCGGCGAGCTGATCTTCGACGGAACCCCGATCACCGGCATAGACCCCTCCCGCATCACTTCGCTCGGCATCGCCCGTACCTTTCAGAACATCCGCCTCTTCTCAAACATGACCGTGCTCGAAAACGTACTTGTCGGGCGGCACTCCCGCATGAAGGCTGGGCTGGTCGGCGTCGTGCTCCGCACCCCAGCCGTCCGCAACGAGGAGGCTGGCTCCCGCGAAACGGCGATGGGCCTCCTCGATTTCGTCGGCCTCGCCGATAACGCTGAGGAGATGGCGAAGAACCTCCCCTATGGGGACCAGCGCCGCTTAGAGATCGCACGCGCCCTAGCCAGCGACCCGAAGCTGCTGCTGCTCGACGAGCCGACCGCCGGCATGAACCCGAACGAAACCTCCGACCTGATCGAGTTTATCCGCTCGGTCCGTGACCGGCTCAAACTGACTGTCTTGCTCATCGAGCACGATATGAAGGTCGTCATGGGACTCTCTGAGCGGATTTCGGTGCTCGACTACGGAGTGAAGATCGCCGAGGGCAGCCCGGCAGAGGTTCGGGCCAACCCCCGCGTGATCGAGGCATATCTCGGTCGCGCCGGCACAACCGCCTGACAGACGGAGCGAGGACTTCTATGGATGACACCGGCTTATATCGTCCCCTGCTCTTGAGGGCGATCGGCATCACGAAAACCTTCGCGGAACTCGCCGCGCTCGACGGAATCGACTTCGAGATACCCCGGCACGCCATCGTCAGCATCATCGGCCCGAACGGTGCCGGCAAGACGGTCTTCTTCAACATCCTCTCCGGCGTCTACAAGCCGTCCGGCGGCGAAATCTGGTTCAACGGCGGACCGATCACCGGCCTGCCGCCGGACAGGGTGGCCGCACTCGGCATCACGCGCACCTTCCAGAACACCCGGCTCTTCGGCAACATGACCGTGCTCGACAATGTGCTCGTCGGCGAACATTCCCGCCTGCACGCCAGCCTCTGGGCCACCCTCACGCACAGCCCCATTGCCCTCACCGAAGAAGCCGATGCCAGAACCAGGGCGCGTGATTTGCTCGGCTCTGTCGGCCTTGGCGGAGACGAAACCCGGCTTGCGAAGAACCTCTCCTTCGGCGACCAGCGCCGCCTCGAAATCGCACGCGCCCTCGCCGCCGACCCGAAGCTGCTGATGCTTGACGAGCCGACCGCCGGTATGAACCCGCAGGAAACCGTCGCCATGATGGACCTGATCAAGCGCCTACAGCACGAGCTTGGCCTCACCGTGCTGCTGATAGAGCATGATATGAAGGTCGTAATGCGGATCTCTGAGCGCGTGACCGTGCTGAACTACGGCGTGAAGATCGCCGAGGGCACCCCCGACGAGGTGCGGAACGACCCGCGCGTGGTCGAAGCCTATCTGGGCCGCGCGCAGACGGCGCGGAACCTCTACTCAGGAGCCGGCAATGGCCTTACTTGAAGTTGACGGCATCGAAACTTACTACGGCAACATCAAGGCGCTGAAAGGCGTCTCCCTGACGGTCAACAAGGGCGAGATCGTCACCCTGATCGGCAGTAACGGCGCCGGCAAGACGACAACCTTACGCACCATCTCCGGCATGTTACACCCGCGCCAGGGCCGTATCACCCTCGAAGGCAAGCGGATCGACAACCAGCCGCCGGAGCGCATGGTCCACCTCGGCATCGCCCACTCGCCCGAAGGCCGCCGCATCTTCCGCCGCATGAGCGTCCGCGAGAACCTCGAGATGGGCGCGTTCGCGCGAAAGGACGCCGCAGGCATAGCCGCCGACCTGGACCGGGTGCTCGTGCTCTTCCCCCGCCTCAAAGAGCGCCTGACCCAGCAGGGCGGCACTCTCTCCGGCGGCGAGCAGCAGATGCTCGCGATGGGCCGCGCGCTGATGAGCAAGCCCCAGCTCCTGCTGCTCGACGAGCCTTCGATGGGCCTCTCCCCGATCCTCGTCGAGACGATCTTCAGCATCATCCGCGACCTAAACGCCGGCGGCGCGACCACCATCCTGCTCGTGGAGCAAAACGCGCTCCTCGCCCTCCAAATCGCCCACCGGGGCTACGTCATCGAAACCGGCCGCATCGTCCTTGAAGACACCGGGGCCAACCTGCTCAAGAGCGAGCAGGTGCGGAAAGCATATCTAGGCGAAGATTAAGCCCAAAAAGAACGGAGTACCCGTCGCCGAGTACTCCGTCTACACATTCTATCCGCCGAACTAGCCGATGGAGCCTTCCATCTGTAATTGTATCAGCCGGTTGAGTTCGACCGCATATTCCAGAGGGATCTCCTTCGTGATCGGCTCGATGAAGCCGTTGATGATCATCGAGAAGGCTTCCGCCTCGGACAGGCCCCTGCTCATCAGGTAGAACAGCTGCTCCTCGCCAACCTTCGAGACCGTCGCCTCATGGCTGATCTGCACATGGTCCTCGTTGATCTGGATGCTCGGATAGGTGTCGGTCCGCGCCTGCTCGTCGAGCAGCAGCGCGTCGCAGCGCACGTTCGACTTCACGTCGTGGCAGCCTTCCTTCACCTCCAGCAGGCCGCGATATGTCGCGCGCCCCGTGCCCCTCGATATAGACTTCGAGACGATCGTCGAAGAAGTGTGCGGCGCTGCGTGGATGATCTTCGCGCCCGCGTCCTGATGTTGGCCGTCGCCCGCGAACGCGATAGACAGCACGTCGCCCCGGGCACCCGGCTCCATGCACCAGACTGCGGGGTACTTCATTGTGAGCTTCGAGCCCAGATTCCCGTCAACCCATTCCATAGTCGCGTCGCGCATCGCCATGGCCCGCTTCGTCACCAGGTTATACACGTTGCCCGACCAGTTCTGGATAGTCGTATAGCGCACGCGCGCGCCCTCATGGACCATGATCTCGACCACGGCGCTGTGGAGACTGTCCTCCCGATACGTCGGCGCGGTGCAGCCCTCGACGTAGTGGATATAGCTGCCCGGCTCGGCGATGATCAGCGTCCGCTCGAACTGCCCCATGCTCTGCGCGTTGATGCGGAAGTACGCCTGCAACGGGATCTCCACCTTCACCCCGGCCGGCACATACACGAACGACCCGCCGCTCCAGACCGCGCTGTTCAGCGCGGCGAACTTGTTGTCGCCCGGCGGTATGATCGTCGCCCAGTACTTACGGAACAGCTCCGGGTATTCCCGCAGCCCGGTATCTGTGTCGGTGAAGATCACGCCCTGGGCCTGGAGATCCTCTCGGATGCTGTGGTAGATCACTTCCGAGTCGTACTGCGCGCCGACGCCGGCGAGGTACTTCCGCTCGGCCTCGGGTATGCCCAGCCGCTCAAACGTGTCCTTGATCTCAGGCGGCACGTCGTCCCAGGTCTTGCCCTGTGCGTCGGTCGGCTTGATATAGTAGTAAATATCGTCGAAGTTGATCCCCGACAGGTCGCCCCCCCAGGTCGGCATCGGTTTGCGGTAGAAGGTTTCGAGCGCGCGCAGGCGGAAGGCCCGCATCCACTCCGGCTCGCCCTTCATCTCCGAAATCTCGGCCACCACCTCACGGCTCAGTCCCCGCTTCGCCCGGAAGACCGACGTATCCCGCATGTGGAACCCGTACTTGTATCCGTCAAGCCCGCCAGCCTCTGTTTCGCCGTTCACCATAGTTGTCATATCATTACCCCCCGTGTCCCGACGGGTCTGAGACCCGTCCCCATAATCTGTGTTATCCTCGTCTCTCTATTATAGGCGTTCCGGCCCTATTTGTCAACTTTTTCACAGCCTGAGTTGCGAAAACCCCAGGTATAACACTACCGAGATTCTTCGCTGCGCTCAGACTGACAGTGCTGGAGGCTAGCGGGCCGCCCGCACAAGCCGGTCCCGTATAGTCAGCCCCAGCCCCTCGGTAGCCGGCGCGCGCACCACGATCACCGAGACCCCGGCGGCGTCCAGATCCCGTAACGCCGCGAACAGCCTCCGCGCCTGCCCCTCAAGATCGCCCTCCGCGCCGAGAGACATCCGCACCAGATCCCGTCCCGGCGGCAGCATATCCAGCGCGGCCAGATCGTCGTCGGCAAGCAGCAGCCCGACCTTCCGCCCCTCCGCGCGCGCCGCCGTGACCGCCTCGGCCAGCCCCGCGCGCACCCGCGCCGGGTCGTCCCCGTCAAGCAGCACCACCTCGGCGCGTGGCGCGTAATGCTTCAGCATCGTCCCCGGCGAACGCTGCTCCCCAGGCAGCGAGACACCCGGCGGGGGCGGTGCCGCCAGACCCGGCAGCACCGCGCGCAGCGCCTCAAGCGTCACCGCGCCAGGCCGCAGCACACGCGGCGGATCAGAGCAGAGGTCCACCACCGTGGACTCCACGCCGTGGATCGTCGGCCCCGCATCGAGTATCAGCCGCACCCGCCCGCCGAGGTCGGCTACGACATCCGCGGCCCGTGTCGGGCTTGTGTGTGTGAAGAGGTTCGCGCTCGGCGCGGCTATCGGCGTCCCCGCCGCCAGGATCAGCGCCCGCGCCACCGGGTGCGCCGGCATCCTCACGGCCACCGTGTCCAGCCCCGCAGTCACGTTCAGAGGCACAGCAGATCCACGCGGCAGCACCAGCGTCAGCGGCCCCGGCCAGAACGCCTCACCGAGTGTGTAAGCCGCTTGCGGCAGCGAACCGGCCACGAGCGCCTCCACCCCCGCCAGGTCCGCCAGATGCACGATCAGGGGGTCAGTCGCAGGGCGTCCCTTCGCCTCGAAGATCCGGGCAACGGACTCCGCGTCGAGCGCGTTCGCCCCCAGCCCGTAGACAGTCTCCGTAGGGAACGCGACCAGCTCCCCCGCCCGCAGCATCTCCCCCGCCCGTTCCATCACCGCCGGATCAGGGTGCTCGGGGTCGAGGCGCACCACCTCAGTATCATAATTTGCCATCGTTATCCGAAAGACGATCACGGTAGGAGCGGGTCTTTTGACCCGCCCCTAGATATGCGCTAAGGCCCGAACGAGAAGTAGATCAGCTTGGCGAGCTGGGCGCGCGTGATGTTGTTGTATGGGCGGAAGTATGTGCCGGGGCACGGCTCTCCTGGCCCGCCGCAGGTATAGCCGCTGACGATGCCGTGGTTATACGCGGTTTCGATTACGCCGTAGAATGGGTTGCTCGACGGCACGTCGCGGAAGTGGGGGCCACCGGTCGTGTTGATCGCCCAGCCCTTAGAGAGCACGATGATCTTCGAGAACTGGCTCCGCGTCACCGAGCTGTAGGGGTGGAAGGTATGGTCGTTGTAGCCGGAGATCACGCCGTGGTTGTAGGCGGTTTCGATGACGCCGTAGAAGGGGTTGGTCGTCGAAACGTCGGTGAAGTGCGGGCCACCAGTCGTGTCAATCGCCCACCCGTCGGCGATCACGATCATCTTGCTGACCTGGGCGCGAGTCGCGCTGTTGTTCGGCAGGTATCGGAAGGTTCCGTCGCCGTTCGCGTAGCCGGACACTATGCCGTGGTCCGCGCACCAGTTGATCTGCACATAAAACGGATTGGCTGGCGGCACATCGGTGAAGTGCTGGCCCGATACGAGCGTCGGTGTAGCAGTCGGCGGCAAGCTCACGCCTGCGAGGTCGCGGGCGACGTTCCAGAGATCGGGAGAGCCGAGACCCGTAACCGCGTCCCAGCCCGGCCCCGCATTATATACGCCGTTCGTGCCGGCGGTGATGTCGTGGTAGGCGGGGAAGGTCTGCGGAGTGTTAGCCAGTTGGTATAGCCGGGGGTTGGCGAAGCCAAGTACCGGCCTGCCCTGCGCCACCAGGTACTGGTTGGTGATAGCCATCATGCCCGCCCAGAGCGGAGACGACAGACTGGTGCCGCCGTACTGCGCGCACGCGCTGCTGTTGCCGTAGCAGACATAGTAGCCCGTCGCCGGGTCGGCCACCGCTGCCACGTCGGGGTAGCCACGATGCGTGTTGTTGAAGCCGGGGGCGACTTCCCAGGACGGGTTAGCGAAAGTCAGCGAGTAGCCGCCGCCACTGCCCTCCGGGCCAGGGGCGGGCGGAGGCACATACAGCCAGGTGTCCTCTCCCGGCCAGTTCGGATTCACGTCGCCGTTGAAGCGCGTGCCGCCGACCGAAGTCACATAGGGGCTGGATGCTGGGTAGGCCGGATATGGGTCGCCGTTACCGGAATTGGATGAAGAACCGGAGTCGCCGCTCGAGAAGAGGTAGTCGTGGCCGGTGGCCGCATTCGAGGAAAAAACCGGTTCGAAGGCACTTGTCAGCGACGAATCTTCGTCGCCGCCCCAGGAGCTGCTGATCTGGCGATTGAAGACGCTATCGGTGCCGGCCCGGTTAAGTGTATCGGTCAGTCCCACCAGGTCAGGCTGGCCCGAAGAGTTTGTCCGCGCCTCGTAGTAGCGGATCTGGGCCTGGTAGGCGATGCCGCCGGAGGATTCGATGTCGAGGCCGGCCTCGCCGGCGTCCTCGAACGTGCTGCCGCCGTCAACCGGGATCACGATTAAGCGACCGTTGGCCCGCGTGGCGACCGCAGCGTTTGTGGCGGCCGCCCATGTGTTCAGCGTGCCGTCGGTCGGCGCAGCGCCCCAGAGGGTGAGCGCGACCGTGGTGCCGGCACCGGTGTACCCGGCGGCCCACAGCGGGTTCACGTCGTAGGCGTTAGCCATATCCTGCGGGTAGTAGGCCGGCGCCCCATGCGCGAGGCCGTTGTTGAACGTGTGGAACTGCGCGATGTTCGTCAGCCCGACCACCGACTGCACATCGGCGCTTACCTCCGCCGGCAGTGTGACAGGGCGGTCGAGCGAGTAGAAGGTGCGGCCCGGCAGGCTGTAGTCGTTGATCTGCACGCCGAGCAGCGTCTGGAACGCGCCGCTGGTCGCCGTCGCCTTCACGTAGAGGTGGTTCGGCACAGTGTCGAGGACCGTGATGCCATGAGCGCCGAGCCAGGCCTCCACCGACTTTTCGTGCGCGGTGTCGGGGTTGAAGCGGGCGTTGGCCTCTTCCTGCGTCAGGTAATGGCCGAAGTTCGGGCTTTGCGGGTTGGACACGTCGGCCAGGAAGGCGTCGAGGCCGACCTTGTCGCGCATCGGCAGCATGAAGAGCAGATCCATCGGCGCTGCTGCGGCGTGTGGTCCGAGCAGTTTGGCCTGCCCGCTGCGTACCTCGGCGGGCACGCTGTCGGCAGATAGGGTGCGAGGCCCCGACGGGGCCGCCCCCGCCTTCCCCGCCCCGGCCAGCATCGGCAGTGCGAGCAGCAGAGCAAGCAGCAGAACCCCGGGGACGACCCATTTATGGTTGCGGATGTACATGATAAAATTCCTTACTGATCTAGACTTGTGAATTGGTCTCGTTGGCCTCTGCGGGTTGGGCGGAGACCAGAGCGCCGCTCAACTCTGCCCGCAGCTCGGTGATCTCGTCGATCCGTTCGACGATCTGCTCCAGGATGGTGCGGCGCGGCTTCTGCTCATACTCGCTGCGTAGATCGAGCAGCACCTGGGCCAGCCGCCCGATTTTACGCACCGCGACAATATGGTCCTCGGACTTGAACGGGTCTGTGAACGGCAAGGCGTAGTCCTCCAGTTGGGTTGTTGGTAGAGATCGCTGGGCCTAGCATACCGCAAATTAGGCATCCATGTCAAGTACTGGGCGACCCGACCGAATGCGGAGTGCGGAGTACGGATTGCGCTCATTTTGGCCCTATGCTATAATATCCCCCGTGCGAGTACCCGATCCCGACACCCTAGGAGGAATGGCGCGTGCAGCCTCCGGATAGCGACCAGGCGCGCCTCAGCCCCCCGCAGACGGATGCACAGCAGGCAGGTATCGCTCTAACTGAAGCGGCGCAACCGCCCGCCCGGTCGGCCTCTCCGGCGACGGACCTGCGGAACCTGGGGATCATCATCATCGGCTGGTTCACCCTCCTACTCGTTCTGCCGCCGCAGCACGAGTACCCGATCCTGGACGATTGGATATATGCAGGGTCGGTCCAACACCAGCTTGCAACCGGCACCTTCGCGATGCCGGATCGCTCACAGGCCAATTTGGTGGGCTTAACCTTATGGGGCACGGCGTGGGCACGGGCGTTGGGCTTCAGCTATACGACGCTGACCTATTCGACCCTAGCCTTTGCGCTGCTCGCGCTGCTGGCCTTCTACGGCGTTGCCCGCGCACTCTCCGTGCCGCCGGCCGGTGCCTTGCTGGGTGCCGCACTGTTGGCGATCAACCCGCTCTTCCTCCACTTCAGTTACAGCTTCATGACCGATATACCGTTCCTGGCACTCGTGTTGTGTGCCTGCTATGCCTACATCCGCGGGCTCCAGGGCCGCGGGAATGGCTGGCTGTGGGTGGCCGGTTTCTGCGCGGGGTGGGGTTTCCTGATCCGCCAGTTCGCGGGTATCGTCCCTCTGGCCTTTCTGCTCTACGTGGCGCTGGACGCGGTGCGCGCCCGCCGCCTGCTGATCGGGCGCTGGCTCGGTATCGCAGTTGTGCCGGCCCTCTTCCTGGCCGGCTGGTGGCTCTGGGCTCATAACATGCCGCCATCGGGTGCCACTCTCCAGGGGGCCGGGCAGCGGGCAGCCTTCCTCTGGAAAGAGAAATGGATCGCCGTCTTCCTCGTGCGCGCGTTGGCCTGCCTGCCGCTGGTCGCGCTGTCTGCATGCGCCGCGCTGACTCTCCGCCGGCGTCGCTGGTGGCTGGCGGCGCTCTGGGCGATGATCGTCGGCTGTAGCTGGGCGGCGGTGAACGGGCTGACGGAGAACTTGGTCGGGACAACCGAGCCGCCTTTCACCGTCCATTTCGGGCCGATAGCCTTTGATCTGCCCCAGCAGATCGACACTTTCGTCGGCTACGGTAATCTCGTCCGGGTTGAAGGGTTCGCCTTTTTCGAATACCAGCAGCAGGCACTCTGGAACCCGGAAGCCTGGCGGCTAATCTTTGTTCTCGGAACCGCGCTCGGTGTGCTGTTGCTTGCCAAGGTGAGTGACGGCTTCCTGGACTGGCTACAGAATCGGGGACAGTACGGCCGGCTCACGCCCTTGACGGGTGTCTACCTGGTGGGGTTGGCCGTGTTTGTCGCCTCGCTGGCGCTGCCCGGGGATTTTTTTGACCGCTACCTGCTGGGCTTTGTCCCGTTCGTCATCTTGTTCGTGGTGCGCGGTGCCGCCGGTTGGAGCCGCTGGGCTTGGCGCTACACCGTGGCTGCGCTGACGATCTGGGCACTGGGCGTTATCCTGCTGCAAGGCGATTTCATTGACCATGACAACGCCCGCTGGCAGGCCGGCCAGTGGCTTGCCGCACGGGTCCAGCCGGTCCATGTGGGCTATGATTGGGACAATATCCGGGGTTCCGGCAACGGCACTTATGAAGTGGCCGATGTGCCGCTTCCAGGGTTTCGCGTCGAGGAGCGCTTCCCCTATACGAACCGGTTGAGCGGCTTCGCGACGCGCTACGTCTTGGCTGAGGCACGCACCGACCAACCGCCCCTGCCTGCGCCGGTCAGGCCGCTGCTCCCGGTGGCGATCCTAGGGGCGGATGCAGGTCTGCGGGAAGCCCGTGGCGTGGGCTCCGACGCCACGGGCCATGTCTATATCGCCGACAATGGCAACCATCGCATCGTCGTACTCGGCCCCGACGGCAAGCTGCTCACCCAATGGGGCGGCCCCACTGACACGTCGGCTCCCGGCAAGATCAATTTACTGGGCGATCTGGCCGTCAGCTCCGCCGGCCATGTGCTGACTATCGATTCAGGCAACGGCGACCTGCAAGAGTTCGCGCCGGATGGGCAGGTGGTGCGGTACCTGGCTGGTCTCGCACCGTCCTCGGGCGGCATCGCGCTCGGACCGGATGGGCAGATCTGGATAGCCGATACCGCTGGGGGCCGAGTGTTGCGGCTCGCGCCCGACGGCCACATCGAGCAGGAAATCTTAGGCGGGGCTGCGGGCACACCAGAGCGGCTGAACCAACCGGTCGATGTGGCTGTCGCGCCGGATGGCACGATCTACGTGGTGGATATGGGCCGGCGGCTCGTGCAACTCGACGCCGGAGGGCAGGTGGTGCGGGAATGGCCGGTGCGGATTGGCTTTGACCGGGGAGGTAGTCACCTGGCCGTGTGGAAGGGGCAGGTAGTGATGAGTAATCCGGACAGCGCGCAACTGACGGTGCTGGACCCGGCGACAGGGCAACTCAGCTACGTCGGCGGCGAGGGTACAGGACCGGGGCAATTCCGTGTGCCTGTGGGCCTGGCCGCGGGGCCGGAGAACCGGCTGTATGTTCTCGATAGCGACAACGCGCGTGTACAGGTCTTCGACGACCTCCCGTCGAAGTAACCCTGTTAAGTGCTAGCGCGATTCGAAGACGAGTACGCGATTATGGTCGCTGTCGAGCACATAGAGCCGGTTGGCAGGCCCCACAGCGACCCCGACCGGCAATACGAGTTCCAGCGGGGCGGACCCGACAACCTGCACTGCGTGGCTGATTCCGGTGTCGAGGTCGATCGTAGCGATGCTGTTGCCGTCGGGGTCGGTTATGACCAGGGAGCGGCCCCAGAGAGTCATGTGACTTCCACCCCGACCGGCGCCGACCGGTATAACCCATTCGCGGTCGATCAAGCCCTGGTGACTGAAGCGAACCACTCGCCCGAGCAGGTCCACAGCGTAGATTGTGCCGTCGGCTGTCACCACGACGTCGATTGGCTGGTTGAGCGCCTGGTGCTGGGCACCTCCGTCGCGGAACGACGCCTCCGGCCGGCCGGCCGTGCCGAGCCGCACGATCCGGCTGCGGGCGGTGTCCGCGACATAGATCTTGCCGTCGGGACCCCACGTCAGTCCGCCGGAATCGCCGATCTGAACCATATCACGACACCAATGGGCTATTTCCTTACCATGGCTGTCGAATAGCTGAATATCGTCGTTGCTGGAGTCGAGCACTGCGATTGTCCCGTCCGACCGGACGGCGACATCGCTGATCGTCCCAAATTGTCCATCGGCGCTCCCGGCGCTGCCCCAGGCGGCGGCTTGCCGGTGGTCGGGCGCGTAGACGAGCAGACGTTGATGGCCGGTGTCCCCGACAACCACGGACCCGTCAGGTAGCACGGCGACGCCACGCGCTTCTTTCCAGTCCCCGGACACCTGCGCCACTACTCCCACCGGCAGTACGGGTGGGATTGCGTCAATCAGGGCTGGATCGGGCGCGGCAACGCCGGGGCGCTCGGCAGCCATCCAGACTCCGCCTCTCGCTGGCAGGAAGGCGGCCGGCGAGAGGATCTGCTGCTGCTGATTGGGTGGCGTCCAGAAGACTTCGAGCGCCGAATCGTCGGTCCGCGCCTGGAACCGCACCTCGAAGTCATGATTGCCGACCGGGAGGGTCAGCGAGACCGGCAAGCTCCGGGCGGTGCCGGGGATGTTGGCCGCGCCGGCGAGCCGGCCGTCCACCCAAAGGGTGACCGGTGCCGCCGTAGCAGCGTCGAATACATACGTGCCGGCGGCGGAGATCATGAGTGTGCCTTGCCACACGCCCACCGTGCCTGGTCCCCTCTTCAGCACGGCATTCATGCTCCGCCAGCCTAGTACGCCGTCCCGACGGGCCGTGAGCGGCAGCGCCTGGTCCGAGGGCAGATCGCCGGTGAGCGACTTGCCGCTGTCCGGCCCGCTGTAGGATTGCCCCAACAAGGAACCTTGAGGCCCGTTCCAGAGGAAGCGCTGTCCCACCGGCACCAGGATCCCTTGATTGGTGCCCCAGCGCAGCTCTACACCCACCCCCCCGTTCAGTAACGTGCCTGCCAGCCGGACCTGATGGACACCCTTGGCCAGCACGACCGGTGCCTCGACGGCAACAGCACTCTGCACCTCGGCCGTCAGCACCGGCCGGCCGTCGATCTCGAGGGTGCCCCCGCCCGGCGCGGTCAACGCCAGCCGGTAGGTGCCGTAGGCCGGAACTACGACGCCTGCGATCCATTCTGCACGCGCCGGATATGCAAGGGCCGCCGGGGGGGGAAGCACCGGCGCGGCTGCGTCAGCACCCGCCGTCCCCAGTTGGGGTTCCTGGCGCGTGACTGCCAGCCCCGTAGCAGGCACGTAGTGCGCGGTCGTCTGGCGCAGACTCGTTAATTCGTGTGCGTCCACGGCGTAGGCCGTAAAGTAGGGATGGCCGGTCGATCCAAGCACCGGCGTTTGCTTTCCCCCGGGATAGTACGTTTGCAGAACAGGGAGATAGGCCGCCTCAGACGGGTACACCAGGAAGTGGGCATTCTTGGTGCCGTTGGTGGTCAAAGGCAGGTCATCGGCGGGATTGATCAGATCGCTCCCCGGCAGATCTCCAGCCAGAAATCGCGAGGGACTCATGCTGGGTGAGTCCCAGGTCAGCTCCGGGTAGTCCATCAGGTACATCACGTTATGCTGCGGGTCTAATGTCTGCGCGTAGCGCCCCGGCATGCCAAACCACTCGTAATTGGCGGCGGCCGTATAAGGAACGAAATAGAAGTAGAGCGTTTGGATCGCGAGCGTGAGGATCAGCACGACGAAAAGGCCACTCGTCGCGCGGCGGAGCACAAGGGTGCGGCGCGGCCTCGGTAAGCCGAGGCCCATGGCCGGGATGCCCCGCCGGACCCGATCCAGGAAGACCGCCGGGACCAGCGCGAGGGTCGGCACCATACCGGCAACCCGCTGTAGAGTCGGCGTATCGTTGGTGAGCGCGGCACCGGCGAGGCCGCTGAGAATCCAGAGTCCGAGTACGGCGAAGCGGACGTCGCCCGCCCGCCAGATCAGGTACGCGGTGCCCAGCACCCATAGAGCCGCCCAAGCGACGGGCAAGATGGGCTGGTTGGTCGGATAGAATGGACCGCGCTCCTGCCCGACATCAAACGCGGCATAAGTCAACATGAACTGCCGCGCGATAATGACCGGCCAGGAATCGGTATGATAAGCCGCCTGGTAGTCAGACGCATGGTTGAAAATAGCTACGCCGTTATAGCGCATAGTAAAGGCGTCAGTGTGGGCCAGCGTGTACAGGCCGTTCGGGGCGTAAGTGAGCCCGGCCGCCAGAGCGAGCAGCACCAGACCGGGCAAGTACCGGCGGGCACCCCGTAGACCCCAGCGCCCCAGCAGATAGAGCGCGATGAGGGCCATGAACACCGGCAATAGCTTGCCCGAGACATAGCCGTAGAGCGTAAAACCGGCGGCCAATCCGCTCCAGACAAAGTCCAGCGGCCTACGCGTGCGGAGCGCCCGATACAGGTAATAGAAGCAAACTGTCCAGGTAAACATCGTGATTGTGCTCTCGCCCGCCGTCCGGCTAAATTGGATGGCGAAATCCGACACGGCCAACAGGGCCGCAGCCAAGAGACCAACACGGGGCGACCAAACCACCCGGCCGATGCGGTAGGTGAACCAGACAGTGCCGATGCCGGCCAGCGCATGAACCATACGGGCTCCAGCCAGGGTGTTGCCGAACAGATGGATCGACTGGCCCACCAGCCAGAAGTAAAGGTTCGGAACGCCCCACCAGCCCGCGCCAAACAGGGCGAACGGCTCTTGGTTCACGAGCTCACCCCGGATGACATGGCGGCCCTCGTTCGCTCGATCGCCCTCATCTGTGTAAGGCCCGATGGGAATGGACTCCAGGTTCCAGAGGCGGACGGCGATCGCCACCAGCATGATCGCGCCGATGGCTAGCCACTCACCCCGGGTCAGCGGCGGCTCAGTCACTGGCTCGGTGGGATCGTTTGGGACGAGGCTAGCTATAGGCGAGGGCCGCATGCCGACAAAGGTGAGCACCAGCGCGACCAGGGCGGCGAGCCAGACCCAGGGCGCGAGCGGATCGCGGAAATCTTGGCGCAGCAGCAAATAGCACCAGACCGCCAGCCCGGTGACGGCGAGCAGTCCCAGGGCTGTACCTCCCCAGCCCAGCCGCGCGCGTAAGTCCCGGAGATGGTCGATGGCGGTCGGGAGCGCCAGGGCCCGACCAGCCCATGTCTGTTGCCGGTCGGGGATGGGCACGGCCTGTAGTGGCGGGGGCGTTGGCCTCCGAACCAGCACCCCCGCCTCGCTCGGCGGCCCCGACCGGGGCAGGCGCGCTCCGATCCGCACCCATGCCACCAGGCCGACAAGGGCGACCGCAACACGCAGCATATCCATGCCGATAGCCGGATTTGGCGCGGTCGTCCCCGCCGGACCCCGCGAGAGTTGTTCGCCAAGTATAGCGAGCACGATCACGGCCAGCCCAGCCAGGGGTGCGCGATAGCACCAGAGGCGGCGAGTCACACCGGGAGGATTGAGCGAGGCGTTGGCTGATGTGGTGTTCTGCACTGCGACGAGGTCGCCCGACAACGGGCGCACCTATCGGGGCGGCAGGTCTGTGAAGACCTGCACGCGCGCGTTGTCGCTGTCGAGTACGTATAGCCGGTTGTCCGGCCCCACCGCCAGCCCCACCGGCATCCGGAACTGCCCTGGTCCCGCACCCTCGCCTCCCAGGTAGCTCATCTGCCCTGTCGTGGGGTCGAGCATTACCAGTCGCGACCGGTCCGGGTCGCACATCACCACCCGCCCCTTCCAGTATGCCAAGTGGCTCCCGCCCCGCTGCAGCCCGATCTCCACGGGCCATTCATGCACGATCTGCCCAGCGCTATTCAATTGCACTATCCGCTGGCGCATGTCCACTGCGTACACCGTCCCGTCCGGTGCCACCACGACGTCGATCGGCTGCTCCAGTCGTGCCCGCGTCCCGTCGGCCCCCCCCACAAGTTCCTGGGCCACCTTCCCGTCGGCCCCCAGCCGCAGTACATTGCTGCCCCCAGTGTGTGCGACCCAGATCTGCCCGTCCGCGCTCATCGCGAGCCCGCCCGACGCCGGGGCCAGCCCAGCCAGTTGCTGTACCACCTGCCCGCTGCTTGTGAACTCCTGTAGGTCGCCATTGCCCGAGTCGATGGTCAGCACGTGCCCGTCCGGAGTTGCCCATAAGTCGCCGAGTAGGTTGATCTTGCCGGCGGCCGATGCGTCGGTCGCGCCGCCCCACTCGCCGATCCGCTTGCCGTCCTTGTCCAGGACGAGCACGCGGTGGTTGCCGTTGTCGCCGATGTAGATGTGGCCCGCGCTGTCCACGCCCACCCCTCGCGCTTCCCGCATCCCCGCGTCCGCACCGAGCACGGCGGCAGGCTGGATCGCCAGCACCCGCTGGGGCTCGGGCGCCAGATTCGGCTGTGTGGTCGGATCGGGTACTTCGCCCCGTCGCCAGCTGCGCGCCGCAGGAGTCAGTACTGTCATCGGCACTATGGTGCGCGCGCCGCCCGGTGGGGTCCAATACCATTCGAGGTTGCCGCGGCTGCCACCCGGCCAATTGTAGCGCAAATCCACGTCATGGGCACCGGCCGCCAGGGACACTATGCCGCCGGTGCCGCTCCCGCTGATCCCGCGGGTATCCAGAACGACTTCGTTATCGACCTTGAGCAGGCTTGGCCCGCTGGAGTCGATGCTGAACTGATAGGTGCCTGTGGTGGGGATCTGGATCGTGCCCTTCCAGAGGGCCAGCAGGCCGGGCTGATTCAAGCTCGACGTCGCGGCACCGGTATCGCGGACGCCGAGGAACGGGTCGGACCGGCGGCTGCTCGGCTTCTGCCCGGACAGGGGATCGGCCGCATCCAGCCCGGCGCCGACGCCGATTGTCCCGCTGAGACCACCGGTCGAGCCATTGTATAGGTATCGGGCCGCGATCGGCAGCGACGCGCCGGCCGCCGCCCACTCGAGATCTACCTGACCCTGCGCGCTCGACAGCGTGCCTCCCAGCCGCACATCGTGGATGCCTTTAGCCAGCACCAGCACGACTTCGCGGTCACCCGAAGCGTTGATCGGCGTCGCGGCGTCCAGCACCGGCTTGCCGTCGACGTCGAGTTGGCCGGTCTGCGCTCCCTTGAGCACGAAAGTATATAGCCCATACGTTGGCGCAACCAGGCCGCCTTGCCAGGTCGCGGTGACCGGGTAGGCCAAGCCCGCGGGTGGTGCCCAGGTGCCTCCACCGGCGTTCGACGCCCGTTTCGTTCCCAGGTTCGGCTCGTCGCGCGTGATGGCTGCGCCCTGCGCTGGCTGGTACGCGGCATGGGCGGTCTCGAAAGCCGCCATCTGCACACTGCTCACCTTGTAGCTGGTGAAAATGAACGAGCCGTCGTTACCCTTGATCGCTTCTTCGCTCCCACCCGGGTAGAATGCGCGGATAATCGGCAGGTACTGAGCGTTAGAGGGATAGACCAGAAAGGCCGCCCCTTTCCCATTATTGTCGGTAATGGGAAAGAAGTCCATCGGCACATTCAGGTCGTCGCCCTCCACGCCTTTGGCTACGAAGCGTGTACTGCCATAGCCGAAGTAGATGTCATACCCGCCGACGCCCATCTGGTAGCCCTTGTAGTCTTGCCCCAACGCCTGTACGTAGCGCGCCTGTACGGTCGCGATGCAGAACGGGCACTGCGCGGCGTAGCTGACGAAATACTCCTGGTAGCCGTCGACACCGGCAAAGACGATCAGCCCCGCGAGCGGGATTGTGGACCAGCGACGGGCCAACGCGCGGCTGATTGGCCAGGCCCCAGCCGAGATCCGATCGATCAGCACAGCTGGGAATAGGAACACGACCGGCCACGCGCCGACAAGGCGTTGCACGTTCGGCGCATCAATGGTCATGACTATACCCGCCATGCCCCCCCAGAACCAGATCAGCAGCAGCCCAAAGCGCCCGTCCCACAGCTTCCAGGTGGCATAGGCCAGCCCCAGGACGGTCAGGAAGGCCAGGACGGGGCTTAACAGCGTCCCGTGATGGAGTTGGATCGTGTAGAAGAACGCGCTGTCGCCGATGCGATACAGAACTTCGCTGGCGATCCGCGCCTGCTGGAAGATGAGCAGCGCCCACTGCCAGGGATGGCTCAGTAGACTCTGCTGTAGAGTCTGCCCCGCCCAACTCGCATCATATGGCACGCCGAGCCGGTTGAAAGTGAGCGCCTGGTTTTGCGCCGAGAAGATGGAGGTTTCCTGCGCCCGTCCAAAAAAGCCGTGCCAATTGTCAGTGATCAAAAAGAGCGCATACGGCAAGAAAGCGAGACCGAAAGCAACTCCCGACAAGACGAAGCCGAACAGATACCGCTTGAAGAACGCCAAGCGCCAGCGGATCAAACAGTAGACCACGATCACGGCCAGCATCGGCACGACCAGCTTCCCGGCCGCGTAGAAATAGAGGCTGAAGCCGAAACACAGGCCGGCAAAGACCCAGTCGCTCCACCTACGGAAGCGCAATGCGCGGAACAGGAACAGGAAACCGCCCGCCCAGCACATCGCGGTGGGTGTACTCTCGCCCGCCTCGCGGCTATATTGCAGCCAAAGCGGCGAAACCGCCAGCAGGGCACCGGCGACTAGGCCAACGCGCGGGCCCCAGAGGAGACGGCCGATGCGGTACACCAGCCAGACCGTTACGACGCCGCTGATGACCGACACCATACGGTCCCCGACCATGTTGTCGCCGAAGAGGCGCAACATCCAGGATATCCAATAGAAGTAAAGGTTCGGCACTCCCCACCAGCCGTAGCCGAACAGCAGGGTCGGATGCCCTTCCACAATCGCGCGGGCGTCCATGCCGCGCTCACCTTCATCGCCGAAGATCCCGGGCATGTATTCGAGATTCATGAGCCGGAGCACCAGGGCGAGCGCAATGACGCCGGCCGCCAGAACAATTTCCCAGCGCAAGGCCGGCCGCGGCACGCCTCGCCCGAAGAAATCGTCTTCGGGTCCGGGGAGGAGCCCGCCGACGCCCCGCGGCCAGCGGGGTGCCCCGGCGAAGGTCAGAATCAAGGTCGCCAAGGCGGCGGCCCAAAGCCAGCCGCCCCGCGCGTCGGCAATATCCGCCCGGAGCAGCAGCGTGGCGCCACCCGCTAGCCCGAGCGAGAGGACAAGACCCGGCACCGTAATCCGCCAACCCCAACGCCCGCGTATGCCTTGCCAGAGCGCCCACAGACCGATACGCGCGGCCACCGGCGTGGCGGCAGGAGCGACGGCGGCGCGCGCGGGCCGGGCACCGGCCGGACGAGCCACCACGGCGGGTGCTGCCATCGCCGGAAGCGCCACGGCGACGTCGGCCGCTTGGGAAGCCGTTTGCGTTGTCTGTTCGCGGTGCCAGGGCCAGGCCGGATGCAACAGGACAAGAATCAGCAGGATAATCGCGGCCCAGTACAGCCGGGCTGCAACTTCTGCGTCTCCGCCGTTCATGTACATATTCTGGGCATACGCGGCCAATCCGAGTACAATCAATCCGCCCCACCAACTGCGGGCCGCCCAGAAGGCTCTCAGCCGGTGACGGGTAGCGGTCATTCGAACCGCGGGTGCATCTGCCAGGGCGGGCCTGTCTCTTGTTATGATCATCCGGTGTCTGCTTCCTCCTCGCGCTCTGCTCCGAAGCGCGCGTCTGGTACTGAAAGATGCTCTTTCCCACTGAAGTGCCCGCACAGCACACTGCTCAGGGTGATCCTAGTAACGACATGATAAGCCGAGGGCAAGCCAGGAGCGCCGCCCGCCGCGTGGCGACAGCTGTGCAGCCCAGGGTAGCGCACTATCTAGTCTACCATAAAGGCACCGCCCACAGCAAGCCGGCGAGCTATCCTCACCCTTGTGGTGCGGTGCCTTCCAGTACGCTCGGCGAGACGGTACCTGGTATGGATCCTGATCACTCGATAACTGCTCAGAACCTTGTTGCCCACATTGTAGCAGAGCTTTCCGCACATGTCAATTCTGATCCTGCGGACGGCAAGGTAGAAGGGGTGTCAGAGATCAGCAGTGGGAGAGCAAATGTGGTTTAAGAAGCGGCTTCCTCAAGAAAGTCGAGGAGTTGCTTTTCTTCGCAAACAGCACCGCCGGTAAGCCAGATCGCAACATCCTCGCTGTCTGGGTTGAGCCAGGCAATAGTCTTCATGGCACCAGCGCCTCTCTCGCGAGAGGCGGCGGCAAAAGGGTTTCTGGATCTGACATCGCGCGAGATCACAATGCGGTCGGTGGCAAGGGCTGCTTTGATCAAGAGGAAGTCTTCCAGCATAGCGGTACGCTCTTTTTCTTTGCCGGCAACCTTCTTGATAGTGTCGCGCAATTCGTTGTAGGCCGGAGGATCGACGCGACAGACCTTCTTAGCGGTCAAAACTCTGCGCCGCCAGCCACGAGCAAAGCTGGATTGATTATTATTCCACTCGGCTATGATCTCTTCAGTCAGAACGACGTAGTAGCGATGTGGGCTTTCTTCAACCACAACGAGCAGATCCCGACATTTTTTAGCCCGATCAGCCGTCGCTGATTCGCCACCGGCCGCACACGCCACGGATGCGTCAATGACGAGGCGGGCTCCTTTCTTCCGTGCCATTTCAGGACTTTAGGTAGTGAGATTCTACTGCGTCCAGATAGTGTATACCAGTGTCGCGCTCGACTTCGCCAAAGTCTTGCGGCCAATCGCCGAAGGTGCCTGCCTCATCAAGATCGGTACTAAGTAAGTGTTCAATAGTCCTTGGCACTTTTCACGCCTGAGATGGGCTGCGAAACTCGAAGAGATTTTTGCAACGTTACTTAGCACCTTTAGCGTCGGGCGGCAAATACGATAAAACCGCCTCTCATCAGACTCTCAGCAGATCCTCAGTAACCCTTAACCCGGCTCGGCTATGCTGTATAATGTGGGCAGCGGACCATTGGTAGAGCCGCGTCTTATATGGGGGCTGAGAGATGGCCGAAGCTGAGGGCGGTGCGGCGGCACGGCCCCGCGTGTTGATAATTGAAGATGAGCCGGGGATCGTTGACTTCCTGCGGCTGGGGCTGGGCTACGAGGGCTTTCGCACCCAGAGCGCGGCGGATGGCGCGGCGGGGCTGCAAATGGCTCTCGACGACCCGCCCGACCTGGTCATACTCGACCTGATGCTCCCTGGGCTGAACGGCTTCGACCTATGCCGCCGGCTGAGGCAGGTGTCGCGCGTCCCGGTGATTATGCTGACCGCCCGCGACGACCTCGACGACCGTGTGCAGGGACTGGACCTGGGTGCCGACGATTACCTGACGAAGCCGTTCCAGTTCAAGGAGCTGGCGGCCAGGGTGCGGGCCGTGCTTCGCCGCAAGAGCGGCCCCGCCGATGGGCACCCGCCGAACCTCCTACAGCTACAGGACATCACGCTCGATCCCGACTCCCACGAGGTGCATCGCGGCGGCAGGCCGGTCTCACTCAGCCTGCGCGAATATGCACTGCTGGAGCTTTTCATGCGCCATCCGAACCAGGTGCTCACACGGGCCATGATCCTCGACAGGGCATGGGGCTACGACTTCATGGGCGAGGGCAACATCATCGAGGTCTATGTGCGCTACCTGCGCCGCAAACTCGGCGAGCCGAACCCGATCGGCACGGTGCGCGGCGTCGGTTATGTGATGAGGTCACGCCCAGAGGGGGCCGACGGTGCTTAGGCGTCCCCTGGCGCAGTTCGGCACGCTGCGCTGGCGGCTTACGCTCTTCTATTGCGGCCTGCTGACCGTGCTGCTGACCGCATCGGGGCTGTTCGTCTACGACCGGCTCCAATCCTCGCTGATGGAAGCCGCCAGGACACAACTCCAGGCTCAGGCGACCAGTGTCGAGATGGGTCTCTCGAAGAATGGCGGGGCAGGAGAGATCATCACCAGCCCCGACACGCTGTATAAGCTGGGCGCTGTGGTGCCGCAAGATCGCGGCCCCGGCGACTCTTATATCGCGCTTCTGGACACACAGGGCCAGACGCTGGCAACCAACCAGCCGTTTTCTGCCTTCACACGCGGCCAGCCGGTCAATGGCAAGTTCGGCATGTCCGGGCCGGTCGGGTCGCCTTCGCCGGACGCATCGTCATCTCCACAGGGAACCCCTTTGGCAAATCTGGATGCAATCAAGCGCGGGTTACTCTCGGTTACACCGACTGAGCAGATAAATGGCGTGAGCGACCTGGTCGCCAAAACGCCTTTTGCTCCTGAACTCGTCTACACCCTGACCTCCACGCTGCCAACGCCTGATCAGCTAAAGAGCGCGGCGGCAAAGGGGCCTGTCTTCTACGAGACACAACTGCGCTCGGAGGGTGCCGTCAAGAGCGACCAAGTGCGCGCGCTGGCCTACTTGGTGCCGCTCCTCGACGAAACCGACTTCCTTAAGGGCGGCGTGCGGACGCCAATCGGCTACCTGATGCTGGTTGGCTCGCTGGGTGGCGCGGACTCGACACTGGCGACTCTGCGTGCGCTGCTGATCTACGGGCTGCTCGGCGAGCTCGCCGTGGCGTTGCTGCTCGGTTTGCCGCTCGCCCGGCTTGGCCTCCGCCCCCTCGTACGTATAGCAAACACCGCCGGTCAGATCGGGCGAGGCGACCTGAGTCGGCGGGTGAGCCTACCCGGCGGCACCGCCGCATCAGACGCCCCCGGCGGCGACGAAGTCAGGGAGTTGGTGCGCGCGTTCAACGGGATGCTCGACCAGATCGAGGCCGCGTTCAAGGCGCAGCAGCGCAGCGAGGCGCGCACCCGCCAGTTCGCCGCCGACGCCTCCCACGAGCTGCGCTCCCCGCTGACTGTGCTCGGCGGCTACATGGATGTGCTGCTGATGGGCGTGCGCCACGACCCCGCAGAGGCCGACCGCATCTTGCGCGCTATGCAGCGCGAGAACGACCGCCTCGGCAGGCTGGTGGTGGATCTGCTGCTGCTGACGCGGATCGACGCGAACGGCGGGGCCGGCCTCCGGCTTGAGCCTTTGCTGCTGCCCGACGTGATAGACCGCGCGGTGAACAATATGCGTGTGCTCGCCGGCGAGCACGACCTACGTGCCGAGATCGCGCCTGCCGCATGCGCCGCCTGTGTAAGGGGCGACTCCGACCAGCTCTACCGGGTGCTCGTGAACCTGCTGGACAACGCTATTCGCTACACCCCGCCCACCGGCCACATCACGGTCACGCTGGAGATGGAAGGCTGCGCCAATGGTCATGGGCCGGCCAAGTCGGCGGTATTGAGCGTAGAAGACGACGGCTGTGGGATCGAGCCGGAGCAGCTGCCGCGCGTCTTCGACCGCTTCTACCGCGCCGACCAGTCACGCACTCGGCAGACCGGCAACGCGGGGCTGGGGCTGGCGATTGCCAAGAGCATCGTGGAGGCGCACGGCGGGCGGATCGAGGTAGAGAGCGAGCCGGGGCAGGGAGCCAGGTTCAGGATGTGGCTGCCGGTTGATGCTGTGGACGGATTGGTATATACTCAGAGCGCGGCCAAAAAGATCTCGGCATAGGAGAGGGTTTCAAAAATGAGCGACGGGCCGGAACCACGCGATTTGCTCGGGGAGTCACGCGACATCTGGGACACAAACGCTGAAGCCTGGGACAGTAGGATGGGCAGAGGCGGCAGCTGGCAGACAACGCTCATCGCACCGACAGTCGAGCGGATGCTGGAGATCCGTCCCGGCGAAAGAGTCTTGGACATTGCCTGCGGAAACGGCATCTTCTCCCGCCGCTTGTCTGACTTGGGTGCCGAGGTAGTTGCCTCCGACTTCAGCCCCCGGATGATAGAGCTTGCCCGGTTGCGAACCACCGAACACGCGGACCGGATAGAATATCGCGTCGCCGATGCCACCGACGAAGCCCAGTTGCTCGCGCCGGCCGGGCAGGGCGAACGGCAGTTCGATGCGGCAGTCTGCAACAACGCACTCATGGACATGCCGACTATCGAACCCCTCTTTCGCGCAGTAGCTCAATTGCTCAAGCCGAGCGGACGCTTTGTTTTCTCCGTAATGCACCCATGCTTCAACGGCCAAGCTATTTCGATGCAGGCCGAGCTTCCAGATTACGCCGACGAACCCACTTACGCTATCAAAATATCGCGCTACCTCTCTGCGGACGTAACCCGGGGATTGGCGATAAGCGAGCAGCCACAACAGCAATACTACTGGCACCGCCCTCTGCATCTGCTGCTCAACGCCGCTTTCACCGCTGGTCTACTCATGGACCGCATCGAGGAGCCGCGCATCACGGCAGAAGCCCCCACCCCAAGCCCGTTTAACTGGGGCAACTACGACATGCCGCCGCTGCTTTTCGTCAGGTTGCGCCCGCACAATACAACAAATCTAAGCAAACTCTAATCCTCCTCTCAGGGCCTTCCAAGCCGGCTGCGCTACACTGTATCTAAGCGGTGCAGATCTGGCCGCCCGATACACCGGCGGCGTGACAAGGCCGGCAACGACAACTAGCGAAAGGAACTGAGAGATGAACAAGATACGCATCACGATCATGGGGCTGGCGGCTGTCGCCCTGCTCGGCTTTCTGGCGGGGGCCGCGATGTTCGCTGGGGCGATCCATACCGGCGTGAACGCGGCACCGGAGATGGGCCTAGCGGCCACCGCAGGCGCGGCACCGCAGGCGACAAGCACGGCGGGAGACGCGGCCAGGTACATGGCCCTCTTCAACGGCAAGTTCGCTGCCAAACTCGGTATCTCCGAGCAGCAGCTCAACACCGCCTTCGCGGGCGCAATCGCCGAGACAGCCGACCAGGCGGTGAAGGACGGCAGCCTGACGTCGGCGCAGGCCGCCGACGTCAAGGCGAACCTCCAAAGCCCGGGCAACCTGCTCGCGCTCGGAAGCAAGGCCCTTATGAGCGGCGGCGGCAGCCCCGATAACTTCAAGAACCAGGATCAGTACCTGAACCCGAAAATGGCCCTCCTACAAGCTACCGAACGCCTCCTCGGCTTATCGGCAGACGAACTCAGCGCCCAGATCAAGCAGGGCAAGTCGCTCGGCGAGATCGCCCAGGCGCACAATGTGACCGCCGACCAGCTGAAGACGGCGATCCTGGCTGCGTTCCGCGAGCAGTTGAACTCAGCCGTCGGCACGGGCAAGCTGACCCAGGCGCAGTCTGACCAGAACTACCAGGACTTCTCCGGCAAGGTGGACGGGATAATCTCCGGCCACGGCTCTGCCGACTCGAGCACCGACGGCCCAAACGTCAAGGGCGCGGCCTTCACGGCTGTGGAGCATCTGCTCGGCATATCCGAGAACGACCTCTTCGACCAGCTCAAGGCCGGCAAGTCGCTCGCCCAGATCGCCCAGGCACACAACGTGACGGTCGCCCAATTGAAGGCGGCCATCCAGCCCGCGATCCGGGCAGAATTGGACAGCGCGGTCAGGGTCGGCAAGTTGACCCAGGTGCAGGCTGACCAGATCTACCGGGACACCCTGTCCCGCCTCGACTCGCTGATCAACAACACTTCCGAAGCCAACGGCACGCCGGGTGCCGCACCGGACCCTAACAGCACACCGACCAAATGACAAGCTCGTGAGCGATTAGCCGTCAGCCCTCAGCAACGTTAGTCTTAGACAGAGCTGGCCCAATTGGGCCAGCTCTGCATTACCCCGGCATCCCCAATCCAGAACTCAAAACTCAACGTTCCGCTCGGCGTAGCGGGCGAGGACGTTGCGGCGGTAGCCGGCGGTGTGGCCCTTGCACTGGCTGGGGGTGCAGCAGATTTCTTCGTCGCCGGTTGCTCTATCTTGGCCGAGTTTGCGCGACATGCGCTCCATCTCCCAGCGTTCCCAGCCGGCGAAGATCCGGCGGCTGAGTAAGAGTTCAGCGACGCGCTGGATCGGGTTGTGTAAGAGGGAGCGGCCTTCGTTGGGGGCGGGCCAGGGCACGGCGTTCGGCAGGTAGGAGCGCATCCAGGGGTTCTGCGCGAGCGTCTGGCGATAGACGCGGTAGCCGGACATCGGGCGCATCTGCGCGAGTTCGTGGGCCGTGAAGAGATCCTGCTGGATCAGCGCGAGGCTGTCTGAGGCGAGGATGAAGTTCGGGCAGAGTTCGTCTCCGAGCAGGCGGATGCAGCGCACCGCCAGCACCAGCGCGCGACGGCAGATCCAGACCCGACCCGGCTCGGCTATCACGAGCAGGTCTATATCGGCAGGCTCAGATGCGTTGTCCATAGCCAGAGCGCCGCTGACCGCAAGCATCCGCACGTAGGGGAAGCGTCGCAGCAGCTGGGTGTAGAGGCGGGCGCGCCCCCAGAGCTTTGCCGCAGTCGCAGCGCGCCCCCGACGCAGCCCGACCACCGCCCCGTGCCCGCGCAGGTAGTAGAAGCCGTCGGTCTGCTCCACCGCAGCCCCCGCCCCAAGCAGCGCACCCTCGACTTGATCCGGGGTCAGGTCGCACTCGATCAGATAGTGTGCGATCTCCTCGACTGTCAGCGGGTAGTCGAAGAGATCGGCGTAGGTCAGCGTCCGCAGCACGGCCTCGGTGGGGATGCAGCCGTTTGCCTCTCTGTTTTTGTCAGCGATGAGCGCGCATGTCGGGGCCATCTCTACTGCCTTTTGCTCGCGTAAGGATCGGGCTTTTCCACAATTGTAGCTAGTGGGCAGAGCTTTGTCAACCGCTTGCGCTGGTGAGGCCGCTTATTGTATACTTTGCTGACAGGAAGCTAGCGTTGGCGGTGGATAGAGGTCAGCCCCGGATGAAGATTGCGCTGCTTGGTACGCGGGGTGTGCCGGCAAACTATGGCGGATTCGAGACATGCGTCGAGCAGGTGGGGGCGAGGCTGGCCGCGCGCGGGCACGAAGTCACCGTCTATTGCCGCAGCCGGCAGATCAAATATGCGGGTGAGACCTACCTGGGAATGCGCTTGGTCAAGCTGCCGACTGTCAGGAACAAGTACCTCGACACGATCACCCACACGTTCTTGTCGTCGCTGCACGCCCTCACCCAGCCATATGACATCTGCCTCTACTTCATCGTCGGCAACAGCCCGGTAAGCTGGATACCCCGGCTCACCGGCAAGCGGACGATCTTGAACGTGGACGGCCTCGACTGGCAGCGCCAAAAGTGGCCGGAGCCGGCGAAGCGGTATATACGCCTGGCGGAGCGGCTGGCGACCCGTCTGCCCAATGCCATGCTCACCGACTCGACGATTGTGCAGAAGTACTACCGCGACAGGTACAACGTCATCATCCCCTACATCGTCTACGGCTCGGAGGTCGAGCCGCTGCCTCCGGGAGAGACGCTGCGGCAGTGGGGGCTTGAGCCGAGGAAGTATATCCTGTTCGTGGGGCGGCTGGTGCCTGAGAACTGCGTCCACCACCTGCTCGACGCCTTCGCCATGCTCGAGCACCGGTACGGCATGAAGTGCGTCATCGTCGGCGACTCGGTCTATTCGGAGGCATATGTCGCGTCGCTGAGGGCGCGGCCCAACAAGGACCTGGTCTTCACGGGATACGTCTTCGGCGCGGGCTACCGCGAGTTGAGCGCGAATGCTTACTGCTTCGTCGAGCCGTCGGAGGTCGGGGGCGCTCACCCTGCGCTCATCGAGGCGATGGGCTTCGGGAGTTGCGTTGTGGCTAACGGCATCCCTGAGAACATTGAGACACTGGGGCCAACCGGCTTCGCCTACGATGGCAAGCTGGGCGCGCCGAGCCTCGCGGGTCTGCTCCAGCGGTTGCTCGACTGCCCCGAAACTGTCGAGGCACAGCGCGCTCTCTCTCTGGCGCACGTTCACGAACACTACTCGTGGGAGGCGATCACCGACCAGTATCTCAAGCTGTTCCAGCGCACGCTGAACGGGATCGGCACGACGAGGGTTGTGAGAACGGGTCTGCCCAAGCCCGATGAGGCGAACACGAGCCTGGATCTCTCGAATGACTAGCGCGCCCCTGGCGCGTGGAACAGCTAGGGCGCTCCTGACCAGCCGAGCAGCCTTGATCGCGTTGGCGCTGCTTGTGGCGGCGACGGCGACCGACCACCTGAGCCTCAGCGCGGGCGGTCTCAACCTGCGAACCGAACTGCTTGTCGGAGGGCTGGTGGCGGTCTGGGCGGTGGCACGGAGCCGGGGCGCGGCGCTTCGCACACTCGGCATCATCGAGGTCTGCGTGCTTGGCTGGCTGGGCGCGAACGTGGCTGCGTCGCTGGTTTTCGCTCCCGACAAGAAAGAGAGCCTGAAGTTCGCGGTGATCATCGCGGGGCTGGTCATCCTCTATATCGGGGCGAGGCTCCTGCTCGGCTCCGAGGAGGCGGTCGTCTGGGCTGCTTCTGCGTGGGTAGCCGCCGGGGCCGGGGTCGGCCTGATAGCGCTCGCCTGTGCGCTGCTCTACACATTCTTCGGGATCGATGCCGGCCTCACGCTCGACCGCGCGTACCAGGACGGCATCTTCACCGTCACGCCGAAGGTGCAGGGCACGATGTGGGAGCCAAACATCCTCGGCAGCTACTCGCTGACCGTGGCCGCGCTCGGCTTCGCCCTGAGCATGGCACCGGCTTTCGCAACACCGCTCCGACAGTGCGCGCTGATGTTCGCCGTCGCTTGCGCCTATTGCGGCATGATGTTGAGCATGACGCGGACGGTCTGGGCGATCGGCGGCGCGCTGCTTGTCGGGCTTTGGGCGCTCGGAGCCTGGCTGAGGCTCGCGGATAGCCGCCTGCTGATCCGTCGCTGGGCGCTGCCGGGCGCGATCGGGATCGCCCTCGGCCTGGTCGTCGGCAACTTCTTCATGCCGACGCTTAGTTGGAAGTCGGCGACGCCCTGGAACCTGACCTACGGGCAGGTCGAGCAGGGCGTGCAATCCATCATCACGGGGCATGGGCCGCCTGCCGATGTTCCGGATGGCCCGACGCCGGTGCCGACGCCCGTCGGCGTTGCCGCCGCGTCCATCGCCACTCCGGTGCCGGTCAGCAAAAGCTCAACCTTTGTCGGCAAGGTGCAGGACGCGGCGTCCTTCAACGAGTCGGTCTCAGTAACCAGCCGCGAGCGGATTTACTCGCAGGCGTTCGAGGGCTGGCGGAGGAGTCCGGTGCTCGGCTGGGGGGCGGGCGCGTTCCCGCAGCTTTACCCCCCTCCTTTCGACCACAGCTACTGGATAGCGAACCTCGAGCTGCACACGCTGTTCGACACCGGCATCGTCGGCCTGGCGTTTCTCTCTACGGCGGGCGCGCTCGCCGCGTGGCGCGGGGTGCGGCTGCTGCGCGGCCCTCCCGCCGCCTGGGACACGACGCGCTTCGTGGTGTTCGGCCTGGAGGTGAGCTTCGTCGGCCTGCTCATAGCTTACCAAGTGACCGAGGGGAGCTGGCTCGGCTTCACATGGCTGCTGTTCGCAATGTTGGTCGCCTCCGAAGGGGTCGCGCGCCCGGTCCGGTCCCAGCCTGCGGGCGCAGCCGACGCCTGAGATGCAGGGGCACCCATATCGGCGGCTTGGGGCGCGCCTCGCCTGGTGGCTGCCGGCGTTGGTGCTGCTCGTCGCGCTGCTCGCGGGTGTGTCGGACAAGCTCGGCCACACGCGCTACAGCGACGCGACGGGGGTTGCCGGCGAACTGACTGCGGGCCACAGCCTGGGTCAGACGTTCACGGCGCGGCACGACGGCCTCTCCGGCGTCGAACTCCAGCTTGCGACGTATGCACACACCCTGAGCGGCACGGTCGTGCTGCACCTGCGGCGGTCCGTGGGCGATGCGACGGATTTGGCGACGGTGCGGCTGCCCGCCGACGAGGTGGCCGACAACGTTTGGCATCGCTTCTCCTTCCCGCCGATCCCCGGCAGTGGTGTACAGGGGTACTATGTAGAGTTGGAGGACATCGGCGGCGCGCCCGGCAACGCGGTGACCGCCTACTGGGCGATGGGGCACGGCGACCCTTACCCCTACGGCCAGGCGACGCAGGACCGCCGCCCGCTCCCCGGCGACCTCGCCTTCGGGCTGGATTACGACGCCCCGCCCTGGGCACTGCTCGCCGACGCCGTGTCGGGCATGGCGGCGCAGCTTCCGGCATGGGGGCCGTCGGCGCTCTCGCTCGCCGGGCTTGCGGCCTGCCTGCTGCTCGGGCTGATACTGTGGGGGGCGGCGCACGGCTGGTTCGGCGGGACGCGCAGGCGTCGTACACTGCTCGGCGCGCTGCTCGGCGGATTCGCGCTGGCCCACGGCGCGGTCTGGGCGCTGGTCGTGCCGCCCTGGCAGGGGCCGGACGAGTTCTCACACTACGCATATTCTGCCCTCCTCGCGGCAGGCTTCGATCCGTCGGACAACGGCCCGGCGGCGCAGCAGGAGCGGGCGCGCATCGAACACTCGATCTTGGCGGCGATGGACGCACGCGACTTCACGCGCAGCGTGTCCTGGTATGGAGCGCCCGGCGGCTCCGCGGCGGGGTTCATCACGCCGGCGTCCAACGGCGGGGCCTCGACGATGTTCGTTGAAACTCGCCAGCCGCCGCTCTACTATTGGCCGGCGGCCCTGGCGCTGCGCGCGGGCGGCGGGCCGGACCGGGTGCCACCTGACCTGGGCCTGTACCTCGCGCGGGCGGTTTCGGTGCTGCTGGGCGCGGTCGTGGTCGTGGCAGCGTGGGGCTGCGCGCTGCTGCTCGCGCCCGGGGCCGGCGAGACGCCGGCGATACGGCTCGCGCTGCCACTGGCAGTCGCGCTGCTGCCGATGCGGGCCTTCGTTGACGGCATGGCGAACAACGATGTGCTTGCCGAGCTGTTGGTGTCGGCTCTGGCGCTATTCTGCTTGCAGCTGACACGCGCCAGGCCATTATGTAGGGCGTGGCTCGCCACTTCGGGAGCGGGTCTGTTGCTGGCCGCAGCCGGATTCGCCGTGAAGGCGACGGCGGCGCTCGCCTCCCCGGTATTGTGGGCGGGGGCCGCGCTCGCGGCGCTCGCCGTTCGCCGTTCACCACTCGCCACTCGCCACCCGCCGTTCGCACCGCGCCAGGTGTTGTGGCTTGGCGTGGGGCTGGTGTCGGTGGGCCTCGCGCTGCTCGCGGCTTGGGCGTGGGACGATGGGTTCGACCGGCGCGGGATGCAGGTAGCTTGGTACACTGAGTATGGGCAGCGAGCGCCCCGCATCGCCGCCACAGACGCTCACAGCGGCTCCTACGTGACCGGCCTAGCCGCCGGGCGGGAGGTCTTCCAGCGGCTCAACCTGCCGGGAGGCCACCCTGCCTACACGCTGACGTTCCGCATCTGGGCGCGGGCGGCTCCGGGGGCGAGGCCCGGCAACCTGACCGTGACGGTTGACGACGGCACACGCGCCCTCAGCCCGGTGACCGGCATGGTGCCGATGCTCTCGGCGTGGCAGGAGATCAGCGCGACCGCGACGGTGCCGGCGGACCTAGCGTTCATCCGCTGCATCGTGCGCGCCGATGCTCCGGCGCAGCTTTCGGACGCCGCGCTGGAGCCTGCGGCAAGCGGCCCCGCCCCGCCCGCCCCGCGCCTCTACAACGCGGCGATGCAGGAGCCGGGCGCTCAGCTCCGCCGAGATTCGGCGCTCGGCCGGCTGCTGACCCGGCTGCCCTCGCAGATGGAGAGCGCGGAGATCGCCGACACTCTGGCGAACCGGCAGCCGTTCGACGTGGGGAGCGTGGTCCGGCTCTACCTCGACAGCGGCTACCGGTCCTACTGGGGCTGGTTCGGCTGGCTGGTAACCGAGCTACAGCTCCCTGAACTATATTACCAAGTGATCGGCCTGCTGGTGGCGGCGGCAGTCGCGGGCTGGGGGGTCGCGCTCGCGCGGCGGCAGGTGCCGGGCGGGCTTAGGGCCTTCGCGCTGATCACGGCGGTCACGGCGGCCTGGATGGTCGCGGCGATAGTCGCGCGCTACCTGCGGCAACGCGCGTGGTGGGGCTACCTCGACCTGCCGCAGGGCCGCTACCTGTTCGTGCTGATCGTGCCGATGGTCTGGCTGGGGCTGGCGGGGCTGCGCGGGTGGGTGGGGCTGCTGCCTGCCGGCGCACGCCGTTGGGCCGCCTGGACCGGGCTGGCGGGGCTTGTCTATCTCGACCTCTACGCGCTGCTGGTGCTAATCGTGCCGTACTTCTACGGGCGGTTCTGAGCCGGGGCGTCAGCTTTCAGGGCGCGCATCGGTCTTTCGACGGATCTTTTGCGGTTTTGAGTGCTGAGTTGTCGTTGCATGGCGATCTGCTGCTTTTTTCGTGCGTAAATCTCGTGCTATTTTAACCCTCTCACTTTATATATCCATTTCGAGGGTCATTTACTGCCAGATTTGGGGGCAAAACGGGGTCTGGGGCGAAAGATACTCCGAAAGACCTAGACGAGTGCGGAGTGCGGATTGACGGAGCCGCCGAGACGGCGGCGGTACGGCGGAGGCCGCCGAGACGGCGGTACGGGCGGTGTGTACGGTCAGCCGTGAACCGTCGGGCGTCAGGCGTCGGTGCGGGACAGAAGGCGGGCGGTTTCGCGGGGGGAGCGGAGGCGGACTAGGTGGAGGTGGGTGTAGGCGGGTGAGGCGAGGAGCTGGGGGTACTCGCGGCGACGGCGGCGGTAGGTGGTGAGCGCCCACATGAAGAGGGAGTCGCGGCCTATGAACGCACCCCGGAGAGACTCGCGGTTGCCGTTCCACAACTCTTCTTGCGTGAAGACGCGCCGGAATGTGCGGCGGGCGAGGCGCGCCAGTATGACCGGCAGGGAGTAGTCGAGCCAAACGATGGTGTCGGCGCGGGGCCAGGAGATGTCGCGGACTCTGCTGTAGTTGCCGTCCACCACCCAGGCGTCGTTGCTGAGAGAGGCTGCGACCCGTTCGCGGAAGGCGGGGAGGGAGGCTTCAACCCAGCCCGGCTCCCAGTGCAGCGCGTCAAGTTCGACGTGCGGCAGGTCGAGCTGCCGGGAGAGGAGGCGCGCGAGCGTCGTCTTGCCGGAGCCTGACGAACCGACGACTACTATGCGGTGCCCCAACATGAATGTGTGCCTCCTGTCACCCGTGTTAGCTTTCAGCCGTCAGCTTTCAGCCGTCAGCTAATCTCCGAATTATATCAGATCTCCGGTGGGCACCGCCTTCCCTCGCTTTTGGTGGATCGATCTTGTGCTATAATGGCGGGATCATGGCAAGACCCACCCAAGCCCCGCCCACCCACCGCGACCGGTGGCCGTGGCATGTCGGCGCGCTCGGCGGCTATTTGCTGCTTGGGGTGCTGGCGACTTGGCCGCTGCTGCTGCACCTGACGGGGGCGGTGCCGGGGTTCGACAGCCCGATCGAGCGGGGCGGGATGGCCGACCAGGACGCAGGGCTTTGGGCGCAGTGGTGGGTGGGGCAGAGCCAGGTACACCACACCGACCCGCTGCACACGGGGCTGCTCTACTGGCCGTCCTACCGCGGTGGCCTGAGCCTGCTGCTCTACGATATGCAGTGGCTTCGGGCGACGCTGGCGCTGCCGGTGCAGGCTCTGTTCGGCCTCGCTGCGGGGTACAATTTCGGCATATTCGTGAGCTTCGCGCTCGGCGGGTACGGGGCATTCCTGCTTGGCCGCGAGCTTGGGTTGAGCCGGCCGGGCGCGCTGCTCGGGGGGCTGGTGTTCGTGGCGGGGCCGTACCACCTGATGCAGCTTTTCTGGGAGACCTCGCTGGTCGTCTCGGAGGCGCTGCCGTTCGCGCTGCTCTGGTCGTGGCGGGCGCTGCGGGGCGGGGGGCGGGGGCCGATCCTGCTTGCGGCGCTCTGCATCGTCTGGGCGAACCTGTCGAGCTGGTACTACGGCCTCTACGCGCTGCTCGCGCTCGCGGTGCTTGCGGCGGGCATCGCCTGGCGGCGGAGGCGGGGCGGCTGGGTGGAACTGCGCCCTGTGCTGGGGCGCGTGCTGCTGATCGGCTCGATCTATGGGCTGATCTACAGCCCGGTGCTCGGCTCGGTGCTCGAGCAGATACTGACGGCGCAGAACAGGGCGGGGCTGTTCCTGAACATCGCAAGCATACGCGGGGCGAGTATGCCGTGGTACAGGCTGTTCCTGAACACGCGCGACCCGCTGGTGCAGCCGGCCGTGTGGCACGACACCGGCTTCCTCGGATACACCGTGATTGCGCTCGCCCTGCTTGGCTGCCTGCGCTATTGGCGGCGGGCGGTTCCACTGCTCGTGCTGTTCTTCGTCTTCCTGAACGTGGCGATAGGCCCGGACCTCGGCGGCTTCGGCAGCCCGATCACCTTCGCGGACGGCGCGCCGGTGCCTTCGCCGTACTACTTCCTGATGCAGTTGCCGGGCATGACGTTGCTGCGCGCGCCCTCGCACGCGGGGATGGTGCTGCTGCTGCTGGCGGGGCTGTTGGCGGGGCTGGGGGTGGACGCGCTCGTGGGGCTGCTCGTCCGCGGGCGGCCGGCGCTGCCGCCGGTGACCTTCGGCCTGGCAGCGTTTGTTGCCGGTCTGCTCTGCCTCGGCGAGTACCTGGTGCTGCCGTTGCCGCTCTACACGCTGGGTTGGCAGCCGGCGTTCGCGGAGGTCGCGCTCGACGCCCGCCCCGGCGGGATATTCGAGATGCCGGTGACGCTGCACGCGAGCAACGACCACCACCGGATGTTCAACCAGATCGCGCACGGCAAGGGCATCGCGGGAGGCTACCTGCCCCGCCCGGTGCCCGACCCGTATCGGCAGCCTGACAGCCCGTTCGCGCTCTTCACGCAGCCGTACACAGGCACCGACGTCTTGGCGCAGGACGGGGCGGAGGCGACGCGTGCGCTGCTCACGCTCTACGACTTCGGGTATTTCGCGGTCTACCACGAGCGGAAGAACTACCGTGTGGGCAACTCGCCGTGGGACTGGCCTGCGCCGGGGCCGGTCGTCGGCACCGGGACGCCGGAGGTGACCGTCTACAGCGTGACGCCAGCCCCGCTCGACCACCCCTACCTGTACCTCGGCAACAGCTGGGGGCTGGCTGAGCGGGTGCCCCACGGCACGCGCCGGAGCCTCGGCCCCGACCCGGGCTATATCCTGCTGTGGACGCCGGGCGGCACGGGGAGGCTCGCGCTGGAGTTCGACACGACGTCGGCGGACGCCCCGCACACCATCGAACTCGCGCTCGAGGACAGGCGGCTGGTGACGGGGACGGTGCTGCCCGCAGGGGTCTCGCAGCCGCTCACGGGGCCGAGGCTGTCGCTCGCGCGGGGGTGGTATCGCTTCGGGGTGACGGACCTGCGGCCTCCCGGCCCGTCGGTCTACCTGCGGCAGGCGGCGTGGGAGCCGTAGTGCGGAGTGCGGAGTGCGGGGTGCGGAGTGCGGAGTGCGTGAGCGGAGGCCGCCGAGACGGCGGCGGTACGGGGCGACGAGTTTTGAGTTTTGAGTTTTGAGTTCTGAATTACGAAGGCTAGCGGTGGGGGCCGCAGCTATCGAGATCTGTAGAGGACTAGGGCTTCAGGCCAAGTGAGGCTTTGCCGGTTTCCGCGTCGAAAGGCACGGAGCTATGCTCATGGGTGATTTTCCAGTGGCCGTCCGTCTTCGCGAAGCAAACGGTGTCGCGCCACCACATATCGAGTTTGCCGCCGTCTACAGTCGTTGCGCTGACGTGGTTGAGGCAACGGCAGAAAGCGACATCAGCGCCCGCCGTGATGCTCAGGTCGCGCATCTCGAAGCCAATCGGGCCGTGGAACGAGGAGAACCACGCCTCCAATCGTTTTCTAACCGCCTCGGATCCGCTATATTGCAATGGGTTTACGACGTCGAACGAGAGGACATCCGGCACGAGGTTGGATGTAGCCCCGTCGATATCCTTGGCGCGGAGGGCCTTTGCGCGCTCATCCATGAGCGTGCGGATCTGGGCTTCCTCTAGGGCATTGCTGTTTGTAGTTGTCATATCTCTCCTCCGTTACGCTGGCTTCTCGCCTTCGATATAGAGCATCGGCACCGTCAGCCGTAACTCGCCGTCGCGGGCGGCGAGGCAATCCAGCCGGGTTTCCAGGGCCTCGAATACCGCATCTTCGTCCGCAGGGCCGACCACCCGCCGCCAGCCTTCCAGAAAACCGAGCTGGGTCAGCCAGTGCTCGAAAAGAGTATTGGCGTTGGCGTAACGCAGCATGAAGCGGTCCTCGACCTGCTTGACGACCCGGAATCCCGCCGCTTCGAGTAACCGGCGCACCGACTCGGGCGAGCCGCGGTGGGCCTCGCCGGCCGCCAGCCGCTCCAGGTAGGCGGGCTTCCCGAATTCGGCCAGGATGTCGCGATACACCTGGTAGAATTCGGCCATGTGGCCCGTGACGTTCGTGGTGAAGGCGACCCGCCCGCCAGGCCGCGCGACGCGGAAGCACTCCTCGAGCATCGCCGCAGGGTCGGCAAAGTTGTTAAGGCCGAGGTTGGACACGATCAGGTCGAACGCCTCTGCGGGGAAGGGCAACTTCGCGGCGTCGGCGGCCAGGAACGCGACATTCGGCACGCGATTGACCCGCCACTTGAACCTCGCTCGTTGCAGGGCTTCCTGCCAGATATCCACGCCGACCACGCGGCAGGATCGGCCAAACGTCTGCGCCAGCTCGAAGGTGGGGAAGCCGGTCGCGCAGCCCACGTCGAGGATCGCGATGCCGGGGCGGAACTCGATGTGGCTCAGGAGCAAGTCCCCGAACCGTGAACCCCACAAGCTCGACTCGTCGAACGCGCCCGCGATCTCCGGCGTGTTGAGATCATATGTGTGCTGAAGATACTCCGTCATACCGCTATTGTGTCACATCCCTGCCCTACGCGCAAGCCTCCGGGGGAGTCAGTTAGGACAAGAGCACTTGGAAGAACTGCGGAAAGGCTGCCCATGATAGATGTGACAAGTGTCCACCAGAGCCATAACTTCCAGAGCGGCCAGCCATGTCTTATCTCTCTGACATTGGCTTCCTGCTGCGTGGTGGATAGTATGTTCTTCATTCAACACCTTGAGATTCTTCGCTGCGCTCAGAATGACAGTGGGTGGGCTAAGGCAGCGGCCAGCCCGGTATCACCCCGTCGATCTGCTCCATCAGCCATATAGTGGCGGCGAGGGCGGCGAGCGTCTGGCGGTAGTGTTGGCGGTCGTCGTAGGTGAGGGTGCGGGTGCGGCGGTCTTTCAGCCACTTCTCGGCGACCTGGTAGCCGCCGATGGTGAACGCCCACACCTCCGGCGACACGCCGTCGAAGTACTGAGTGGGGTTGATGTAGACGCGGCCGGGGTGGGGGGAAGCGGCGTCGCCCGCGACAGGCGCGACATACTTCGGGTAGCCGGACTCTACCTTATTGGGGCCGGGCACGGGGTAGCGCGCGAGGTCGGGGTCGGGTGCCTGCTTGGTGAGGAGGTGGCGGGCGACCAGGTCTGCGCCGAGGGCGGCGAGGGTGCGGAAGAGCGGGAGGTCGGAGGTGAGGGGGAGGCGGGGGAAGTCTATTTTCAGGAACTCGGCGTAGCGGGCGCGGTAGGACGGGGCGTGGAAGATGGCGTAGGCGTAGTGGAACAGGTCTTCGGGGCCGAAGGTTGTCTGGAGGTCGCCGTGGCCGTCGGGCACAAGGCCCAGCCCCAGCCGCTGCTCGACGGCGGCGAGGAAGTCGGGCGCGAAGTTCGGCCAGCGGGGGTATTCGGGCTGGGGGAAGAGCCGCTTGATCAGCTCGGTGACCCGCTCGACCTCGGCGGCCGCCTGGCTCGCGGGCAGCCGCCCGCCGCTCGCGTGGATAGCCTTCGCCACCGCCTTGATTGCATTCTCCCGCTGGTATGGCTGGCCGGGGTGCTCGGCGTAGAGGTAGAGGGGGAAGACAGACGAGCCATCTTTAATCTCCAGAAAGACGGCCGGTGTTGGGCTATCAGAAACCATTACATGCGCCCATGAATCGGCCTTCGTCTGCCGCACAGCATTCAGAACCAGGTTCTGGTGGCCTACAGCGTGAGCCAAAAGCTCCCGCCGCGGATAATCGGTTGCAATTTCATCAAAGTAACACGCTCGCCAGTCAAATGGGCGGTAGAGGCAACGGATTAGATGCGATTTCCACGAAGAGTCCATGCGTAGCAGTTGGCGAGCTTTCGACAACTGCCAGTCTCGATTGTCAGCTAGTCCATACTTTGCCGCAAACTGAATGTCTCCGACATTTACATCTCGCATTTCTTCAATTCTCTCAAGAAGGTCATTAGCTTCGAAAGCAACGGCAAAGTGATCACGATGGCTTTGGAATCCAAGAACGTTGATTGGAAAAGCCTGCGGCAGCTTCCACCCCTCCTCATATTCTCCTCGAACATCTATGTTCTGCGGCACGAAAAGGTAGGTTGGCGAGTCGGGCGCGAGTTCCACCCAGGGAGTATCGCTTACGTCGTGGGCGAAGAGCCAGGGATACTTGCCGCCTGCGCCATCCGGGGTTTCGCGCACGCCCCAAAGGTCGGAATAGTGGACCGTGGCGGGGCCGGTTTGCGCGGGGTCTTTCACGAAGAGGGCGATGGCGACGCCCTGCTGGATGTCGAACACATTTTCGTCGGGGCCGCCGTCGGGCGCGCGCTCGCGCTTCTTGCTGTTGCCGTGGAGGTTGAGGATATAGATGTCGGTGAAGCTGCCCAAAAGCGAAGCGCGCATACCCCGGAAGGTCGGGTTGTCGAGGTAGCCGTTGTTCGTGATGAAGGCGAGCACGCCGCGCCCGCTCTGGGCGATGCGCCACTGGCCGAAGCGGAGGAACTTCACATAGTCGTCCTGGAGCCACTTCGGGTTGCGCTCGCCGAGGGGATGGCCGTCCACGAAGTAGTAGTCGCGGACCAGCCCGCGTATCCACTCGCCCTGGTTGGCCGAGTGACCGGAGTAGGGCGGGTTGCCGATGACGACCATGATGGGGCGGTCGCGCTTGATGGCTGCGGCGGCGGCGGCCTCGTCGGCGATCCACTGGCCGAAGAGGAGTTCGGACGCCTTGTGGGCCTCCTCGAGGGTGTTCGTGAGGTAGACGCGGAGGCGCTCGTCGCCCTGGAAGGCATAGGCCCAGTTCTCGCGGAGGCCGGGAGGCAGGTCTTTGCCGGCAAGCTCTAGGCCGAGCTTGAGGTGGGCGGCCGCGTAGGGGGCCATCAGCAGCTCGAAGCCGAAGAGACGTGGCAGCAGGTGGTCATGGACGTAGCCCGACCAGTCTCCGGCGTTGCCGGCCGCGATCTGCGCCTGCCGGATATGGTCCACGATGGCGTAGAGGAAGCTGCCGGTGCCGCAGGCGGGGTCGAGCACGAGCACGCGGTGGTCAACCACGGTCTCGGGCTTGCCCCCGGTGCCAAGCCGGTTGTAGCTCGTCTTGCTCGTGTCGGCCAGTCCCGCCGGGCAGGCGAAGCGCGTCTTGAGCAGGTGGTCCACCGAGCGCACGAGGTAGGAGACGACCGGCTCGGGCGTGTAGTAGACGCCGCGGCCCTCGCGCAGCTTGGGGTCGTAGGCGGCGAGGAAGGTCTCGTAGAAGTGGACGAGCGGGTCTTGGCGGCGGGTGCGCTTGCCAAAGTCGGCGAGGACGGCATCGATCTGGGTCTGGGCGAGGAGTTGCGAGAGGTCGTCCACAAGGCCGGCGTATGGCTCGTCGGCAAGCTCGAGGCCGGTGATCAGGTTGAAGAGGCGGCGGAGGAAGGGGTTGGTCTTCGGGATGTCGGCGGCGGCGTTCGCGCGGGTGAAGGGCGCGGGGCCAGTGTGGTTGGCACGCGCCGCGAACAGCCCGTAAGCGAGCGTCTGGGCGAACATGTCGGCGAAGGTGCCCACATCCAGGTCGGCGATCAGCTGCTCGCGGAACGCCTTGTAGAGGTCGCGCAGGGTGTCGGACGCCTTGTCCTGTGCGAAGGCGGTCACGATGATGTCGCGGATCAGGTGGGTCAGGCGGGCGAGCCGCTCGGCCAGTTCGCGCGGGGTGTTCACCCCCTCCGGCTTATGCGTCAGGAAATCGCGGAGCAGGTCGCGGGCGGGCGCGGTATCCTTCTCGCGCACAAGAGTGTTGTGCGGGCCGGTACGCCCCAGCCGAGCCGGTTCCAGGTGCCGCTCGCCTTTGCGGTAGAGCCGGAACTCGAGGCAGTCGGTGAAGAGGAGGTTCGGGAGTGCGGCGCGGTAGCGCTTAAGCTGCCGCCCGTTGTCGGTCTGGGGTTCGGCGCGGTCCGAATCGCGCTCGATCGCGTCGAGCGGCAGGCCCACGTCCTTCGCCTCGACGTAGCCGATGATGCCTCCGCCGGGCACGGTTAGCACGAAATCAGGGGCACCGCAGTCGATGCGCTTCGGCTCGTTGGTGGCCGTCAGCCCCGGCGCGGCGGCTTCGAGCAGGGCCTTTAGGGCGGGCCTGTAGGTGTGCTCGGTCGCGTTGTCGGCGGCGTATGCAGTCTCGACGGCGAGCAGGTAGGCGATGAGGGGGTCGGCGGGCATGTGCGCCTCCGGCGAGTAGTCAGTGGTCAGTGGTCAGTGGTCAGCTTTCAGCCGTCAGCTATTAGGTATGCTATCAGCTTTCGGGTGGCACGTCAAGCACAGAAGTCGATCCACGAAAAACGGGGATTGCGGAGGGCCTCTGGGCCGGCGGCGGTACGGGGCGACGAATTTTGAGTTTTGAGTTCTGAATTATGGAGGCTAGCGGTGAAGGCCGCAGCTATCGAGCGCAGAGCGACTCTCCCACAGACGATCCCTTGCCCCAGCCTTCCGCCAGGCAATCGAGGGCAGAGCGACTCTCCCACAGACAATCCCTTGCTCCAAGCACGAACCCATTCCGCACTCCACACTCCGCACTCCGCACTCCGCATTGGGCACGGGTTGCTGTTGGTGCGGGGCGGATGCTATAATGTCTGTCGGGAAACGGGGCGGGATTGTGGGCAGATGGGGTGGAACTTGGCGCAACAACCGACGGCGGGGAGACAACGTAAGGCTGGACGCGACCTGCGGCGGCTGGGGCTACTCGCCATCCCGCTGCTGCTTATCGCGCTCGTCGGGGAGACGATCCTGTTCGCGCCGCTCGACGGCAGCGCGGCCGCGCCGCCCCGCAGCCCCGAGCCGTTGCCGCTCGCGGCCGTGGACCCGCTCGGCGCGCACACGTTCCTGGAGCGGGAGGTGGACCCGTTCAAGAAGCAGAAGACCGGCGAAAAGCTGCACGACTCGGGGCTGCGCTGGATCAGGCAGGAGTTTCCGTGGTCGGAACTGGAGTTCAAGAAGGGGGTCTTCTTCGACGAGAAGAACAGCAAAAGCTCCTGGGAGAAGTTCGACGACATCATGAGGCTCGCGGCGGCGAACGGTGTGCAGGTGATCGCCCGGCTCGACCGCACGCCCGACTGGGCACGGCAGGCGGGGGTGAACTCGCCGAGTCCGCCGCCGAAGAACGTTTCCGACTTCGGCGACTTCGTGGCCGAGTTTGTGCGCCACTACAACGTGGAGCCGCACTCGCCGGGCAAGATCCGGTTCTTGCAGATCTGGAACGAGCCGAACCTGGAGGCCGAGTGGACCCCCGGAAAGCCGGTGAGCGCGGCAGATTACGGCGCGCTGCTCAAAGAGGCGGCGACGCGAGCGCGCGCCGTGGACCCGAACGTGGTGATACTGAGCGCGCCGTTGGCGACGACAAATGAGAGCTTCCGGGAGAACAAGCCGCCGGGCACACTCAACTTACGAGAGACGACCTATCTTGCCGAAATGTACGCGGCGGGCGCTGCGCCGTATTTCGACATCGCCTCGGCGAACACGTTCGGCGTGGACAGCCCGCCGGAAGCAGACCCATCGCCCGACGCTTACAACTTCCGCCGGGTCGAGGCGATGCGGGCGGTCATGGCGCAGAACCACGATGAGGCAAAGCCAGTCTGGTTCACCGAGTATGGCTGGAACGCGCCGGATAGCAGCATCGTAGACCCGAAGACGGTGAAGTGGGGGCATGTGACGCCGGAGCAACAGGCCGACTACACCGTGCGGGGCATCGAGTACGCCCGCACGCACTGGGCTTGGGCTGGAGTGTTCGTCATCTGGTATTTTCGGCAGGTGGGGGACCAACCGCCGACCGATGCCGAATACTACTTTGCCATGCTCACGCCGGACTTCGCGCCGCTACAGCTATACAATGCTGTGCAGGCGGAGGCCGCGCGGCTCTCGGTCGCGGGGGTGGGCAGCTACGGTCCCCTGAGCGCGCCCGCGAGGGCGTCGGCAGACTGGACTACGCAACTCGTGCGCGCCGCCCCGGGCGGGTCCGAGCCGAGCAAGCTGCTGCTGGTCTCGCAGAAACCGGACGCGACGCTCGATTTAGCGTTTCGCGGCACCGACCTCACACTGGCGTTGGCCTCGCCGGCTGCGGGAACCGCCGTCAACGCCCGGATCTATGTCACGGTGGACGGCGGCACGAACGGCCTTGCCCCCGGCTTGCCCCAGGACGATGCACAACGGCCCTATATCGCCGCGAACCAGGCCGCGGCTACCGGCAAGGACGGCACGAACGCGCCTCCACAGACGGTGCAGATAGCTCAACTGCCGGTGGTCGCCGGACTCGGCAGCGAGGGGCCGCCCGGAGTGCATCACCTGACGCTGCGGACCGACGGGCCGGGCGCGACCGTCGCCGGCTTCACCGTGGCGAGCAGCCGCTCCTATGGGTTGTTTGCGGCGACGACCGGCATCATCCTGGTCGCGCTCGCCGCAGACATCCTGTTCGTGCGCCGGGCGCGCCGCAGGGTAAACGCTTGAACCGCGACCGCACGACGCGGGTTCTCCAGACAACCGACCTCGCACGGCCCCAGCCGCAACCGTTCGCCGCCCTGGCGCGGCTCGCGCTGCTCCTGGGACTGCTGGCCGTCGTGCTGGGCGAGTTGGGCGCGCTCTCCTCCGTGGACCGGCTTATGAACCTCGGCGTCGTCTGGGGAGACGAGCAGGCTCCGCTTGCAGGCGGGGACCGGAACCCGATGGGCATAAACGTCTTCTTGGAGAGCGAGGGTGACCAGGCGAACGTCAAGCGCACGCTCCGTATGGCCCGCGACGGCGGCTACACGATGATCCGCCAGGGCTTCCTATGGAACGACATCGAGATCGCCGGCAAGGGCGACTTCACTGACCGGCGGCACAGCCCCGCGCGTTCCTCGTGGGACAAGTACGACTACATCGTGGAGCAGGCGCGGGCGAACAACCTCGACATCCTCGCGCGGCTCGATGCGCCGCCCACGTGGGCACTGCTCTGCCCCGACATGTCGCACGGCGCGCCCGCGAAGAACAGCGACTATGCCGATTTCGTGAGCGCAGTCGTCAGCCGGTATCGGGGCAAGGTCCGCTATTTCCAGATATGGAACGAGCCGAACCTCGAGGGCGAATGGTCCGGCCGGCAGGGCGGAGCGTGCGTGCGGCACCCGAACCCCGCCGAGTACACCGCGCTGCTGAAAGCCGCCTACCTGGCCGCCCATGCCGCCAACCCCGACGCGGTGGTGCTGTCTGCGCCGCTCGCGCAGACTATCGAGACCGGACCCGCGAACCTGAGCGACCTGCTCTACTTGCAGGGGATGTACGACGCGGGGGCGCGGCCCTACTTCGACATAGCGAGCGTGATGGCATACGGCCTCGCCTACCCGCCGACCGACCGGCGCGCCGAGCCGAAGCGGATCAACTTCTCCCGTCCGGTGCTCACGCGGGGGATCATGGTGGACAACGGCGACGCCGGCAAAGCGATGTGGGCGAGTGAATACGGCTGGATCAGCCTCCCGCCCGGCTGGACGGGCAAGCCCGGCATCTGGGGCAACCACACCGAGGCCGAGCAGGCAGCGTTCCTGCTCGAAGGCTACCAGCGCGCCCGCGCGGAGTGGCCCTGGATGGGGATGATGTTCGTCTGGCATCTGCGCGACCCGACCCCAAGCGCCGGAGAGCCGCAGCCCTACTTCGGCATCCTCAACGCCGACTGGTCGCCCCGCCCGGCCTACACCACGCTCCAGCGCTACAGCCGCCGGTTCCCGACGGCGGACACCGGCGCGGTCACCCCCGACGACAAGGCCCTCGCCGTCTCCGGCCCCTGGGACAAAGGCACACTCGACGGGCGGGCGGTCTACACGGCGACGGCGCGAAGCAGCGCCGCCACACTTACATTCCAGGGCAACGCGGTTGACCTCGTCATCGCCCAGGGCAGCACGCCCGGCAGCCTCACGGCCTCGCTCGACGGCGCTCCGCCGGGCACGCCGGTCGCTTTGCCGGCGAGCGGCATGGGGCAGGGCCCGGCAGCGACCGGCTGGCAGGCACCGGCAGGCCGCACCGCCGTGAGGGTGCAGGTCGCGCAGGGCCTGCCGGAGACGCGCCACACGCTGACGATAAGCCCCGGCGAGAGCAGCGGGCCGGTGACCCTGCTCGGCTTCATCGTCGCGCGCGAGCCGGGGCGGGCGTGGGCCTACGCGCTCGGCTACACGCTGATCACGGCACTCGCGCTCTGGCTGGGGGTGCGCTTCACCTTCGCGGCGGTCGCGCTCGGCGGGCTGGTGCGCCGGGCAGCCGTGGTACCGGGGCTGGAAGGCGAGCGCGCCAGGGCGGGCGTCGCGGTGGTCGCGCTCGCTGCGGCTCTGGCTGCCTACTACGTCCTGCCCTCGCAGAAGTGGGCGCTCGTGGCCTTCGGGGTCTGGTTCCTGCTCGCCTGTTGGCGGCCCGACATGGCCCTGGTGGTCACGGCGGGGGCCATCCCGTTCACCTGGGCGCCGAGGCCGCTCGGCGAGTGGACGTTCGCCCTCAGCGAGAGCTGCATCTGGGCAATTCTAGCCGCCTGGGCCGTCCATCAAGCCATCCTAGTACCCTGGTTCGCTTCGAGGCAGGGAAAGGCGGCGAGCGCCCCGGCCCTTTGGCCCGCCTCCCTGGCGGGGAACGGGGGAAGCGCGTCGCCGCTCGGATGGCTCCGCGCGTCGTTGAGGCGCGACCTGTTCGCCGCGCCGGCCGTGGCGCTGCTGGTGGTCGGCACATTCTCGTTGCTGACCGTGGCCGCGCCCGATTACGTGAAGGACAGCCTCCGCCAATACCGGTGGACGATTGTGGAGCCGGTGCTCTTCTACTTCCTGCTGACCGACATCCGGCCCGGTCGGCGGCAGGCGTACCGACTGGCCGACGGCTTCATCGCGGGGGGCGTGCTGGCCGCGCTGATCGCGGTGGTCGGGGGGGTGTTGCGGCTGCCGAACTTCACGAACGATACGCAGGGCGTCACGGCCTACCAGGGGCTGTTCCCTCACCACGACAACCTGGGACTCTACCTGGGGCGGACGGTCGCGTTCAGCGGCGCGCTCGCCATATTCCTGCGCCCACCCGACGAGCGCATCAGGCGGGCGCTCTACGGGGCCGCCACGCTGCTCATGCTGCCTGCGCTCGCCCTCAGCTACTCGCGGGGGGCGTGGATAGCCGTGGTCGCCGCGCTCGGCGTGAGTCTGCTGCTGCTGGGCGGGCGGCAGGCGCTCATCTTCGCGGGCGGGCTGGCGGTCGCGGCGGTCGGCTTAGGGCTGGCCGCGCTCGCCCACCTGCTGCCGGAGCGGATCACCCATATCGGCAGTGGGCTTATTCGGCTCGATCTCTGGAAGTCGGCGCTCGACATGCTGCGCGACCACCCGGTATTCGGCATCGGCCTCGACCAGTTCCTCAACCAGTACCAGGGGCCGTATACCGACATCCTGCACGCCCAGGAGCGTTGGCTGTCGCACCCGCACAACATTCTCTTGGATTGGTGGCTCAGTTTAGGTATAATAGGGGTGCTGGTCGCCATATGGATGGGATATAGGGCAGTGCGCGCGGGCCTCGACCTGGCGCGGCACGGGGACGCGCACACGTCGGCCCTGGCCCGCTCCCTGCTCGCCGCGCTGACCGCTGTACTGGTCCACGGCCTAATAGACAACTCGTACTTTTTGCAAGACCTGGCGCTCACCGTCTGGTTCTTGTGCGCCCTCTTGGCGGGAGTCCGGGGACGTGAGTCGGGGACAAGTTTTGAGTTTTGAGTTGTTGGGGTCGGGGCTTAGACAATAGATAGCGCGCTTAGCGCACGACACACTGCTAGGAGCAGTCTGATAAATCTTGGTGTAATAAGGTAAAACGATATGGAAACCATAAACGGCGTACAAACGTTTTACGCTAATACAAGAGAAGAATGGCGTAAGTGGTTGGACAAACACCGCCAATCGGAAAAATCCGTTTGGTTAATCGTTTACCAAAAGAAGAGTAAAACGCCGAGCGTTCACTTTCATGATGCTATTGTAGATGCACTTTGTTTCGGCTGGGTTGATAGCAAAGCAATCCCGCGAGATGAGGAGAGTTTCTATTTGTTCTTTTCGCCGCGCAATCCAAAGAGTACTTGGGGCAAGATCAACAGGGAGCGAGCCGAGGAAATGATTATGCAAGGTCTGATGATGCCAGCCGGCCAAGCAGCCATTGACCTTGCGGAAACGGCAGGCACTTGGGACGCCTTAGCTGATGCTCAGAATTTAGTTATACCTGATGACTTGCAAAAACTGTTCGATAAGAACGAAACTGCCTTCAAGAACTTCCGGGCATTCCCGCCTTCATCAAAGCGGGTAATTCTTGAGTGGATAGCGAAGGCTAAGAGGTCAGAAACACGTGAACGGAGGATTGTACAAACAATCGAACTTGCAACAAATAACACACGAGCAAACCACCATTGATAATGGCGGCTCTGGCGGCATCCTGCTTTGGATCTGAGACGAGAAACGATGTACTGCTAAGTGACATTTAAGGAGAAAATCCCTTATGGTAGATACACAAAAGTTGCGAGGAATCGCTACCGTCAGTTTTTTCGCGGCAGATCATGAGGCAGCGAAGAGGTGGTATACCGAATTCTTGGATATGGAGCCCTACTTTGAGCGACCTGGATACGCTGAGTTTCGTATCGGTGACTACCAGCACGAACTGGGTTTGATCGACAGCACATATGTACCAGGAGTCGACAGTTTAAAGGGACGGGCTGGTGTCGTCGTGTACTGGCATGTCGATGATCTGAACGAGACTCTAGAACGAGCTACATCAATGGGCGCAAAGCAGCTTGAAGCACCTCAAGACCGTGGCAGCGGATTCGTTACTGCTTCCGTAGTCGATCCTTTCGGGAACATCCTGGGTATTATGCACAACCCACACTATCTTGCGGTTTTGGAGTCGACCAAGAAAGCCTAAGACTCAAAACTACGTATCACGGGAGGCCACCATTGCAGATAATCGTCGCGGGGGGGGCGGGGTTCATTGGGTCGCATTTGTGCGCGGCGCTGCTGGAGGCGGGGCATGAGGTGACCGTGCTCGACAACTATATCACGGGCAATCCGCGCAACATCGCGGGGATACGGGACAACCCGCGCCTGCGGGTGATCGAGCACGACATCTGCGAAGCCCTGCCCGCCGACCTGCCCGCCGCCGACCAGGTTTACCATCTGGCAAGCCCCGCCAGCCCCGCCGATTTCAGCCGCATCCCGTTGCAGATCATGCGGACGAACAGCCGCGGCACCGAAAGGCTGCTCGAGTTCGCCGCCCAGCACAACGCCCGCATCCTCTACACCTCGACCTCCGAGGCATACGGCGACCCGCTGGTTCACCCGCAGGTGGAGAGCTATTGGGGCAACGTCAACCCGGTCGGCCCCCGCGCCTGCTACGACGAGGGCAAGCGGTTCGGGGAGGCGCTGTTGATGACTTACGTGCGCGAACGCGGCCTCGACGGGCGGCTGGTGCGGATCTTCAACACCTACGGCCCCCACATGAACCCCCGCGACGGGCGCGTCGTCCCGAACTTCGTGTCGCAGGCGCTGGCGGGGCGTCCGATGACGGTCTACGGCGAGGGCAAGCAGACGCGCTCATTCTGCTACGTGGACGACATGACGGCGGGCTTGCGGGCCGTGATGGACGCGCCCCGCGAGATAGCGTCTGGGCGGGTCTACAACGTCGGCAATCCCGACGAACGCTACATCATTGACTTCGCGGGCATCATCCGCGAGCTGGCCGGCGCTGAGGTGCCGATAGAACACCTGCCAGCGATGGACGAAGACCCGAACCGCCGCTGCCCCGACATTACGCGGATACGCACTGAGATCGGCTGGCAGCCGAGAGTCCCGCTCGCCGAAGGGCTGGCGCGCACCATCGCATGGTTCCGAAGTGTCTCGTAGGCAGCCGATGCGCCGCCCGGCTCTCTCCTGGGAGCGGGCCGTTCCCCTGCTCTACATGCTGCTCGCGGTCGGCGTCGCCGGAACGGCGACCTTCGAGCCTGCGTCGGTCGGCCTCGGTCTCGCCGCGCTGATCGCCGGGGGCGTGCTGGTGCTGCGGCACCCGGCGTGGGGCGTCTACGCGCTGATCCTGAGCGTGCCGCTACAGCGTGAGATCACCATCGCCGGCAAGTTCACGGCGACCCAAGCCGTGACTGCGGGGCTGCTCCTGGCGTGGGTCTGTTGGATCGCCGTCGGGCGGCGGAAGCTGTTCGTGCCGCCGTTCGCGGTCGCCCTCGCCGCCTATCTAACCGTGATGCTCGCCAGCCTCATCGTGGCGACCTCCCTGAGCGACGGAGCCGCCGAGGTCTCACGCTGGCTCGTCGTGCTGCTCGCTTACGTTATCATCGTGAACACAATCGAGACGCGGGCGCAAGTCATCGGCATGGTGTTTTGTTTCTGTGTGGGGCTTGCTGCCGAGGCCGCGCTCGGCCTACAGCAGGTGATTACCCGGCAGGTGCCGCCGTCGTTTTTCGTGGGGCAGGGGGGCGGGCCGGAAGATATGTCGCCGCGCGCCTTCGGCACCATCGGCGCGCCCAACTCCTACGCCGGCTACCTGAACATGACCCTCGCCGTGGCAATCGCGCTCGCCGTCTACTTGCTGATCCATTTGGAGCGGCGACGACCTAAGCCGCCAGCCGGCTTCCCTGTAGTGTTGGCCCTCGGCGCGGTCGGGCTGGCGGGGATCGGGGCGGCGGCGATGGTCTTCAGCTACTCGCGGGGCGGACTGATCGGCCTCGGCTTCGGGCTGTTGGCGATGGTCGTCGCGTTGGGGAGGCGGGCGGCTCCGGCGCTGGCGGGGCTGGCCGTCGGGGCGGCGCTGATCGGTGCGCTCGCCGTCGGGGGCGCGCTGCCGGCCTCGGTGACACAGAGGGTATCGGATACCCTCAGCCAATTGCAGATCTTCGACGTGCGCGGCATCGAGCCGACGCCCGAAACATTTAACCAGCTCGAGAGGCTCGCCCACTGGCAGGCGGCGTGGGGTATGTATCTCTCCGACCCCTGGCTCGGCATCGGCATCGGCAACTTCAACTTCCGATACACCGATTTCGCGGTCGCCGAGTGGCCGGTTTCGCGTGGGCACGCCCACAACTACTTCCTCCAGGCGCTGTCGGAGACCGGGCTGTTCGGGCTGGCCGCATACCTGGCGCTGGTCGGGGCAGCGGTCGTCGGAGGGTGGCGGGCGATACGAAGGGCGATGCGGGAGGGGCCGGGGATAGACGCGGCGCTGCTCGTCGGGGCGTTCGGGGTGGTGTTTTCGGTTATCGGCCACAGTGTCTTCGAGAACCTGCATGTGCTCAACATGGGTATCCAGTGGGCGGCGGTCATCGCACTGTTCTGGATAGTGCCGCGCCTGGCGGGAGCCGCCGAGACGGCGGCGGTACGCGGCACGGGGGCTGCGGGATGAGTGTGCTTGTCACCGGGGCCGCGGGCTTCATCGGGTCGCACACCGTGGACCGGCTGCTGGCGGCGGGAGAGCGGGTGATCGCGCTCGACAACTTTAACGACTACTACTCCCCGGCCCGCAAGCGCGCGAATCTGGCCTCCGCGCTGGCCGACCCGCGCTGCACCCTGGCAGAGGTTGATGTGCGCGACGCCGACGGCCTGGAGACGGTCTTCGAGGCAACGAAGCGCGAGCCGATCACCCGCATAATCCATCTCGCGGCGATGGCGAACCCGCGCAACTCGGTGAAGCAGCCCGAGCTCTACATTGATGTGAACGAGAAGGGCAGCCTGAACATCTTGCAGGCAGCCGAACGCCACGAGGTCGAGGTCGTGGTGCTGGCATCGTCGTCGTCGGTCTACGGCAGGGATGCCGAGGTGCCGTTCCGGGAGACGGCGCGTACCGACCACCCGGCATCGCCATACGCCTTCACCAAGAAGGCGGTCGAGACGATGGCCTACACCTTCCATAACCTCTATGGGCTGAATATTAATGTGCTGCGTTTCTTCACAGTCTACGGCGAGCGGGGCAGGCCGGATATGGCCGTCTATCTCTTCACCGACGCGATCGCCAACGGGCGGCCGCTGACCCTGTTCGGCGACGGCTCGGAGGGGCGCGACTACACCTACATCGAGGACAACGTGAGCGGCGTTACAGCAGCGGCCTACAGGCCGCTCGGCTACCGGATCATCAACCTCGGCAACTCCCACCCTGAGACTAACCTGCACCTGATCGAGGTCATCGAAAACACGCTGGGCCGCAAAGCCGAGATCATCCACGAAGCCCCGCCGGCATCCGAGCCGCGCCTGACCTTCTCAGACGTGACGCTCGCGCGGCAGCTGCTCGACTACAACCCGCACACCCGGCTCGAAGAAGGTGTGCCCCGTTTTATCGCGTGGTATGAGCATGAGGCATTTGGAAGGAGAACCATCACATCAAAGAGTCAACCTTAGACAATACCGACACAGGAAGCCCGACTGCCGGAGACCAGCACCTGAGTGAGGTGGCGGCGGAGCTGCACACGACGACGGAGGACGTGGCAGAGGCCGAGGCCGAGGCACCCGCCGCCGCGCACGGGGTCGAGCAGATCGCCGGGGACAGGTCGTGGCTGGCCCACCGCCTCCGCGACCCGCGCACCCTGCTGTCTTTCGCGTTGGCGGTCGCGCTCTTCCTCTTCATCTTCCGGGGACTGAACTTAGACCTCGTGGCGGTCTGGAAAACGATACGGGGCGCGAACCTCGGCTATTTCCTGCTCGGCTTCGTCTTCTACTACGCCGCCTTCGTCCTGCGCGGACTGCGCTGGCGCACTCTGCTGGCTAACGTCGGCTACTCGAAAGACCAACACCCGAACCTGCCGAATGTCGGTGGCCTGATCGAGATCATCTATCTGAGCTGGTTCGTAAACTGCATCGTGCCCGCGAAGCTCGGCGATGTCTACAGGGGCTACCTACTCAAGGAGCGGGGCGGAGTATCCTTCGCGCGGACTATCGGCACGTTGCTCGCCGAGCGGATGATCGACCTGTTCATCCTTTTCGGCCTGCTCGTTGTTGCGGGCTTCCTGACCGTCCGCGATAAGCTGTCGGGGACAATTCTCGAAGTCATGGGGCTGGGCGGGGCGCTGGTCGTCGTGCTGCTCATCGGGCTGATCGTGCTGCGGGTCTTCGGCGACCGCGTGCTGATGCTGCTTCCGCATCGCTTCCGGGAGATATTCACCGGCCTGCAACATGGCACGCTCCAGAGCTTCCGCCGCAGCAGCCTGCCGTTGCTCATCGGCTTCACCGCAGCTATCTGGCTCATGGAGGGGCTACGGCTGTTCTGGGTGGTGCAGTCGCTCGGCCAGGGCAACCTAATCAGCCTGCCGGTGGTGATCTTCATCGCGCTGGCGAGTTCCCTGCTGACCACTCTGCCGCTCACGCCCGGGGGCATCGGGCTGGTGGAAGGCGCGACCATCGTCGTGCTCGGCTTCTTCGGCGTGAGCAATACGATTGCGGGCAGCATCTCGATCCTCGACCGGCTGATCAACTACTGGAGCATCGTCGTCGGCGGCCTCATCGTCTACCTGATCACACGGCGTCGGCGGACGTAGCTTGCGGATCGCGATCGATTACACAACCGGCGTCTGGCCTGGGGCCGGAGTCGCCCGCTACACACGCTCGCTGATCTCGGCCCTCGCCGAAGCCGACGACCGCAACCGCTACACTCTCTTCTATGGCGGGCGGGGTCTGCCGCGCGACACGCCCGAATATGCCTACCTGACCGCGCTGCTCGCCCGGCACGCGAACCTGCGTGTGCGCGAGCTGCCAGGCTCGGCTCGGCGGCTCAACGTACTCTGGAACCGGCTGCGCGCCCCACTGCCCGCAGATTGGCTGAGCGGCGGTGCCGATGTGCTGCATGCGCCCGACTTCGTGGTACCGCCGGTCGCGGGCGCGCGCACTGTCGTGACGGTCCACGATCTGAGCTTCATGGTGATGCCGGAAGTGACCGACCCCGGCAACCTCGGCTACCTCAAGAGGCGGGTGCCGGGCGCTGCGCGGCGGGCTTCGCGTGTAGTCGCGGTCTCGGAGGCGACGCGCCGTGACGTGATCGAGCGGCTCGGAATCCAACCTGAGCGGGTGATGACCGTGCCGAACGGGGTGGGCGCGCACTTCCGCTCTCGTAGCCCCGAAGAGTTGGCACGGCTCGGCCCCGAGTTCCGGGCGCGGCTCGGCCTGCCGCCGCGCTACCTGCTGCATGTCGGCACAATCGAGCCGCGCAAGAACCTGGTGCGGCTGATCGGCGCGTACAGCCGGCTAATCGCGGGGGGGCACGATGAGGGGCACGACCTTGTGCTCGCGGGGAGGCGCGGCTGGATGTACGAACCAGTCTTCGCGGCAGCTGAAGCCGAGGGCTTAGGCAACCGCATCCACTTCCTCGACTATGTGCTGGAGGAGGATCTGCCCCTGCTCTACAACCTTGCTACGGTCTTTGTCTACCCCAGCCTATACGAGGGCTTCGGATTGCCGGTCCTCGAGGCGATGGCCTGCGGCACACCGGTCGTTACCACGCGCACTCCGGCGCTGCTCGAACTCAGCGGCGAGGCCGCCATGTTGGTTGACCCGAAGGACGAGGCCAGGATCGCAGCCGGCATCGAGCGTCTCCTCGAAAGCGGCGAGGCGAGGCGCAACCTGCGGCAGGCAGGGATCGCCCGCGCGGCGCTCTACCCGTGGTCCGCCTCGGCGAAGCTGATGCTCGAGGTGTATTCGGGGCTTGCGTAGTACGTGGTGCGTGTGCCGGGCCTTGACCGCTGACCACTGTAAGACACGTGTCCGCCCGTGGACCGCCTTTGGGAGAGACGGACCGTCCACGAATGGCGGTGCCCGAATACACGAATGAGGACAGGGCGAGCCGTGAATTAGGGGTATGGCGACAATCCACGGGCGGAGCCGTGTCTTACAGGGGCCGGGGCCGCCGAGACGGCGGCGATACGGCGGGCGGCGGGGCTACCCACTCCATAAGGCGGGTGTCAGCGGGGGCGGCGGGTGGGCGTGCGGGGGCGGGGCTGCGGCAAAATGCCGCCCTGCCGGTAGTCTCCGGCCTGCATGTAGATGTGGCCGCAGAGCTGCTGGTCACAGAGTCGGGAAGCGATGCGGGGGTCAAGGGTGTCGAGGTCTGTGTTCGTGGTGACGACGGTCGGCATACGGTAGTTGTAGCGGTGGTTGAATATCTGGTAGAGCTTTTCGCGCGCCCAGGGCGTGGTGTTCTCCGTGCCGAGGTCGTCCACCACGAGCAGGGGCACCGTGCGGACGGCCTCGAAGCGGTCGTCGTAGGAGATCTCGCTGTTCGGGGCGTAGGCGGCACGTAGTTGGTCGAGAAGGTCGGGGGCGACCGCGAAGTAGGTGGAGAGGCCGCGCGAAACCGCGACGTTGGCGACGGCAGCCGCGAGGTGGGTCTTGCCGCATCCGAAGCCGCCGAGCAGCACGAGCCAGCCCTGCGGGTTGTTCGCGTAGTCACGGCATCGAAGGAACGCCTCGCGGACGCCGGGCACGGCTGGGTCGAAGTTGGCGAAGGTTTGGGTCACGAAGGCGTCGAGGTTACTCACCCGCTCGAGGTCGGCGAAGGTCCGCGACTTGATCTGGTCCACCTTGCACTGGCAGGGCAGCATCCGCCCGAAGTTGGGGTGGCCGATAGGCACCGGCATACGCAGGTAGCCCGCACCCCGGCAGTTCGGGCAGACTTCACTCTCGCTGGAAGAGGTGAGCGTACTTTCCGGTGAGATATTTATCGGGATCGAGAGCTCGGCCAGGATTTTGTCCACTCGTTCCATCATCTTTCCCCTTTGCCGCCCAGTTTTCGAGGATGCGGCTCACATATTTCCAGTTGCGCTTGTTATAGCTCACCGCCTCAGTGAAGGCGTCCTCGATCCAGGCGGATGGGTAGGTCCGCTCGGCCTCGGCAAGCTGCTCTGCGAGCAGGGGCGTGATCACGCCGATGTTCTGCTCGTAAAGCTCGAAGATGCCTGCACGACGCCGCGTCACACGGATGCGCTCGACCTCCAGGGAGGCGTCTGTGTCTTCGCCCGCCGCCCGCGACAGCGCGGCCTCGCGCTCGGCGCGAAGCAGCGCCAACCACTCGACCGAAGCCAACTTCTGCTCCGGCGCTGCGGCCCCGTCGCCGGAGACCTGCTCAAGCCAGCGTGCGTTGAACGGAGTGTGTACCATGTACCAGAGTTCAGCCTCGCCGCCCTCCGGCTGCACTGTCAGCTGGAGCAGCGTGCCGCGCGCCACGGCGAGTTCCAGTCCTTCGCGCAGCCACTCCTTGGCGGGGCGGGGGTTGCGGCCTGCGGTCAGCGAAGCCGCCAGTACAGGGTCCGCCGCCAGCTCAGGATAGCTGAGGAGCCGGGGCTGACCAACCTGCGCTGCGAGCCTCCAGAAGAGGTGCAGCGTAACTTTGAGTTCGGCCAGGCTGGTGATCGCAGGCACGATGTCCGCAAGCAAACCGGCGGGGAGTTGGACCCGCTCTTCGTCGCTCCTGAAGCCGTTAAACATGGATACCCCCGGCTAAGTCGGTTGTCTGTAGGGTTCCAGGTCGCGGAAATGCGTGGTCGCGTTCTGGAAGTAGAGCGGCACCACTCCAACAGGGCCGTTGCGGTGCTTGGCTACATGGATCTCGGCGATGTGCTTCCGCTCGGTGTCGGGGTTATAGAGTTCTTCGCGGTAGATGAACATCACGATGTCGCTATCCTGCTCGATGCTGCCACTCTCGCGGAGATCACTCAGCATCGGCACATGCGATGTGCGGTTCTCGACGGCACGGGATAGCTGCGACATGGCGATAATCGGGATGTTGAGTTCGCGGGCCAGGTTCTTGAGGCCCCGCGAAATCTCGGAGACCTCTTGCACGCGGTTGTCGCTGCGGCGGCTGCTCATCAGCTGGAGGTAATCAACTACCAGCAGGTCGCAGCCAGCCTCGGCCTGTAGGCGGCGCGCGCGGTTGCGGACCTCGGTGATGGTCAGCCCTGCGCTGTCGTCGAAATAGAGGGGCACGCCGGCAAGGGTGCCGAAGGCGTCGCTCAACTTCTGCCACTCGGTATCGTTGAGGTAGCCGAGCCGCAGGCGCTGCGTCTCGACCCCGCTGGCGATGGAGAGGAGGCGTTGGACGAGCTGCTCCGCCGACATTTCGAGGCTAAAAACCCCGACTGTCTTGTTGTGCAGCACGGCGGCGTTGTATGCGATGGTGAGGCCGAAGCTGCTCTTGCCGACCGACGGGCGGGCCGCCACGATGATCAGGTCCGACTTCTGGAGGCCGCCGGTCAATTCGTCGAGGTCGTGGAAGCCGGTGGGCACTCCGATGATGCTGCCCTTCTGGTGCTGGACGACATCGAGGCGGTCGAAGTATTCTTCCAGCACCTTCTTGATCGAAACGAAGTCCTGCAAACCCGTGCGCTGGGTGACTGCGAAAAGCAGTTCCTCGGCCCGGTCGAGCACGATTTCGAGTTCCGGCCCCTCCTCGTAACCGAGGCCGGCGATCTGGCCGCCGACACTGATCAGGCGGCGCAGCACGGCGTTGCGCTCGACTATCCGGGAGTAATACTCGACGTGGACGGCGGTGGGCACTTGATGCATAAGCCCCGCGAGATAGGCTAGCCCGCCTACCGGGTCTAGCCTCCCGCGCCGGTCAAGCTCGCTCGAAAGGGTGACGAGATCCGGCGGCTCGCGGCGATGATAAAGGTCGAGGATGCACTCGTAGATCCAGCCGTTCGCCTCGCGGTAGAAGTCGGCAGGTGCTAGGAAGGTGGCGACCTTGATGACCGCGTCACGGTCGAGGAGGAGTGAGCCGAGGACGGCTTCTTCGGCGGGCAAATCGTAAGGCACCGGCCGGCCAATCGCCGTACCCGCGTCGTTGAAGAGGCTAGTGTTTGTGATCCGGGTGATTTCCATAGGTTTACTGCCCTATCAGCGCCGCTCTCTACGGCGGGCCTGCTCCGCAAGCTCCGCAGGCCCGCCGTAGAG
>JBPCPV010000042.1:0-98814 GCA_050998805.1 Chloroflexia bacterium | reverse complement strand
CTTGCGACATGCCGTCAGCAAGCGGTGAGCATCTTGGACTACTTTATCGCGCTTCAACAATTCGGCTCCTCGCCTCCGTCGCTGGTGCCTCCCTAGCCTCGTGGCACTTGGGCGCTAAACATGTACGTTCTCTCTGCCAAACACCTCATCCATCACTATTTTCGCATAGTGGCCCACGTGCCAATCCAAGTGGACATAGAGGCTTCCGTCGTCTGCCAGCAGTTCGTGTAGCATCACGGCGGTTTCATAGAACCACTGCAAGTAGCTATCAAGCCCCCGGCCCCAAGTATCCCTATATGCCTTCTGCTCGATCATGCTGGGTTGTTTGAGAAAGGCCGCGCTTTGGTCGCCCTCGGTATCGGGGTCGTCGGGCACCTGCGCGGAGTAAGAAAAGTCCGCCCCGGTCGCAAACGGCGGGTCAATGTAGATGAGGTTCACCTTGCCGGCGAACTCCGGCAGCAGCGAGGGCAGCACATACTTCTTGTCGCCCCAGATCAGCCGGTTGCGCCACTCTCCGGGCTGGTTGCGGCCCCAGAGGTCGAGCGTCAACTGGCGCTGCTGCGCCGACTCGTTCACCGTCTCGACATCCTGGAAGGGCAGCGCGACCCTGACCGGCCCGCACTTCTTGCCGTCCCTATACTTGCCCTCCCATATGAGTTCGGTCATGGCGGCTCCTCGGCGGTTAGTGGTTGGTGGTTAGTGGTTAGTGGTTAGTGGTTGGTGGTTAGTGGTTAGTGATTGGTGGTCAGCTATCAGGATGCTATCAGCTTTCGGGGGTCGCGTCAAGCACGAAGGGTGCCGGTGGGCTGATAATTCGTGCCTGGCGGGTAATACCAATTTTGAGTTTTGAGTTTTGAATTACGAAGGCGGTAAGCGGTGGGCTGACGGCAAGTAGGTCTTTCGACGGATTTTTTCGAGTTTCTATCGCAGGTTGCGGGTGCATGGCGATCTGCTCCTTTTTTCGTGCGTAAATCTCGCGCTATTTTTATCCTCTCACTTTATATATCCATTTGAGGGGCGATTTACTGCCATATTTTGGGGCGAATCGGGGCGTCGGAGCAAAAGATACTCCATTAGACGGAGGCGAGTGCGGAGCGCGGAGTGCGGAGTGCGGAGTGCGGAGTGACGTCCCGATCCACGAAAAACACGAAAAAGCACGAAAGAGTGCGTGGTGCGGAGTGCGGAGTGCGTATTGGTGGGCGGCAGATGCGAACGGCCGCCCTGATCATATGGCGCAATGGCGTCATAAAGCGGAAACGGAGTCAACAGGATTGCGGATTGCGGATTGCGGATTGTGGCCTCACTGTCATTCTGAGCATCACCACTGTCATTCTGAGCCGCAGCGAAGAATCTCCGCCCCAAAGCACTGTCACTCCCCAAACCACTGTCATTCTGAGCCGCAGCGAAGAATCTCCGCTCTCAAAGTCGGGGCACTTCGGCGACATTATCGAGGAGCCATCTATATAGCCCCAGCCTCATTGGTGTATCGGTGGCCCGCATTCGTGGACGGCCTGCTGCCGCGCATGGTTGCAGAACATGGGCTGACGGCGAGGTGCCGCGAGCGATCCCCCCGCGGGGTATGTTATAATCGAGAAGTCTAGATCGCATCGACGTTGGCGTTACCGGCGATTGAGAACGCTATCCCAAGTTATCAAGGTGCGGAGGTCATGAATGTTACCAAATCCCCATGTGTATCCAGAGGCGGAAATGGCAGAATACGATGCGGTATGGTACGAGGTTCTAGTTTTACGGTCGACATGGAAGATGTTTCTGCAACTGTTTGGTACGGAGTCCGCACTGGAACTCTTGAATCGAACCGCTCCGGAGGTTTTCTCCTTATGCCAGGATGCGCTGTTCGACTCACTAGTCGCCGCGATCGGCCGCCTCGCGGATCCAGCACAGACTGGCGGCAACCACAACCTCAGCCTTCTTCATCTTGTTGAGCGTGTGGACACCAGCAAATATCCCGATGTCGCGAAAGAGTTGCTGGCCGCCAACGAAAAGGTTGTGCAGACATATGAACCAGTGAAACAAGTTCGCAACCGCTTGATCTCCCATTTGGATCTTCGGACTTGTATGGATCCGAAGTCATTACCCATTGTGGCCCGAAACGAAATCGGCGCTGTAGTGGAGGCGATCGTCGGGCTAATGGATCTGCTCGACAGGCATTTTTGCGGCGCGCCGGTTGTCTGTAGAGATTTGGCATCAGGTGGCGGCGACCGGCTCCTGAAGCTCTTGCACGATGCGGAAAAGTATCTTGAGGATCAAGCTGACATCCACTCGGCCAATGCCGCCCTCGCTGAGTGTGGGGAGTTGATTCCGTTGGATCGGGTGCTGGCAGAATTCGGTGCCGATCTCCCGTCCTAACGAGGACGGCACCGCCCCAACACCCACCGCCGCTCGCCGGTCCGCACTCCGCACTCCGCAATCGAGCCGTTCGTGTTTTTTCGTGTTTTTCGTGGATCGGCGTTCTGATCCCTTCGCTGTTGACTTCGTTTCCGCTTTGTGCTATGTTTGCGCCATATGATAGGTGTGATATGTACTGACTACTGACCACTACGCATAAGGAGGACGATGAAATGGCGATCACCAGGGTACAGACGGTAGGCGTCTATGTGCGCGACCAGCAGGCGGCTCTCGACTTCTACAAGGACAAGCTCGGCTTCGAGGTGCGTCAGGACGCCCCGATGGGTGAACCGGGCGGCGACCGCTGGATCGAAGTCGCGCCGCCGGGAGCGGAGACCGGCATCGTGCTCAGCACTCCGGCGAGCATGGGAGGATACGCGGAGCGCATCGGCAGCTTTAGCGGCTATGTCCTCTCGTCCGACGACGTGCAGAAGACCCATGAGGAGCTATCCGGACGTGGTGTGCGCTTCAACCTGCTGCCGGAAGCCCAGCCCTATGGCATGCAGGCGATCTTCGCCGACCAGGACGGCAACGAGTTCGTGCTCGTCGGGCCGCTGCCGGCAGGCTGACACCTGCCCGCAGCTACGGCAATCCCGCCCAGTTCGGGTACTCTCAACTGCGGACCCCTGTCCGGGCAGGCTCCGCGCCGACCTCAAATGAGCGAATAAGGAGAACCATCATGGCGAACTATGTACTGCTATTCCACGGCGGCCGCGCGCCCCAGACCGACGCAGAACGCGACGCGATTCTGGCCAAGTGGGGCCAATGGTACGGCCGGCTCGGCGCGGCCGTCGTAGACGACGGCAACCCCTTTACGTCGTCGGCCACCGTCGCTGCCGACGGCACCGTCGCCGACGGCCCATCTTCCGACTTGACCGGCTACGCGATCATCTCCGCCGGCGACCTAAACGCCGCAGCCGGCATGACCAAGGGCTGCCCCATTCTGGCCGACGGCGGCAGCATCGAAGTCCACGAGATCCACAACGCCATGTAGCCCTCCTGCACCCCGAGCAGACCGGCATCCAAGCGTCGGTCTGCTCGACCAACCCCCATCCCCCGCCCGCTAATTCACAACCCCCGATTTTTCGTGCTTTTTCGTGTTTTCCGTGGATCGCGCCGTCATGGCCGAGACCCCGCCCTCCGTCTTTCGGAGTATCTTTCGCTCCGAGGAACGTTTTTCGGGCAAAATCTTGCAGTAAATCGCCCCTCAAATGGATATTAAAAGTGAGAGGGTTAAAATAGCGGGGCCAGAACGCCCTACCGCGTGCCTGGAAACAGGAGCGACGCGCCCCCGCACCGGAAGATTGCCGGTCGCTTTTCGCCGGTTTCCCCAAAAATACTCCGATCGGGGTATCTTTCAGCATCTAGAAATGACCGCGCTTACCACCTACCGCGCCGCACCGGGAGGAACAACATGGACAACGCACTACGCACTACGCACTAATAACACTTTGCCCGAGCCGTGCCTGGATGCCCGTTTTTCCTCTATCGAATCGACGGCTAGGCACGAATTATCGGCCTTATCGCCGTCCATCCGCCGATCCGCACTCCCCACTCCCCATTCCGCACGCCTACACGCCCGGTTTGACGCGCCCGCGCCCGCGCCGTATAATACGTGTTAGCGGCCCCCCGCGATGCTGCCCGGCCGCCGTCCACCGCCTACTGGCCCAAAGGAGTGCCATCATGGAAACCACAGTCACCACCATAGCCGCTGAACCGGCCGCCCCCGCCGAGAGCGGGCCGATGCTCGATGAGTACGGGCGCGAGGTCCGCCCGATGCCCGGCATAGCCGCCAACCTGCTCGAACTCATCGGCAACACCCCGATGGTCAGGCTCGGCAAGATCAACCGGGGGGTGCGGCCCACGCTGCTCGCCAAGCTCGAGATGTTCAACCCCGGCAACAACGTCAAAGACCGCATCGGGATCACGATGATCCGCGACGCCGAGCGGCGGGGCCTGCTCGAGCGCGGGGGGACAATCGTCGAACCGACCTCCGGCAACACGGGCACGGGGCTGGCGATTGCCGCGGCGATCTTGGGCTACAAGACCGTCTTCGTCATGCCGGACAAAGTCAGCGCGGAGAAGATCGCGCTGCTGCGGGCTTTCGGGGCCGAGGTCATCACGACGCCGACGGCAGTGCCGCGCGAAAGCCCGGAGAGCTACTACAGCGTCGCCTCCCGTGTGGCAGGCGAGACGCCGGGCGCGTTCCAGCCGAACCAGTATTTCAACCAGGCGAACCCGCAGACGCACTACGACACCACCGGCCCCGAAATCTGGGAGCAGACGGGCGGCCACATAGACGCATTCGTCGCGGGGGTGGGCACGGGGGGCACCATCACCGGCATCGGGCGCTACCTCAAAGAGCGCAACCCCGATGTGCTTATTGTCGGCGCGGACCCCGAAGGCTCGATCTACACGAGCAGCCAGGCGCGGCCCTACAAGGTCGAAGGCATCGGCGAGGACTTCATGCCCGGTGCCTTACAGTACGACATAGTGGACCGCTGGGTGCAGGTCAACGACCGGGACTCGCTGCTCACGGCGCGCCGCGTGACCCGCGAGGAGGGCATACTGATCGGAGGCTCAGGCGGCACCGCGATGTGGGCCGCGTTGCAGGCCGCCAAAGACCTCGACGAGAGCAAGACGGTCGTCGTGCTGCTGCCCGACACGGGCCGGGGTTATTTGAGCAAAGTCTACAACGACGACTGGATGCGCGAAAACGGCTTCCTCGACAGGCTGGCGACCCCCGCCCGCGTCCGCGACCTGCTCGCGCTCCACAACCGCGAACTACCCGCCCTTGTCACCGTGCCGGTCACCGCCAAAGTCCGCGATGCCATCGAGCTGCTCCACCACTACAACATCTCCCAGCTCCCGGTCTCCCGCGAGGGCGAGATCAGCACGGTCCATTCGATTGTCGGCTCGATACAGGAGAGGTCGCTCTTGGAGCGCGTCTTCCGCAACCCCGACGCTATAGACCACAGCGTGGAAACAGTCATGGAGCAGCCCTTCCCGCTCGTGGATGTGAGCGAAGAAGTCGAGCGTGTGGTGCCGGCGCTGCTGACGAGCAATCAGGCGGTGCTTGCCGAGGAGGCGGGGCGGCCCGTCGGCCTCATCACCCGCGCGGATCTGCTTGAGTTCGTCGCCCGGAGCCGTTCCGGTCGGTAGCCTCGAACACCCGCAGCACTTCCTGACCGACCTCCAGCAGCCCGCCCTGGATCACAGAGGCGTAGAGGCGGCTCCAGCCGGGGTGGACCTTCTGGGAGACGCGGGCGATCTCCCCGCCGACGAAGTAGGGCGCGATGTTCTTGCAGGGGTTGGCGTAGCCGGTGATTTCGATCAGCACGCTGCCCCCGATCGACAGCCGGTCGCCGGGCGCGAAATCCGAGAGGCGGAGGCCGCTGAGGGTCAGGTTTTCGCCGATGGAGCCGGGCGCGATGGGGTGGCCCTCGGCCCGCAACGACTGGATCTGCTCCATGCTATATAGGCAGAGGGCGCGCGTCGGCCCGCCGTGGTTCTGGTTGTCGTTGTGAGCGTCGCCTTCCAGCCCCAGCCGGCCGAGCGCGGCCCGCTCAACCGCCCTCTTCGGCACGCCCCCACCCGATATGTTGATCTGAATAATCCGGCCCATTGGCCCTCCTTGTGGATTGCGGAGTGCGGATTGCGTAGTGTGGATTGCGTAGTGCGGACCCACTGTCAATCTGAGCGCAGCGAAGAATCTCGGCTGACGGCTGACGACTGACCACGGATCACTCCGCCGCATTATACCACCCCGACCCGCCTTTTGCCCAATCTTCATAATTGTTTCACAATCGTGCGATATACTTGGAGGGAATTAGACCAATATCCTGCCCGGAGAATACCGGAGAACAAAGAAACGGAACGGAGGACAACGATGGAACGAAATCGCAATTGGCAGGCATGGATCGCGCTGGGGCTGGCGGCTCTGGCGCTGCTCGTCGCGCTCGGTGGGCGAGGCGGCGACCGGAACGAATATGCGAGCCGGGTGCAGAGGGGGTGGACGTGGCAACAGGTGCCGGTGCAGCCACAGCAACCGGCGCAGCCACAGCCGGTACAGCCCGTGCAGCCTCAGCCGGAGCAGCCGGTGCAACCGCCGAACGGGTGGTGGGGACCACAAGGAGGCGAGATACCCGGCGTGGTGAAGCCCAACCTGCCGGAGGCGCGGGGCGGGTCGTCCCACTTCGGCGGCCTGATGATGGCGGCGTGTGGGCTGGCATTCTGCCTGCTGCCTCTCTTCGGCCTGCTCTTCCTGGGGTTCGGCATCTGGTTCCTGCGGTCGCGCAGACGTGGGGCGTCCGCACGGTTCTACGGCGGACCCCCGCAGCCGCCTTACCCGCCATACCCGCCGGGGACCCCGCCGGCCACCACCCCGATGCCCCCTTCTCCAACCGCGTAACCCAGGAGCATCATGGTAGCACGGACTATCCTCGTCGCGGACGATGAGCCGGGCATCGTCAGCGTGGTGCGGGATTACCTCGACCGGGCGGGGTTCCGCGTGCTGACGGCGGGGGACGGGCAGACCGCCCTCCGCCTCGCGCGCGCCGAGAGGCCGCACCTGCTGGTTCTCGACCTGATGCTGCCGGGGCTTGACGGCCTCGACGTGGCACGCTCGCTGCGGCAAGACCCGGCCACCAGCAAGCTCCCGATCATCATGCTCACCGCCCGCGTCGCCGAGACCGACCGGCTCACCGGCCTGGAGACGGGGGCCGACGACTACATCACGAAGCCGTTCAGCCCCCGCGAGCTTGTAGCCCGCGTCCGCGCCGTGCTTCGGCGCAGCGAAGGCGGCGCTCCACAGACCGGGCTGATCCGCGCAGCCGGCTTGCTGATCGACATCGAGCGGCGGAGCGTGCAGCGCGACGGGCTGGCGATAGACCTCACCGGCACCGAGTTTGACCTGCTGACGGCGCTGGCCCGCGAGCCGGGGCGGGCGTTCACCCGCTCGCAGCTCGTGGACCTGGTCTACGACGACGATTACGGCGGCTACGACCGCACCGTGGACGCCCACATCAAGAACCTGCGGCGCAAGGTCGAGCCGGACCCGCGCACCCCGCGCTACATCCTGATGGTCTACGGCGTCGGCTACAAGTTCGCCGAGCCGACGGAGGGGCGGACATGAGGTTCATACGCCGCCCCGCGCTCTTCAACCTGATGCTGATCGCCTTCGCGCTGTCTATCGCGCTCGGCGTCGGCGGGACGATCGCGCTCGTCAGCCTCACACTGGGGCTGTCTCAGTCGAACGGCCCTAGCCCAATTGACCGCGAACGGCTCGTGCTCGAGAGCAACGCCTCCCAGGCCCTCGGCAACTACTACAAGAGGACCGGCTCCTGGGACGGCCTGCTCGCGGACGCAGACGCCAGGATACATCTCACCGACCTGTCGCGGGTGGGGAGGGCATACACTCTGGTGGACGGCACGGGGAGAGTGATTACCAGCACCATACCGAGTTTCGCCACCGGCCAGGTGTTGGGCGGGGAACTGCCGAACAGACCGGCGGCGCTTCCGATCGGCAACGCCGGGGGGGGGGAACTGCTGATCGGCGTGGATCAGCCGCCATACGGCCCGCCTCCCGCCGTGACCCAGACGAGCACGGTCGGCGACCACCTGCGCGCCATAATCAGCGCCGGGCTGGGCCTGGCGGCGATACTCTTCGCGCTCGCCGCCTTCTTCTCCCGCAGGATCAGCCGTCCCCTGCGCCAACTCACGCAGGCGGCTGGCACCCTCGCCGCCGGAGACCTCAGCGCCCGCGTGCCCAGCTCGGCGGTGCGGGAGATAGACAGCCTCGCGGGGGCGTTCAACAGCATGGCAGGCGCGCTTTCCGAGGCCGACGCCCAGCGCCGCCAGATGACGGCAGACGTGGCCCATGAACTGAGGACGCCGCTCTCGATCATCCGCGCCCACCTCGAGGGCATCCAGGACGGGGTGTACTCCGCGACGCCCGACCAGATGGGCCTGCTGCTCGACGAAACCTCGCTGCTCGAACGGCTGATCGAGGATCTGCGGCTGCTCGCGCTGGCCGATACGGGGCAGCTTCCTCTATACTATGAGGCGCTCGACCCCGCGTTCCTGCTGCGCGACACCGCCGACTCGTTCGCCCGCGCGGCGAGCGAGTGCAACGTCTCGCTGCGTGTCGTGTTGCAGCCCGGTCTGCCCGAAATCCAGGCCGACCCCCAGAGGATCGCCCAGGTTCTGGGTAACCTCGTGAGCAACGCTCTCCGCCACACGCCGCCCGGCGGCACCGTGACGCTGACCGGCTGGGTCGAGCAGGTGTCAGGCGCGCCCGCCCTGCTGGTCGCTGTGGCCGACACCGGACAGGGCATCGCCCCCGCAGACCTGCCCCACATCTTCGACCGCTTCTGGCGCGAGGACCGTTCGCGTGCCCGCAGCAGCGGGGGCGCGGGCCTCGGCCTGGCTATCGCCCGCCGCATCGTGGAGGCACACGGCGGGCGCATCTGGGCCGCCAGCGCCCCCGCTCACGGCACAACAGTCACGTTCACCCTCCCGCTCCAACACTGAATGTCCCCCAACCACTTAGGTTCATACTGGGTTCATATTGAGTTCACATTCCTTTGCTACAATAGCCGAAACAAACGTTGGAGAAGACATGGACCGGGCAACACACAACAGAAACCGCCTGCCGAGTATAACAGCTGTCCTGATCGCCGCAGGGGTCGCCTATGGTGCGCTCTATCTCGCGGACAGCCTCGATAGCCGCCTGGAGGCCGTGGGGTTTCGGGTGCTGCTCGACGGCGGGATAGATGCCGTCGTCTTCCTGGCGGCCTACGGCACGTTGAAGGCGCTGCGTATCTCGGTGGACTGGGCGGCCTGGGTCATCGCCATGCTGCTGGCGGGCCTCAGCCTGCTGACATCTGTGCTGACGCTCGCGCCTGGCGGCTACCGCTACCAGCACGACATCCTGCTCGGCCTCTTCTCCGTGCTGGTCGGGGGGTACGCGGTCGGGCTGTGGGCAGCGCGCCGCCTCTACCTGTTGGTCAGGCCCTGGGCGCTGCCTCTGCTCGTTCCGACTGCCCGCAGCACAATGCGCTTTCTGCGAAAACAGCACCAGCTCCTCGGCTGGCTCGTGCTGATCACCGCGACCGGGCACGCCACCTCCTACCTGCCGATCCTCGACAGGATCTCGAGCAAGGAGCTGGTCAGCGGCCTGCTCGCATGGATAGTTCTTGTGTTCCTCAGTGTCCTCGGCCTCTGGGTCGAATATGTGGTGGGCCACAGGCGTATCTTAGGCAAGTGGTCTGTCCCCGGCGGCCGCTGGTCGAAGAGCAAGAGCATAGCACGAAGCACCCGCTTCGTGCATACGCTTACCGCCATCGTATTCTTCGTGATACTGCTGGCGCATGTGTGAACGGAGGTTTCAGCCGTCAGCCGTCAGCCGTCAGCCGTTATTAGAGAGCGTTAGCTGAAAGCTGAAAGCTGAAAGCTCGTAAGGAGGATGAACAACTTGAACAAGACAGGCAACGCACTCGCCGTGGAGGCGACGGATCTGACACGCACGCTGCCGATGGGCGCGCAGACGGTGCATATCCTCAACGGCATCTCGTTCGTGATCCCGTCGGGCGAGTGGGTCGCACTCACCGGGCCGTCGGGGTCCGGCAAGTCCACGCTCCTCGGCATCATCGCGGGGCTGGACACCCCGACAAGCGGGAGGATCGTCATAGACGGCGTGGACATCAGCGATATGGGCGAAGGCGACCTCGCGCAGATCCGCAACCGCAAGATCGGCATTGTCTTCCAGAGCTTCAACCTGATACCCTCGCTGACCGCGCAGGAGAACGTCGAGGTGCCGCTCTATGTGCGCGCGAACCATCGCCAGGCGTCGGATCGGGCACGGGAGATGCTGGAGCGCGTCGGCCTCGGCCCACGGCGTAAGCATCAGCCCCACCAGCTTTCGGGCGGCGAGCAGCAGCGCGTCGCGATCGCCCGCGCGCTCGTAACCGAGCCGGCGCTCCTACTCGCCGACGAGCCGACCGGCAACCTCGACAGCATGAACGGCACGGCCATGCTCGACCTCTTCACGAAGCTCCACGACGAGCTTGGCGTCACGCTGATCATCGCCACGCACGACCCCGACATAGCGGCGCGCGCCGACCGCGTGCTGCACATCGTTGACGGCAAGCTGGCCGACCCCGGCGCGGCGTCGCTCACCCCGGCTACGTTGGCGGCTGCCGGAGGCCAACGATGACGCTTGCCTTCTACACCCGATACGCGGTCCGCGCCTTGCAGCGGGGCGGGGCGCGCACCCTGCTTGCCTTGCTCTGCATAGCCTTCGGGGTCATGTCACTTGTCGGCATGGAGCTTCTGGCCGGCATGATCCACGCCGCAGTCGTGCCCGACAAGCGGGCCGTCGCCGGCGGCGACGGCTATATGCGCCTCGTCAGGGACGGAGCTAACAGCGAAGGCGAGTCGGTCGCCAGCGAACAGCAGTTAGCGCTGCTCGCCCAGCTGAAGGCAGACGGCACTCTCACCGGCTACACGCTGATCGCCCAGCAGCCCGTGCGGATGCTCAAGCCCTCGAACACCGGCCAGATATACGCCGGCTTTCAGTCGCCGCTCGGCGTTGACCCCGCCACGTACCCGCTCGTCGGCAGCATCCCCCTGCGCGACAGGAGCGTGACCTTCGCCGATGCGATCCGCCGGCCGATGGGTGCCGTCCTCACACACGACATGGCCGACAGCCTCGGCCTGAAGGTCGGCGACCACCTCACCCTGATCGGCGATCCGGGTGCCGATGCTGCGCCCCTAGAGATCACCGGAATAGCCGAGGACTCGCCCGATAGGGCCGGCGATCGGATCTACTACAGCCTTGACACGGCCAAGAAGCTCTCCGGTCGTCCACAAGTCGTGAACCTCGCCACCGCCACATGGAACCCAGGCAGTCCGGCGGCGGCCAAACTCGGAGCCGGGGGCTGGGATGTCCTCCTCGCCGACGAGTTCGGTGTGGGCGGCAACCAGACATCGGCGGTGTTCGACTTCATGCTCAAGGGCGCGGGGATACTCGGCCTGATCGTCGGCGGCATCGGCGTCGCGAACACTCTCCAGGTGGCACTGGCCCGCCGCACCCTCGAGATCGCGATGCTGAAGACTATGGGCTACCGGCGGCGCGACTTGCTCGCGCTCTTCGGCGTCGAGACCGCGCTCCTCGGCCTGCTCGGCGGCTTCATCGGCATGGTTCTGGGCCTCGGCCTGGCCGCCGTACTGATGAACCTCTTCGGCAACGTCGGCATCTTCCTGATCTCCTGGTCGGTGGACTGGCGGATCTTGGTCGGCGGCGTGATGATCGGCGCGTGTACCTCGGTGATCTTCGGGCTGTACACGATTGTGCGGGCGAGTTCGGTGCGCCCCGCCGTGCTGCTCCGCAGCCTGCCGCCCCGCCCTGGAGCGCGCACCATAGTGGCGAGCGGCGGTTTGCTCTTGCTGCTTGTAGCTCTCTTCACGGCGGTCAGCAGCATTGTCATGGGCTCGCCGCTGGAGGGGGCTGAGATCGTCGGCGCGGCCATCGCTGGGCTAGTCGGCTTCACGGTGCTGCTCGGCGGCACGCTCTTCGTGCTGCTGCGGGTGCCGATGCCACAGCTGCCGATGCTCAGGCTGGCCCGCCAGAACATGAAGCGGAGGCCGCTGCGGGCGGTCTTCCCGCTGATCGCGCTCTTCATGGGCGTCTTCAGCATCGGCTTTTCGGGCGGCACGATACTCAATGTGGTCAACCGGGTCGCGGCGAGGGGGATCGCGATCGGCGGCACAAACCTGCTCGTCTACGGCAAGCAGGCCGACGCGCCCACGATCTCGACACAGTTGGCTAGAGTCGGCGCGACCGGGGTGCAGCCGCGCACACACATCACGCTCGCCGGGGTGGAGGCACATGGGGCGGCCCGCCCCACCGGCATCAACTACTTGGAGGGCCGCGCGCAGGACGACCTCTCCTGGGACGTGCAGGTGACCTCCGGAAAATGGACGGGGGCCGCAGACGCCGCGCTGCTGCCCTCGGAGTCGCAGGCCGCGCCCTTGTCGCTGAAAGCCGGCGACACACTGACGGCGACACTGGCGGGCGGCAAAGCCGTCGTGCTGCGTGTAGACGGCTTCTACGAGATACAGAAGTTGCAGCTCGTGCAGCTGCAACTTGGGCCTGCGACCGGCCTGCTCGTGAGCCAGGAGACGGCAGCACACCTGGCAGGGGCCGATGCGCCTATCACCTTCGTCGCCGCCCTGCCTGAGAGCAGCCTGGCGTCGTCGGAGGCGGACCTGGGGCGGAGTCTGCCGCAGACGGTGATCGTGAGCAAGTCGGACGTGAACAACGCGCTCCAGCGCCGCTTCGCAAGCCTACTCAACTTCGTCTTCGCGGTCGCCGGGCTTGCGCTGCTCGCCGGCACGATCCTGATCGCCAACGGCGTCGGCCTCGCGCTGATCGAGCGGCGGCGGGAGATGGGCATCCTCAAGTCGGTCGGCTACACGGCCGGTCGCGTTCTTGGCTCGCTGGTGCTGGAAAGCGCGCTCCTCGGTCTACTGGCAGGTGTACTCGGCATGATAGCCGTCGCCGCAGCGATGGCTATCGTCAACCAGCTACAGCCGGCAGCCCAACTCTCCCTCGACCCCGTCCTGGCAGTGCTGATGGTCGGCATTGCGGTCACGCTCGCCCTCTGCATCACCACGCTCGTCGGCTGGCGTCCGACGCATGTGCGACCGCTGGAGGTGCTGCGTGGTGAGTAATCAGTGCAAGCCGCTTCCCCAGCCCTCCGGCACGCGGTCGGTGTAGGCAACCTCCCGTGCCCCGATGAAAGCAGCCAGATCCGAGACGGCGGCGCGCACGGCCTCGGCGGTCTCCGGCGTCTGCGGGGCGTCGGGTTCCGCGTAGACCGCGTTGATCGTCAGCCGCCCGCTCTTGCGGTCGAGCGCCGGATCCAGGCGGCCGATCAGCCGGTCGCCGTGGAGGATCGGCAGCACGAAGTAGCCGTATTCCCGCTTCGGTTTCGGCACGTAGATTTCGAGCCGGAAGCGGAAGCCGAACAGCTCCTCGGTGCGGTCGCGGTCGCTGATCAGGCTGTCGAACGGCGAGAGCAGGGTCGTGCGCGGCTCCCAGGCACTGGCTTCCAGGCTGTCGAGCAGCGGCAGGTCGTCGGCGTGCATGTACCAGGAACCGGGCAGCTCGGCCACCGCCACCGGCAGGATGCGGCCCTCGGCCTCCAGTTCGGCCAGAACTCCCTTCAGGTCGTGGGAGCCGCCGCGGATCTGCGATGGGCGGGCCACGCCGAGCGCCCTCACCGACTTTTGCACGCGGCGTCGCGACACCTCACGGTCTGTCAGCGCCTCACGGGGCGTATCCGCAGGCAGGCATCGCTCCGCCAAGTGCCACAGCCTGTGGCCGCGCGACCGCCCAGCGACCATGATTAGCCCCTGCACAAAGAGGAAGTCGAGCATACGCCCCACGTTGCGCCCGTGCGTCCATCCGCTCGACTCCCAGGGCACGGCCGCAGTATCCTCCAGACGCTCTGCCGGCAGCGGTCCGTCTGCCGCCAGCGCGGCGAGTATGCTCTCGCGCAGCGCCGAGTTCGCCGCCATCCAGTCGCGCACACGGCGCTCCCATGGGCCGTCGCCGGTAGCAAACCGGCGCATAGTGGCTTGGTAGAGCTGGTAGTCGTCGGTGGGTACGATGGCCGCAGCCGGCATCCAGAACTCGAAGAGCCGCCGCTCGTCCCAGAGCAGCGTGTCGAGCGAGGCGGGGTCGTAGAGGCCGAGCCGGCTCCAGAGCACGAGCAGGTGGCTGCGCGCCACGATGCTCGTCGGGTCGAGCTGTAGGTAGCCGAGGTCGCACACCAGGCCGTGGATGCCCGAGGGGTCGCCAGCCGGCCGCGGCCCCGCCAGCCGTTGCCGGGTGATCGCTAGTCGTCGCACCGAGGTCTGGGTTATGATTCGTGCGTTGCCCATACGTTTCTCCCCCGGCCCCATTATAGCACAGATGTGCGCTTTTCGCCAGCCAATACTCATCTTGTGATTAGCCACATCTACGGGAAGGGGTCGGTGCTTGAACTAAGGGGTCGTTTGTGGGAGAGTCGCTCTGCGCTCGATTTACTTGCCCAGGCTCTATTGCTTGCGGAGTAAGAATTTGGTGGGTCTGACTCATCGAGGGCGGAGCCGCTCTCCCACAGACACGAACCCGGCACTGACGGGCGGGCTGCAAATATAGGGGACGGGGGTTGGTAATCGGTGCCCTGAGACCCGATCACCAACCCCCGTCCACCGTTAGTCGGGGTGCCGCGATTCGAACGCGGGGCCTCTTGAACCCCATTCAAGTGCGCTACCAGGCTGCGCTACACCCCGAAGACTACGCCGCCATTATAGCAAATCGTGCGGGCTTGTGCAAGGCGTCATTTTGCGGAGCTATCAGCCGTCAGCCGTCAGCCGTCAGCCGTCAGCCGTCAGCCGTCAGCCGTCAGCCGTATCGCCGCCGTCCCGGCGGCTCCGGCTCATGTACTGCCGCCGTCCCGGCGGCCTCGGCTCATGTAAGACACGGCTCCGCCCGTGGACCGTCGCCACACCCCGATCCCGCCGACCACCTCATACTATTCGTGTATTCGTGGTCCAATTCGTGGACGGCGGGGGTAGAGAGAGGGGTCTCTATCCCCCCCAACACAACTGCACAACCCTCGTGCCGCCGGGACGGCGGCGATACGGGCGCGGTGGCACGGCTGAAAGCTGACGGCTGAAAGCTGAAAGCTGAAGGCTGATTATTTCTCGACCCGCTTCGCCGCCTGCCAGTACGCCTCCATCTCGGAGCCGGTCATGCCGCGCAGGCGGAGGCCGTCGGCTACGACTAGGCGCTCCATCTCGGCGAAGCGGCGGACGAACTTGCGGTTGGCCGCCGCCAGCGTATCCTCGAGACGCACGCCCCACCAGCGCGCGACGTTCACCAGGGTGAAGAGCAGGTCGCCCAGCTCCTCCTCGCGGTGCGCCGGGTCGGTCGCTCCTTCGATCTCGGCCAGCTCCTCGCGAACTTTGGCAAACACATCAGGCATCGCGTCCCACTCGAAGCCAGCGTCTGCGGCCCGCTCTGAAATCTGCTGCGCCTGTTCGAGCGCAGGCATGGCGCGGGGCACACTACGCAGCGAGCCGGTCACTTCGAGATCCGACTCGGCATCTGGGGCGTTCGCACCTCGCCTCTCCGCCGCCTTGATCGTCTGCCAGTTGGTTAACACCCCGGCGGCGTCGGCGACCTCGACCTCTCCGAAGACGTGCGGGTGGCGGCGCACCAGCTTCGTCACTATGGACGCCACGACATCACCGAGCGTGAACTCCTCCTCGGAAACCGCGAGCTGCGCGTGGAACACGATCTGCAGCAGCAGGTCGCCCAACTCCTCGACGATATGCTCTATGTCGCCGGAGTCGAGCGCGTCGAGCGTCTCGTAGGTTTCTTCGACCAGGTAGCGGCGCAGCGACTCGTGCGTCTGCCTACGGTCCCACGGGCAGCCGCCGGGTCCGCGAAGCCTGCCCATCAGGTAGATCAGCGCGTCCACCGAGCGGGGGTTGGCGAGCGGGTCGAGCGGCGGCAGGTAGACGCACGCGAGGTGATCGATCCCGTGGCCGTGGTCGAGTTCGGCGAGCGGCACGCGCAGCACACGTTCCGCGCCCGGCACTCCCGCCGCGATCACGAGGCCGACCGGGTGATCAGGCGGGTACTTTTCGAGCAGCGCCTGCTTGATCGCCCCGGCCACGCGGTCGCTATATACCTGCGTGATCAGCGCGGGCAGCATCGTGCTGAGGCCCTGCTGCGTCGGGAAGGCTTCGGGCGGCATGGGCAGCGCATAAGGGCTGAAATAGAACGGCTCGTGGAGCTCGGCGTCGGTCGGCGGCGCTCCGCTCTTCGGCGCGAGCCATCGCGACGAGTCGGGGGCGGGGTCGCCCACGCCGAGGAGTTCGGTGCCATCGAGGATCTGCAAGCCGTATTCGAGCGGGTCGATCTCGAGCGCGGTACAGACAGGCTCCAGGAACGACAGCCCCGCCACGATCCGCACATGCACTCCGGCAGCTCGCGCCGCCAGCAGCAGCAGCCGCACCGAGGCTTCGCCGACCAGCGGGTGGCCGGGCACGCAGTAGAGCAGCGGTCCCTCCACAGCAAGAGCGCGCTCTGTCAGTGCGTCGGCTATCCGGCGGTAGATGCTCGTGAAGTCGGCCTCGCGCTCGTAGAGGTAGTCGAAGCTCTCGATCCGCAGGTGCTTCGGGAGGTGCGCGGCGGTCGGGTGAGTCGTCGTGCGGAGTATGACCGACTCCGCGGCGGCGAGTAGGTCGCGGGCCTCGAGCGTCACCTGGTCCCACGCCCCGGGTCCGAGGCCGATAACTATAATCTCTCGGTTTGTCATAGCCGACATTTTACACCGCCGGAGAGCGACACGCAACCTTGCGGATGTCCGAGCGTTATAGATTATGAGGGACTCGATCTCTCGTTGGCCGATACAGACATAGACAGGAGACAACGATGAGAAACCCGATTTTCTTTCGCATGGGTATGGCCGCCCTGGGGCTGCTGATGCTCGGCATGAGCCTGCCGGGGCAGGCCGCCATCCGCGCCGCCGACTTCGCAGACACCTCCTTCCTCCGCACCTGGCAGCGCGACGACCAGCCGGTGGCCTCCCACCAGGCAGTGCGCTCTTGGTACTGGGGGCCGACGCCCGGCTGTAGCCTCCGCGAAACCTACGTGGACGCTCCCGACGGCAGTAAGACGCGGCTGGTGCAGTACTTCGACAAGAGCCGCATGGAGCTGAACAACCCGTCCGGCGACCAGAACAGCCCCTGGTTCGTGACGAACGGCCTGCTCGCATACGAGATGATCGCCGGATTGGTGCAGACCGGCAACAGCACTTACGAGACCCGCAGCCCCGCCGACATTAACCTGGCGAGCGACCTCGACGACCCGAACGCGCCGACGTATCACACCTTCCAGAGCGTTACTTCGACACCCGCTGGCCGGCACCTGTCGCCGAGCGCGATTGGCCGCGACGCTACCTTGACCATCGCCCGCGACGGCACTCTCGGCAACGACCCCGCCAAAGCCTTCTACCCAGGCACAGTCATCACATACTACGACCCCACCAGCCAACACAACGTGCCGAAGATCTTCTGGGACTACATCAACCAGGTCGGCCCGATCTACGAGAACGGGCGGCTGACGACCGGCAAGCTCTCTGTGACTCCGAGCTTCGTGGCGGGGCTGCCGCTCTCCGAAGCATACTGGGCGCGCGTGAAGGTCGGCGGAACGCTCACCGACGTGCTGATCCAGGTGTTCCAACGCCGCGTTCTCACCTACATCCCGGCCTACTCCGCCCCCTGGAACGTGCAGATGGGCAATATCGGCGCTCACTACCGGATGTGGCGCTACGGCAACGTTAACTGCTCCTCGCCGCCTCCGCCTCCGCCGGCACCGACCGCCACGCCGGTCCCCACGCCTTCGCCTCGCGCTGTGCCGCTCTACGAGCTGTATAACTCGAAGTCGCACGAACACTTCTACACGATCGACCCTGCGGAGCGCAGCCGGATTATCACGAAGAGCGGCTTCACCGACCAGGGCAACATCGGGAATGTCTGGGACAGGCAGGCCCCTAACACGACGCCCTTCTACCGGCTGTACAACGGCGAGAAAGCACCCGCCGAACGTCACCTACTGACGCTCTCAGACAACGAGCGCGACGTGGCGTTGAGCAATGGGTGGACGCTCGAAACCTCGCCGAACGGAGGCGCGGGCGGCGGATATGTCTACGCACGCAGGACAGAAGGCACGGTGCCGCTATACCGCTTCTACAGCGCGCAGTTCGACGACCACCTATTCCTACTCAACGTGCCGCGGATCCTTCCCAGCGGCTACCATCTGGAGTACTTGGCCTGTTATCTGCTTCCGTGAAGAGGGGCGCAGATCACCCGTCGTTGAGATATGACTGTAGGGTAGTGCCGCCGAAACGCTGGTGCCGGAGCTTCCGCATGATCTTGGTCTCTATCTGACGGATGCGCTCACGGGTGATATTGAAGTGTTTGGCGACCTCTTCGAGTGTGCGCGGCTTGCCGTCCAACAGCCCGTAGCGGAGTTCGATGATCTGGCGCTCGCGCTCGGAGAGGTTCTGCAAGACTTTGTGGACTTCTTCGCGCAAGAGCTGGCGCGATGCTTCTTCTACAGGGGTTGCCACGCGCTCGTCTTCGATTAGGTCTCCGAGGAAGCTGTCTTCGGTATCGTCGAGCGGCGCTTCGAGGGATACCGGCTGCTTGGCGATCTCCATGATCTGGCGGACCCTCAATGCCGTGGTGCCGAGCGCCTGGGCGAGCTCCTCTTCGGTCGGCTCACGTTGGAGGCGCTGCTGTAGGGTGTGGGTCTCGCGGCGGAGCCGCGCCACCATCTCGCTGATGTGAACCGGCAGCCGGATAGTGCGGCCCTGGTCGCTGATCGCGCGGGTGATCGCCTGGCGTATCCACCATGTGGCGTAGGTCGAAAACCTGAAGCCCCGATTGTAGTCGAACTTATCCGCAGCGCGCATCAGCCCGATGTTGCCCTCCTGGATCAGGTCGAGCAGGGAGAGGCCGCGCCCCAGGTAGCGGCGCGCGATGCTGACCACGAGGCGGAGGTTGGCCTGCACAAGCTGCTGCTTGGCGGCGATTCCGCCGTCGCGTTTGGCGAGCAGCCTCGATAGCTCGGCTTTGTGTGCCTCGGCCTCCTCGCGCGAAAGCTCGGGGCTGATCACCGCCTGCACCGTCGTGATCGGCACTTTAGTCGTTACCGTGGCGACCTGCACATCTCGGCGACCGAACGCGGAGACATGCACGGTGCCGGAGGTAGCGACCTCAGCCCAGTCGGGCACCGGCGCGCGGTAGCCCATCTCGGTCAGCCGGGCGTTGGCCTGCCTGCCTTCTTCCATGCGGATCGCCAGCTTCGTCTCTTCGGGAGCTTTGAGCAGCGCCGTCTTGCCAATTTCGCGCAGGTAGAGGCGCACCGGGTCGTCCACGCTCACACTATCGGAGTGGAGCGTGCGCTCGATCACAAGCTCAAGCTCTGCTTCCGGCACCTCCACCTCTTTGGCGACCGCAATGATCTCGTCCTCGGGCGGGTCAGGCAGGTCGGATATATCGGGCGCAGGCGCGATTTCGAGGTCAGCAAGCTCATCATGATCCGACGGGTCGCGCGCGACATCCGCGCCGGGATGCATAAGCATCGGCTCTTCGCTAGAGTGGTCTTCGTTTTGTGGAGAGTTCGGCATCAGCCACCCATGCAAGTACTGTCATTCTTCGCTGCGCTCAGAATCTCTGTGCAGGCGTCTACTCGACTTCGATATCTACCCGCCGCCGTGAGCGGTCCGCAGCCCCTGCTCCCGGCACGGCGTTGCGTTCGCTGTAGTCCTTGAGCGTCTCTGCGGCCACGTTCAGCGCGATTGACGCGCCCTTGAGCAACGTGCCGGCCAGACTGCTGAAGGTGAGGGCGGCTTCCCGTCCTGCGTTTTTCAGGTGGGCGCGCGTCTCAACCGGCAGCAGATCGAGCGGCGCAGTCAGCACACCGCTAATCCCTGCCAGTATCTCGGCCTCGTCGGGCAGCAGGCGCGTCTCGCGCTGTGATGCGCCCGATGCCTCCGGCCTGTCCATCGTCACCTCAGTCGCGTCATCCGCCGGGAAGTTGCCGGAAGGATGGGGAAACGGGATCGGTTCGCTCATGCTGGTGCCTCCTATACATCACATCGTGGCGACGGCCGGGCCAGGGTGCCGACCGGATTCGTATAACTATAACCCAAAGGCCGCGAATTGTCCAACTCAGTGGAACGTCACCCGCAATTCGCCCGAGTCGAGTTTTGCGCCCGACGCCCGCAGCGAGGCCAGCGCGCGCGGCAGGATCATGTTCCTCTTGTAGCCGCCGACCTGCACGATCAGCTCGTCACCGAGCTGCGTCATCTCGACCTTGCCCTTTTCGGCGAACGGCATCGGCAGACGAAGCAGGTAGCCCTCGCCGAGCTGCTCGATCTCCTCGGTCTTGCCGACGAAAAACACCTCGTTCGGATCTCGCTCGCCGTAGATAGCCTCCGCCATACGGCCGAGCATCTCCATGCCGACTACCTCCTGGTCGAAAAGCGGCACATCGAGTATCGGCAGCGGCGAAAAGCCCTCGACGACGAGCCGGTGGTAGCGTTCCTGCGACTGCTTCCAGCCCGCGAAATATGCGTCGTGGACCTCGGCGGGCAGCACCCGGTTGCAGACCACGAGATCCGTCGCGTAGCCGAAGAGGTTCAGGTAGGTGAAGACACGCTGCGCCTCCTTGACCACCATCTTCTCGGGGTTAAGCACGATCCGCACCGAGGTCAGCGCCGGGTCGGCCAACAGCCCATGTATGCGCTCGATCTGCTTGAGTAACCGCTCGACCGAGTCGAAGATGTTGTCGGTGGGCATCGGCACATCAGGCATGACCAAGCGGCCCATCGGCCTCAGCAGCTTAGCCATTTTACGCTGGATGGGGAAGATTTTCTGTAGCCACCAGCGCATCACATCCGGGAAGGAGAGCAGCCGCAGCGTATCGCCGGTGGGCGCGCAGTCCACGACGACGACATCGTACTTGCCGCTGTCGTAGTGCTGCACGATCCGCACCAATCCGGCCAGCTCCTCCGCGCCCGGCAGCACGGTCATCTCCTCGGCCACGACGCTCTCCAGCCCCTGAGAAGCCAACAGAGTGTTCATGTAGGTCTGGAGCGTGACCCAGTGCTCGTCCATCTCATGGAGCACCTCGACCTCGTGCGCCCAGAGGTTGGGTGCGACCTCGCGCGGCTCGGGGCCGAGGGCGACATCCAGCGAGTCGCCGAGGCTATGGGCGGCGTCTGTGCTGAGTACGACGGTTCGGTAGCCGCGCTCCGCCAGCCGCATGGCCGTGGCTGCTGAGACGGATGTTTTGCCGACGCCGCCCTTGCCGGTGTAAAGTAAGATACGCAAGATCGAGATCCTTTCGGTAGTCGGCCGCCGATACGACCATGCCCTATTCTACAATTGCCGGCGGTTTCCGGCAAGTCCGCGTGCGGTAAGCGGTCCTGAGCGCATCCCTTATAAGCTCTCCGTTTGACAGGCGGAAGGCCAACGGCTATTATAGGGGGTGCGGTAGTGGAGGAATCGGCGGACGCGCCGCAGGTGGCCGGGAGGATAGGAGAAGTAATGGCGGCAGACAGCAGGCAAGATGAACATTCGGCTGGCGGTGTGCCGTACCGGGTGGGCGCGGACGGCGGATTGGAGATCCTCTGCCTCGAGCGGCCACGCTACAGCGACTGGTCGCTGCCGAAGGGCCACATCGAGGAGGGCGAGACGCCCCAGGAGGCGGCGCTCCGCGAGCTGACAGAGGAAACCGGCGTGCGGGGGGAGATCAAGGCGCGCCTAGCCACCGTCGAGTACCCGATCACCGGGCGGAGTGGGCGTCCGGCCACGAAGGTAGTGGACCATTACCTGATCGAGGTCGCACCCGACAGCCCGCCGGCCGGCCCCCAGCCGTCCGAGCAGGACATCCCGCACTGGCTGCCGTTCAAGACGGCCGTCGCGGCTATGACCCACGAAGCCGACGCGAACTCGATCCGCCGTGCCGCCGTCGCCCTGCTCGGCCCCGGACGGTAGGCGGCAAGGAAGGATACGCTTGTTCTACGATAAGGCGAAGATAGACGTGAAGGCCGGCAAAGGGGGCGACGGCAGCGCGTCCTTCCGGCGGGAGCGATATGTGCCGAACGGCGGGCCGGACGGAGGCGACGGAGGGCACGGCGGCTCGGTCATCCTGCGGGTGGACCCTGACCTGAACACGCTCTCGTATTTCTACCACAAGCAACACTTCAAGGCTACAGACGGCGGCAACGGGCGCGGCAAGAAGATGCACGGTGCCGATGCACCCGACCTGGTTATCGCCGTGCCGCCCGGCACTTACGCCGAAGTGATCGAGACCGACATAATAGACCCGAACACCACAAAGAGTGAGACCTACGACCTGGTCGAGCCGGGGCAGGAGTTGGTGGTCGCGCACGGTGGGCGGGGCGGGCTGGGCAACGTCCACTTCGCCACCTCGGTCCACCAGGCACCACGCATCGCGGAGAACGGCGAGCCAGGCGAGGAGCGGATCGTGCGCCTCGAACTCAAGCTGATCGCCGACGTCGGGCTACTCGGCTACCCGAACGCCGGCAAGTCCACACTCCTCAGCCAGATCAGCGCGGCCAGGCCGAAGATCGCCGACTACCCGTTCACCACGCTCGAGCCGCAGCTAGGGGTCGTAACCGCGAACGAGGACCAGGCGTTCGTCGTCGCCGACATCCCCGGCCTGATCGAGGGGGCGAGCGCGGGCGCGGGCCTCGGCCTGGAATTCCTGCGGCATGTCGAACGCTGCCGCCTGCTGCTCCACCTGATCGACGGCGCGTCGGGCCTCTACCCAGGGATGAGCGAGGCGGAGCTTGAGGAGATCGGTGCCGCCGAGGAGACCGGGCGCGACCCTCTGTCCGACTTCGCGCGGATCAATCATGAGTTGGCCGAATACAGCCCTGCGCTGGCGACCCGGCCCCAGATCGTGGTCGTCAACAAGATCGACCTGTCAGAAGTCCAGGCGCGCTGGCCCCGCCTCCGCACCTGGTTCACGACGCATGGCTACGCGGTCATGGCGATCTCTGCCGCGACCGGGCAGGGCGTGCAGGATCTCATCCGCCGCATCGCCTCCGAACTCCGCGAACTGCCGCCCCGCGAGGCCCTCGCGCAGGCACCTCCCACGCTGGACCTATCGCCGGACACACCGACGCACACTCTGCGGGCGGAGGCCAACGAAAACGCCTTCAGCGTGACGAAGGTCGAGGACGGCTTCTACCGCGTCTTCGGCAAGCGGATCGAGCGGATAGTGAACATGACCCGCATGGAGAACGAGGAATCTCTCGACCGGCTGCAAAACATACTCGAAAAGAGCGGCATCAGCAAGGCGCTCGAAGCCGCGGGCATCCAGGAGGGGGACACCGTGGTGATAGGCCGCGCCGAACTCCAGTGGGACACCGACCCCTGGCAGACGCAAGAGGGCCGCCGCGCCTCCCACCGTGGCAGCCGCCACCAGGGGCCGGGGAAGCAGCACAGCTAGCTTTCAGCCGTCAGCGTTCAGCGTTCAGCTAAGAGAGATGGGCCAACGGCGACTAGGCGTCTAATCCAGCAGGATTGGCTCTTGCAAGCAGCCCAACAGCGCCTCAGCCGAAAGCTGATCGCTACATAGGAGGGTGCGTGAGTGGAGGAGATACGCGGCGGGGAGGCGGATGCTGAGGGCGTAGTCGAGGAGCAGGCCGGCGGGGAGGCTGAGGAGGAACTGTGGCCGCCGCTTGGCAGGCGTGGGGCGGTGTTCAGCGCCGAGGATGAGGGAGAGTGGGACGCCGAGGGGCGTTGGGTAACGCGGGATGCGTCGGGGGCGCGGCTGGTGGCGCAGCAGCTGGGCGACGGCATCCTCCGCGTGACGCTGCTGACGCCGGGCACGGAGGCAGCCCCGGCGTCGTTCGCGGTGGTCGGCGACGTAACACCCCAGCTGTCGTCCCCTGACACGAAAGGGGGTCCACGGACGGAGCCGCGTCTGCCCGTAGGGGAGGGGTCGGGGGTGAGGTTCGGGTGGGGCGAGGGCTGGGCGTGGGCGTGGATACCCGCCGAGCCGGGGGCGGCCTATTTCGGCTTCGGGGAGAGGACGGGCGCGCTCGACCGCAGGGGCACGCGGATGACGTTCTGGACTCTGGATGTCGGGCCGCACACGCCGGATACGGACGCGATGTACCAGTCGCACCCGGTCGGCATGGCATGGAACCCGGCGACGGGGCGGACGACCGGCATCTTCTGCGACCACCCCGGCCTCCAGCGCTGGGACATCTGCCGCGCCCGGCCCGATGCTGTCTGCATTGCCGCCCAGGCCCAGGCGCTCGACTTCTACCTCTTCTCGGGGCCGACGATGGCGGGCGTGCTCGCCCAATACACCACGCTCACGGGGCGGATGCCGATGCCGCCGCGCTGGGCGCTCGGCTTCCAGCAGTCGCGTTGGAGCTACACCCCGGCGTCCCGCGTGCTGGATGTCGCCCGCGAGTTTCGCCGACGCAACCTGCCCGCCGACACCATCTACCTCGACATTGACTATATGCACGGCTTCCGGGACTTCACCTTCGATCCCGCCGCCTTTCCTGACCCGGCGGGGCTGATGTGGGAGCTGGGTGACCTTGGCTTCCGCGTCGTCACGATCCTGGACCCCGGCGTGAAGCGGGACCGGGGATACGCGGTCTACGATGAGATGTTCCGCAACCGCTACTACGTGAAGTGGCCGGACGGGAGGCCGCATGTCGGTAGTGTCTGGCCGGGGCCGTGCGTCTTCCCCGACTTCTTCAACCCGACGGTGCGCGAGTGGTGGGGCGGTCTGCACACATCGCTGCTCGATGCCGGGGTCGCCGGCATCTGGGACGACATGAACGAGCCGGTCTCGAACCCGGTGCCCGCGCCGACAGGCACGCCGGACGAGCCGCACACCCCTCCTGCCGAAGCCTCCTCAGCGCCCTCAGAGACCGAGGGCGTGAACCCCGGCTGGTTCGCGGGCACCTTCCCGCCGGACGTGGTCCACGAAACTGGGGGAGGCACGCGGGCACACGGCGAGGTACACAGCGCATACGGTATGCAGATGGCGCGGGCCACAGCCGAGGGCCTCGACAGGTTGCGCCCGAACGCCCGCCGCTTCGTCCTCACCCGCTCCGGCTACGCGGGTGTGCAGCGGTACGCCGCCGTCTGGACCGGGGACAACCAGTCGTGGTGGGAGCACCTCGGCATGGCGGTCTCGATGTGCCAGGGCGTCGGCATGTCGGGTGTGCCCTTCGTCGGCGCAGACATCGGCGGCTTCAACGGGCGCTGCACCGGCGAGCTGTACCTGCGCTGGCTGCAATTCGGCACCGTGATGCCCCTGATGCGCGGCCACTACAACTCCGGCAGCACCGACGGCCAGAACCAGGAGCCGTGGAGCTTCGGCCCCGAGATCGAGGCCCACGCCCGCGCCGCACTCCAACTCCGCTACCGGCTGTTGCCCTATCTGTACAGCCTGTTCCACGAGGCGGCGACCTCCGGCGCACCGATATTACGCCCGCTCGCCTGGGACTTCCCGCACGACCCGCGCGGGCGGACGGTAGACTACGAGGCGCTCTGCGGCCCGGCGCTGCTTGTCGCCCCGGTCACACGGCCCGGCCAGGCCGCGCAGGCTGTCTATCTCCCGGCGGGAAGCTGGATGCACTTCGCCACGGGTGTCGTCTACACCGGCGGGCAAGACGTGCTGGTGCCGACCCCGCTCGACCACTTCCCGCTCTTCGTGCGCGGCGGTTGTGTCATCCCACTCGGCACCGCCGCCCACAACAGTGACGCTGCCTCCGGTGGCCCGGTAACCCTGCTCGCCGTGCCCCCGGCCCGCAGCGGCACCCGCCTTCCTGACTTCGCTTGGTACGAAGACAACGGGTCGGACCTCGCCTACCTGAGCGGCGATTACCGGATCACACCCCTCATGTGCGCCCGCGACGGAGACGGGCGCATAGTGATCGAGGTCGGCCCCGTGACCGGCCCCTGGCAGCCCCCAGCCCGCGAAACCCGGCTCGAAGTGGGCGGGCTGGATGCCGCGCCGGCCTCCGTCAAGCTCAACGGCAGGCTCACCGCCCACGCCTGGGACCGCGACCGCCGCCGCCTATCGCTCGCGCTGCCGAAGCCGGGGCAGGTTGTGATACGTGTGGAGATTGAGTCATAGCATTGGAGTAAGCGTTCAGCGATCAGGGGTCAGCTTGCGGCCCCGATTGCACAACGAGCTCGAGCACCCTCGCCAGGTAGATCGTCGTCAAGCTTCCTCTACTCGGGCTGGCGCTCAATTAGACGGAGTATCACGCACCAGAACCTCACCTGTATAGGGGTCGATGATAAACCGTAGGCTCTGGGTATCTTTACTGTACATGGCAATCCATACCAGCAAGGGTACTCTTTGGCGCTTCTCGACCGGGATGAACTGGTCCAGATGATATTCCTGCACATCAAGCACACCGAGGGACAGAGACGACTCCTTTGTATGATACGATCCCAGGAAAGCAAGCCCTTCCTGGGCCGTCATCCGATAGACATCCTGCGGTCCCAGCTTCATGGTCACGAAGGCATCCCGCATACTCAGCCGCTGCTGGACGTAGCCCGTTATGGGCACAGTGTCCCAGGCGATAGTGGGATCGGTCGAGATGGTTCCGGTGATCGGCGGGTTGGTGAAATGGACGAATGTGGTGGCCAGCGCGGTTTGACTCGAATTGCGGGCATCCGCGAAAAAAAAGGCTGTGTCCAAGACCGGTACAGTTTGCTCGTCCTTTGCCCAATTGGCCGTCGTGGGACCGGCGTGTACCCACGTCAAGACCGGATCAGCACCCATCTGTTTCGCATAGCACATGGCTACCGCCAATTGGGTTTGCCAGTCATAAGCAGGCATAGTGGGGTCCGGCGTCGGCGGCGGCCGGCTATCCGCGCAGCCCGTCAGAAGCAGAGATAGTATTGCGAACGATACCAAGCGCCATTGCAAAGCACGCATAATGGACAGTATACTCGCTGGACCTGGAGTTAGTCAACGCGACCGATTGCTTGCAGCCCCTGCGGGATCGTGGTATACTATGTGTGCTATGCAATCCCTCCTCGCCTTATCCCTGAACCGCACTCAGAAAGTCTGCCGACCGACGTGAACTTTTCGCGTATACTGGTGCCGATCAAGAGCTTGCCGGAAGACGAGGATGTGCTCGATCTAGCCCTTTCCCATGCAGCAGTTCCCCATGGCTACCGCCGCCCCCGCCAGACCGTCAAGGTCGAGGTGATACATGTGGTCGAAGTGCCGCAGTCGCTGCCGCTTGACGCGGATCTCCCGGAGGCGGTGCAGCAGGGAGATGTAGTGCTGGCGTATGCCGAGGCGGCGGCGAAACGGCAGGATACCCTGATACAGGCCGAGCTTTTGCAGGCGCGGTCAGCCGGTGTCGCCATCGTAGATGAGGCAATCGAGCGGGGTGCCGACCTGATCATCATCGGCGCGCACTATCGCCGCCGCCACGGCGAGTTCAGCCTCGGCGAGACCCTGCCCTACGTTTTCAAGAACGCCCCATGCCGAGTCTGGGTGGCGCGCGCTCCGCGGACGGAGTCGGCACTGAGGTAACAGCATGAGAGGAGATAGGCTATGAAGATCGTGATTATGGGGTGCGGCCGGGTGGGCGCGCGGCTCGCGCAACTCTTCTCGGCAGATGGACACGAGGTATCGGTCGCTGACCTCCATGCCGAGGCGTTCGCCCGACTGGGGCCGGAGTTTCGCGGGCACACGCAGACCGGCACCGGGATTGACGAGGACGTGCTGAAGCTGACCGGCATAGAAGGTGCCGACCTATTCATCGCGGTGACCGACCACGACAACGCGAATATCATGGCGGCGCAGATCGCTAAACTCCGCTTCGGTGTGCCCCGTGCCATCGCTCGGATCTACGAGCCTGACCGCGAGGAGACGTTCCACCGGCTCGGCCTCGAAACCATCTGCCCGACTACGCTCGTGTCGAACCGGATCTACAAGGCAGTTACGACCGGTGCCGGCGCGCGCATCGCGCCTGTACAACCGCCCACGCCTGCAACAACCCCGCAGGAACCGCCCGAAGCTCCAGAGCCGAGCGAACCGAGTACACCGGCTGCTCGGCAGGAGACTAACCGCCACCGCGGCCTTACCCCTCTGTTCCCTCGCAGGACATAACTCAGCCCAGTGCAGGCAAAGAAGGAGCAAGAGATATGTACGTCATCGTGGTGGGCGGCGGCAAGGTCGGCTACTACCTCACCAAGACCCTCGTCAATGAGGGCTACGAAGTCCTGCTTATCGAGAGGAACCCGGCGAAAGTCAATACTTTTCTGGACCGCTTTGGCTCCATCGTCCAGCGCGGCGACGGCTGCGAGGTAGCCACGCTCGAAGCGGCAGGGGCCGCGCGCGCCGACGTGGTGATCGCGGTCACAGGAGCAGACGCGGACAACCTAGTGATCTGCCAGGTGACTAAAGAGCGATTCGGTGTCAAGAAGACGATCACACGGGTCAATAACCCGAAGAACGAGGAGATCTTCCGCAGCCTCGGCGTTGACGTGACGATCAGCCAGACCAACGTGATACTCTCTCTGATCGAGGAGATGATCCCCGACCGGCCGATGGTTCACCTTCGGATGTTGAAGCACGCCCAGCTCGAGATCGTCGAAACAACTGTCTCTGCGGACTCGCTGGCGGCGGGCGTGCCCTTGAAGGATCTGAAGCTGCCGCCAAACGTAGCGATCTCGGTGATCATGCGCGACGGCAATATGCAGGTTCCGAAGGACGACACGGCGCTGCTGGCCGGAGACGAGGTGATCGCCGTTGCCCAGCAGAGCAGCGAGGCGGCGCTTCGGCAGCTATTGGCAGGTGCTTGACAACAACCCGATTCTCCGGTATCATATAAGCGCCCGCTTATGGGTTCGCTCGGATGTGGGCGCACTGTTTGTGAGAGGATCGGACCAGGGAATGCACGACCAGGATGAACGCAATGAGCAAATGCCGGCGTCGGCGCGGGCCGCGCTCGCGCTCAGGCCATATCTGCGGGCGATCGCGGACCCAACGCGCCTGAGCATGTTGCACGAACTCGCGCGCAGCGGCGAGCGCCAGGTGCTCGAGCTCGCGCGCATCCTCGGCCTCAGCCAGCCGCTCACAAGCTGGCATCTCCGTATTCTCAGGCAAGCCGGGCTGATCTCGACCCGCCGCCTCGGTCGCCAGGTGCTTTGCCGCCTCAACCGCGAGCGGCTCGGCGAGTTCAAGGCAGAGTTCGACGCGCTAATTAGTGGCTAAAGGAGTAGAACATGGCTAAAGTTCGCACGGCAATTATCGGCGTGGGCAACTGCGCCTCATCGCTGGTCCAGGGCGTGCATTTCTACAAAGATGCACCCGACAACTCCCTGATCCCGGGCCTGATGCACGCCAACCTCGGCGGATACCATATCCGCGATATTGAGTTCACCACGGCCTTCGACATTGACAGCCGCAAAGTCGGCACCGATCTCAGCGAAGCGATTTTCGCCGAGCCGAACAACACGTATCGCTTCAGCGATGTGCCGCACCTCGGCGTGCCGGTGCAGCGCGGCATGACCCACGACGGCCTCGGCAAGTACCTCAGCGAAGTGATCACCAAAGCCCCCGGCCCCACCGCCGACATCGTGCGTATCCTCAAAGAGACCAAGACCGACGTGGTAATCAACTACCTGCCGGTCGGCAGCGAAATGGCGACCAAGTGGTACGTCGAGCAGATCCTCGACGCAGGCTGCGCCCTAGTCAACTGCATCCCGGTGTTCATCGCGCGCGAAGCCTACTGGCAGAAACGCTTCGCCGATAAGGGTCTGCCTCTGATCGGCGACGACATCAAGTCGCAGGTCGGCGCGACGATCACGCACCGGGTGCTGACGCGGCTTTTCGCAGAGCGCGGCGTGAAAATCGACCGGACCTACCAACTCAACTTCGGCGGCAACACCGACTTCCTGAACATGCTGGAGCGCGAGCGCCTCGAGTCGAAGAAGATCAGCAAGACCAACTCGGTCACCTCGCAGCTCGACTACACCCTGCCTGCCCGCGATATACATGTCGGCCCCAGCGACTACGTGCCCTGGCTCGAAGACCGCAAGTGGTGCTATATCCGCATGGAAGGCACCACGTTCGGCAACGTGCCCCTGAACATGGAGCTGAAGCTCGAGGTCTGGGACTCGCCGAACTCGGCAGGCGTGGTGATCGACGCGGTACGCTGCTGCAAGCTCGCGCTCGACAACGGGATCAGCGGCACGCTCGAAGGCCCCTCGGCCTACTTTATGAAAAGCCCGCCGATCCAGTACCCCGACAGCACGGCACACGATATGGTGGCGGCTTACATCACCGACATGGCGAAGAAAGGCAAGCACGGTCGCCAAGACAAGCACGGCCTCTCCGGCGCGCCAATCGCCAAGAACGGGCACACCGAGGAAGCCCCGGAGCCGACAACGGCCGCCGCCGAGTAAGGGTGGCGAGTGGTATGCTTGCGCGGCTCTTCAACCGCGTGTCGCCGGGGCTGAAGTTTCGGGGCTTCCAGGTGTTGAGTCGTATAGCCGGCGCGATACCCCTAAAGCTGACCTATGCGGTCGCCGTGCTGATCGGCGACTTCATCTACTACTTCTGGCATGAACACAGCAGGAACGCCGTCAGCAACATGCGGCATGTGCTGGGGCCGGACGCCAGCGAGCGCGCCGTGCATCACACGGCGCGCTCCAGCTTCCGCAACTATGCCAAGACGCTCAGCGACTTCATACGCTTCCCTTATACCACTGCCTCCGAGATCGACCGCCGCCTGGTGCGCCACCACGGCCTCGAACTGATGGAGCAGGCGCTCGCCGGAGGCAAGGGCCTCATCGCGGTCACAGGCCACCTCGGCAACTGGGACTTCGCAGGCGCGTTCATGGGCAAGCTGGGTATCCCGATGTATGCCCTGGCCGACAAGATCGAGCCGCCGGAACTGGACGCGCTTGTTATCCAGACGCGGCTACGCAACGGTCTCCAGATCATCAAGATGGAAGCCGGGTCAATGCGCCATATCTTCGAGGCGCTGCGGCGCAACGAAGTCGTCTTCCTGCTCGTGGACCGCCCGATGCCCGACGAGGGCATCCCGGTCACTTTCTTCGGCGAGACTGCCTGGCTGCCGAGCGGCCCCGCCGCAATCGCCCTCAAGACCGGCGCGCCGATCCTGATCGGCTCGTGTCTGCGGCTGCGCGGCAACGTCCGCTACGTCGGCGGCATCGAGACGCTGCCGGAATACAAGCACCTGCTGACCGGCAACAAGCAGGACGACATCCGGGTGGTCACCCAGGCCATTGCTACTGCGCTCGAAGGTCTGATCCGGCGGGCGCCGAACCAGTGGTACATGTTTCGCCCGATGTGGCCCAGCCCCGCCATTGCCGCCGAACTCGCCGAGGCTCCGCAGGAGAAGCGACGCCGGGCGCGCCGCCTGCTCCGCGCAGTCCGCACGCGCCAGAGCATCAACCGGCTGCGCGCCCGCTTCCGCGTCGAGAGCGCGCCCGACACCGAACTCACCGGCACCGCCCTCGGCATCAGCGTGGACCCGCCCGACGTAGAAGACTGGGTCGGCGGCCGGGGGACGGGGGAGCATTAGCCCATGCTGACGTACTACGGGCTGCGTATAGGCGTGGTGCTGGCCGCGATCATCCCACGGCGGCTCGCCTATTGGTTCTGCTCGGTGATCGGCAACATCGCCTTCTTCGGCAACGGCCCCGCCCGCCGCGCCACGCAAGACAACATGCGCCATGTCCTCGGCCCCGACGCGGAAGGACGCCGCTTGAACAAGGTCTGCCGCGCCATCTTCCGCAACGCGGTCAAGAATTACTACGAGCTGCTTTGCCTGCCCGGTCTCAGCGAGGCCGACCTCAAAAAGCGGGTGCGGGCGGTCGGCAGGGAGCATATTGACAATGCCCTCAAAGGCGGTCGCGGCGTGATCATCTTCTCGGGGCATATCGGCAACTTCAACCTGGTCGCGCAGATGGCCCGCTTCTACGGGTGGCCGGCGAACATCGTCGCGGAGCAGATGGCGCCGCCCAAGCTGCACGAGTTTATGAACGGGCTGCGCTCGCGCTTCGGCCTCAAACTGATCCCGCTCGGCCCCGCCGCCGTCAAGGGCATCTACCACGCCCTGCGCTCGAACGAGGTTATCGGCCTCGCAGCCGACCGCGACCTGACGAGCAGCGGCGTGCCGGTCGAGTTCTTCGGCGAAGTCACCGAGTTGCCGTCGGGCCTCGCTGCGCTCTCGCTGCGGCTCAAAGCCCCCCTGCTCCCCGTGCATGTGGTCCGCAAAGCCAACGACTCCTCGGTGGTCACGATCTACCCGCCTCTACAGTTCGCTCGAACCGGAGACCGCGAACTCGACACGCTGCTAGGCACCCAGCAGATCGCGCATGTGGTGGAGGAGATGATCCGCAAGACGCCCGAACAGTGGGTCGTCCTCCAACACGTCTGGCCGGACGACGGCGCAACTGAGCCGTGCCCCGAAACCACGCTCCGGTTGCCGACCGCCGACCTGCGGCCTCCCGTACACGACACCCGGCCGCCATCTCCCGATGCAAGCTGACCACCTCCACCTCGACGAGTTCCGCAACTATGCCGTGCTGGATTGGGCCGTCCCCGCGGGGATCAGCGTGATACAGGGCGGCAACGGCAGCGGCAAGAGCAGCCTGCTGGAATCTCTCTTCCTGCTCGCAACCACCCGCTCGCCGCGCACCGCCTACGACGCCGAGATGGTGAGCACCCTCGCAGCCTCCGACCTCGGCACCCCGCCGTTCGCCCGCGTCTCCGCGAGAGTCGACCGCCGTGACGAGCCGGTGAGCATCGAGATGCTGATCGCCCGCGAAGACAACCGCTCGATAGCTGTGCCGCCGGCGCACAAGCGGATCAAGATCAACAACGTCCCGCGCCGCGCCGTGGACCTGATAGGCCAGATAAACGTCGTGCTGTTCACGCCGGAAGACCTCGAGCTGGTGACGGGCGCGCCGTCGGGCCGCCGCCGCTACATGGACATGACTATCGCGCAGGTGGACCGCCGCTACATCCGCGCACTCAGCCAGTACAACAAGCTGCTCACGCAGCGCAACGCCCTGCTCCGCCAGATGCGCGAACAGGGCCGCAATCCGCTCTCGGCGGGCGTGCGCGAGGAGCTGGAATATTGGGACGAGGAGCTGTCGCGGGCGGGCGCGTACATCGTGCTCCGCCGCCAGGTTTGGGCCACGCGGATCAACCGGCTGGCGGCAGAGCTGCATACCCATCTTGTGGGCGCGGCATCTCCGGGCGCGGTGGCGGCAGGGGCGGTGCCGTTCAAGGGGCTGCTCGGACTCGCCTATTCTTCCGCCGTGGCACCCGAAGCCCGTGGCGTGCTCGCGCCCGATTTCGCTGCACAGTGGCTCGCCTTGCAGTCGGGTGCCGACGCTCCGCTCGATGTAGATGCGGCGACCGCCGCCCGGCTACACTCGCGCATCCCGCACGTCGAGGCGCTCGTCACGAGCCTGAGCGAGGCGATGCTCGGCCAGCTGGATAAGCTGCGCCTTGACGAGGTGCGCCGGGGCATGTCGCTGCTCGGCCCCCACCGCGACGACCTCCGGCTGACAATCGGCGACCTGCCGCTCTCGGCGTTCGGCTCGCGGGGGCAACAGCGCACCGCAGTGGTCGCGCTCAAACTCGCGGAGGCGGCGCTCATGAGGACAGAGACCGGCGACTCCCCGATCCTGCTGCTCGACGACATCCTCTCCGAGCTGGACGCTCAGCGCCGGAGCTTCCTGCTGGGTGCCCTCGCGGGGCCGTTCGCCCCCACAGACCGCCCGCCGCAGGTGCTGATCACCACCACCGACTGGACGCCGTTCGACCCCGGCTTCTTGGCGGGCGTCTCTCGGTTCGAGGTAGATGAGGGGGAACTGCGGGCGCTATAGCACCCCGGCGATCCGGCTCAACGCCGCGTCCACATCTTCCGCCGTGATGCCGTAATGCGTGACGAGGCGCACCACCTGCGGGTCGGTGGGCGCGAAGAGCACGCCCGCCTCGGCGCAGGCCGCCGTGAAGCCGTCGGCGGTCGCCAGCCCCGGCGCAACCTGCGCGTAGACCATGTTCGTGCGGACGCCTGCGAGATCCACCCGCAGCCCCGGCATATCGGCGAGGCCCTCGGCCAGCCGCCGCGCGTTCGCATGGTCCTCGGCGAGCCGGTCCACCATGCAGTCGAGGGCGACGATCCCTGCGGCGGCGATGATCCCGGCCTGGCGCATCCCGCCGCCGACGAGTTTGCGGGCGAAGCGGGCGCGGTAGATGAACTCAGCGGGGCCGCAGAGCATCGAGCCGACCGGCGCGGCCAATCCCTTGCTGAGGCAGAACATCACGGTGTCGGCGGGCGCGGAGAGTGCGGCTGCCGTGGTGCCGCAGGCAACCGCCGCGTTGAAGATCCGCGCGCCGTCGAGGTGCAAGGGCAGGCCGTGGTCGTGGGCGAGCGCGCCGAGGGCGTCCATGTAGCCCTGGCCTAGCGGCATGCCGCCGCAACGGTTCTGGGTGTTCTCTATGCAGATCAGCGCGGTGCGCGGGAAGTGGTGGTCGGTCGGGCGTATCGCGGCCTCCACAGCGTCGAGAGGCAGGCTGCCGTCGGGCGCGTTCGGGATGCCCCACATGGCGACGCCGCCGAGCACCGACGCGCCCCCCGCCTCGCCGTGCCGGATATGCGCCTCCATGCCGACGATCAGCTCGTCGCCGCGCCCGCAGTGGACGAGGATCGCGCAGAGGTTGCCCATGGCGCCGGACGGCACGAACATCGCGGCCTGCTTGCCGAGCATCTCCGCCGCCCGCTCTTCGAGGCGGTTCACGGTCGGGTCGTCGCCGAACACGTCGTCGCCGACCTCGGCGCGGTACATCGCCTCGCGCATCTCAGGAGAGGGCTGGGTCACGGTGTCGCTACGCAGGTCAATCGGTCTGTTGGTCATTAATTGTCCTCTCTACCTCTATTATATCCGCGAGGTCGCCCGCCCGCAAGCCGTCAGCTTTCAGCCGTCAGCTTGTCAGCTTCACCATGTAGGCTCAACCCCCGACATGAGCCTACATGATCATGTAGGCTCAACCCCCCGACATGAGCCTACATGGCACGCATGATCATGTAGGCTCAACCCCCGACATGAGCCTACATGGGGGCAGGTAGGCCGTCAATGTGTCTATGATCACCAGAGAAGCCGCCCTTGCCGTTATATCAGCCTCGATTACGTCGAGATCGGCCAGGGTAGGGGCGTTGCATTCGACGTCCTGTATATAGCGTGCCATGCGTGCCATGTAGGCTCATGTCGGTGGTTGAGCCTACATGGTGAAGCTGACAAGCTGAAAGCTGATCACTCACTTCGTCTGCACCTCCGCCGCCTCCGACCTGTTGCCCGCCAGGTCCACCGCGATGACCGAGAGGCGGTGGGGGCCGGGGCCGAGGTCGGCGGGGGCGACCATCAGCGTCCAGGGTGCAGCGTCGCGGCGGGCGAGGAGGCGGCCGTCGCTGTAGAAGAGGACTGCGGCGATGCCGGCGTTGTCGAGCGCCTCGGCCTGGAGCGGAAAGCGTTCACCCGCCGCGAAGCCGCGCAGGTCTGCGCCGGGGCTGGGGTAGGTGATCCAGCAGGTAGGCGGGATGTTGTCGAGGTTGATGCGGCTGTTGACATCGAGAGTGCCCCCACCGCTCAGGTGGGCGGTGAGCCGCAGGGTGTGGACGCCGCCGAGCGCACCGCTCTCCCAGGCGGCGAGGTCGCGGACGCCGGGAGCGGGGCCGCCGGTCGCCAGGGTGTGCCACTGCCGGGGATCCGCCCCCTCACCCCAGGCGAGCGTCCAGGAGAGGAGGCCGGGGCCGTCGGCCTGCCCACGGACCGCGATCCGGCCGCCTGCGACGGCGTTGGCGGCGGGAGCGGCCAGCGCGAGGTCCACGCCTGCGGTAGCGGCCGTGCCTCCGGTGGTCGGGGAGCAGGCGGGGGCGTAGGCAGTCGGCGGCGCGGGCAGGCCGGACTCTGCTGCCCACTGAGAGTACTCGGCGGGCAGCAGCAGGTAGTTACGCAGGCTGTAGGAGGCCGGAGGCGAGCCGGGGCAGGCGAGCAGTCCGGTTGTGTTGTCCACCGCGACATCCTGCTGCCAGGTGTCGGTCGCGGTCGGCTGCGTGCCCGTGATGAACCACTCGCGCACGCGCTCACGGCAGGCGGGGCCGGGCAGCAGGCCCGACTTCGCGCAGACCTCGACCTGTTGGACGCCCGGCGGCTGGGGGAACCAACGTTCGGGCAGGCCGAGGTGGATCGTCTGCATCACGTCGTGCCAGATCGGGGCCGCGCCGGTCACGCCGGTCGAGTTCTGCATCGGCGAGTTGTCGCTGTTGCCCACCCAGACGGCGGTAACGTAGTCGGGCGTGAAGCCTGCCGTCCAGTTGTCGCGCCAGTCGCCGGTGGTGCCGGTCTTGGCGGCGGCGCGGCGGTCGAGCAGCAGGGGGCTGTTCGCGCCGAACTCCGGCATGCGGGCGTCGTTGTCCGAGAGGATGTCGCTGATGATCCAGGCGATTTCGGCGCTGTGCGGGCCGAAAAGCGGCGCGCCGGTGGCGAGCGTGGGGTCGGTCGCCGCATCGTAGAGGACGGTGCCGTTGCTGTCGGTGACGCGGCTGATCGCGTAGGGGGTGCGGGCGCGCCCGGCGTCAGCAAAGGCGGCGTAGACCCCCGCGAGGTCGAGCAGGCGGACCTCGCCGCCTCCCAGGGTGAGCGCGAGGCCGAAGCGACGGCTTTCGTCCCAGGTGGTGAGGCCCGCAGCGCGGCCAAGCTGCACCAGGCCGTAGACGCCGACGTGTTGGAGCGTGTAGACGGCGGGCACGTTGTACGAGTTGGCGAGCGCCTGCCGCAGACGCTGCGGGCCGTGGAACTGGTGGTCATAGTTCGTGGGCACATAGGTCTGGCCGTTGCCGTCGGGATACGATGCGGGGGTGTCGGGCAGGACGGTGGCGGCGGTCCAGTCGCCGGAGAGCGCGGCGGCATAGGTCAGGGGCTTGATGGAGGAGCCGGGCTGGCGCGGGGCGAGCGCGAGGTTCACCTGGCCGTCAATCGCGGGGTTGAAGTAGTCTGCGCTGCCGACCATCGTGCGGATCGCGCCGGTGCGGGCGTCGAGCACGACAATCGCGCCGTTCGTGATGTGCTTGTCGGCAAGCCCCGCGAGCCTGCGGCGGAGTATATCTTCGGCGGTGGACTGCATGTCGGCGTCGAGCGTGGTTTCGACGCGGAGGCCGCCTCGGTAGACGCGCTCGGTGCCGAAGCGGGCCTCGAGCAGGTCGCGGACGTACATCGAGAAGTGGGGCGCGCTGATCGGGTAGCGGCCTGTGGCGAAGCGGAGCGGCTCGGCGGCGGCTGTGTCGGCCTCGGCGCTGGTCAGGTAGGCGTGCTTCACCATGCCGTCCAGCACCTCGCGGCGGCGGGCGGTCGCGGCGGCGGGGTCGGTGAGCGGGTTGTAGCGCGAGGGCGACTGCGGCAGACCCGCGAGCAGCGCGGCCTCCGAGAGGTCGAGGTCGCGGGCGGGTTTGCCGAAATACGCCTGGGACGCGGCCTCGACGCCGTAGGCCATGTTGCCGTAGTAGACGGTGTTCAGGTAGAGGGCGAGGATCTCGTCCTTCGAGTAGCGGCCCTCGAGCTGGTAGGCCAGCGCCGCCTCGCGGACCTTGCGGCGGAGGCTGTGTTCCTGCGCCTCAGCCGGAGAGAGCAGCACGGTGCGCGCAAGCTGCTGGGTGATGGTACTGCCGCCTGCCTGCCCTCCGCGCAGGTCGGTCCAGAGCGCGCGCAGCAGGCCGCCGGCGTCGAGGCCGGGGTGCCGGTAGAAGTTGTCGTCCTCGGTGGAGACGGTCGCCTGCCTTAGCGCGAGCGGCAGGGCTTCGAAGGGCAGCATGGTGCGCTGGCCGGTCTGCGGGTCCACGAGGTCGTAGAGGAGTCGCCCGTTGCGGTCGAGTATCCGGCTGCTCTCGAACGGCCCGTGCGCGGCCAGGCTGTCCACGGAGGGCAGGTCGCCGAAGAGCCAGGCGTAAAGGACTGCGAGCAGCAGCGCGAGGCAAGCCGCGAAGAGTGCGAGGCGGCGGGGCCCTCGGCTTCGGGCGGGGGTTCGCGTATCCAGCTTGCGTCCAATCATCGGGAGGCTCCTTAGTCCGGCTTCATGATACAACGTCCGGGCAGGGAGTGTCCAGGGTTCCGGGCAGGGTAGGGCTACGAACCGCGAAGAAACGAAGGCACGGAGGCTGCTTGGAGTCGGAGAGAGGCCGGATAGCCTGCCCGGAACCCTGGACAGGTGTATACTATCTGCACAGAAACCACCCGGGCAGGTGTCGCTGGCATCGGCGGAGGGTGATCTGATTCCTGTGCATAATGTGATAAATACTATGCGTAAAGGGTTGGCGACTCCAGGCGCTGCGGCGCTCTTACTGGCGTCTGTAATCCCAGTCTTGGCGCTGGCCAGCGGCGGCGGGAGCGGCAGTGGCGGCCTCTATACCTCAGTCTTGTCCGTGGCTTTCAGCCCCGACGGCCACACGTTGGCGGCGGGCTATGGCACCCTGACTGGCGATTACACCGTGCGCGTGTGGGACCTGAGTAAGCCGGGAACCACCCTGACCAGCCTGATGGGGAACCAGGGTTATGTCACCGGAGTTGCTTTCAGCCCGGACGATCAGATCCTGGCTGCCTCTGTCGAGAACAAGCGGGAAGTGCGTTTATGGAAGTGGCACCAACCTTCCGCACAACCCGCCATTTTGCACGGTTCGGCCCATCCCATAGCCTTTAGCCCTGATGGAAGCATCCTCGCCGGGGGAGGGGCCGGCAGCATCCTGAGTCTATGGGATCCTAGTCGGCCTGATGGCGCTCCCAGGTTATTGAACACCGGCACGCCCGGCACTACATCCCTGAGTTTTAGCCAAGATGGTTCAAAGCTGGCGGTCGGTTATTACGATCATACGATTGGGCTATGGAACATGTACGATCTCAACAGTCGGCCCACTATTATATTTGCGAGCGAGCTGGCTCTCGAAACAGCTGCCTTAAGCCCGGACGGAAGGAAGCTGGCCGCAGGTGGTGTTGATCGCCTGGTGCGTCTCTGGGACCTCACGCAGCCAGTGACCGGGCCGACCATGCTAAATGGACATAGTGACACCATCCAATCAGTTGCGTTCAGCCCAGATGGGAGGCTTCTGGCCTCCGGCGGTAGTGACTGGACAGTACGCTTGTGGGATTTGCGGCAGGTTGGTGGCGCTGGTGTGGTCTTGAAAGGCCACACCAGCACGGTTAAGTCGGTAGCCTTCAGTCCTGATGGCAAGACACTAGCATCTGGCAGTCTCGACGGCACTGTACGCTTGTGGAGCGTGCAAGAGCCGACTGCGGCTCCTACGGTTCTATCCGTCCCGTAAGACCGCTACAGAGGATCGCGAGGTCTGAGCGGTTTAGAAGCAACTGCGGAGGGCAAGCGATGGGAAAGATCTGGGCGGGCTGGGCAGCACTCGGCACAATGGCGTTTCTCTTCTTGGGCAGCCTAGCGGTGTTTCTAGCGACCTTTTCGCAGACCCCGACTCCAGATTCCCAAGCAGTGAACTTTATGTTCGATTCCAGCTTCGCATTGTTCGTGGTGGCTGTCCTGCTCGACACGCCACTGAGGCGTGCATGGCGGTCATCCCACAAGGGACTATCTCTTCGGACCAGGTGGTCACGTACTCCCATTACGATCAGTCTTCTCTATTTTGGCACCATGTGCTTTGCCTTGCTTTTCGTCTTCTTCGCGCGCGAGCAAAACGACCCGAGATCAATCGCTGCCGTGGGGATAGGCTTCTCAATCATCGAGGGCCTGAACATAGGCTTCAACCTCGGCTTGTGGAGATTACGCGGCTCAGACTATAAGCTGGATCATGGGCCGAAGCAGGCTGGCGGAGGACCGTCGGTTGGAGGATCACAGGAAGTGGGTGCTTATGCTCCTCCTGGACACGCGGCGGTCGGCTCAAGCTGGGTCGGGGGTACAGCCGAGTCGCAGCGGTACGGCAAGGGCGGGTTGTCCGAAACAGGAGAGCCGGCACCGCTCGATGATCGACAACGGGATTAGTGCGGGGATCACATGGGTACAATTGCCACACGCACGCTCTACGGGTTCGACGGGCAGATGGTTGCCACGCGCACCCCGGCGGGGCTATACTACCTGCACGGTGACCACCTCGGCAGCGTGTCACTTGTCTCCTCGGCGGGCACGCCCGGCAGCCTGGTGAGCGCGCAGGACTTCGACCCCTGGGGGCAGGTGCGCGGCACCGGCACGATGGTGGGGCGCTATGCTCCCTTTGGCAGCCTCGTCCGCAGCTGCTCCAGCTGGGCGGCGTGCTGCTCGGCGGCGGCGTGCCCGATCTCGCGCTCGTAGTCCACGCGGACTTGCATCAGCTCGGCCGCACGCGCAAGGTCGCCCTGCTGCTCGAGCAAGAGGCCGAAGTGCCAGCTCGCGTCGGCCTCCTCCTGCCTGTCGCCGACAGAGCGGAGAATAGATAGGCTCTGCTCGTAGTCGCTGAGAGCGCGCTGGGGGTTGCCGAGGGCGGCATGAGCCTGGCCGAGGTTATTCAGCAGCTCGCCCTCGCCGGGCCGAAAGCCGATGTCGTGGAGGATGCTGAGGCTCTGCTCATAATGCTCGATGGCACGGGGAAAATCGCCGCCGGCTGCGTAAGCCTCGCCGAGGTTGTTCAGCGCAGCCCCCTCGACACGTCGGTCACCGACAATTCGTGAGATGTCGCGCGCCTGCTCGTAGCACTCGACGGCACGGCCCGCGTCTCCCAGGTTTACGTAAGCCTCGCCGAGGTTGTTCAGCACCATGCCTTCACCCCGTTGGTCTCCGAACCCGCGGGCGATGTCGCGCTGCTGCTCATAGTACTCGACGGCGCGGCTGTAGTCGCCGAGGTCGGAGTAGGTGTTGCCGAGGTTGCCGAGCACACTGCCCTCTTGCCACCGATCTTTGAGCGCGCGGGCGATGGCAAGCGCCTGCTCATAATAACCAATGGCGCGGCGGGTATCTCCCAGATCCGCATAAGCGACGCCGAGGTTGCCGAGCGCGATGCCTTCCCCATACCGGTTTTTGGCCTCGCGGGCTATTTTGAGGTTCTGCTCATGGTACTCGATGGAGCGGCGGGCTTCTCCCAGCCCCAGGTAGGAGCTACCCAGGTTGCTGAGGGCGTTGGCCTCATCGTCTTTGCGCTTCAGCCGCCTGGCTGCCTCCAGCGCAGCCTCGAATTGGGGTATGCGCTTCCGCCGATTGTCGTAGCGCAAGTCGCCGATCTGGACCGTGGAGTCGGCGTAGCGCAGCAGCAGGTTGTCGGCCTCCTCGCCGGATTGCGCGAGCACCCAGGCCCAGCCTGCGTCTATATTCGCACGCTCCAGGTCGAATAGCGCCAGCCCCGCGCCGAACCCCGCGCCTGCCTGCAAATAGAGTTCCTGGGAGCGGGCGGCGACGGCGGCGTAGTGCTGGGCGTGGCGAAGGTGGGCCGCGTCGGGGTTCGCTAGGCGGGCGGCGGCGAAGGCGCGCACGAGGTCGTAGAGGCTGTAGCGTTCGGTGGTCGCGTTCCATTCGAGGAGGCTGCGCTGGTAGAGCAGGTCGAGCGCGTCCTGTGGGCCGGGGCCTGCGGCCGGCAGGTCAAGCACGGCCTCTGCCGCCGGCAGGTCGAAGCCGGTCGGGAAGACGCTGAGTTGGTAGAGCACAGCTTGGGCAGGGGGATCGAGGGCGTCGGCGCTGAGGCGGAGGACAGCTTCGACGGGTCCGAGGTGGGCGAGCCGCGTGCCGAGGTCGGCCAGCTCGGCGAGATAGGCTGCCACCGGGCGGGTGCTGTTCGCCAGCGCGCCTGCGCTGGTCCGCAAAGCGAGCGGCAGCCGCCCGCAGAGTTCGGCGAGGCTCGGCGCGGCCTTGCCGAGGCGGGGGCAGAGCCGCAGGAGGAGCGTCTCGGCATCCTTCGGCGGCAGGGCATCGAGGTCGAGAGGCACCATGCCTTCGAGGTAGAAGCGGGCGCGGCTGGTGATCAGCAGGGCCGAGCCGGGCGGGGGCAGTAGGGCCTCGACCTGGGCGGCGTCGCGGGAGTCGTCGGCGAGGATCAGCGCGCGCTTACCTTCGAGCCGCGAGCAGTAGAGGGCCTGGAGCCCGGCGAGATCGGGGGGGAGTTGCTCTTGCGGGTCGGCGGAGAAGGCGCGGAGGACGGTCTGGAGCGCGCCGGTCGGAAGCATTGGGTTGTCGCTCGATCCACGAAGTTCGAGATAGAGCCGACCGTCGGGGAAGGCGTCACGCAGGCGAGCCCCGACGGCGTAGGCGAGCGCCGACTTGCCGCTGCCTCCCAGCCCGCGGATGGCGGCCACTCCTCCGGAGCCGTCCGCCGGGGCGAGTGCGCCGACCAGGAGTTCGATCTCGGCGGCGCGGCCCACGAAGTCGCGGGGCGGGGCGGGGACGGTGTTCAGCGCGGGGGCGGCAGCGAGGGGGACGCCGACCGCACGGGCGAAGTCGGCGAGTTCGGCGCTCTTGGGCCGCTCGGCGGCAGCGCCTTTGAGCAGGTCTTCCAGGCGACCGTTGGCTTCGGCCCAATCGATCAGGTTGAACACGACCGCCTTAGTGTCGTCGCCACCGGCGATTGCATCAAGCCGCTCGTCGAGCCGGAAGCGGACCAACTCGGCCAGATCGCTCTTGCTGGGGAAGGCGCTGAGGAGGATGCCGCAGAGCCGGCGGTATTGGGGGCCTGTGAGTTTCTGCACGGGTAGGCTCCTCCCTGGGATCTGCTGCTATGATAGCCGAGGGAGGGCGGCCTGTCAAGCGCTGGGCACGGATTATTACTCATAGCATACTCACGGGATCCACATCGAGCGACCAGCCGGGCGGCAGGGAGATGGCCGCCAGGATCGGGGAGAGGTCGGGGGCGCGGAGGAGGAGCTGCCACCGGTAGCGGCGGCGCAGCTTGTGGACGAAGGCCGGGGCGGGGCCGAGGATCTCGACGGGGTCGTCGGGCGACCTGCGGTCGGCGAGCGTCCGCAGGTCGGCGGCGAACCGGGTCGCCTCGATCCGGCAGGCGGCCTCGGAGGAGGCGCTGTAGACGAGCTTGGCGAGGCGGCTGAACGGCGGATAGTTGTGAGACAGCCGGAAGCGGAGATCCTGCTGGTAGAAGGCCCTGTAATCGTGGCGCGATGCGGCCTGGATCGCGTAGTGTTCGGGCGAATACGTCTGCACGATGACCTGGCCGCCTGCGGTGCGGCGACCTGCGCGCCCCGCGACCTGGGTGAGCAGCTGGAATGTGCGCTCGCCGGAGCGGAAGTCGGGCAGGTGGAGGCTGGTGTCGGCGCTGATCACCCCGACGAGCGTTACGAGCGGCACATCAAGGCCCTTCGCGATCATCTGGGTGCCGACCAGCACATCGGCCTCGTGGCGCATGAACGCGCCGAGCAGGTCGTCGTGCGCGCCTTTGCGGGCGGCGGTATCCCGGTCCCAGCGCAGGACGCGCGCCGCAGGAAAGATATGGCGCATCTCTTCTTCGACGCGCTGGGTGCCCGCGCCGAAGCGTTTGATGTCGGGCGAGCCGCACTTCGGGCAGGAGTGGGGCTGGCGGGCGTGGCGGTCGCAGCGATGGCAGATCAGCATGTCAATGTCGGCGTGATAGACTAGCGGGATGTCGCAGCCGTCGCATTTGGGCACATAGCCACAGGCCCGGCATAGCACGAAGGTGCGGCTGCCCCGCCGGTTGAGGAAAAGGATCGCCTGCTCGCCTGCGCGCAGCGTGGTTTCGAGCGCCTCCTGTAGCGGCGTGCTGAAGATCGAGCGGTTGCCGCCGCGCAGCTCCTGGCGCATATCCACCAGGCGGACAGGCGGCAACGGTAGTTCGGTGGTGACCTCGCCGCCGTCAGGCCCGCGCGCCAGGCCAACGCGCGCCGGCATAGTCAGCAGCCGCCATTTCACGCCGTCCCCCTCCGAGTGGGGGCGGGACGCGCGATGATAGGTGATGACATCCGGCGTGGCGCTGCCGAGGATGACGACGGCCCCGGTGAGCGCAGCGCGCTGCAACGCCACGTCGCGGGTGTGGTAATAGGGGTAGTTGTCCTGCTTGTATGACCATTCGTGTTCTTCGTCGAGCACGAGCAGGCCGAGGCGGGGCAGGGGAGCGAAGACCGCAGAGCGTGAGCCGACGACGACATCGAAGCGCCCGTCGCGGATCTGCCGCCACTGGTCGTAGCGTTCCCCCGCGCTCAGGCGGGAATGGAGCAGGGCGACCCGCCCCGGAAATCGGCCCGCAAAGCGGTGCATCGTCTGCGGCGTCAGCGCGATCTCCGGCACCAGCACGATAGCCTGTATGCCGAGCCGCAGCGCGAGGCCGATTGCCCGCAGGTATACCTCTGTCTTGCCGCTGCCGGTGACGCCGTGGAGCAGGTAGCAGGACGGCGGGGTGCCGGGGACACGGCGGGACGATTCGAGAGCAGATGCGAGCGCCTCCCAGACTTGCCCCTGCCTCGGTGTCAGCGTCAGCGCATCGTAGGGCGGCGGGCTGATGCCCGCCAATGGGTCGCGCCAGACGTCCCGCTCTTCGAGAGCCACCAGGCCGTAGCCGGCGAGTGCGGTCAGCGTGCCCCGGCCCGCCCCCGCGACCAAGCGGTAGAGCGCGCGCGCAGGCAGCCAACCGCCGTCGGCGGCATCTTGCTCATCGCCGGGTGCCGTGGGAGCCGAGAGCCGGTCGAGCACGGCGCGCTGCACTCTGCCGAGGGCCGGGGCCGCGTCCCCGTTCCGCGAAGGGCCGAGGCGCACGAACAGCTCGTGCCGGGGGGCGACGCGGGGGCGGAGCAGCGACGACCGGCGCTCGATCAGCCCCCGCTTGACCAGCTCGCGCACCGGCTCGGCGGGGTCGCTGCCGGAGAGCCGCCTGCGGAGGGCATCTCGTGAGAGCACGCCGCCTGCCTCATCGAGCGCCCCCAACACACGCCGATAGCGCGGCGGCAGGGGCGCGAGGCCGGCATCGTGCAGAGGCGCTAGATGTTCGCGGCCCGCAGGGGTGAGGCTGAGTGTGACGACCTCCTGGTTGCTGAGGCCCGGCGGCAGCATCTGCGCGAGGGCAGCGTAAAGGCCGCACCTGTAGTAGGCCGCGATCCAACGGCCGAGCGCGAGCTGATCAGCCGTCAGCACCGGTTCGGGGTCCACCAGACGGAGAACTTCGTGTATCTTGCCGATAGCGTCCGGCGGTTCCGCGCTCGTGCCGACGACGATCCCCGGCGCGACGTTGCCCGAAAGGGGCACGAGCACAAGGTGGCCCTCGCCAGGGTTGCCCTCCGATGGGCTGCGATATGTCAACACCAGTCCGGTGCCGCCATCGCCCGCCGAGGGCCGATCTACCGCCACTTCGAGATAATCCGCCAATCGCTGCCCGTCCATTCTGCACAGATGTTCGCCCGCCGATTATACCCAATCTCCGGTCTGCTTTACAACCATGTGCGGCTGTGCTACAATAAGGCTGATAGCTGGCGACACAACTTTGCAAAGGGCGCATCGTTTTACAGAGATACACACTCCCGCAGTCGGGCGGGCGAGGTCAGGAGCGTGCCATGGCGGAGCATGGAGACAGTGCAGGTCACGGCGGTGGTGACAAGAAAAAGGGCGGTCTGAAGGGCTGCCTGGGCAACGGCTGCCTGCGTTACCTCGCGCTGTTCATTGTCGCCCTCGTGCTGCTGGTGAGCGGCGTGGTCGCCTCCGGGCTTGGCCTGCTGCATGTGCCTGCGCCGCCAGGCACCCAGGGCAGCGGGATAACGGTCAACTCGAAGCCTATTGCACATGCACCTGCTGCACCAGCGCCTGCCGCACCGGCGGCACCCGCAGGCAACGGCCCCGCATCTACGTCCCGTGGCGGTGGGCCGACGCTCGCAAGAGCCACGATCAACGGACTGCCGCTACCGGGGACACGCGGCAGCATGATCACGCCGCTGACGACTGCCGCATTCTATATCGTGGAACCGGCGGACACGCTCGACACGGTGGCGGCGAAGTACAGCACGACGCGGGACGCTCTCTACGTCTATAACAGCCTGTCCGACCCGATGTTGAAGATAGGCCAGGTCGTTTATCTGCCCCCGCCGGAGTACGCGCCGGTGCCGAACACGGGCCGCAACGCCGGTGGGACCGACAACGCGCCGACCGACCAGGGTAATCCCGATGCAAGCCCGTAACCTGCACCCGGGCAGTTCCGCCCAGCGCATTTTGCTGTTGCTCGGCCTGCTGCTGCCTGCCCTCGTGCTGTTGAGCGCTTGCGCCGTGACTATCGGAGGCCCCCCCCCGACACCCGGCCCCGGCGAGCCGACGAACACCCCGATCAGCCAGATCCAATTCAACGTCACCCCTGTGAACAGCCCAACGACCATACCTCCCACCGCCGTAGTCGCGCAGGGCACGCCGAGCACGATCAAGTACACGATCAAGCCCGGCGACGCCCTCTCGGTGATCGCCCAGCAGTACGGCACGACGGTCGAGGAGATCGTGAAGGTGAACAACATCTCCGACCCGAACCAGATCAAGGCTGGCGACGTGATACTGGTGCCGGTGAAGGGGGGGGCAGCACCGACGCGCGTAGCCTCGCCGACGGCGACGCCGGTGCGGTAAGGGCAGCATGAAAGGCAACGACAATGGCGCTCACGATTGAAAACGATGCAGTACCGATCAGAATCACAGACAATGGAAACGCTGTGGTGGGTAAAACCCGCGTGCTGCTGATACTTGTCGTGAGCGCCTTCGAGGAGGGCTGCTCTCCCGAAGAAATCACCGAACGCTATACGTCGCTGGATCTGGCCGATGTATATTCGGTGATTGGCTACTATCTTCGCCACCGTGACGAGATCCGCGAGTATATGTGTGAGCGGGAGAAACAGGCCGACGAAATACAGAAGCGGATCGAGGCAGAACCGGGCTACGCTGAATGGCGGGAGAAGATGTTGGCGTATCGAGCGGCTAAGACAACTTAGCCAGTGCTCAGGTTCGCCGCCGACGAAAACTTCAACAACAAGATTATTCGTGGTGTGTTGGCTCGGAATCCTGTAGCTGATATCGTTCGTGTCCAAGACACTGAGGCTCTGGGTGCCCCCGACCCGATATTGTTGGAATGGGCGGCAAGAGAAGGGCGCATCCTGCTTACGCATGACCGGGAAACCCTTATCAGCGATGCCTATGAACGTATCCGAGCGAGTTTACCGATGCCGGGGGTGGTAGTCGTTAAGAATACGGTCCCGTTCGCGGTTGCTATAGAAGATATTCTGTTGCTACTGGAGTGTGCAGCAGCCGAAGAACTGCAAGACCTCGTGCGGTTCCTGCCTATCTGAGTCCGCTTTTACCGGACCCCTCTTTCGGGTATAATAGAGAGTACCCTATTGAGGAGGCCCGGAAGTTAGATGAGCGCAGACGCCCTCGCCGCAGTACCGATGTTCCCAACCGAACCCGAAGCAGAACCCCAGCCGGCCGCGCCGCCCCCGCGCGCCGCCGAAGCCCGCCCCATCGTCAGCAACGGCGCACTCTACCGGCGCTATCGCTCCCGCGATTTCGGCGAACTCGTTGGGCAGGAGCCGATCGTGCAGACGCTCCAAAACGCGCTGGCGAACGGGCGGCTGGCCCACGCTTACCTTTTCTGCGGGCCACGGGGCACCGGCAAGACCTCGACGGCGCGCCTCCTGGCTAAGGCTGTGAACTGCCTGGCACCGGAGGGCACCGAGCGGCCCTGCAACGCCTGTGAAGCCTGCCTGGCGGTGAACGAGGGGCGTGCGGTTGACCTGATCGAGATAGACGCCGCCTCCAACAACAGCGTCGAAGATGTGCGCGAGCTACGCGAACGGGTGAACTTCGCGCCCGCTGTCTTCAGACGCAAGTTCTACATCATTGACGAAGCCCACATGATGAGCCTCTCGGCGTTCAACGCGCTGCTGAAGACGCTCGAGGAGCCTCCGGCACACACCATCTTCGTGCTGGCGACCACCGACCCCCAGAAGCTGCCGTTGACTATCCTCAGCCGCTGCCAGCGGTATGACTTCCGGCGCATCCCGCTCCCCCTGATGGTGGGGCACATGGCGGGGATCGTGGCACAGGAGGGATATACCGCCGAGCCGGGGGTGCTGGAGCTCGTCGGGCGGCAGGCGACAGGTTGTATGCGCGACGCGCTTTCGCTGCTCGATCAGCTGATGAGCTTTTCGGACGGCACGCTCACCCTGGAGCAGGTGCAGGCGGTGCTTGGGGCGCGGGGCACGGCAGAGGTGTCCGGTTTCGTGGACCAGCTGATCGCCGGAGACATCGCCGGTGGCCTGGGCGCGGTAAACTCGGCGATAGAGAGCGGCGCGGACCCACGGCAGTTCAATCGGCAGGTGGTCGAACACCTCCGCGGGCTGCTGCTGCTGCGCGCAGGCGGCGACGGGGCCGCCCTCGACGCGACCGGCGACGAGATCGCCGCGCTGCGAACGCAGGCCGACCGCGCATCCCTGCCCGCGCTCGCCTCATGGATACGGGCGTTCAGCGGGGCCGATATCGGCCTCAAGAACGGAGTCTACGGTGCCCTCCCGCTCGAACTCGCCCTGGTCGAGGCAAACATGGCCGGTAGCGCGCCGCAGAGGTCGGACACCGCCCCCGCATCGAGACCGGAGACCGCTCCAACAACTCGCCCACAGGCCGCCGCATCCCCACCCGCGCCCCGCGAACGCCCTGCCCCGACGCCTATTCGCGCCGCCGAGCCGCCCCCGGACGGGGCAGTGCCCGCGCCGTCTGCCGCCGAGGTTGCCGATGTCGGTCGTGTCCGCGAGAACTGGGGCCGCATCATGGAGAGGGCTAAGGCGCGCTTTCACACGCTGCCGGTGCTGCTGGGGCCAGGTGTGGTGGTCGGCATCGAGGGCAACTTCCTGGTTCTCGGCTTCGGACCGAAGTCCGACTTCCACCGCAAGAAGCTCGAGGAGCCGAAGAACCGCGACATGATGGAGAGTGTGATGGCTGAGGTGCTGGGCCACCCATACCACCTGCGCTGCGTCCCCATGCCCGAAGAGGCACCGCCTAACCCCCGCGCGCAGAAGGCGAAGGCGCTCCTGGACGAAGATTAGCCGATGCGCGTATAATGTGGGACTACTGAAAGGAGCTAACAAGCTATGGTGCCGAATCAGAAGATGATCCAGCAGTTGCAGTCGAAAATGATGAAGATCCAGGAAGACCTCGGCAACGAGACTGTCGAAGCCTCGGTCGGCGGGGTGGTGACCGTGGTGATGACCGGCCACCACGAGGTGCGCTCGGTAAAGATCGACCCCGAGGCGGTGGACCCGGCGGATGTCGAGATGCTGGAAGACACCGTCATGGCGGCCTTTAACCAGGCACTCGAAAAGGCGACGGCGCTGGCTCAGGAGCGCATGAGCGCGATCACCGGTGGGATGAAGATACCGGGGCTGTTCTAGGGACTGAGGTCAAAAGGCGTCCACTCGTAGGTGGAATCTTCGCACTCAATCAGCCAGTGGCTGTCGATACTGAACCTGATCTCGTGGATGACGGCCCCTTCCTCTCCGAGGCGCACGTCATCGTACATCCAACCGCCGTCTGCTGCCAGCCAGTAATCACGCACATTGCGGTAGTGGAACTCGATGTGCCCATCAAGATCCGAGCCGAGGAATCGCGTGTGTAGGTCTAACTCTTGGCACTGTGAACGGTCGCCCGTGGAGCGCACTTCCATCCGTAGCTCCTCCAGGCACGAATCGTGTGGGCATTCTCGGCTCAGGCAATTGTGGCGTGAACCCAGTGCGTACTCTCTTGCACCCGGTGGAAGCCGCTCGCCGATGGACTCTAGATAGTGCTTGTATCGCCTGAATCTCTCCTGCACCTCTGCCCAGTCCGGGCCATGCATGGAGGGATCGAGAATGTATGAGCCACTCGGTCGGAGCAGGCCGTCAGTGCCTGCGCTGGCCGGCATCTTTTCACTGGCGAGGTGCGCCAGCGCCCTGATGCACTCCGCTCTCACCATCCGTGGTTCATCTTCACTTTCAGCGATCGCTTCCAGAGTACCAACACTCTGGACATGGCGGAATCTACTGAGGCTCCACGCAGCGCTTGCTCTAACCCTTCGATCATCGCCTTTGGTTTCCAGGACATTGATCAGGATACTCATCACACGCTCGGAATGCGCGCGCGAGATCCCGAACTTTCCGAGGACCGAAACTACCAGTGCCCTCGTCTCGGCATCTATAACTTTCTGGGACAGCAAAGTCCGAAGGGCTTCAATAGAACTTGCATCGCCGATATAACCCAGGGCAGCGGCCGCCGAACGCTTGATCCGTCTGCTATTATCGGCCAGCGCGTGTACCAAGGCGTCAAGAACCTCTACGGCGTCCACACGCCTGTGCCCCACTGCCCGTATGGTCTCCATTCGCAACGCGGTGTGTTTACCGTTGGAGCGGATGATTTCGCTCACCGCCTCGATAGCCCGGCTGTCTCTGCTCTCCACAAGAAGTTCAAGCGCTGCTTTACGCGCTGCCAGGCGCTGGTTCTCGTTGCGAAACACCTCGATGGGGCGGTCCATACTTGCACCTTGTAGGCGTTTTCGGGCATCGGTCTTAGGGGTATTCGCGCTCACACTCTTACTCCTTCAGCCGCCCGCTTATCCACTCACCGCACGAACGCCACTTCCTGCCGGGCGAAGGCATCGGGGATGCGCTCGCGGTGGGATGGCAGTAGGTCGAGTCCGGCGATCTCGGCAGAGGTGAAGTAGCCGAACTCAGTCGTCTCGTCGCTAAAGGCTAACTCGCCGGAGATAGGCTCGGCGAAGAACAAGAGGCTCACTACGTGGTAGCGATTGCCGTCGGGGTATTCGATGATGCGGTTGGGAGAGGAGTAGACGCCGATCAGTGAGCCGAGACACACGCGCAGCCCGGTCTCCTCCCAAACCTCGCTGGCGCAGGCTTCGGCGGCGCTCTCTCCCGGCTCCATAGCCCCGCCCGGCAGGCACCATTGGCCGTTGTCGGCGCGCCTCGTCAGTAGCAGCCGCTCGCCCGCCGCGTCGAAAATCGCTGCTGAGCATCCGATCAGTAACTGGGCCTGCCGGCCGATACGGTCCCCTTCAATGATCCGGGTCATAGATAGTTGACAGCCGCGTTCTCCCATCCCCTATCCCTCGACTCCCTCACAGGCCGAGAATCCGCTTCGCCTCATCGAACACTGTGTCGGGCGACGGCATGATCGCCTTCTCGCCGGCGGGGCCGTAGGAGACGCGGGTGAACTTCGGGGTGACACGGCCTATCGGGCTTTTCAGCAAGTGGGACGCCTGCGTGGCGAAGTCCGCGATGACCGATGAGCCGAAGCCGCCGACCGGACGGTCTTCGTCGGCGACCAGCAGGCGGCCGGTTTTCTTGATCGAGGCGAGTACAGCGGCGCGGTCGTAGCCCGCGTCCACTGTGCGGAGGTCTATGATCTCGCAGGAGACCGCGTACTCGTCTTCGAGGCGCTGGGCGGCGACGGTCGAGCGCGGCAGGAGGTTGCCGTAGCTGACGATGGTCAGGTCATCGCCCTCCTGGTGGACGCGGGCCGAGCCGAGCGGCACCCGGTAATCCGCGCCGGGGTAGGGCGAGCGGGCCGGGTGGGACTCGTATTGCGACTTGCATTCGAGGAAGACCACCGGGTCGCCACAGACCATCGCTTCGCGCAGCAGGCCGGCGGCGTCCGCGGCATTGCTCGGCACGACGACGCGGAGGCCAGGGTAGTGGGCGATTGGGCCGACCGCGGCCTCGCTGTGCCAGATAGCGCCCGCGCCGCCGAGGTAGTCGCCGTAGGCCACGCGGATCACCATCGGGCAGCCGAATGTGCCGTTCGAGCGCCACCGGAGGGTGGCGATCTCGTCAACGAGCTGTTGCCAGCCGGGGTGGATGTAGTCGCGGAACTGGATCTCGATCACCGGCAGCCAGCCGCCGAGGGAGTACCCCATCGCAGTGCCGAGGATCGTGGCCTCGGCGAGCGGGGAGTTCCAGACCCGGCCCGGGTAGGCGGCCCCGATGCCGCGCGTGACGTGGAAGACGCCGCCCTTGCCCTTAAGCCCCTCGTGGTGCTCGGGCTGTGGGAAGTCGGCAACGTCCTGGCCGAAGATTATGATCCGCTCGTCGCGGGCCATTTCCTCGATCAGCACACGGTTGATCATGTCGCGCATCGGGATGCGCTCTGCGTCCGGCGGGGACGGGTGCGGAGGCACATCGGCCGGATGCGGGACGTCCATCTCAACGATGAGAGGCGACTCGGTGATGTGGTCGAGGATCGTGGCGGGGTCGGCCTTCGGCTCGGCGGTCGCGGTGTTCGCCGCCTGGCGGACCTCGCGGAAGATCAGCGCGTCGAGTTCGGCGAGCTTCTCGGCGGGGAACTCGTAGCCGGCGAGGAGGACGGTCATGCGGACGAGCGGGTCGCGGGCTTCCTCGGCGGCAAGGTCGGCGGAGTTGCGGTAGTACGCCTGGGTGTCGGCAGAGGAGTGGCTGAGTGGGCGGGTGACGCGGGCGTGGAAGAGCACCGGGCCTTTGCGGGCGCGCAGGTAGTCCACCGCCTCCTGAGCGGCGCGATATGTCGCTATGAAGTCGGTGCCGTCCACCGACATGATCTCGAGGTGGTTCTTCGGGCCGATATGCTCGTACTGGCGGTAGAGCCTGGGGATGTCGCCGCCGGGCACGTTAGTCTCGATGGGGGTGGAGATCGCCCACTCGTCGTCCTCGATCACGATCATCAGGGGGGCCATCGTCCGCACCGCGTCCCGGATCGCTTCCTCGACCTCGCCCTCCGAGGTTGTGCCGTCGCCGAGCGAGGTGTAGACGATAGTATCCGGCAGCGACTCGCTGACCTTTGTGCCCAGCTTCGCCTCGAGCAGAAGGGCCTCGGCGCGGCCCGCCGCCGGCAGGCACTGCGAGCCGGTCATGGTGCTGCCGGTCGGGTAGTTCAATTCGACCGAGCCGAAGTGGCTGGTCATCTGCCTGCCGCCCGACATCGGGTCGAAGCGGGAGGCGGTGCCCTGGCGCAGCAGATCAAGCATCGTGATGCCCGACCACAGCGCGAGCGCGTGATCCCTGTAGTAGGGTAGTTTGATGTCGTCGCGGCGCAGGTGCATCCCGACCGCGACGTTCAGCGCCTCTTTGCCGGCGCCGGCAATGCTGAACCAGAGGTTGCCGGAGCGGTGGAGCAGGGTCTCCATCTTGTCTATTTCCCGCGACAGCCTCATACAGGCGTAGGCCGCGAGCAGATCCTGCACCGAGAGACCGGCGAGTTCCTCGCGGCCCTTCGTGCGGGCAGACAGGCTCTGCTCATCGAGCGGGAAGACGGTTTCTACAAGGGTAGAGAAGTAGCCGTGGCTGCGCTCTTCGGGAAGGTCGTCCGATGCGCCTTTTGTCGCACGGCGCGACGTAGTAGATTGGACCACTTTGGTGCCTCCGTTAGAATGGTATCAAATATCCTACGGGGACCGTGCGTGGCCGCAGCATTGTGGCGAATCCGTCTCACCGTTGAGACGTGAGCAGGCCGGTTCCGAATATCAACAGCTTAACTATACACCCTTCGCGGCGCGAGGTCAAGCGGGCACAGGCTGGGCCTTCTTCTGCTGGCCGGCCTGGCGAGCGCGGTCGTGGTGCGAGAGCACACGCTTGCGGATGCGGAATGCTTTCGGCGTGACTTCGAGGAGTTCGTCCTCAGCCAGGTACTCGATGGCGTCGTCCAACGACATGATGCGCGGCGTCTCAATGCGGAGCGCTTCGTCGGCGTTGGAGCTACGCATGTTGGTGAGGTGCTTCTTCTTGCAGACGTTGACCTCGAGATCCTTTTCGCGTATGTGCTGGCCGATGACCATGCCCTCGTAAACCTCGACGCCTGCGCCAAGGAAGAGCTGGCCGCGCTCCTGCGCGCCGTAGAGGCCGAACGTGGTGGTGACGCCCGGCTCCCAGGCGACCAGCGAGCCGAGGTTGCGCCCGGTGAGTGCGCCCGCGAGCGGGCCGTAGCCCGCGAAGAGGGTGTTCATGATCCCCTGGCCGCGTGTGTTCGTCAAGAACTGCTGGCGGAAGCCAAGCAGCCCACGGGTCGGCACGCGGCTGACCAGATGCACGCTGCCGTCGTCACGGTACTTCATGTCCTGCATCAGCCCACGCCGCGCGCCGAGCATTTCGACGACTACGCCGAGCACTTCCTGCGCGACCTCGATCTCGACCTGTTCGTAAGGCTCCTCCAACCGGCCGTCCACTTGCCGGAAGATGACTTCGGGCTTGGAGACCTGGAACTCGTAGCCCTCGCGGCGCATGTTCTCGATCAGGATCGTCAGGTGTAGCTCGCCGCGGCCCGACACGAGCAGGGTGTCGGTGGTGTCAGTGTCGCTGACACGAAGAGCAACATCGTGCTCCAGTTCGTTGTAGAGCCGCTCACGCAGCTTGCGGCTTGTGACGTGGGTGCCCTCGCGGCCCGCGAAGGGGCTGTTGTTCACGCTGAAGCTCATCCGCAGCGTCGGCTCCTCCACGCGGATCGGCGGCAGGGGCACCGGGTCCGCCAAGTCGCTGATCGTGTCGCCGATGTTCGCGTCGGGCACCCCCGCGATGGCGACGATGTCGCCTGCGGTCACCTCGTCCACCTCGCTGCGGGCGAGGCCGTTGTAGCTGAAGACCTGTGCGATCTTGGACGGCGTGATGTTGCCCTCGTGGTCGATCCGGGCCACAGGCTGCCCCTTGCGGAACGAGCCGGCGTGCAGCCGCCCAACGAGGATCTTGCCCTTGTACTCGTCGTTGCTGAGGTTGGTCACAAGGAGTTGGGCGGGGCCGTCGGGCTGCACATCGGGCGCTGGGATATGCTCGAGGATCGCCTCGAAGAGCGCCTCGAGGTTCGAGCCGAGGTGGTTGTGATCCAGCCCGGCCTGGCCGGTGACGGCGTTGGTGAAGAGCACCGGGAACTCGGCCTGTTCTTCGTTCGCGCCGAGGTCCACGAAGAGGTCGAAGGTCTCGTTGATGACGTGCATCGCGCGCGAGTTTACCCGGTCGATCTTGTTGACCACGACTATCGCCTTGTGCCCGCGCTGCAACGCTTGGCGGAGCACGAACTTAGTCTGCGGCATCGGCCCGTCCACAGCGTCCACCAGCAGCAACACGCCGTCCACCATGTTCATCACGCGCTCGACTTCGCCGCCGAAGTCGGCGTGGCCGGGGGTGTCCACGATGTTGATCTTGACGTCGCGGTAGACAATCGAGGTATTCTTCGACAGGATCGTGATGCCGCGCTCGCGCTCGAGGGCGTTAGAGTCCATGACGCGCTCAGCGACCTGCTGGTTCTCGCGGAAGATATGGCTCTGCTTGAGCATGGCGTCCACGAGGGTCGTCTTGCCGTGGTCTACGTGTGCTACGATGGCGATGTTGCGGATGTCGGTGCGGCGCATGGTTCTCCTGTTCAGGTAGGCAGTAGGCAGTGATTGAGTATAACCTCCTATTATACCAGATTGGGGCGGTTTTCGCTTTGATTGACAGGCTTCCCCGGCCTCTGCTATACTCACGCTATGCTCACAAGGCTGACTCACGGGATATGTCGTCGAGAGGGGCTTCCGGCGGTGATACTGATGGCTATGCTGCTCGCTCCATCTCTACCCGCACCCGCCGCTCCCGCGCCGACGGCCGGCAATGTGGGGCTGGTGATCGCATACGGCAACGGGCAGGTGGAGAACTACTGCTTCAGCGTGCCGGCGGGCGGGGTGAGCGGGCTGGAGCTGTTGCAGCGCGCAGGCGTGCCGGTGCGCGCGGACTATGTGGGGCTGGGCGCGGAGGTCTGTGCGATCAACGGGGTCGGCTGCCTGGACGCAGGCCAGCCCTGCTACTGCCAGTGCCAGGGCACGCCTTGCGTCTACTGGCAATACTCTCAGTGGCGGAATGGGCGATGGGCCGCGGCGACGCTGGGGGCGAGCAGCACGGTGGTGAGGCCGGGCGGCATCGAGGGCTGGGGCTGGGGCGCAAACCCGCCGCCCCCGGCCGGTGCGGCGCTCTGCGCGCTCGCTCCCCCGCCGACAGCCACTGCGCCTGAGCCGACCACGCCTCCGGCCCCGACACGCCCGCACCGGCCCACGTCCCTTCCGCCGACCCACGCCCCGCGTCCGCAGCCAAGTGCCACGCTGCGGCCGATACCGACCGCAGCCCCGCAGCGCCAACCGAGTGCCTCCCCTCGCACCCAACCCGCAACGGCCTCACCCCCGCCGACTACCACCGACACGCCGACCGCCTCGCCGACCCAGACCATGCCGACCGGCACCGACACGACCGCCCCTCCGCCGACCGGAACCGCGCAGGCAACTGAGACACCATCGCCATCGGCGACGCCGAGCGTCCAGAGGTCAGCGGCGGGAGGGCAGCCACCGGCAGGCTACTTCGTGTTTGGGCTGGTGGTGTTGGGGCTGGTTGGGGTGATAGCTTGGGCGCGAAGGAAGTAGCGAAACCGGCCCCTACACCTCGTCGGCTTCTGCGCGCCGGCGATTGTCGGCTTCTGCCACCTGTTCCTCGTCGAGGTGCTGCAACTGGTCGAGCGTCAGCCCTCCGGCGGCGCGCTGCTCGAGCAAGTCGAGGTAAACCTGCTGGGGCGTGGTCTCAGCGCGGTCGTCACTGTGGGAGAAGCCTCCACCTTCGATGTCGCTGTGGGAGAAGGCTTCGCCTTCGATGCGGAGGGCGCGACGCTCGGCGGTCAGTGCCTCGGCCTCGGCCTCGAACGCCGCGAAGAGCCGTTCCTGTGCGTCGGTCGGCACGTCGGCGGGCATACCGGCCAGGTCGGGCGACCAGCCCTCGCCCGCCCCGCCAAGCTCGACCTCGGCGAGCACGAGATCCGGGCCGCGCGTCCAGGTGTGCTCGCACTCCAGCCCCAGGTAGCGCTGCACATCGCCGTCCTGCCCGCTGAAGGCTGCCACCTGCACCTGGCCGCACTCAGGGCACTCGGCGTAGATCAGCCAGGGGTCGAGCACCAGCATCGGGAGTTCGTTGGGGTCGGCGAGCAGGAGTGTGCCCGGCGGGTCGGCAGCTGGGTCGAGTTCGACCGCGCTCTCGCGGAGATCGAGGCCCTGTAGCTTCAATACTTCGATGCCCCCGGCGGGCGTCCGTACCAGACCGAGCAGGGGGTAGGCGGCGAGCAGCCCGAAGCGGTTGTAGGCGGCGCGCAGGCCGGGGGCCAGCGCCGTCACCACGGCCATTTCGTCGAAGCCGGAGCCGGGCGGCAGCGGATGGTTCGCGCGGCGCAGCTGGTACTGGTTGATCAACTCGAGCAGCAGGCGGGGCGACGCCTCCTCGCGGGGGCCGTAGTCTCCGGTGTAGCCGAGCTGCACGGCCATTATCCCGCGCAGGCCCTCGTAGCCGAGCAGCAGCATCCCGTCGTCGGGCGTCTCATAGGCGGCGCGGAGGCCGGGCAGCAGCGCGGCTCCGGCAGGCACCGCGTTGAGCGCGCCGCGCACCCAGCCGAGCCACTGACCGTAGGTCGGGCGGCGGAGGTTCCGTAGGCTGCGGTTCAGGGTCGGGTCGCTCGCGCCTCCCTCCGCCCGCACCTGCTCATAAACCGAGATGGCGACCGCCCCCAAGTAGAACACGAGCCATTCGGCGGCAACGAGGAGCTGGAGGTGGTGGAACGAGGGGCGCGGCGAGGATATGAGCACGCGCTGCCAGGCCCGCGCAGGCGGCTGCGGGTAATCTTCGATGATGACGGTATCTCCGGCGACGGGGGTCTGGTTGGCTGCAAAAAGGTCCAAAGTACGGCCTCCTCACCTTATTCTAGCACGAACCGGGACGTCCGACAATGCCCGCGCGGATGACAGCCGCCGCGATATAGGGTATGATAGAGGCGACACTTAGGAGGTGCGAGATAGGCCATGATCAAAATAGACCGGGTGAACTTGACGCATATCGCTATGCCGCTGGTGACGCCGTTCGAGACCAGCTTCGGGCGGGAGACGGTACGTCACACGCTGATCGTGGAGTTGCGGTCGGTAGAGGGGAGCGGATGGGGGCAGGCCGTGGCCGGCGACACGCCGGACTATTCGTATGAGACGCTCGACACATGCCGGGCGATCGTTTCGCGCCACCTGATCCCCGCCGTGCTGGAGCGGCCGTTGACCGACCTGGCCGACCTCCACAGCCGATGGGCGTGGGTGCGGGGGCACAACATGGCTAAGTCGGCAGTCGAGACCGCCGCCGCCGCGCTGCTCGCCAAAGTCGCAGGGCAGTCGCTCTCCGCTTACCTCGGCGGCACGCGCGACCGGGTGCCTGTGGGGGTCAGCGTGGGCATACAGGAGTCGCCGGACGCGCTACGCACAGTCGTCGCGGGCTACCTCGCCGAGGGCTACGGGCGCATCAAGCTGAAGATCAAGCCCGGCAAAGATGTGGAGTACGTGGCCGCCGTCCGCAGTCTCGCCCCCGACGTGGCGCTCATGGCGGACGCAAACTCGGCCTATAAGCTGGCCGACGCCGACCGGCTGCGTGAACTCGACGCCTTCGGGCTGATTATGATCGAGCAGCCGTTGAGCAACGACGACATCTACGAACACAGCCTGCTGCAACGCAAGTTGAAGACGCCGATCTGCCTCGACGAGAGCATCCACAGCGTGGCCGACGCCCGCGCCGCGCTCGATCTCGGCAGCTGCGGGGTGATCAACATCAAGGTCGGGAGGGTCGGCGGGCTGCTGCCCGCGCGCGCGATCCACGACCTCTGCCGGGAGCGGGGAGTGCCGGTCTGGTGCGGCGGCATGTTGGAGACCGGGATCGGGCGGGCAACCAACCTGGCGATTGCCTCCCTGCCCGGCTTCACCCTCCCCGGTGACATCTCGGCCAGCAACCGCTACTACGCCCACGACATCGCCTCCCCGACCTTCACCCTGAACGCCGACAGCACGATCACGGTGCCGACCGCCCCCGGCCTTGGCGTCGAAGTAGATCGCGACGCGCTGGCCGCAGTGACCGTCGAGAGTTTTGAGTTTTGAGGCTGCCAGCCCATGGTTTTGAGTTCTGAATTGCGATGGGCTGAGGACCGGGCGCGCCGTACCGCCGCCGTCCCGGCGGCCCGCCGACCATCGCCTACTGCCTACCGCCTACCGCCCACTGCCCACTGCCCACCGACCACCGACCACTGGAGGGTTGTTTGAGAGAACTGCTTGACGCGCTGAATGTACGGGCTGACGGCTTTGTGCGCGAGCTGCTTGCCTGGTGTTCCATCGAGTCGCCGTCGGAGGATGAGGGGGCGACGACGCGGATGGCCGAGGTAGTGGCGGGGAGGATGGCGGAAGCCGGGGCGGCGGTGGAACTGCTGCCGGGCGATGTCCACGGCGCGAGGGTAGTAGCTCGGTGGGCGGGGGCTGCGGACCAGGAGCCGATCCTGCTGCTGGGGCACCACGACACTGTACATCCGCTCGGCAGCCTGGCGCAGAACACGCCGAGAGTCGAGGGCGGGCGGTGCTACGGGCCGGGCGGCTACGACATGAAGGCGGGGCTGCTGATGGCGGCGGCGGCGCTTGGTGCGCTGGTGGAGGGCGGGCGTGAACTGCCCCGTCCGGTGGTGCTGATCAGTAGCGCGGACGAGGAAATCGGCAGCGCCGACACGCGGGCGCTGATCGAGGAGACCGCTCGTGGGTCTGCCGCAGTGCTGGTGCTTGAGCCGGCGGCACGGGACGGCGCGCTGAAGACGGCACGGAAGGGCGTCGGCATGTTCACGCTGACCGCACACGGGCGGGCGGCGCACGCCGGTGTGGATCACGCCGCCGGGGTGAGCGCGATCACCGAACTCGCCCACCAGGTGCTCGCGCTGGCGGCAATGACCGACTACGAGCGTGGGATCACGCTGAACGTCGGGAAGATACGCGGGGGCACCGCGCGGAACACGGTGGCCGCCGAGGCGGTCGCGGGGGTGGATCTGCGGGTCAGCTCTCTTGAAGATGCGCGGCTGATGACCGAACGCATACTTGGCCTGCGACCGGTGTTGCCGGGCGCGCGGCTGGAGGTCAGCGGAGGGGTGGAACGCCCGCCGATGGAACGGGCCTCCGGCACGGCGCGGCTCTTCGCGCTGGCCCGCAGCCTGGGCCAAGAGATCGGCCTCGACCTGCGCGAGACCTCGACCGGGGGCGGCAGCGACGGCAACTTCACCGCCGCGCTCGGCGTGCCGACACTCGACGGCCTCGGCACCCGCGGCGACGGTGCCCACACCGACCACGAGTACGTGCTGATCGCCGATCTCGCGCCCCGCGCCGCGCTGCTGGCGGGGCTGGTGACGCATATCTGATCCACGAAAGCGCACGAAAACGCACGAAGAGATTCAGGGAAATGCTAGAGATAACGATCCGCCGGTTGGCGGGGATGGACGAGTACAGGGCAGCCGAGCAGTTGCAGCAGGATTGCTGGGGGTCGGGGCCGCTCGACGCGGTGCCCGCGCACCTGATGGTGACGTTGCAGCATGAGGCTGGGTTGGTGCTCGGTGCCTTCACGCCGAAGGGCAGGCTGGTAGGCTTCGTGCTCGGTTTTCTGGGGCGCGAAGAGGAGCGGCCGAAGCACTGCTCGCACATGGCGGCGGTGCACCCGGAGTATCAGGGAAGGGGCATCGCGTACCGGATGAAGCTGGCGCAGCGTGAGTTCATGCTGGGGGCGGGCCTCGACCTCTGCACATGGACCTACGACCCGCTGCTCGCCGCGAACGCGACGCTGAACATCGCCAAGCTCGGCGCGATCAGCCGCGAGTACCGGCGCGACATCTATGGGCAGATGAACGACGCGCTGAACGCCGACCTGCCGACCGACCGGCTCTACGTCCGCTGGGAGGTGAGGACCGAGCGGGTGCGCCGCTGCGCGGAGACGGGGCAGCACGTCGAGGCTCCGGTCGCCGGTCTGGTGTTGAACGAAGTGAAGCTTGCGGGCGGGCTGCCGTGGCCCGCCAGCAGTAGGGCGCTGCCGGACGAGGCGGCCCTCGGCATCAGCATACCGCGCGGTTTTCTCGCGGTCAAGGCCGCCGACGCAGCCGCAGCCCGCGAATGGCGCATCTCTACGCGCGCCCTGTTCGAGGCGGCCTTCGCCGCAGGCTACACGGTGGTCAACATCACGCCGGACCCGGAGCAGCCGGAACTGCTGGCGCGATACACGCTGCTGAGGGAAGGATGACGGACACCGCAAAACAGATCCTCGACCGTATCCTGCGTGAGAGCGGCATGCCGGCGCTCCTGGAGTTTCTCGGCGAGCGACTGGCTCGGACCGACCTACAGTCGTTGATGCTGGCGGTCTACGGCCGGAGGGCGGTGCGGCAAACGCCGTCTCGGGTGCTCGATCAGTATGCCCAGAACCGCTTTGTCGGCCCTGCAACTGTCAGCCTCCGGGCGATCGCCGCCGTGGACAGCCTGGCCCTGGCGCACGCGGACCCATTGTTCGAGGCGCTCGATCTCGCCCCAGTCTGTCCGCTCGGCACCGTTGCGGCGCTGACCGGGCTGGACCAGAACCGCATCGTGAGCACGGCGCGCAATACCGAGGTGGTATCCGACTCGACCAACGTGCTGGCGCTGGAGTGCGCGCTGCGCCGGCGGGCGGCTCGCAGGCAGACGCCACGCGACGACGGTTGGGTGAGGCTGTGTACCAGCCACAGGCTGCTGCGGGCGCAATATTATGGGCAGACGACGTGGCGCTCCCACTTTCGCTTGTTTGCGCTCTGCACCGCAGGCCGGGATAGCCCCGCTGCGCGCTTCGAGTGCGCCGCCCTCGCCGAGCACCTCGGCTTCTACCTGGCGCTGATGGCCGCGCTGCCCACCCTGGGATACGAACTGCGGGACATTCGCATCGTTGTAACCGACCTGGGTGCCGACCGTGCCGCCCTGGAACAGGAGGTGTTTGGCCCGCTGGCCGCGCGCCTCGCCGGGGTGGAGTTCGAGTTCGATCCTGAGCAGACCTCGGGGCGCGGCTACTACGATTGGCTGCGCTTCCACCTCTACGCGACTGATGCGGCCGGTGTCGCTCACGAGATCGGTGACGGCGGGTTCACAGACTGGACGCAGCAGTTGTTGAGCGACCGGAGAGAGCGCCTGCTCATCAGTGGCATCTCCACAGAGCGGATCTGTGAGCTATTCGGCGCGCGCTAGAGCAGATGCACGATCTCGATCTCGTAGTCTTCGAGGCCCCCCTGGAGGACGTTGCTCTCGATGAAGCTGACGGCGTGCTGTAGGATCTCGTTGGCATGGGGGGCGCTGTTGCTCACGCAGACCACGCCGAGCACCGCGGCATCGAGGTTGTCGTTCTCCTCGACCTCGGCGACTGCGACCTTGAACTTGTTCTGCACGCGGGCGAGCAGCGACTTGACGATGTGGCGCTTGTCTTTGATCGTGCCGTTCTCAGGCAGGAAGAGTACCACGCGCATTGTGCCGACGACCATAGAGGTTTGTGGGGTTTACGAGGCGAAGAGATCGCGCACAGCCAGTGTCCAGCCGGGCACGACCGAGCCGCCGTCGATCTGATCATTCTCTGTGAGGACGAAGATTTCGGTCAGCGAATGGTAGACAGTGACAGGGCGCTTGCGGGGGTTAACTACTATGACCATCCGCGCGCCGGCTTCGAGCCAGCCGAAGACCTTCTCTTCGACTTCGGTATAGGTATCGCCAGGCGAAATCACCTCCGCCGCCAGGTCGGGAGCGCCCGGCCAGTAGCCAACTCCGACTTTCGTCGCGGCGATGCGCTCCTGGCTGACAAAGGCCACGGCGGGCGCGCGCACAGTATCCGGCTTGCTGGAGAGCAAGAAGCCGGTCTCGGCGGCAAAGACGACTCCTAAGCGGTGCGCGTCCACGTATTGGAATAGACGCCCGGCGAGTGCAATGGCGATCTGTCCATGCTGAGAGCCGGCTGGTGCCATCTGTCGTAGTTCCCCTTTTACCAGTTCATAGCGGAAGCCGTCATCCGGCATGTGCAACAATTCGTCGGCGGTTACCGTTTGCGTTTGTAGCGCCATCGCCGTGCCCTCTCTAGTTGATTGGTGTCCGGTTATCATGCCCCTATCTTACCACATTCGGCACTCAGGCGAAAGTCAATGCACGCCCGGCCCCTGCATCCCTGGTATGCCGTAATCCATTGGGTTCTTGTTGTCGCCGTCCTTCCAGACCTGGTAATCAACGTGGGGGCCGGTGGAGTGGCCGGTGGACCCCATCTCGCCGAGGACGGTTCCGCGCACCACCTGGTCGCCGTCGTGGACGTAGAACTTCTGCATGTGGCCGTAGGTTGTGGTGAAGTGCGGCCCGATCACGTAGACGAGGTTGCCGTAGGTCGGGTCGTCATGCAGCAGCTTGACGCGCCCGGCGTGGGTGGCGAGGAGCTGGGAGCCGAACGACTGGTAGTCGTGGTTGAAGGCGAAGTCCACCGCGCCCCAGTTGCCGTGCCCGCCGTGTGCCGCATAGTCCTTCGTGATCACCCAATCGGTGCGGGCGACCGGCGGGCCGTAGGGCGTGTTCGCGTCCATCCCGGCAGGCACGGCGCTGTAGTTGCCGTTGGCGACCACCCGCGCCCCGGCTCCGGCGGCAGCCGGCAACGCTGCGACAACCGCGCCCACCTTTACCTGCGACACTCCGAGCACGAGCAGCTTCGCACTTCCGCCACGCGCCGGTACATATGCGCTGAGGTGCGGCTTGCCGTAAGCATTGCGCGTCAGCAGCCCCGCCCCAATGATTACAGCCAGGACGGCCAAGACCGCCGCCCCGGCCCATTTGTATCTTTGTAACATGTTCGTACCCCCAGTGGTTAGTGGTCAGTGGTCGGTGGTCAGCTGTTAGTGGTTAGTGGTTAGTGGTTGGTGGTTCGTTCTTACGCACTACGTTTCACGTTTCACGTTTTGCGCGCGCGCCAGGAGGCAACTAGGGCCTCAACGTCCGAGATGTATGCCGCCGTGTTGTTGTTGTCGGCGGGCGGGGCGTAGCGGGGGAGGATCGCGTCTACGGTTTGGAGGCCCCAGCCGTCCACGTAGAGTTGGCGGATCAGCTTGAACCAGTCCTCGATGCCCGCCTGGAAGTCGGTATAGGAGCGGTAGCCCTCGTAGGAGATGAAGCCGGGTGTCCATCGGATGTTGCCGATGGCGTGGGTGAAGCGAGCGACGCCGAGTGTGCCGCAGTGACTTTCGTGGACATAGAAGGCGAGTGCGAAGGCGGGGTCTATCCCGTACTTGAGGCCCATCGAGTAGAAAACTGCACCCTGCCCCGCCGCTGGCGAGCTGTATTCGCCGAGGATCGAGTCGATCTGAGCGGCTGAGAGGCTCGGCTGGCCGACGACATGCTGCGCGTCCGCCTGCGGTGCGACCGGCTGTCCGTCGGGCTGCTTGTCCGTCGAGATGCCCTGCGCCAGGGCAGCGCCGGTGCCGCCCAGATAGCCGCTCAGATGGAGACCAGGCCGGGTGTAGGCGGCGTGCGCCCCGGCGAGCACCCCCGAGTTCCAGATGCCGAGCAGCAGCCCTGCGAGCAAAACTCCGGCCAGGATGCCGCTAGGCTCAAGTCTAGGTCTGATCATGTCGTTGCCCTCATGCCGGATCTATTTCGCCGCAGGAGGTGCGGCTGCCTGCTCGACCTTCGCCTTTTCGTCGGCGGTGATCGGGCGGAAGCTGCCCTTGTCGTTGATGTACGCGATCTCTTCGTTCTTCACGGTGAGCAGCAGGTCGGGCTTGCCGTCGGCGTTGATGTCCTCGACCCGTAGCTGAACCGGCGTCAGGTCTTCGCCGTCGCCGAAGAGGTACGGCCCACTGATCGCCGTCGCCTTGCTGATGTCGCCGCCGGGCAGTTCGATCACCGAGACCTGGCGGTTGAGGTTAAGCGCGATGAAGTGTGTCGGCTGGGCGGCAGTGTCACCGTTGCCGACGACCGCATCGAGGTGCGTGGTGCGGGGGTTGCCGTATTTCATGTCGTCGATCTTGGTCTGCGTGAAAGCGACGAGGCTGCTGACGACGATGTAGAGGACGACCGCTGCGGCAGCAGCCGCCAGCACACACACAAACATGCGGAGCGCCTTCGCGTCGGCGGGCCGGGTGGCGGCGTGGGGTCTGTAGACCGGTGCGGCAACTTGCGTCGGAGCAGAGGCGGGCCGATAGGTGGTTGTCTCGCGCGTACCGGGCATCGCCTGGAGGTGCTGAACACCCGCCTGCTTGCGGGCGCGCTCAGGCGGCACCATGCGCTCAACCGCATCTCTCTGATCGATCATATCGTAAGGCACATTCTGCTTCCAACTCCGTTGGCTGGGCTGCGAGAGCGGTTCATCAGCCTCAACCCTGGAGCGTACCGCGCTATTGGCTACCATGACATGCTCCTTTTCTATCCACTCGTGTGAGCGGTTGCTGTTTAGAGGTCGGATTGTAGAACATGTGTTCTACCCGCACATTGTAGCAGGTTCTGCGCGGTTTGTCAAGAGAAAATAGTAGAATATCCGTTCGGATTTTAGGATTGGGGATATGTGTAGGCGCTTAGAATAAGGTTAGGCGCGCCCAGCCCGCGTCCACCTGCGACAAGAAGGTGGAGCGCGACCCGCTGTTGTCGAGCACGAGGTCAGCGCGGGCAATCTTCTCGGCCTGCGGCCCCTGGGCGCGGACGCGGAGCCATGCCTCCGCCTCGGTCAGGCCGCGTGTGGCGACCAGGCGGGCCACCTGCTGCTCGGGACGGCAGGTCACGACCCAGATCCGGCGGCATTCGTCGGCGAGCGGGCCGTCGAGCAGACCGATTGCGTCCACCACGACCACCCGCTGAGGCATGGCAGCGATCCGGCGGGCGATCTCCTCGCGGACCAGCGGGCGCACCAGGCCCTCGAGCCGCCGCAGCTCGTCGGGGTCGGCGAAGACACGGTTGCCGAGCGCCCTGCGGTCGATCTCGCCATCGGGCCGCAGGATGTCCGTGCCGAAGGCGGCGACCATCGCGGCGTAGGCAGGTCCGCCCTTGCGCTGCAACTCGCGGGTGACCGCATCGGCGTCAATCGTGCCCGCGCCTAGCTCGTCCAGGCGGCGCAGCACGGTGCTCTTGCCGCAGGCGATGTTCCCCGTGAGGCCGAGGATGAACTTGCCGCCTAGCTCGCCAGCGTCTCCCACTCGCCGTACTTCGCCTCCAACTGCTCGGATAGCTGCTGGTACTCGATGCCGAGGTCGGTCACCAGGGCTATGTCGGACGCGGCGCTCGCGGCGTCAAGCTCGGCCCCCAGCAGGTTGAGCCGCGATTCGATAGCCGCGATCGACGCCTCCACCTCCTGTAAAATGCGGGCGGCGGCGGCCTTTGCCCGCTTCGCGGCGCGCTCGGCGTCTTCGCGTTTGCGCTGCTCCAGGCGGACCTTCGCGGGGTCGGCTGCCGGCTTCGGCTTGCCGTTAAGAACGGCCTTGCCGAGCGCGGGAAGAGGGGCGGCTTCGTCAATGCCGAGCGCGTCCCGCCTGCGGCGGGCCATTTCCTCCAAGTAGTCACTGTAGTTGCCCTCGAAGGCTTCGATGCGCCCGCCTTCCAGCACCCAGGTCTGCGTCGCCACGCTGTCTATGAAGGCGCGGTCGTGCGACACGAAGAGCAATGTGCCACGGTAGTCGCCGAGCACCTCCTCCAGCGCCTCGCGCGCGCCGAGGTCGAGGTGGTTCGTCGGCTCGTCGAGCATCAAGAAGTTGGCGTCGAGCAGCGTCAGCTTGGCGAGCGCGACCCGGCTGCGCTCCCCGCCGCTGAGGTCGCCCACGCGCTTATACACGTCGTCGCCGGAGAAGAGGAACCGGCCAAGCAGGTTGCGGGCGGCTTCCTCGCTCATCGGGCGGGTGTAGAGGATCTCGTCAATCACCTGGCGGGTGTGGTCCAGCCCTTCGTGCGCCTGCGCGTAATAGGCAACATGCACGTTCGCGCCGAGCACGACCTCGCCCCGGAGCGGCGGGATGTCGCCGAGGGCGGTGCGTAGGAGCGTGGTCTTGCCCGCGCCGTTCGGCCCGATCAGCGCCACGCGCTCGGTGCGCTCGATCTCGAGGTCGGGGCAGCGAGCCAGCACGAGGTCGCACGGCGGCCCGCCCGATGGGTTCGGCAGCACGCGCGGATAGCCTACATCAAGATCCTCGGTAGCCATCACGGTGCGCCCGCTCCGCAGATGCGCCCGCAACTCCAGCTTGAAACTCTCTTTGCTGATCGGCGCTTTCAGCCGTTCGAGGCGTTTCAGCCGCTTTTCTCGGCCTTTGGCCTCCTTCGAGCGTTGGCCGGCACCGAAGCGGCGGATAAACTCCTCGGTCTTGGCGATCTGCTCCTGCTGCGCGGTATACTCGTGCAGCCGCCGCTCCATCCGGTCGGCTTTCAGCCCCAGGTAGCGGGTGTAGTTGCCCGGATACGATTCGATGGTCCCGGCTTCGAGATCCAGCGTGCGGGTGGATACCTTGTCGAGGAAGCGGCGGTCGTGGGAGGAGCAGAGCAGGGTGCCGCGCCAGCTCTGGAGGAAGCCCTCTAGCCATTCGATGGCCGACAGGTCGAGGTGGTTCGTCGGCTCGTCGAGCAGCAAAATGTCGGGGTCGGATAGCAGCACGCGGGCGAGGGCAGCGCGGGTCTTCTGCCCGCCGCTCAGGCGGGCGAGCGGCATGTCGAACAGCGCCCGCCGGAAGCCGAGGCCCTCCAGCACCCGCTCGATGTGGTGCTCGAGTTCGTAGCCGCCGGCCATCTCGAAGCGTTCGGTGACCGCCTCATACTCGGCGAGCAGGCCGGACTGCGGCGTGTCGGACGCGGAGATCTCGGCCTCGAGGCGGTACATCTCCCGTTGGAGGTCGCGCACCTCGCCGAGGGCGTCGAGCATCGCGTCCCAGAGCGTGGTGCCCTCGTCGGGGGCCGGACCGCCGCCCAGCCCGCCCAGCCCCGCCACCTCCTGCGGCAAATACGCGAGCCGCATCCCCTTGGCCCGCACCACCGTCCCGCCGCCGGTGTCCGGCTCCTCCCGCCCCGCGATGATCTCGAGGATCGTCGTCTTCCCCGCCCCGTTCACCCCAACAAGCGCGACCTTCTCCCCTTCATTCAACTGGAACGTGATCCCATCGAAAATCGGCACAAGGTGGAACGTCTTCCTCAGATTAAACACGCTCAGTACGGTGGTTGGCATAGTGGTCAGTGGTCAGTGGTCAGTGAAAGCAACGATTCAGAACTCAAAACTCGAAACTCAAAAATTACGTCACGCGAGGTGCCAGCCCTCGATAACTTCGAGCAGGCGGTGGTTGGTTAGGTCAAGGTGGATCGGGGTGACGGAGATGCGACCATTGGAGAGGGCGTGGCCGTCGGTGCCCTCCTCCTCATGGCGCGACTCAGGGAGCGCACCCGCGAGCCAGTAGTAGGGGCGTCCGCTGGGGTCGAGGCGCTTCACGAGTTCATTGCGGTAGATCCGGCGGCCCAGGCGCGTGACCTCGACCCCGGCGACCCGGCTCTCCGGGAGGTTGGGCACGTTCACGTTGAGCAGCACGCCCTCCGGCAGCCGCTCGCGCGCGACCACGCGCACCAGCCGGGCCGTGAACGCGGCGGCGGTGTCGAACTGCCAGTTCTCATAAGCGTCCAGGGAGACCGCGATCCCGGGTATCTCCGAGATCACCGCCTCCATAGCCGAGGCGACCGTGCCCGAATAGGTGATGTCGTCGCCGAGGTTCGGCCCCTTGTTGATCCCGGCCACCACCAGCTCAGGCAGTTCTCCGAGAAAGCCGAGCGCCGCGAGCGCCACGCAGTCCGAGGGCGCGCCGTCGGTCGCCCAGCCCCCGAAGCCGCCGAGGTCGCGCTCAGTGACCCGCAGCGGGCGGTCCATCGTCTTGCTGTGCCCGGCGATGCTCCAGTTGCGGTCGGGCGCGATCACCGACACCTCGTGCTCAGGACTGAGCGCCCGGTACAGCGCGACCAGCCCCTCGGAGTCGAATCCATCGTCGTTTGTCAGCAGAATACGCATCGTTAGCTCAGTGGTCAGTGGTTAGTGGTTGGTTGTTAGTGGTTAGTACCACGCACTACGCACTACGTTTCACTCATTCATCGTCGTCAACGTCCGCCGCGGCCGGACCCTCGGTGGCTTCCAGCCAGTGTATCGCGCGATGCACGGCGTCGTAGTGGTCGGCGAGGAGGGCAACGCCGTCCAGCTCGTCCACGGGCACCCAGGCCGCGCCGTAGTTTACACCGCCGCTCTCGCGGCTCTCCTCGTAGTGCGGGTCGAGGCTGCCGTGGGCGGTCATGAGGTAGTAGAGCTTGAGCGCGTGCCAGCCCTCGTCGCTGCCGTCATGGTCGTGGTAGAAGAAGGCGTCGGCGAAGTAGATCGGCGGGCCGATCGTGCCGTCCAGGCCGACCTCCTCCTTGAACTCCCGCGCGAGCGCATCGGCGGCCCGCTCGCCGAGGCCGATGCCACCGCCCGGCAGTTCCCAGAGGGAGGAAGTGCGCGCCCGCGTGAGCAGTACCTGCCCCCTGTCCTCGGTGAGCGCGATGCCGTAGACGCTGGGCCTCAGCCGCACCCTCTCGCGCGGCACCTCGATTGCCCGCCCATCGTTCGTATAACAGGTGATCGTCTGCTCAGTCATGCCTTGCGTCTCCACCTCGTGCCCGCCACCGTGTCTTCAACCTCGATGCCTGCGGCGAGCAATTCGGCGCGCAGGGTGTCGGCACGCGCCCACTCCTTCGCCTGGCGGGCGGCCTGGCGGGCGTCGAGGAGCGCCTGCTGGGCCGGGGTGAGCGTATCTTCGCGCGTCGCCGCCGCCTCGAGGCCGAGGCCGAGCACGCGGTCCCAGTCAAAGAGCAGCGGCAGTGTCGCCGCCGCCTGCCCCCGCCGGTTCGCCTCGCGGACCAGCTCCCAGACGGTCGCCAGCGCGCGCGGCATGTTCAGGTCGTCGTTGATCGCATCGAGGAACTGCTCGCCGAATGGGGCCGTCCAATCGGCGTCGGCGGGGTCTGGAGTAGGAGCAGTCTCGGCGGCGCGGCGCACGAAATCGTGGAGGTTGGAGAGCGCGGCGCGGGCGGCATCGAGCGAGCTAAGGTCGTTGCGGAAACTGAGCGCGGCCCGGTAGTGCGCGCCGAGGCAGAAGTAGCGGTAGACCAGCGGCGGGTATCCAGCCTCCACCACATCGGCCAGGGTGACGAACCCGCCGAGGCTCTTGCTCATCTTGACCTCTTCTTCAACCGTCTCAGGCCGGCCGTCGCGCTCCCGCGTGATCGGCTGCACCATACGTAGGAACTCGCCGTGCAGCCAGTAGCGCACGAAAAGCTGGTGGGTGCAGGCTTCGGACTGCGCGATCTCGTTCTCGTGATGCACGGGGATATGGTCGATCCCGCCGCAGTGTATGTCGAAGGTCTTGCCGAGGTACTTCATGCTCATCGCGGAGCATTCGATGTGCCAGCCGGGGAAGCCCTGCCCCCAGGGGCTGGGCCACTGTTGCAGGTGACGGGGTTCGGCCCGCTTCCAGAGCGCAAAGTCGAACGGCCCCCGCTTCTCGGGGTTGACCTCGACGCGCGAGCCTGCCTCCTGCCCCTCCAACGACAGCCTGCTCAGCGCGCCGTAGCCTGGGTATTTCGACACATCGAAGTAGACCCCGTCGCTGATCTCATAGGCCACGCCCTGGTCCATCAGGCACTCGATTAGGGCGATCATTTCGGGGATATGCTCGGTGGCGGGGCAGATTATCGTGGGGCGCAGGCAGTTGAGGCTATCGAAATCGCCGAAAAACACCTCGGTGTAGTAACGGGCTATCTCGGCGGGGCTTTTGCCGGTGCGCCCCGCTCCCACCTCCATCTTGTCTTCTCCCTCGTCGGCGTCCGAGGTCAGGTGCCCGACATCGGTGATGTTCATCACGTGGGTGACATCGTAGCCGTTATAGAGCAGCACGCGCTTGAGTATGTCCTCGAAGAGGTATGTCCGCATGTTGCCGATGTGCTGGAAGTCGTAGACCGTCGGCCCACAAGTATACAGCCCAACATGCGGCGCATCGGGCGGCGCGAACGTCTCTTTGCTGCGGCTCATCGTGTTGTAGAGTTGGACGGGCATTGTCAGTCTCCGTATAAGCCGTCAGCTTTCAGCCGTCAGCTTTCAGCCATTAGCTAAACACTTACCTCTTCCCAGCCGCTCCTAGCGGGAGGGGAACTTGTATGATATTTGTAGGCAATTATACCCTATGGGGGGCTTGTTGGATAGACGACTTTAGACCGATCTTTTATGGCGTGCGGTTAGCGGAGGTCGGCCTCGTTTTCGGGGGCGGCCCAGATGGCGTCGGCGTGGCCGTCGGGCAGGAACCGCTGGACGAGGCGGTAGTTGCTGTCTGCGACAAAGACGCGGTCCTGGGGGTCTACGGCCATACTGCCGGGCGCGCTGAACTCGCCAGGCCGGTTGCCGGGCGCGCCGACGGGGTCTAGGGGCGCACCGGTCGCGCTGTAGCGTAGCAGATGGCCGTTGAGCAGGTCGCTGACCCAGATCTCTCCGTTCTCGAGGCCGACGACCGCCTGGTAGGGATCTTCGAGCGGTCCGGCCGGCGGCAGATCCCAGCCCGCCAGGTGCCGGCCGTCGGCCAGGCTGATCAATTCCACGGCGCGGTCGTAGAGTACCGCCATCCGCCCGCCCGGCACCGCGCTTATGCCGGAGGGGCGCTGCGACAGGGGCCATGAAGTGAGCAGCTTGCCGCTATGGTCGTAGACATATATCTGGTTCTGGCTGTCTACCATGTATACATGCTCGGCATCTGCGGCGACGCAGCTGCCGACAGAGGAGTATGTGTCCGGCAAGGCCCAGACGGCGCGCAACTGGCCGTCCCGGTCGAAGTCGAGCACCCGGCGCAACAATATGTCGGGGACATAGAGGTGATCCTGCGGGTCCGCCGCGATGCCGCAGAAGCCGAACTCGTTGACGGTGGGGCCGCCGGGCGTGGGAGTAGGGCCGGACGCCGGGACGCTGAGTTCGCTGCCGACGCCTGCCGACTGCACACCGGGGCCGGGCACGTTCGGCGCGCTCGCGCGGCGGGGCAAGAGCTTGCCTCGGACGCCGCCGTTCGAGTCGAAGACCCAGATCGCGCCGCTGTCGCCGTCGGTGGCGTAGAGCGTGCCGCGCGAGTCAGCAGCCATCCAGGTAACGCGCGCGGTGCGTGCGAAGGGCGGCGCGGTGATCCAGAGCACGCCAAGCGCGACGAGGGTCAGCAGCGCGACAGCCAGAGTGCCCCTCCACAACCAGGGCGGCGGGGCCATCAGCAGCGCCCAGCCGAGCAAAGCTCCGACAAGCAGCGCACCGCGCGGCGCCCAGACGAGGTTCGGTGCGATGCCGAGCATGGTAGTCTGGGTGCAGAGGCCAGCCACGACGACGGCCCAGAGCACGACCGCCCCCGCCCAGAGCAGAGCGGGCACCCGGCGCAGCAGCCCGCCGACAAGTAACAGTTCGCCGAGTGCGAGCAGCGCCAGGCTCAGATCGAGCCGCGTGCGTAGGTCGAACACGATGGGGTCGAGCAGCGCGATGATCAGCGCGAGGCCGCCGAGGAAGATCCAGCCGTAAGGCGGCTCCGAGGCGCTCGGTTGCGTGTGGTCTAGACTCATGGTTAGTGATACTCTCCTTAACAAAATCCTATCAGCTTTCGGGGGCCACGTCAAGCACGGCGGATGCCCCCGGCTGATAATTCGTGCCTGGCGGGCTATACTAAAGTATCTTTTCGAGTAGGCAGTAGGCCGATGAGTTTTGAGTTTTGAGTTTTGAGTTACGAAGGCTGATGGGTCGGGATGGGCCGCCCATAGACGGTATGATCAGGGCGCGCATCGGTCTTTCGACGGCTTTTTTGGAGTTTTGAGTGCTGAGTTGGAGGTGCATGGCGATCTGCTCCTTTTTTCGTGCGTAAATCTCGCGCTAATTTTACCCTCTCACTTTATATATCCATTTCGGGGGTCATTTACTGCCATATTTTCGGGGTTTTGGGGGTCTTGGGGGCAAAGATACTCCGAAAGACCTAGACGAGTGCGGAGTGCGGAGTGCGGAGTGCGGAGTGACGGGGCCTGGGTAGGCGGTGAGGGACGGAGGGCCGCCGAAACGGCGGCGGTACGCGGCGGGGCGGCGTGGCGGCGTGGGTCAATCGTCGCTCTGCTCGTCCTGGGGGGCGGACCAGACGGCTGTAACCCGCCCGTCGGGGTCGAAGCGTTGGACTACGCGGTAGGCGAAATCGGCGACGTAGAGGCGGCCTTCGGGGTCGGAGGCCAGGCCGGCCACGCCGCCGAACTGGCCGGGGTTGCGGCCGGGGCCGCCAACGGGGGGCAGGGTGGTGCCGTCGGGGTGGTAGCGGAGGATGCGGTTCGCGCCCACATCGCCGACCAGGATCGTGCCGTCGGGCTGGACGAGGAGCGTCTGGTAGGACGCGCCGAGCGGGCCGGAGGGCACCGGAAGCGCCCAGGAGAGCAGCAGCCTGCCGCTAGCGGCATCGTGGACCTCGACCCGACCGGCCATCAGCAATGCCAGGCGGCCGCCGGGCGCGGAGGCTATACCGAGCGGCTCGGTGCCTGTCTGCCAGGTGGTTCGGGCGGTGCCTGTGTAATCGTAGACCGTGATCCGACCCCGGCGGTCGGCCAGATAGACGCCTACGCGGTCGGCGGCGAGGCAACCAGACGCCGGAAGGTAGGTCGGCGGCAGCGGCCATGCCCCGGCAACCTGGCCGTCGGGCGTGAACTGGATCAGGCGGCCCTGGTCGAGGTCGGCGACGTAGAGGCGATCCTGGGGGTCAACGGCCAGTCCGCAGATCAGGAATACGTGCTCAACGGGGTGGAGCGGGACCGGCGTGGGATGCGCGATCAGGCCGGAGAAGTCTCCGCCGAGGCCGGCGGGGGCGATGCCGGGGCCGGAGGTGCCGGGCGCGGGGGCCGACTTTGGACGGAGCTTGCCCCGTACCGCGCCGCTTCCGTCGAAGACCCAGATCAGGCCGAGTTCGGCGTCGCCAGCATAGAGGGTGCCGTGAGAGTCGGCGGCAAGCCAGTAGAGCGATGCGCTCGGGGCGGAGGACGGCGCAAGCAGCCAGAGCAGCGCAGCGACGGCGAGGGCGGGTCCGGTCAGCGCGAGCAGGGCGCGTGCTGCCCAGCTCGGCAACCCAAGCAGCAAGGCCCACCCGGCAAACGCGACTACCAGCACGGCCAGGCGCGGTGCCCAGACCAGGCCGGGAGCGGCTCCAAGCGGCGAAGGCACGCCGGATACGCCGGTGACGATCACAGCCCAAAGGAGCGCGGCACCGAGCGGCCTCGCGGGAGCGACCCACCGCCCGCATGTGAGCGCGACTAGCCCAAGCGCAAGCAGCGCGAGGCTGAGGTCGGGGCGGGGGCGCAGATCCACCTCTGCTGGACTGAAAACCGCGACCGTAGCCGCCGCTCCGAGGAGCACCAACCAACTCAGCAGCCTGCGGCGGGCGGCAAAGCGGGGAGGGGAGAGGGTGAGGGATGGCGCTGACATGGCGCACTATACCACGGGGCAGATCGGAGGTTCAAGTTTGGCACTGGGAACAAAACGAAAGCCGGACAGTCCTTGCGGATCATCCAGCTTCGCTGCTCCAATACAGGTTCCGAAGAACAATATCGAAGTGAGATCATCATACAGCAAAACGCGGCTCTTGTCAATACCCTTTATCCACAACTTTATCCACCAAGTTATCCACAGGTTCTGGTCAGGTGGGGGCGGATCGGTTATAATGGCGCGCAGGCGGGATACCGCCAATTTCCTACCCGGTGGGAGCATGGACCCGACCCCTGAGCAGAGCGCAGCAACAGCCACCATAGCGGAACCTCCGGCAACCCCGTCCCCGGAAGTGCCCGCGCCTGCGCCACGACCTGGGCTGATGGCGGGGCTGACGCGGAACGTCTTCGTGCTCGGCATGGTGTCGCTATTCACCGACATCAGCAGTGAGATGATCGTGCCTGTGCGGATTCTGTTTCTGGTGGGTGTGCTCGGCACGCCGCTGACAATCGCGGGGCTGATCGAGGGCCTAGCCGAAAGCACCGTCAGCCTGCTGAAGATCGCGTCGGGCCGGATGGCCGACAGGGTGAGCGAGCGCAAGCCGCTGATCCTCTTCGGCTACGGCCTGTCGAACTTCGTGAAGCCTCTGCTGGCTTTCGCCGGCAGCTGGCCTGCGGCGCTCGGCCTGATCGTGCTTGACCGCGCAGGCAAGGGCGTGCGCGGCAGCCCGCGCGACGCCCTGCTGGCCGACTCGGCCCCGCCGGAATACCGGGGCAAGGCGTTCGGCTTCCACCGCGCGATGGACACGCTCGGCGCGGCAATCGGCCCCCTGCTTACCTACGCTATCCTTGCCTTGACCGCGCAAGATCTGCGGCAGGTCTTCCTCTGGACGGCAGTGCCTGGGGTTCTGAGCATCCTGGTGCTGGTGTTCTTTCTACGCGAGCGTGCGATCAGCCGCGCAGACAAGGGGCAGAAGGCAGTAGGCAGTGACCAGCCGGCACTCAGCACTAAGCCGGAATCCGTTATCCCGAGTTCCAGATTCCGAATCCCGCGTTTGCCGGCGTTGGGGGCGCGCTTCTGGATGTTCACGGCGGTCACCACTGTCTTCTCCATAGGCAACTCGTCGGATGCCTTCATCTTCCTGCGGACGGAGGGGCTGGAGCACACGCTGGAGGCTGTACCGCTGGTCTACTTCGGCTACAACCTGGTCTACGCGCTGCTGGCTACCCCGCTCGGCATATTGAGCGATCGGCTGGGGCGGGTGCCGGTGCTGATCGCCGGCTATTTGTCGTTCGGGCTAGTCTATGCGGGATGGGCGGTGGCGAACCAGCCGTGGCACGCGGTCGCGCTCTTCCTGGTGTACGGGATCTATGCCGCCGCGACGGAGGGAGTGGGCAAGGCGTTCGTGACCGACCTGGTGCCGAAGGCGCAACGGGGGACGGCGCTCGGCTGGTTCAACGGCCTGAGCGGGATCTCGGCGCTGCCGGCGAATGTTCTGGGCGGCTGGCTCTGGGTGAACTTCGGCCCGGCGGCTACCTTCGGCTTCGGGTCATGGGTCGGGTTCGCGGCCGCCGCGCTCATGGTGGCGTGGATACCCTGGCTGGTGCGCTCGCGGCCGCTGCGCGAGGAGGTGGTAAGATCAGAATGACGATACACGAAAAACACGAAAAAACACGAAAGGATCGAAGCAGTCCACGAATGAGGCCACGAATAAACGAATGAGTTCGGGGTGATCGGGAAAATAGGGGTATGGGGAGGGCCCACGAGCGGAGCCGTGTCTTACAGTGGGCTGAGGCCGCCGAGACGGCGGCGGTACGTGACGCGCCGGGCCGCCGAGACTTGAGGTCTTGACGCTGTTATTTCGTTGTGCTATACTCGTGATCGGTAAGCAGAGACGTAAATATTTAGGCCCCTCTTACGGTCCGCCCACCGGGAATGCGCTGAACATGTCCAGAGAAGGCTTCGCCAAGAGAACATGCAGCGCATTGCACGGCCTTCTGGCGTGTACCACCTTCCTGTTGCTGACGGTCACGGTCATGCAGCGGGGGGACCATGACGGGTATCAGGCGACGCACCTGTTTTTCATGCCGCGCAGTACTTGGGAGATGGACGCAGGGCGTGGGATGCTCTATTCTGAGGAGCATTACGCCCCCTCTGACTTACGCGATCTCGCCGGGCTGAGTGATCCGGATACGGCACCGAGTGACGCGGGGGCGTGGGCGGACCGACACCTGGTGCCGGGGCCTACAGTCCGCCGCAGCACCGCCGTGCCGGACCCGGCCGGCAACGAGATACCTGTGGCGGCGACCCTCGACGGGCTGCCGCCCGCAGATGGCCTCGTTTCTGTGGTTGAACCGCGCGTTACCGCCCTGCATAGCCGGCAGGACGATCCTCCTACACCACCACCCCGCGCGCTTCCTTTCGGATAAGCAAGTGACCATCCGACGGCCTATGCCCGCCCCATCTGGGAGGGCAGGCTATGAACTCAAGAGAGGAAGCATCCCATGAAAAAGCTGGTATTCCTGGTGATCATGGCACTGGTGGCTATCTGCGCCGTGCCCGCGTCAAACAGCCACGCGCAGAGCAGCGACCTGAAGGAGGTCGTGAAGCAACTCCAGTTGCACGCATCCGACCTGGTCCGAGAGACCGGGTTCCAGGACATGGCGGGGGCGCAGCGAGAGTATGCCGCGTTCCGTGATTTCTACACCCCGAACCAGGCAGCGATCAAGGCAAAGTCGGCGGAAGCCGAGATGCGTATCACCGATGCGCTGAACGCGGTCGGCGCTGCACTCACTGCGGGCAACCTCGACCAGGCGAAGACGGCCGCCGCCGCGCTGCTGAAAGCCGTGAACGACGCAGCAGAGCCGCTCACCGGCGTCAAGTCCGGCTCCGTCGAGGGGCTGCAACTGGTGCTGCAGGAGCTACAGTCTGCGGCCCGCGACCTGCAACGCGAAGTCTTCAACAAGGACAACAAGGGCATCCAGAGCGCCGTTGACTCACTCGATAAGCTGTTCACGTCGAGCGAGAGCCAAATACGCGACAAATCGCCGCAGGCCGCAACCGAGATCCGCACCGCGATCGACCAGATACATGCAGCCACGACGAAGGGCGATGTGGCGCTGATCTCCGCCGCAGCCGACAACCTGGCGAACGTCGTGAACTCGGCGTCCAACACCCTGGGCGCGACCGCGCCTGGGATGCCGACGACCGGCCACGACATCTTGCCGAGCCTGGTAGCGTTGATCTGTGCGGCGCTCGCCCTGTTGGTCGCGGGCCGCACGCTGCGGCGCAGCACCAGATAAACTGAGCCGCCAACCTATAAGGGAACAGGCAGGGACGCAGCTCGTCAGGGCTGCATCCCTACCCTTGTTCCTCTCTGTCTCCGGCACACTGCAAAGGAGAGCAACAGCAAAGCTATGCGAAAAACAATCTTCGGTTTCTGCCTCGTCTTCAGCCTGCTGCTGACGGCCTGCGGCGGCACAACTACCGACACACCGGTGCCGCCGACGAACGCGCCAACGGCGGCGAGCGAAGCCCCAACAATAGCCGCGACAGTAGCCATGACCGCCTCTGCGACGGGCGACCTGTCCTTCACCGACGCCTCGGGCACGGCGGTGACGCTGACCAAAAGCCCGGGGCGGATCGTCTGCCTGGTTTCGCTCTGTGAAGACATCCTCTTCACGCTCGGCATCGAACCGGTCGCCGTGAACGACAAGTTCGGCCAGAACGCAGAGTTCTGGGGCGACAAGGCCAAGAGTTTCACCCAGCTCGGCGGGAACTTCGCCCAGCCGAACCTCGAGGACATCGCAAAGGCGAAGCCGGACCTGGTGATCGGCTTCGTCCCCCACACTGGGCTGCGCGACGCGCTGAAGACCATCGCGCCGCTCTACATCATGAACCCCGCGAAATACCAGGACTCGATAGACTACCTGAAGACCGTCGGGCGGCTGACGGGGCACACCGCGCGGGCCGACGCGGCCGGCAAGGCGTTCCTCGACAAGCTGGCCGCGTATAAGGCGAAATCGCCGAACACGAAATCGCCCCTGCTGATGTTCGGCAACAGCGTCAACTTCAACATCTTCACCGCCGGCTCGCTCTTCGGCAGTGTGTTGTCGGAAGCGACGAACTACCCCTGGCCGGCACCTACAGCGGGGCAGGCCGGCTCGGCGGACCAGGAGCCGGGATCGTTGCAGTACTCGCTCGAGAAGGTGCTACAGAAAGACCCCGACGTGCTGCTGATCGAGTCGATGAACTTCGCACCCGGGTCACCCTCGCTGTCGAAGCAGCTGGAGGCAAACCCCGTCTGGGGCGAGCTGAAGGCGGTGAAGACGAAGCAGGTCTACGAAGTACGCACCGACATCTACATCTTCGGGCGTGGCACCCGTTCGTTGAGTACCGCGCTCGATGACGCGATGACGAAGATATACCCAGACGTGTTCACCAAGCCGCTGCCGTGACGGCGATCCCGGCTAGGTCAAGCGTGAGCCGGCCGGCCAGGACCAGCATCCAGCTGGTCCTGGTCCTGGCTGCGCTCCTCGTTATGGCGCTGGCGGCGATCTCGCTGCTGTCGCTGATGCTCGGCACGCCGAATCTCTCCCCGTCGGAGCTTGGCGGCATCGCTACAGGCGGGGGTGAGCACATAGCTCGGCTAGTCGTGCTGGAGTTACGCTTGCCGCGGGTGCTGCTGGGGGCCGTCGCGGGGGCGATGCTGGCGCTGGCGGGCGTCTTGCTGCAAAACTCGCTGCGGAACCCGCTGGCGGGGCCTGAACTGCTCGGCGTGTCTGCGGGAGCCTCAGTGGTGGTCGCGGCGATCACTATCTTCCACCTGCCGATCCTGTGGGCGGCTTACCCGTGGCTGGCGCTGGGCGGCGGCATGGCGAGCGGCGGGGTAGTTCTGCTCACCATGCGGCGCGTGGGCGATCCGGTGCGGCTGATCCTCATGGGGGTCGCGGTCGGGGCGCTGCTCTATGCCTGCGTGATCAGCATCGTCACGCTCGGCGCCCAGGAAGATGTCGGCCTCCTGTACCTCTTCTTGCTCGGCAGTCTGGCGAACCGGATGTGGGACCATTTCTGGGTGGTGCTGCCGTGGGCCGCAGTCGGCATCCCGCTGACGCTGCTGGCCGCGCGCCCGCTGAACCTGCTCCAACTCGGCGACGACATGGCGGAAGGACTCGGCCTGCGGGTGGAACGGACGCGGCTGCTGATCTTCCTCCTGAGCGCGGGCCTTGTGGCTGCGGTGGTCGCGGTCTGCGGACCGATCGCCTTCGTCTCGCTCGTGGCCCCGCACATCGCCCGGCGCACGCTCCACAGCAGCGACGCCCGCCAGGTACTGCCGATAGCTGCGCTGATCGGGGCCGTGCTGCTCGTGGGAGCCGACCTGATCGGGCGGAGGCTGTTTGACCCGTTGGAACTGCCGGTCGGCATCTGGACCACGCTGATCGGCGGGCCGTTGCTGCTGATCTTGCTGCGCCGCCAGTTAAGCGGCTCGGAGACGGGGCCATGACCGCTATCGCCAGACCGCAAACACCCGGCAAGGCGCGAACTTACCGGGAGTTCGCTAGGGAGCACTACAACCTGCTACTGGCGGCCGGCCTGCTGGCCGTGGCTCTGCTGGTCGTGATCCAGGTGAGCATAGGCAGCGTGGCGGTCAGTTCGGCTGACCTGTTCAGAGTGCTGAGTGGGCAGGGGCAGGCGGTGGACCCAGTCGTCTACACGGTGGTCTGGGAGCTGCGCCTGCCGCGTGCGCTGGTCGCCATGCTTGCGGGTGCGATGCTCGCGCTGGCGGGAGCGATCTTGCAGGCGATCACCCGTAACCCGTTGGCCGAACCCGACCTGACCGGCGCTTCGTCCGGCGGGGTGCTGCTGGCGGTGCTCTGGCTGTCGCGCCACGAACTCGTCGGCTGGGACTTCGCGCCGGGGGGGCTGGAGTTGCCGTTCGTCGCCGCAATCGGCAGCATGGCCGCCGGTGGGCTTGTCTACAGCCTGAGCCGCCGGAAGGGCACCCACCCGGCGCGCCTGATCCTGACCGGCGTGCTGGTGACGACGGTCCTCAAGGCGTGTACATCGCTGATCTTGCTGAGAAACCAGAACGCGAGCGGCAGTATCCTGCTCTGGATCATCGGCTCGCTCAATGGGCGCACCTGGGCACAGTGGAACCTGCTCTGGCCCTGGGCGCTGATCATGCTGCCGCTCGGTCTCGCCTGCGCCGGAGTGGCGAACGTGCTGCACCTCGGCGACGATGTGGCGACCGGACTGGGGTTGCGGGCCGAACTGGGGCGGGGCCTGATGCTGCTGACGGCCGTGCTGCTGACGGCGGGGGCGGTGTCTGTCGTGGGGGCACTAGGCTTCCTGGGGCTGCTCGCGCCCCACATCACGCGGCGGTTGGTCGGCGGAGATGCACGCCGGGTCTTCCCGTTGAGCGCGATATTCGGGGCGGCGTTGCTGCTTGCCGCCGACATCGTGACGCGCACGGCGACCCAGCCGCTCGAATTGCCGGTCGGCGCGGTGCTGGCGCTGCTCGGCGCGCCGTTGCTGATGCTGCTCGTGCGCCGGGAGGCTATATGAAGCCCGAAAACAGGGCATTGCGGGCAGAGGCGCTCGATGTGCGCTACGGCGAGCGGCAGGTGATCGCGGACCTGGCCCTGACTATCACGCACGGAGGCATCACCGCGCTGGTCGGCCCGAACGGATCTGGCAAATCCACGCTGCTCAAGACGCTGGCACGGCTGCTAAAGCCGAGCGCAGGCGCGGTCTACCTGGATGGCGCGGCGATCTCACGCCTGCCGTCGGCGGTCGTGGCTCGCGAGATCGCCATCTTGCCGCAAGGCCCGGTCGCCCCCGCTGGGCTGACGGTGGGCGAGCTGGTGGAGCAGGGGCGCTACCCACATGCCGGACCGCTCCGGATGTTGCGGCGGCAGGACTACGCGACCATCGCAGAGGCGCTGGAACTGACCGGCATGGTCGGCTTCGCGGGCCGCCCGCTCGACAGCCTGTCGGGGGGCGAGCGCCAACGCGCCTGGATCGCGCTGGCCCTGGCGCAGGCCACGCCGATCCTGCTGCTGGATGAGCCGACGACGTTCTTAGACATCGGGCACCAGCTCGAGGTGCTGGATCTCGTGCGCCGTCTCAACGTCGAGCGCGGCATGACCATCGTGCTGGTGCTGCACGATCTGAACCAGGCGGCGCGCTACGCCGGCCGTATGGTGGTGCTCAACGAGGGCAAGATCGTGGCCGATGGCGCCCCGTCCGCCGTGCTGACACCGGGCCTGCTCGCCCAGGTCTTCGGCGTGCGGGCCAATATCATCATGGACCCGGCGAGCAGGACGCCGGTGTGCCTGCCGTATGCCTGCATAGAACCCGCCACCGACGGCGGCACAAGCATGAAAGGTGAAATCAATGCAATGGGTCACAACGAAAAGAGTTAAGCTCGACCGAACGGCGTGTGCCTGGCTGATCTTGAGGCAGATAGACCCGCAGGCCGAGTTCGTCTTCGTGGCGAAGGACGAGATGCCGGGAGCAATCGCGGCTGGGGCACATCCCTTCCACAACTACGTCTTCACCGGCACGCCGCGCGCCCTCAGCGGCTTGCAGGAGCTGATGGCCGAGCACGGCCTCGACAAGAGCGACCCGGCGCTGGTGCTGTTCGCCGAGAGCGTCCGCAACGGCGAGCGGGCGGGCTGGGCCAAGAACGGCTGCGAGAACGAGGGGCTGTGGGCGCTGGCTAACGGCAACTCGGCGCTCGCCAAAGACGACGCAGATATGGTGTCCCGGATGCTGCCGATCTATGACGCGCTCTACGCCTATTGCCTCCAGCGCGCCGCTGGTGGAAGCGGGTGGACGGCAGACGCCTGAGCACGGAGCTTTCAACCGTCAGCTTTCAGCTAGGCTACTCGGTGATGGTCACAAGCCGCCCCTCGACCTGCAAGCGCCGCTCGACGAATAGCTGCACGGCCTGGGGCAGGAGGCGGTGTTCTACCTCCCGGATGCGCTCGCTGAGGCTTGTTAGGGTGTCATCCGGCAGCACGGGCACGGCCTCCTGTAGGATGATCGGCCCGGCGTCAAGGTCGGAGGTCACGAAGTGGACGGTCACACCGGTGACTTTGACGCCGTAGGCGAGAGCGTCGGAGACGGCGTGCAGCCCGCCGGCGAAGGCCGGGAGCAACGAAGGGTGGATGTTGATCATCCGCCCGGCATACCGTTCGACGATCTCGTTTCCGAGCACGCGATCCCAGCCAGCGCAGACGATGAGCCGCGCCCCGGCACGGTCGAGGAAGGCGGCGATGCTCCGTTGCTGCTCCAAGCGGCTGGGGTAGCCCGCGCGAAGTGCCGTCAGATAGGGTACACCGTGTTCGGCGGCGATTTTGAGCGCGGGCGCGTCGCTGTGGTTGCAGGTCACAGCCACGACCTCGGCATCAAGGCTGCCGTCGGCGCAGCGTTCGAGGAGCGTGCGGAGGTTGCTGCCCCGCCCGGAGGCCAGCACGCCGAGGCGCATGGGCGGCTCAGGCAGGGGCAGAGGTAGCTGACGCTGGGAGACCGCCATCAGCCGAGCACTACAGGTGTGCCGCCGGTCTGCGAGCGGGAGACGACGCGACCGACCGGCATGGCTTCGGGCGCGAGCGCCTGGATACGCTCCGCCTGCTCAGGAGCGGCGATCAGGATGAAGCCGAGGCCCATATTGAAGACATGCGGCATTTCCTCGTCGCCGATCCTGCCGCGCTCCGCGATCAGGTCGAAGATCGGCGGTACCGACCAACTGCCGCGCTCCAGCACGACAGCCGTGTCTTCGGGCAGCACACGCGAGATATTGCCCGGCAAACCGCCGCCGGTGATGTGCGCCATACCGCGCACAAGCGGCCCGCCCGGAGCGTCGAGCAGCGGCGCGACGTGCGGCAGATAGAGGCGGTGGGGCGCGAGCAGGGCATCGCCGAGGGAAGCGCCGCCCAACTCGGCGGGCTGGTCCGCCAACCGCGCGTGGACGGCCGCCGGGTCGGGGCCGTCGAGGCCGAGAGCGCGCCGGGCGAGCGAATAGCCGTTGGTGTGCAGCCCCGACGACGGCAGGCCGAATACCAGGTCGCCAGGCGCGATCTCGTTGCCGAGGACCATCCCGCCGCGCCGCACGAGGCCGACCATGAAGCCAGCGAGGTCGTAATCTCCGGGAGCATAGAAGCCGGGCATCTCCGCCGTCTCGCCGCCGAGCAGCGCGCACCCCGCACACCGACATGCAGCCGCGAGGCCGGAGACCACGGCGGCGACCTGCTGCGGGTCGAGCCTGCCGGAGGCGAAGTAATCGAGGAAGAACAGGGGACGGGCACCGGAGGTGAGGATGTCGTTCGCGCAGTGGTTCACCAAGTCAGCGCCGATGCCGGAGTGCGTGCCGAGCGCGATAGCCAGCCGCAGCTTCGTGCCGACGCCATCCGCGCTAGCTACAAGTACCGGGTCGGCGGGACCGGACGGCAGCCCGATGCGTGGGCCGATGTTATAGAGGCCGCTGAAATGGCCGAGGTCGGCGAGCACTTCGGGGCCAAACGTGGAGCGCACCGACTCCACCATGAGGGATACCCCTTGCTCTCCAGCCGCGATGTCCACTCCCGCCGCCTTGTACGCTCCGGCCCGAGGAGCCGGCTCCTCGGCCTGCCGAGTTCCAGTTGCCACGATCTACCTCCCGGTCGGATTCATGCCGCGTAAGCGGTCAGACGTCAGCCGCCAGCCGTCAGCCATTATAGCGCAAGTCGCGGGATTTGGGTAGGCTGCCGTCCACGAATACGTTCACGAATACACGAATGGGTTCGAGGCGATCGGGGAGATAGGAGTATGGGGATGGTCCACGGGCGATATAGCATCCTTCTATATCTCTAGTTACTGTGCCGGGTCCGTCTGCCTCCTTTCAGGCTGTAAAGTTGGGGCTTTCGCTTGTTGCGCTCACGAATGGGGCACTCTACCCAGAGATTCTTCGCTGTGCTCAGAATGACAGTGTTAACGGGGGCTACCCAATGACGGTGCTGCCGATATTATACAGCTACGCCACCGCGGCTAGCCAGCCGAGTGAAGTCAGCAGCGAGGCCGCCTCGATCAGCCCGGCCATCCTGCGGAGCGCGGGGTCGCCGCGCAGCCGGTGGAGGGCTATGGATGCGAGCAGCAGGACGGCTCCGACGGCCAGGGTCACGGCCAACGTGAGAGGTGCGGCATGGAAGGCGATGCCGAGCAGGGCAGCCGAGCAGAGGCCCGCCAGCAGCGCGAGCCTACAGACGGCGAGGGCGCGCGCCGGGCCGAGCAGGTGGGCGAGGCCGCGCAGCCCGATAGCGGCGTCTGCCTCGAGATCAGGCAGGGTGTCGGCCAGATGGAGCGGGAGGACTAGCCAGGCGGTGAGCGCGGCACCCCACCAGACCGTCGCGTCCCAGGCGCGCCCGACTCCCGCCCATGCCCATAGAGGCAGCACGCCAAAGCCGAGCGCGAACGGCAGGTAACTCAACGTCGTGCGTTTCAGGCGCAGGTCGTAGAGCAGGCCGGCCCCGAGGCCGACGACGGCGCAGGCGAGTACCCGCCTGCCGAGCGGCAGGGCCAACGCCAACGCAGACGCAGCCGTGGCCCAGCCGAGCACCCGCACTCGCACCGCCGAGATTAGCCCCGACGGGATCGGCTTGTCGGGCTTGGTCAGGCGGTCCGCGGGCAGATCCCAGTAATCGTTCAGAAGCGAGATCGCGAACTGGGCCGCGAGCTGCGAGGCGAGCAGCAGCGTGAGCGGACCGGCCGGCGGCAGACCATGCGCCGCGAGCGCGATGTAGACGCCGAAGGCTAGCGTCGTGAGCAGGCTGGGACCGAAGTGGAGGAGTTGGAGCCAGGGGCGGAGGCGGCTCACCCCGGCTCGCCGAGCGTGAAGGGGTGTGGAAGCAGTTCATCGAGGCCCGTGAGCAGCACTGGCCCGGAGGCACCGGGGCCTGCCAGCAAGACGCGCAAGTCGGGCGCGAACTCGGCAAGCACCTGCCTGCACGCGCCGCAAGGGGTAGACGGCACCGCGCCGGGCTCCCCGGCGACCACGGCCAGCGTGCCGAACCGGCGCACCCCGGCGGCGATCGCCGCGAAGACTGCGACCCGCTCGGCGCAGCAGGTGAGGCCGTATGATGCGTTCTCGATGTTGCAGCCGGTGAAGATCTTGCCGTCCTCGGCGCGAAGGGCAGCGCCGACCTTGAAGCCTGAGTAGGCGGCGTAGGCGGCCTCGCGGGCGTCGCGGGCGGCGGCGAGAAGTTCGCGGTCGGCGGGGCCGAGTTCGCTGAAGTCGAGGCTGTTCATGCGGGCGGGGCCTGCTCGTCGGGTTTCGTGCTGCGTACTGGGCGCGCAGGCATCCCGACGACGAGGGTATCGGGCGGCACGTCCCTGGTGACGACGGCGCCAGCGCCGGTGGCTGCCCCCGCGCCGACTTCGACCGGGGCGCGGAGCAATGTATCCACGCCGAGTGAGACGCCCGGCCCGATGGTCGTGTGGTTCTTCCGCACGCCGTCCCAGTTTGCGGTGACGGTGCCCGCGCCGATGTTCGTGCCCGCACCGACATCCGCGTCGCCGATGTAGCTGAAGTGGCCCATCGCCACATCGGGGCCGAGGCGGGAGTTCTTGACCTCGCCGAAGTTGCCGATGTGAACGCCGGTGCTCAGATACGCGCCGGGGCGCAGGTGGTCGAATGAGCCGACGGACACGCCGGGTTCGAGAGTGCAGCCTTCGAGGAGGCTGCTGCCGACCGTGCAGCCGTCGCCGACGGTCGCGTCCACGAGGCGGGCGTAGGGACCGATCCGGCAGCCGGAGCCGACCCTGGTGGACCCCTGCAAGCAGCAGCCCGGCTCGAGCAGCGTGTCCTGGCCGAGGGTTACGTCGGCGTCAATGTAGGTTGTGGCGGGGTCGGCCATAGTCACTCCGGCGAGCATCCAGTCGCGGCAAATCCGGTCGCGGAGCATGGCTTCTGCGGCGGCAAGCTGCACACGGTCGTTGATCCCGGCGGCTTCCTCGAGGCCGGTCAGGGTGAGCGCCTGCACGCTCTGGGGGTCTTCGGCGAGGGCGACGGCGATCATGTCGGTGAGGAAGTACTCTCCGGCACCGGGATGGACCGGCAGCGCAGCGAGCCGGGGCCATAGCCAGGCGGAGTCGAAGCAGTAGATGCCGCTGTTGATCTCGGTGATGGCGCGCTGCTGCTCGGTAGCAACACGCTCTTCGACGATGCCGGTGACGCGGCCGGCGGGGTCGCGGGTGATGCGCCCGTAGCCGGACGGGTCGGGGGCGCGGCAGGTGAGCATTGTGATCAGCGTGGCGGGGCGGGCGCGGTGCAGGCCGAGTAGCTCCGCGAGTGTGCCGGGGCGCAGGAGGGGGGTGTCGCCGTAGAGGATGAGGACGGTGGTGGCGCGGCCCTCGACGGCGGCTCGCGCCTGTAGCAGGGCGTGGCCGGTGCCTAGCTGCTGCTCCTGAACGACGTACTCATAGGCGGGGCCGAGCAACTCGCGGACCTGTTCCCCGCCGTGGCCGACGACTAGCACCGTGCGGGCTGGGCCGAGGGGCGCGACGGCGCGCAGCACATGGCCCACGAGCGGCACCCCTGCGATCCTGTGGAGGACTTTCGGCAGGCGGGAGCGCATCCGTTTGCCCATGCCAGCCGCAAGCACAACCGCAGCGAGGTCGGGGGGCGGCGAAAAGCTGTCTTCGGTTGGGTTCTCGATGGTCATAGTCGGTTTGGGACGAGTCTACATTACGGCGCGGCGCTTTGTCAAGTTTGCGTGAGCAGTAGCAGGAACTTGACAAACGCGGAGGCGGATAGTACACTTGTTCTAGTTAGCCTGACTTGGAGGAGCCGCGCGGATGGAGACGAACGACCGTCGCCTGATCGAATACTTGTTGCAGCATATCTATAGGGCTTGGAGGAACGGGCACAGAGGCACCGAGGTGCCGGGCGGCCAGATGGTGGTGTTGAGCAACGGCTTGCAGGTGACGGTCTCGCTGGAGCCGGGGCCTCACGCGGGGCAGGGCGGGCCGGACGACACCCGCCTCTATCTCGGAGTCTGCCACGCGAACCGCTTCCCCACCTACGGGGAGATGCAGGCGATCATCGGCGTCGTCTTCAGCGCGAGCCAGCGTGGGGCGACAAACCCACTTGCGGTCTCGACGGCACTGCACACGCCGTACCTGGTGCTGTGCAGTAGCCGGATCTCGCGGGCGGCGTAGCGAGTGCGGAGTGCGGAGTGCGGATTACGTTGAGGCGCTTTCCTTTGCTTTCTGGCGGAGTTCGTAGAGTTTGCCGAGGGCCTCTATGGGGGTCATGTCGTCCACGCGGAGGTCGCGGAGTTCCTCGACCAGGGGATCCGGGGGGGGCGGGGCCGCGTCTTGGGCGGCGCGGGCGGCGGGTGAGATGAAGGATAGCTGGGCACCCGGGGCGGGTTGGCCTGCTTCTCCGGCACCGATGACGGCGCGGCGGCGCTCTTTCGAGCCGCCCTGCTCGAGTTCGCGCAAGATGTCCTCGGCGCGCTGGAGGATGCTGCGTGGGACGCCGGCGAGGCGGGCGACATGGATACCGTAGGAGCGGTCCGCGCCGCCGGGCACGATCTTGCGTAGGAAGACCAGCTCTTCGCCCTCCTCGGCGACAGCGACATTGTAGTTCCGCACGCGGGGCAGCACACGCTGTAGCTCGGTAAGCTCGTGGTAGTGGGTGGCGAAAAGGGTGCGGGCACCGAGCCGGGGGTTGTTGTGGACGTACTCGACGACGGCGCGGGCAATCGCCAGCCCGTCGTAGGTCGAGGTGCCGCGCCCGATCTCGTCGAGGATCACCAGCGAGCGGCGCGTCGCGTGGTTCAGGATGTTCGCCGTCTCGACCATCTCGACCATGAAAGTAGACTGGCCGGTGGCTATGTCGTCCTGTGCGCCGACGCGGGTGAAGATGCGATCCACGAGGCCGATGCTCGCGCTCTCTGCGGGCACGAACGCTCCGATCTGGGCGAGCAAGACGACCTGGGCGATGCTCTTGAGGTAGACGCTCTTGCCGGCCATATTCGGGCCGGTGAGCAGGATGATCTGGCACTCGTCGTTGTCGAGGTTCACGTCGTTCGGGACGAAGACCTCGTCGCGGAGGCTGCGCTCGACCACGGGGTGGCGGGCCTGGGTGATGCGGATCGGCCCCTCGGCGAGCAGCACCGGGCGGACATAGTTGCCGGTGCGGGCGACCTCGGCGAGGCCAGCGAATACGTCAATGTGGGCGAGGGCACCGGCGACGGCGAGCAGACGTTCGGCGCAGCCGGAGACGGCGGCAAGCACCTCCTGGAAGAGGCTGCGCTCCAGGTCCACCAGGCGCTCCTTCGCATTGAGGATCAGCGACTCTGCCTCTTTCAACTCGGGGGTGATGTAGCGTTCGCCGCTGACGAGGGTCTGGCGGCGGATGTAGTTCGCGGGGATCTGGTTCTTGTGGACGTTGCTGATTTCGAGGTAGTAGCCGAATATCTTGTTGTAGCCGACTTTGAGCGAGGGGATGCCGGTGCGGGTGCGCTCCGTCTCTTCGAGGTTCGATACCCAGCCCTGGGCGTTGCGGGCAGCGTCGCGCAGTTGGTCGAGTTCGGGGCTGTAGCCGGGGCGGATCGCGTCACCGGTGCCGAGGACGGCAGGCGGATCGTCGGCGATGGCGCGGGTGATGATTTCGACGACCTCTCCGCAGGGTTCGAGGCGGGCGAGCAGTGAGCCGAAGGTCACAGGGCTGCGGATGCTCTCGAAGGCGGCACGCACGCCGGGCACGATCGCCAGGGCGTTGCGTATCCCGTTGAGGTCGCGGGGGCCTGCGATGCCCTGGACGGCGCGGTTCGTGAGCCGTTCGATGTCGGGCAGGCCCTTGAGCAGGGCGCGGACCGAGCCGCGCAGAGCCTCCTGTGTGTAGAGCAGCTCGACGGCATCTTGCCGGGCCTCCAGCCGGGGGATGTCGAGCAGAGGCTGGTTGAGCCAGCGGGCGAGCAGGCGGCTACCCATCGGGGTGAGGGTCTGGTCGATCACCGAGAGGAGCGAGAAGGCGCGCTCGCCGCCCGGCCCGGCGACAAGCTCGAGGTTGCGGCGGGTCTGGGGGTCGAGCGCCATGTAACCCTCGGTCGAATAGGTGGAGATGCGGGTGAGTTGTTGGAGGGCGGCGGCGTTGGTGTCGCCGAGGTAGGCGAGTATCGCTCCGGCGGCGCGGACGGCGAGCGGAAGTTTGGCGATGCCGAAGCCTTCGAGGGCGGCGACCTTGAAGTGGGCGAGGAGGGCGGCGCGGGCGGTGTCGGGGTGCCAGGCGCGGGCATCGGTGGGAGTGATGTGGCCTGAGACGCGCCAGTTCTGGACGGCGCGCTCGGTGTGGTGGGTGCGGGCAGGGCGGGCGGCGGGGGCCTCGGCAACCGAGCCGGTCCCGTCGGGGTTGAGTTCGGCGGCCCAGGCTTTGTAGTCGGAGCGCGTGGCGTCGCCGTCGGAGAAGCGCGGCACCAGCAGCTCGGAGGGTTGCAAGCGATCAAGCTCCTGTTGGACCGCCGTCACGAGTTCGTTGCTCCGCAGCTCGGTGGCCTGGAACTCACCGGTGGTGATGTCTACGTAAGCGATGCCGGCGCGGTCGCCTTCGATGAGGATCGCGGCGAGGTAATTGTTGCGGCGAGCATCGAGCAGCATCGGCTCGACCAGGGTGCCGGGCGTGACGACACGCAAGACCTGCCGGTCCACGAGGTCGCCGCGGGCGGACTCGCTCGGCCCGTCTTTGCCCCAGTTCGCGGTGAGGGCCGACTCGCTCTTGCCGAGCCTGATGCGGCGGCGCTCGGTCTCTTCGTCGGCGCGGGGCTGCTGCATCTGCTCGGCGACGGCGACCTTGTATCCGGCGGCGATCAGCTTGGCGATATACGCCTCGGCGCTGTGATAAGGCACACCGGCCATCGGCAACGGCTCGGTCTTGGCGAAGTTGCGCCTGGTCAGTACGACATCGCAGACCTGGGCGACGATAGCGGCATCTTCCTCGAAGGTTTCGTAGAAGTCGCCGAGGCGGAAGAAGACAATCGCATCGGGATATTGCTTTTTGATCCGCTTGTACTGGCGGTACATCGGGGATTCGGCTGCGGACACGGCGGGTCTCTTTCTAGTTATGCGTACATATGTTCCAGCATATGGGTATTATACCACATTCGGGAGGAAGTCGAGCACGATGCGGTTGAACTCGGTGGGCCGTTCCATGGGGACTAGGTGGGCGGTGTCGGGGAGGACGACTTTGCGGGCACCGACGATGTTCGCGGCGAGGCGGGCGGCTGTGGCGATAGTGTTCGGGAGGTCGGCGTCGCCAATGATGACCAGCGTGGGTGCGTGGATCTCGCCGAGGCGGTCGTATGCCGGAGGATCGAGGTTTTCGGGCGTGCCTTCTTCTGGGCCGGAGAACTCGCGCTCGAGGTTGTGGCGCTCCATCTTGCGGAAGTGTTCGTGGAGGGCGGGGGAGACGGCATCACGGGTGCGGCGCGGCCCGACCAGCCAGAGGTCGCTCTCGAGGTCGAGCACGCGGTCGAGGTCTTGCGCCTCGTATGCCTCCTCCAACGGCGCGTACAGGGGCTTCGCGCTCTCGTCGGGCGGGGTGCCGCTCAGGCCAGCGGCGACCGGGATCAGGGCCGCGACGCGATCCGGGTAGGCAAGCGCGAAATCTATGACGGTCCTGCCGCCCATGGAGACGCCGCAGACGTGGGCCTTCTCGATGCCGAGGAAGTCGAGGAGGCCGGCGAGGTCTTTGTAGAAGGCGAAGGGACCGGGCGGCATCTCGGATTGGCCGAAGCCGCGCTGGTCGTAGCGAACCACGCGGTAGCTCTGGGCGAACAGGTCGAACTGGTCGTCCCACAGGGTGTTGTCGGCGACGCCGGCGTGGAGCAGCACGAGGGGATGGCCCGCGCCGGCGACTTCGTAGTATAGCTTCGCGCCGTTCACGTCGGCGAAGCCGGATTGGGTATGTGAAGCGTTCGTCATGGGGTTGTCTCCTTGTTAGCGGTCAGCTTTCAGCGGTCAGCCGTCAGCAGGGTATTATAGCATATCGGGGCAATCGGCGAGAGCTGGGGTACGGCAACGATCCACTGGCGGAGCTGTGTCCTACAGGGTATCGGGGCCTCCGAGACGGTGGCGGTACGGTGGTGCCGCGTCTGTGGGAGAGTCGCTCTGCGCTCGATGAGATAGCCCTACTCGTCCGCACTCCGCACTCCGCACTCCGCAATCGAGATATGACGGCTATTGCTTTCGGGCGGGAAAAGCTGTATTATGTGGCTAGTGCCAATGGGTAACGGCGTGAAAGGAGCTAACTACAATGCGGAAGCTGAATGGTCTGCGGGCAAATGGGCAGGGCCTCGTCGAGTATGCTCTGATCCTCGTGCTCATAGCGATCGTCGTGATCGTCATCCTCGGTCTCCTCGGCGGCAGCTTGCCCAGCATCGTGTCGAGCATCATGTCGACCATCTCCAACGCGCTCTAAGCGGTCAGCAATCAGCAGTCAGCATTCAGCTACTAGACATGGGTCAATCGCGGCCCAGCGTCTAACTCGGCAGGATAGGCACTTGTGAGCCGCTGGATAGCGCCTCGGCTGACGGCTGATGGCTGACCGCTTACGAACCTCACTTTGGTGGGGTTCTTTGCTTGTCTGCTATAATGAGGGCGGGAGGGCAGGAGCGATGCAACTACAGCGCCTACACGACCACCTCGCCGGGCACGGCCCTGCCACGCCTGACTACGCGATACCGCCGCGCTGGGTGGGGGGCTACGCCGGGCCGCGCAGGGAAGAGCGTGGCATCGTCCGGGTGGACCCATACGCCTACTATGCGGGCGCGCTGGCGGCGATACTCGCTGAGGCCCTGCCGGGGGCGGACTATGGGCGTTCCCTGGCGGCGAGCCGGGGCGACTACGACGCCGACTGGCTGGGGCGGGCGGCGATCTACGGGGCGTTCGTGCGCTCGGCCACAGTGTATGACCACGACCTCGACGGCCATATCGCCCCGTCGGGCACCGGCAGCTATACCGAGACCGGCACATTCCTGAAGCTGATCGCCTACCTGCCGCAGATCCGCAGCTTCGGCATGGACACGCTCTACCTGCTGCCGGTGACGAAGTACAGCAACGCATACCGGAAAGGCGAAGCCGGAAGCCCATATAGCGTCAAGAGCTTCCTCGAAGTCGAGCCGAGTTACCACGACGCGCTGCTCGGCGACGAGATCGGCGCGGGAGACGAGTTCACGGCCCTGGTGGAAGCCTGCCATATCCTCGGCCTGCGGGTGATGATGGACTTCATACCGCGCACGGCGGCGCGCGACAACGATCTGCTGCTCGAACATCCCGACTGGTTCTACTGGATCAAGGCGGCTGAGGCGGCGGACTTTGGGCCGCCCCCGGTCGAGGGCCTCGGCTTCGAGCAGCCGCAGGAAAGCACGCTCGGCTTGATCTACGGACGGCCTGCGGTGAAGGCGCACCTGGCCCGCTTCGTGCCGGACCCTCGCACGTCCGACCCGAACGGCTGGCAGGAGTTCACGGCGGCCCACGGGAACGACGCGGAACCGCTTGACGGCATCACCCGCCGATTCGGGGTCATCACACCGCCGGCCTTCAGCGACTGGGTGAACGACCCCCAGCCGCCGTGGGACGACGTGACCTTCCTGCGGCTCTACCTGGACCATCCGGCAGCCGCTCAATCCCACCTGGCGGACCCGGCCGCGCAGCCGCCCTACATGCTCTTCGATGTCGCCAAGTCGAGCGTGTTCCCCGGCTCTGAGCCGAACGAGAGGCTGTGGGACTTTATCCTGGGCATCATTCCGCACTGGCAATGGACCTACGGGATAGACGGCGCGCGGCTCGACATGGGCCACGCGCTGCCGAAGGGCCTGGAGCGGCGGATCATTGCGGCGGCAGAGGCGACGGACCCGGCGTTCGGCTTCCTGGCAGAAGAACTCTCGATGGCGAACGACAAGAAAAGCAAAGCAGCCGGCTACCACGCCTTCCTCGGCAACAGCTGGCAGACTGAGCACCAAGTGAGGCAGGGCCACTTCTGGGGACTGGTGGAGTGGGAGCTTCCACGCCTGGAGCTGCCGATTCTCGCCGCCGCAGAAATCCCCGACTCGCCGCGTGCCGTGATGCGGCCCGGCGGCAGGCACCTGGCTGACGCGCTGAGTATTATGAACTACTTCCTGGTACACGCGCTGCCCTATGTCAATGCGGGTCAGGAGATATACGAGCGCCAGCCGATGAACCTCGGCCTCGATCACCCGGCGACGGGCGCGCGCTACATGCTGGACCCGGGCGACCTCTTCTACGCCAAACTCGCCTTCTTCGACATATGCGGCCTGCACTGGAACGCGCGGGACGACATGGCCGAGCTGCTGCGCGCGGCGGGTGCCTTACGCGCAGCCTACGGCGACATATTGACCCCGGCCAACTTCCACTTCTACGAGATCAGGCACCACGAGGCTTTCGCTTATTTCTACTGGAAGCAGGACCGGGGCTTGTTGTTGGCGGTGAACGCCAACCCCGCCGAACCCGTCGGCGCAAGGCTCAATATCGGCCAGGTGACATGGCGCAGCCGCCACACGATCACGCGGCACTTCGAGAACAACGCGCCCCATGTGTCGGGCTTCTACGCAAGCGACGGCCTGCTGACCTTTACGCTGAACGGCGGCGAGGCGACTGTGTTTACACTGGGGTAGGGGTCCACGGGCGGAGCCGTGTCTTACAGCCGTCAGCCGTCAGCCATCAGCCATCAGCGAGCCGCCGAGACGGCGGCGGTACGGGCGGGGTTAGGGGGCGGGGTATTTTGAGGCGAGTTTTTGGACGGTGGTGACGTTGCGGAGGGTTGTGGGGAGGCGGAGGGTTTTTTCGAGGAGGGCACCGGAAAACGCGGCCTCGCTGAACCGCGTGGGGCATAGTAGGTATATTTCGCGGTCATGGATCTGGAAATCGTCGAGCGGGGTGCGGAAGGCCGTCAGCTTTTGCTGCGCCTCGGCGCTTGGTGGGGCGTGCAAGAAACCGATGTAGAGTGAGGCGGCGGCGGCGGGTTCGACGATGGGGAAGGGCCGATAGGCGGCAATAGCTGCGAGTTCGGGGGCGGACCTGACGAAGGCGGCCACCTTGTATCCGAGGGCGTCATGCAGATGGGCCTCGATCCGGTCTTCAAGTGTGGGCGCGTTTTCGGCTGCTGAGAAGCCGACGTTTCCGCTGGCGATGAATGTTTCAACGTCCGAAAGCCCCATCTCCTCGAAGAGCCTGCGTAGGGCCTCCATCTTGACGACATGGCCGCCGACGTTGATGGCGCGCAGAAAAGCTACGAATCGCTGCATCCCGACGCTACTTGTACCAGACCTCAAGCCACGACGGGCCGGTGGCGACGAGGCCGGTGGGGTCGGGTTCGTTGGTGATGCGGAAGCCGGCCATTTGGGCGGGATCAGCGGGGGTATCGAGGGTGGTAGTGATGGCACCGGATCGGTCGGCGGGGGGCAGGATGCCGGCATAGGTCGGGGGTAGGTTGCCATGCTGTAGCATCCATAGCTTGTAGACATGGCCGGAGGGGAGGGTGGGGACATGGGTGATCATAAGCCCGACCTGCTTGTAGCCGGGAGCCATGATCAGGTGGCCCGACGAGTCGCCGGCAGTTGAGATCAGCTTAAACGGCATCGTCTCGGCGCCGGGCTGCTGCAAGAGCTGGAGAATGAGATCCTGCTCGGTGAGCTTGCTGCCCAGCATCGAGGTATTAGCTTGGAGCTGCCTCTTGTCGTCGCTTAGGGTGCTGACTTGTTGGCTGAGAGTGCTCATCCAGAGGGCGGCACCGACCAACAAGATAAGGCAGGCCGCGAGGAGGGCGGGCGCGATCTGTGTGTAGAGCGTGAGCAGGGGGTTGCGGTGGCGCTTGGGCTGGGAGGCGGTCAGCTTGCGTGAGCCGTTCAGGGGCGGGAGCTGGGCAGCCCCGTCACTCCCCAACTGCGTGGTCACAAGCACAGCCTGCATGACCCTCACGCGGAGTTGTCTCGGCGGCGCGACCTGGGGCACGGCATAAGCAAGCTGCTCGACGGTATCCTCAAACTGGTGGAGGTGGTTCGAGCATGGAGGGCAACCCGCCAGGTGGTCGTTTACCGCCTGTGCGTCTTCCTGATCGAGCGCCCCGGCTGCGGTGGCGGGCAGCAGAGGCTCGACTTCCTGGCATGTGACGTGTTTCATACAACTTTTATACGGAGGGCGTGGACGGTTTGGACTTACGGAACTCTAACTTTCTCTTACGTGCTTCTTACAATTCGGTCGCCTGGACCTCGGCGGCAAGGAGGTTACGGAGCTTTTGGAGGCCGAGGCGCAGGCGGGTCTTGACCGTGCCGAGCGGCTCCTGCAAGCGTTCGGCGATCTCGCGGTGGGTGAAGCCGCCGTAATAGGCGAGCGTGATCACCCGGCTCTGCTCGGGCGGCAGTTGCTTGAGGGCCTCCAGCACGCGGGAGCGGCGCATACCGCCGAGGGCGGCCTCCTGGGGGTCGGCGGCGTCGTCGGCGCGCCCGCCGATGCTGGAGCGGAACGCCTGCTCGAGCTCGTTCGGCGTGGCGAGGTCGTAAGAGGTAGTGACCTTCGCGCCGCGCGCCCGGCGGCTGCGTAGCTCGTCGATCGCGCGGTTGTGGGCAATCGCCAGCAGCCAGGAGGAGACACGTCCCCTGCCGACCTGGAACTTCGAGGCGGCGTCCCAGGCGCGCAGGAAGACATCCTGGGTGACCTCTTCGGCGGAGGCGGCATCGTTCAAGATATGGAAGACGAAGGAGAAAACCAGCCTGTCGTATTGGTCATAAAGCGCGGCGAGCGCGGCGGGATCTCGCGCGGCCATGCGTGCGATCAGATCCTCATCCTCGGCGTTGCGCTGCTGATCCACAAAGCCTCCCCTTGTTTATTGCCTCGGCCGTACGAGCGCCCAATGGCCGATTATAGCACCTCCGTGCAGATTAGACAAACGGGGTCGGGAAGCAAGCGCCGTGCCGCCACCTGGACGGAGTTTTGAATTATGACGGGGGCGCGGGGCCGCCGAGACGGCGGCGATACGTCTGGCGCGCCGTGCCGCCGGGACGATGACGGGGGCGGGGGCCGCCGAGCGGACGGCGGTACGGGGGTTCAGAATGACGGTTCGCGTTTAGGGCGTGACGGGGCCGGTCACCGGGACGGGGGCACTGCCGTAGAGGCTGCTCACGATGGAGAGAACGATGAAGAGCACGCCCATGGCTATGGTGAACTGGAAGAGCCTCTTTTCGAGGCCGCGCCGTGTGCGGTAGATCGTGCTGTCGGAGCCGCCGAAGATGCCGCCGACATTCGCGCCCTTAGCTTGCATCAGCACGATAACGACAAGCACGAGCGAAACAATAAGCTGGGTAATGTTCAGCGCCGTCCGCAGATCCACTAATTTCTCTCCTTGATGTCTAACCTAAGCCATGCCTCAAAAACGGCATCCTGACGAGTGCCCTGCACGATTATACCACCTTTCGGCGGCCCACGCAAACGCGACTTGCAATAGGGGCGTCCGGCGCGCTATAATAGAGCCGGTGCGGGCGATAGCCGCACTAACTTGTGTCTAGGGAGTTCAAGTTCAGTGAAAAAACTCAGCCTTGTCTTTCTGTTGGTAGGAACGTTGCTCATAATAAGCAGCCTCATGCTGACGCTGGGCGACCGGCCCACAGCCACGACCCAGGATGCCGCGATAGAGACGCCCGATGCGGGTAGTGCGATCCCCGCGACCGCCCTGGTTCCTCGTGTGGTTGTTGCTGCTGCCCCCGCCCAGCCGACAGCCGGGCCGCCGATGACTGAGCCGCATGTGAATATTGCCGCCGCGGTCCCACCGACCATAGTGCCGCCGGAGACCGAGCCGCATGTGAACCCAGTTCTGCCGCTCCTCGCTGCTGTCGAAGCGACGGAGACCGCACCCGTCACGACGGCCGGATCTCCGCCCCAGCTTGTGCAGGACGCCGTTTCGCCGCCCAGGGATGTCCCCGACCCCGCCGCACGGCCGAACGCGCTCGATCGCGTGGCCGATATGCATCTTGCCGGCGTTCTCTGGTTCGCGCAGACGGGTCACACGCTGCGTGGCGGCTTCCGCGCGCTCTGGGAGCGGGGAGGAGGTCTAGCCCAATTCGGCTACCCGTTGAGCGAGGAGTTCCAGGAAGCCATTCCGGCGGGCGGCAAGCCGGTCACAGTGCAGTACTTCGAGCGCAACCGCCTCGAATGGCACCCGGAGTTCGCAGGCACGCCGAACGAGTTCCAACTCGGGCTGCTTGGCCGCGAAAGCATCGGCAAGGCGGTGTTCCCGATCAGTCCACCTTTCGGTTCCTCGCCGACGCACGTCTACTTCCCGCAGACCCAGCACTCCATCGGCGGCACGTTCTTACGGTACTGGCAAGATAACGGCGGCCTGGCGCTCTACGGCCTGCCCATCAGTGAAGAGATCTTGGAGCAAAGCCGCAGCGATGGGCGCGTCTACCTGGTGCAATATTTCGAGCGCAACAGGTTCGAGCTACACCCTAAGCAGAGCGGCACGCCGAACGAGGTCCAACTCGGGCTGCTCGGCACGGACATCCTCCGTAAGAGGGGCTGGCTCCGGTAGCAGTTACCGATCAGCGATCAGCAATTAGCTTTCAGCTTTCAGCGCGGTTTGTGGTGAGCACTTTCGTGCTTCGCCGCTGGGGTCGGGCACTGAAGTGCCTACTACAAACGCTGGATGCACACGCCGGCTTTCTCGTCAGATCATAATAAAGTGGGAGGCCGCAGAGTATTCTCTGCGGCCTCCTGTTTGCCCTGGCTCCCCCTTCCCTACATAGGAAGGAGAAGTCGGGGTAGGTTACTGGTTAGATGTTGACCCAGGCCCGCATGTCACCGGGGGGTTGGTGATGGATAAGTAGACGATCTTGGCGATCTGACCGCGTGTCGCGTTGTTGTACGGTCGGAACGTGCCGTCTGAGTACCCGTCTACCACTCCGTGGCAGTGCGCCGTCTCGATCACTGTGTAGAAGGTCGAGCCACGCGGTACGTCGGTGAAGCTCGGCCTCGCAGGGTTGTAGAGCGCCCAGCCTGCCGCGATCACGTCGATCTTGGAGAGTTGGCCGCGTGTCACGTAGTTGTACGGCAGGAAGTACGGGCGGTTCTGGCTGTCACAAGGACCGGCCGGGGCGATGCCGCATGTGTAGCCGCTCACGATGCCGTCAGCCGCGGCTGTCTCGATCACGTTGTAGAAGTTGTTGGAAGGCGTGACATCGGTGAAGGTGTATGCTCCGCCGGCCGGGGTCACGATCGGCTTTTGGAAGCCGAGGACGACTATCTTGACCATCTGGGAGCGGGTCGTGTAGTTGTACGGCCTGAATGTGCCGTCTGAGTAGCCGCTTACTACGCCGTGGCAGTACAGATACACCACTGGTACATAGAAGTAGTCGCTCTGATGCACGTCAGAGAAGGGGTTCG
>JBPCPV010000004.1:0-14776 GCA_050998805.1 Chloroflexia bacterium | reverse complement strand
ACGTTTTGCTGCCCTGATGGATGCGTTGACTGCGGCATAAACCTATCCTATAGCCTCAGATGAGGCTGGACTAAAGCGTCTAGAACCGCTGAAGCGAGGATGCGTACGCTGATTTCTCGACACAGCCATCGCGGTCCGTCGGGCACTGCCCCTGCTTCACATGCAGAGTGTCGGCACGTCCGAAAGTCTCGAACGACAGGCACGCGGCCTTGATATACTTCCGGGTCTCCTCGACCAATGGGTCGAACGCAGGGGAGTTGTCAGTGCCGGTCTCCCACGGGTGGAAGCAGAGCGCCAGGTTCTCGTGCCACGGATCGCGCTCACGGAAGAGCCAGTCGTGGTACGCTTCCAGGCCGGAGAGCAACGCCAAAAACTCGCCGGAGTGTGCCGCCCGCTCTTCGTCAGCGAGCTTGCGGAAAACCACCTCAGCACACAGCCCGATGATCGGCGGCTGGGTGATGCCCGACGTCCGCAGCCGCGTCGGCCCGGAGACGTCCGCCGGCACCGCCCAGTCGTCGGCGTCGGGCCGGTAGCCCGCCTGCCCGGGCATGAAGGGGATCTGTGGAAGCATCCCGTTGCGCCACTGGCAGGCGAATATTGCCTCGAGTTCGTTGATCGCCCGCCGGGTGCCATACCTGATCTGCCGAGGCATCTCTCTCCGTAGTGCGTAGTGGCCTGGGGTTGTTGTACCATAACCTGACGTGGCGTGGCAAGGCGCGAGGGCACCCGGCGACTTGCACAAACTGTCCCCTATATGAGACAATAGGGTGTGCCACGACGGGTCGTGGTTCAGTGGGGAAGGAGAAACCTGATGCGCGCTGTTCACAAGGCTGGCGAGCTGCTGCTCGCTTTCGTTCTGCTGCTCGGTCTGGGCCTGGTCGCTTCCGGCGGGGCTGGGGCCGCACCGAAGCCGCCTCGGCCGGCAGCCGCGAGTGACTGGCCGATGTACGGGGCCGGACCAACACACGGCAGCTACGTCGCGGCGGATCCGGTGCTTAACCCCGGCAACGTCGCCAGCCTGGCGCAGCGCTGGCAGCATCAGATCGGCGCTGGTAGCATCTGGCCGTCCGCCGCGCCCGTGGTCGTGAACGGGCGGCTCTACGCGGGCGGCGGCTACGACAGCGGGCCGAACTACAGTGGGCCAAACTACTTTGCCTTCGACGCGATGCAGGGCACCCAGCTTTGGAGTGCGGACGTCGGCCACCCGCCCATCACACCCTGCCTCACAGTCGGCATCGGCGCGACCGCGGCGATCAGCGGGGGCATCATGGTCGTTGGCGGGGGCGACGCGGCTTACTACGGGCTGAACACCTCGACCGGCGCGATCCTCTGGCGCCACCCCATGAACGCCGGGCCGAGCGCCTTCGCGTGGTCCTCGCCGGTGATCAAGGGAAACCACGTCTACATCGGGATCGCCTCGAGCTGCGACGACCCGCAGATCCGCGGCGAGATCCGTATGCTCGACCTGACGACCGGTGTGCAGCTTGCTAACGCCTACTTCGTGCCCCCCGGACACACCGGCGGCAGCATTTGGCATTCACCGGCCCTCAGCGCCGACGGCACCACGCTCGCGGTCACCACCGGCGAAGACCAGGGCAACACCAACGACCCATACACCCGCGCGATGGTCACCCTTGACGCCGACACCCTGGCGATCACCGGAGCAGATCAAGAAGGCGCCTCCGGGCAGGATCTCGACGAGGCAAGCTCGCCGACTATCTTCAGCGACGGGCAAGGGCGCGAGCTTGTCGCGGCCAGCCACAAAGACGGCTACATCTACGGCTATCTGCTCAACTCGGTCGGCCTCGGACCGTTATGGGCCGTGCCCGGCCGGCCGGTGATCGGCCTGGTGCCCGCCTACGATCCGAGCGTCGGCAGCGGAGGCACGCTGATCTACGGCACGTACGATGGCATCCTCCACGCGATAGACCCAGTCAGCGGCGGGCGGCGCTGGGCCTCGGTTCCCCTCGGCCTCGCCCAGGGCAACCTGGCGATCACGAATGGGCTTGTTTTCGAGAACACCGGCGCCCATGGCCTCCAGATCCTCGACGAGTCAACGGGCGCCCTTTTGCGCACGCTCGACCCACTCGGTGCGGACGACGCGAACTCAGGTCTCGCCATATCGAACGGCTTCGTCTACTGGATCTCCGGGAACTACCTGAACGCCTGGTCCCTGCCAGGCTCACCGCTGACCCCGCCTCCGCCCACGCGTACGCCCACACCGATCGGCGGCTGCGCCTTCCTGGACGTCTGCCCCAGCGACTACTTCTACAACGCGGTGAGCTACCTCAAGGCCCAGGGCGCGGTTACCGGCTACCAAGACAACACGTTTAGACCCTACACCACGACGGCCCGAGGCCAGCTTGTGAAGATCCTGGTGATCGCCTTCCACATCACGCCTTTCACCGGCCACCCACAGACTTTCACCGATGTGGACGCTAACAACCCCTTCTACAGCTTTGTCGAGACCGCCTCCAAAGAGAACATCGTCAGTGGCTACACCTGCGGCGGCCCCGGCGAGCCTTGCGACAGCCTCAACCGCCCCTACTTCCGCACCTACAACTCGGTGACGCGCGCCCAGACCGCCAAGATGAGCGCGGCCGCGGGTGGCTGGTCCGGCTTCAACCCGAGCAAACCTACATTCGCCGATGTGCCGACGAATGACCCGTTTTACGGCATCATCGAGGCCGCCGCCTGCCATGGCGTGATAAGCGGCTATACCTGCGGTGGCCCCGGCGAACCTTGCGACACCCAGAATCGCCCCTATTTCCGGCCCGGCGGCAACAGTACCCGCGGCCAGGTCTGCAAAATGGTCTATAACGCCCTCAACTCGCCGGGCTGTATGCTCACTTACCCGTAAAGAAGTTGCCGATTCACCTGACATCCGCTGATCATTCGGGCAAATGAGGAGCCAACTTCGGAGGTGCATGGGCCAAGCGGGAGTAGAGATCGGCGGGCAACCCCAACAGGGCGAGGATCTGCTGTTGTGTCGCGTTCAGCAGCGTCACGTGACCGTGCCATTCCCCTGCTTCTCCCTGCCAGCGCGTCAGCGTCAGCTCGCGGAAGCCATCCAGTACTCGCTCAGTCGTCGGCCGCGTCGTGTGCTGCGTTCGGCTCGCCGGATTCCGCCCGACCAGGCTTTCGTCGCGCTCCGCCAACTCGGCTCGCAGCCGCGCTTCGCAGATCACCAACACCCGCAAGGCCACCATCAACAGCCAGACCAAGCCCGCGATGCGCTGCTCATCGCGCACGTACACCGGGCGGATATGCACCGCCCGGCTCTTGAGGCGCGCAAAGTCCCGCTCAAGGACGCTTTGGCCGTGGTAGGTCTCCACCATCGCAGCGGCGCTGTAATGCTGCGCCGTGGTGCTTGTCAGACAGACTTGCCAGCCCATCCGCTCCAACAGCGCCTGCCAGGCAGCCTGCGGCACGGTCACCTCTTCGACGACCCAGCATGGCTTGCCACTCGACGTGGAGGCTTCGCGCAGCCGGACCGTCACGACCCCGCTCAAGCCCGCCGCGCCAATGCGGGCCGCTACGACGCTTTCCAAGTCGGCTTGGCTACGGTAGCGCCGCCGCCCCTGGGTCGGCAACTCACGCAGCTTCACCAAATCCGCCGCGCCCGAGTTGTAGCTGAGGCTGACTTTCGGCGAGAACCCTCCCGGGCCGGGGGGCAGGGTCAGCGGGTACTGGATAGACGCTGAGCCGCTTTGGAGGTTGGTCTCGAAGTTGTTGACGGTCGGCAGGTAGTTATTGACCATATCGAAGCCGTCGCCGACCGCGTATAGGCTGAAGTGTGGGGTTGTGACTATAAGACTGCCGGAGGCAGCGTCCCAGCGGGAGAGTATCTCGACCCAGGCACTCTGCTGCTCGTCGAGGGTGTAGACGCGCGGCGGCCAGCCCTTGACGCCTGCCGCCGCGAGAGCCGCGGGGTCGATCTGCCAGACGAGGTCAACGTCCTTCTGGAAGCGCGTGACCGAGCCTCCGGTGAGCACGGTCGTGGCGGTCAGGGCGTAGGTGTAGGCGAGGGGCTGGCCGGAGCGTGACGCGCGGGGGTCACCGGGAGCAAAGGTTGGCCTGCTCGTCTGGACGTTGATAGTCTGCTCGGTGGGTATAGCGCCAGGCGGGAAGCCGAGCGTCAGGTTGCCGTCCGCGCTGGAGAAGCGCCCACCTGTCGCCCCGGTGACAGGGTGCCGGTGAGGGTGGTGGTGAGCTGGGGCATGACGGCCAGGTCGGCCAGCAAGGAGGCGCGACCGGCGGAGATGGACAGATCCACGGTGTCTGTAATCGGAGGGCGGGTGAGTGTGGGTGGCGGGGTCGGCAGGCCGACTGTGCCGGTGGGCGGCGGGGGAGGAGTAGGAGTGCCGGTGCCGGTCGGTGAGCCGGTCGCGGTGGTCGGTAAGCCGGTGGCGGTGCTCGGCGCCGTAGGAACGGCGGTCGAAGTCAGGACTTACGCATCTAAATTACGCACGACAGATTAGCTTTGCCAAAGTGGGCATCTCTACCCGGAGCGTAAGCAAGAGTGTCACAACCGACCAATTTAGCACATAACTTGCCGCCAGGTGCCTAAATTAGATGCGTAAGCCCTGCGGTCGAAGTACCGATCGGCGAGGCGGTGACGGCTAGGGTCGGGGAGGCAGGGGGCGTAACGGTGCTCGGCGGTCTGGGAGTGGGGCTGGCAGCCTGTTCTGCCCCTCTTGCGGCTTGCCTTCTTATCGCGCATTGAGCGCCATTGCTTTCCTCCGTCCCGCGTCCTGTACTCTTGTCGCGCCGACCGTCTTTTATTCTGTTTAACTACTGATCGCTGCATGAGGATCTGATAGCCGACCTTACGCACACTGAGCAAGGCATCCTTGGAGTACATCATGTTTATGTCGCAGTCGCGCCACCGCCCAGCGCAATTCTTGTCTCAACTCCGCTCGGTCGTGACAGCAGAGATTGCCCAGTTCCCGCCGTTTCAAGTAGTTCCAGATCCCTTCTACCGGGTTCAGTTCGGGCGCATAGCTCGGCAATCGCTCCAGCCAGAGCCGTTGCCCTTTGTTTTCGTCGCTGCTCAAGAACGCCTTCACTGCTTGTCCTCGGTGGATCGGCGCCCCGTCCCATATCACAAGCAGCTTGCCTGCCACGTAGCGCATCAGGTGGCGCAAAAATCTGACGCCGTCGGCCCCGCGAAAGGCCTGCTCTTTCACCACTTGGAGCAACTGCCCATGCTCGGTCAAGGCCCCACAGACAGAGAGGTGGTCGTGTGTGAGTGGCACTCTCAGAATCGGGGTCTGGCCTCGCGGTGCGTAGGTACGCACCGCTCCCGGCAACATGTTGAACCCAGCTTCATCTCAGACCTAGCCAAGACATCCTGGCTCTTACGCGCTTTTGGTGCTGACCAGTGCCATGTAACGTTGCATCGACCACTCTGGTGTGCGACATCTCCTGGGCGGCGCTGGTCGTTGTAGCACACGCTGTTGTAACAGCCCAAACCCGGCGCGGCCATACATCTGGCGCTTCATGTATTTCAGCCTGTTGATTTGACCTTCGACCTGCCCTTGGCTCCAGCCGTCCGTTAACCCGGCCTGTACCGCAGTCTGGTCTGCCTGAACCCCACGCGCGAACCGTTGCAGCTCAGCACAGCCTCCGGCCAGCACGTCCGCTAACCAGCCCTCCAACAGCTCCCCACTTCGCTCTCGCAGCATGCCGGTGAAGCCTCGCACGAGCCGATACGTCGTCGCGATCTCGGCGTCCTGGGCACACAGCCTGCTGAGATAGGCGTCCTGCTTCTCGGTGCGTCGCTCGTCGCGGCCCGTCAAGAGCCGGGCAGCTTGCCTTGCGCTCGGGGGTCGCGCCGGCGACCGGCTTTCTCCCGGACGGCTGCTAGCTCTTGCGGGGCGGCGTCACGAAAGCTACGTGGTTTCTCTCCTGTCGCCCTGCGCAACTTCGTCAGATACCGGTTGACCGTCCGGCCTGAGTAAGCATAGCCTTGCGCCCTAATCTCGCTGAGCAACTGCTGCGCGTTACGACAGCCTGCGCCCCAACGCTGCAGCAGATAGGGCTTGTAGGTCTCCAATATCTCTGCGGAGCGCGAAACCGGCTGCTTGCCGACCGGTGGCTCGTGCATACGTAGGTACCTATAGACTGTCGGGCGGGTGAGACCTACTTCGCGGGCAATGGTAGCGACATCCAATTGCTGGGAACGTAAGGCATGCACAGTCTCATACTGCTCGCGGTAGCGCTGCTGGCGCTGCTCGCGCGCCTCCGGCCGGGTCGGGGCTATCCATGGTCGGGATCGTGGCGAGCTCGGGCGCGGGCGGGTCGGGGGCGGGCAGTGCCGCCAGCAGCGCTGGGCGTTTGTTGAGCAGAAACGCCTCCAGGGCTTCCGTGAGATTTTTCAGAACATGCCACCGGTCGGCAATCTGGCGGGCTTGTGGCGCTCCGCGGCGGATCGCATCGGCATAGCCGTCGGCGCGGTCGCGGCTGACAACTTGGATCGTCGGGTGCTCTTGGAGCCAGGCGATCACCGTGTCGGGCTGGCGGTTAGGCAGCAGAGCAATCGGGCGCTGGTCTTCGAGATCAACCAGGATGGTCCCAAAGCGCCGCCCCCGCCGCAGTGCCCAATCGTCAATCCCGATGATGCGGGGTGGAGGGTAAGTCGGCAGGGGTGTCTGGCGTACCAAGCGTAATAGAGCATCGCGGCTGGTGGGCAGCCCCAACTGAGCCGCGAGCTGTGCACCCGCCTGCCCGCCGAGGGCCAGCCCAATCGCGCGCAGGACACGTTGGCACCGCTGTGTCTGGCGGGCATACGGGGCTACCAGCTCAGGCAAACGCTCGGTGAAGACCCGACGGGCACAGGCGCGGTTGCCACAGCGGAATTTACGCACGGTGAGGCGCAACTGGACGGTGTGTTCGCCCCAGGGAAGATCCCCGAGGGTGCGGGTATAGCGACTGTGGCGATCCAAGCTGGGCTGCTCACAGCTCGGACAACAGGCAGACGGGGCGGTTGCAGTGAGACGAACCAAGACCTGGCCGGGCAGGAGCACTAAGTCCGTGAGTTCGACCCCTGGGGCGTGGGGAACCAGTTGCGTAGCGAGCGGGTGAGGTGTGCAATCCATTCCCAAGTGTACCAAAATAGGCGGGAGTGACGCTTAGCACCAAAAGAGCGTAAGAGCCAATATGCGGCGGCGAGGTTTGTGCCGGACCTCACGAAGAAGCTCGCGCCGAGGAGGATGAGCGCGAGCAGACCCAGCCCCACCTCTACGGGCCAGAGAGGGAAGCCGGTCGTCGGGCTGCTCTGCTGTGCTCGTGCCAGGGCATCATTGAACGCCGGTCCCGACGTCGGGCTTCCGCGAGGCACCAAACCCGGCGACTTCTCCAGTCCCGGGTAGGGCGAAGGTGGCTCCGAGTATCCGGCGGGCGGTTGGGTAGCAGGTGCTGATGATGCGCTGCCGCTCGAGGGTGCGCCAGGGAGGACGTTCGTCGGCGCGAGGGCTTGGTCGCCGGCCTGCTGCTGGATGCGGCGGGGGCGGAGAAGTAGCCCAGCTAGCTCATATCCTTTCATCAAGCGCAACCCTGCTGTTCGGCGGGTTGCGCTTTTTTTGTGCTGAGGCGCTTAACGATCAATCGCTGCCGTCCTCCTCCAGGGCATAGGCGATGGCCTGCTCCATTGTCATTGCCACGCCCTCGTTCCAGGCTTGCTCGAACTCCTCCTCACTGAGTGTGGCGTGGCAGGTGGCGAGCGCACGGTCGTATGTAGCAAGTTCACTATCAAAAAGTACATCCTTGAGCGCGTCGAACGTCTGGTGGCCCGCGCCTAGCAAGCGTGCTGCCCTCTGCGCCGCAGCTGGGCAGGCCCTGAGCGCCGCTACGCTACCCAAATCCAGCAATGCCGAAGCGATGCCCAGTTTGCTACCCACCTCGCGGGACAACGCCAGGCTCTCCTGGTGGATTTGGCGGGCCGCTTGATGATCACCCTCGCAGCAGGCCACACTACCCAGGACTAGCAGCGCACTAGCGACCTCGTGTTTGTTGCCCAATTCCTTTTGAATAGTCAGGCTCTCATCGAGGAGCCTTCTGGCGGTGGCGTAGTCGCCCTGCATACAGGTGATGTCTCCCAAATACTTGAGCGCAAGAGCAATGCTGTATTTATCTCCCAACTCGCGGAGGAGGGCCAGACCTTCCTCATGGAGCGCCCGGCTCGTCATGGCATCACCCTGGGCATAGATGATGATCGCGAGGTTAATGAGGAGCCTGCCAAGGCCACGCTGATCCCCCAGGCTACGAAGTAGGGTCAGGCTCTGCTCATCAAACTGCCGCGCCGCTGCCAGGTTGCCCTGCCCCTTTGCTACGTTCGCCAGGTCGATAAGGGAATTGGCAATGAGCCTCTGGTCATCCAACCCTTTACTGATCAGCAAGCACTCCTCGTAGTACGCCTGCGCGGCAGGGTAATCCGCGTGCCTGTAGGCTACATTACCCAGGCCATTGAGCACCGAAAGTGTACCCACTCTATCTCCCAGGCGGCGCTTTAGGGCCAGCGCCTGCTGATAATAACTACCGCTAGCAGGATAGTCGCCTTGAGAGTAAGCCAACCGCCCCGCGCCGTCGAACAACCCGGCCCGCGCCCCCGCGCTGATTGCGGCCTGGTTGTTCAGCGCAGAGGTCAACCAGCGGCGACCTTCATCCAGATAGCCGCGTACATTCCAGAACCTGCTCATGGTGGCGGCCAGCCGTGCGGCGGTCTCGGCTTTATGTGGCAATGCCCAGGCGAGCGCGGCGCGGATGTTGTCGTGTTCCTGCTCCAGTCGCTCCAGCCAGATGGTCTGGGCCGCCCCTCTCAACTCTGGCTCGGCCTGCTCGGCCAGTTGGCGGTAATACTCGGCGTGCCGCTCGCGGCTGTCTGCTTCCCGGCCAGTAGCTTTCAGCTGCGCCAGGCCATACTCACGGATGCTCTCCAGCATCCCAAAGCGACCTTCGTCGCCCGACCAGCCTCTAACAATCAGCGACTTGTCTGCGAGGGATTGCAGATTGTAGATTGTAGATTGCACATTGGGGTCGGTTGAGTCTGCGCAGACGGCCGCGGCGGCGGCAAAGTCCCAGCCGCCCGCGAACACCGCCAGCGCGCTGAACCGCCGCTGCTCCGCGTCGGTGAGCAGGCTGTAGCTCCAGTCAATCAGGGCATACAGCGTCTGCTGGCGAGGCAGGGCCAGGCGGTCGCCCTCGGTGAGCAAGGCGAAGCGGTCTGCTAGCCCCGCCTGGATGTCCGCCACGCTCATCACGTCCATGCGGGCGGCGGCAAGTTCAATCGCCAGCGATAGCCCGTCGAGCCTAGCACAAATCGTCCGCACCTCGGCAGCGTTGCCCTCGGTTAGCCGGAAATGCGGCTGCCATTTCACCGCCCGCGCGACGAACAGGCGGATGGCCGGGTAGCGGGCCAGCCGCCCTAGGCGGGGCTGCGCCTGCGCGGCGGGATGGCCCAGCGGTGGCACGCTGTAAAGCGTTTCGCCCTGGATGCGCAGCCGTTCGCGGGAGGTGGTCAGCACCTGCAGGCGAGGGCAGTAGGCGAGCAACTGATGAGCAGCCTGGGCCACCGCGAGCAGCAGGTGCTCGCAGTTGTCCAGCAGCAGCAGGGTTTCGCGCCCTCTCAGGGTCTCAGTCAGCGTCTCCAGCAGCGGTTTGGCGGGCTGCTCCGTCACCTTCAGCACGCTGGCAAGCGCCTGCGGCACAAGCTCAGGGTCGGAGAGGCCAGCGAGTTCCACCAGCCAGACCCCATCAGCGAAACGGGGAGCCAGGGTCGCCGCCACCGTCAGCGCCAGGCGGGTCTTGCCCACCCCGCCCGGCCCGCTCAGGGTCAGCAGCCGCGTCTCGTCGAGCAAGCGGGCAATCTCCGCCTGTTCGCGCTCGCGGCCTACGAAGCTGGTCAGCGCCAGGGGCAGGTTGGTTTTCTCGTCAGGTGATGGGACAGGTGGGGCAGATGCGGGGCGCAGTGGGGTCAGGGTATCAAGCGGCGGGGAGTTCCACTCGGCGGCGCTGAACTGGGTACAGCAGACCAGGTCGAGCAGGTTCTGCGCCTCGGCGTGGCTGGTGATGGCCCCCCACTCGGCCAGGGTGCGCACGATGGCCCGCACGTCGCGGTCGGTGAGTTGCGCCTTAGTACCCCCGTTCAGGCGGCGGTTCAATTCGGTCATGCTCAGGCCAACCGCGCTGGCGAGGTCGGTCTGGTTGGCCCGCCGTCCGTCATCGTAGGGGTAGCTCTGGCGACAGAGTTCCTTCACCCGCTGGGCGAAGATTGCCAGGTCGTACATCTAGCGTTCCTTGCCGTATAATCCCTCCTTGATTTAGACATACTAACCCATTATTGGCAGACTGTCAAAATAGAGCGCAAAAAAGCGCAAAGTTTAGCGGATGGCGAGTGATACAATCAGGTGGTGGAGACGGCGGTCTGCCATGGGGTGATCAGCGGGTACTCCGACCACACGTTCCGCCCCTTCAACAACGCCATAAGAGGTCAGATAGCCTAGATCGTCTACCTGAGCATCACGAACCCACCGACCAACTGCAGGCCGTGGAGCGCCATCTGGTAGAGGCCGGTTTGAAACCGGCCCCTACCGGCTAGGGGTGCCGAGGGAGAAGTCGAGTATAGTACGGGATCTATCCACCCAGTCAGGAAGGAGAAAGACAATGAGTGGAAAGGAGACCTGGATGGACGACAGCCGGCGGAACGAACCGTCGCACCTCTTCCTGGTGCGGGTATGGCTAGGCCGGGCGGATGATACCGAGGACGTGTGGGAGGGCAAGGTACAGCACGTGTACAGCGGCAAGGCGTACTCCTTTTCGGGTTGGCCGTCGTTGGTCGCCGTGCTCACCGACCTGGCAAGTGGCGCGGAGAGTGTTCACCAGATTAGCGAAGGAGAAAGACAATGAAGCGAACATGGATACTCGGAGTGGTGGCGGCGATAGCGCTGCTGGCATGGGGGCTACACGGAGCGAAAAATGCCGGGGCGCAGAAGGCACCGGGCGCGGGAGCGCAGAACCCGCCACAGGCCGCCTCAGCCGCGGCCAGGCCGGGCAGCACCCTTACGGTGGCAAACACCAACGACCTCGGGCCCGGCTCGTTGCGCCAGGCGATCCTGGATGCCAACACCAGCAGCGGCACGGATACGATTGCATTCAACATACCAGGCTCCGGCGTCCACACCATCGCTCCTCTCTCGCCTTTGCCGGTCATAACCGACACGGTGATCATCGATGGCTATAGTCAACCGGGTGCGAGCAGCAATACCCTTGCCCTGGGCAATAACGCCGTACTGCTCATCGAGTTAGACGGCGCCAACGCGGGGAACACCTCAGGGCTGGACATCGCAGTCGGAGGCAGCGGCAGCACGGTGGACGGCCTGGTCATCAATCGCTTCACGGGCAGCGGTATCACATTAGATACCTATAGTGCCGTCATCACGATCACCGGTAACTTCATCTCCACCGACCCCACCGGCACGATCGTGCGGGGCAACGGACGTGACGGGGTAACGGTGAGCACATCGAGCGTCGGCAATACCATAGGCGGCCCCGCTCCCGCAGCACGCAACCTCATATCCGGCAGCGGCTCCAGCGGCATCTACGCCGGCAGTGGTGCGGTGGGCAACCTGATCGAGGGCAATTACATCGGCACCAACGCCGCGGGTACAAGCCCACTGGGCAACGCGGGCGATGGCGTGTTCCTCATCGATGTCGGTAACACCGTTGGGGGCACAGACCCGGGCGCCGGCAACCTCATATCTGGAAACAACGCAAACGGCGTGGGCGTAGAGGGGGCCAACGCGATAGCCAACACCATAGAGGGCAACTACATCGGCACCAACGCCGCCGGCACTGCTTCGGTACGCAACCTCGGAGCCGGTGTGTTAATCGGGCAGGGCGCAATAAACACTATCGTTGGCGGCAACACCGCTGCCACACGCAACGTCATATCGGGCAATGGCGATCCTGCCCAGAGCTTCGGGTGCGGCATCTGCATCATGAGCGGTACGCAGGTCAGCCTTGTGCAGAGCAATTACATCGGCACCAACGCCGCCGGCACCGCGGCGCTGGGCAACTACATCGGCATCTACGTGAAGCAATCTGCGACCAACATTATCGGCGGCTCAGGAGCGGGCAACCTCATATCGGGCAACCGCAGTAGCGGGGTCTACCTCGACGACGGCTCGACGTTCGCCATCCTGGAGGGCAACCTCATCGGCACGGACGCCGGCGGCACTGCACCGCTGCCCAACTCCTATCACGGCGTGGGAATTTTCGGGGCCTTCGACAACTATATTGGAGCTACGGCGGCGGGGGCCGGCAACGTGATCGCCTATAACGTGGGCGACGGCATCGTCATCACCGGCACCACCGCGATCTCCAATTCCATCATGTCCAACTCCATCTACTCCAACACTCTACTGGGCATTGATCTTGGCAAGGATGGCGTCACGCCCAACCAGAACTGCGGCGGGCGCACAGGCCCTAACCGCCTGGAGAACTACCCCGTAATCACCGGCGCGACCTCCGTCGGCGGCAGCACCACCATCACAGGTACCCTCAACAGCACACCCAATATCACCTATACGCTGCAGTTCTTCTCAAACGCTGCCTGCGATGCCTCGGGCTACGGCGAGGGCCGCACCCTGCTCGGCTCTGCCACCGTCCACACCGCAGGTGATTGCACGGCGAGCTTCCACGTCACCTTCCCCATCAGCGTGGCACAGGGCCAGTCTATCACCGCGGATGCTACCGACGGCAACCCAAATGACTCGAGCGGCAACACCTCCGAGTTCTCAGCGTGCTTCCAGTTAGGGGGGCCAGGGCCAACGCCCACCCCGACGACCTGCAGCGTCAGCTTCTCCGACGTCCACCAGAACGACTACTTCTACACACCGGTGCTTTATCTCGCCTGCCACGGAGTGATAAGCGGCTACAACGACGGCACGTTCCGACCATACGCCAACACAACCCGCTCCCAGATGGTCAAGATAGTCGTGCTCGGCTTCAACAAAGCCATCGTGACGCCAGCCGGCACCAACTACAGCTTCACCGATGTGCCGCGAACCAACCCGTTCTTCTCGATGGTCGAGACGGCTTATGCCGACGGCATCGTGAGCGGCTACACCTGCGGAACAGCGCCGGCTGGCCCCTGTGACAGCGCCCACCGGCCCTACTTCCTGCCGTTCGCCTACGTAACGCGGGGCCAGCTCTCTAAGATAGACGTGATCGCGGCAGGCTGGACGCCCTATAACCCGGGCACGGCAACGTTCACCGACGTGGCGCACGGCAGCACGTTCTACACGGTGATAGAGACGGCGGTTTGCCACGGGGTGATCGGCGGGTACTCTGACCACACGTTCCGCCCGTTCAACAACGCCATAAGAGGTCAGATAGCCAAGATAGTCTACCTCAGCATCGTGAACCCGCCGGCGAACTGCGGGCCGTAGGCTAGCGGACAGGGGCCTGAGCGGCCTCCGCCCATGCAGAGACACCCCGGCGGCTTCCCGTCGGGGCGTCTTTGTGCGTGGTGCCCTGAGCCTAATGGTGCTCCGGGATCGATATGGAGGTGACCCGATGGGCCGTTGCTGGCACTCAGACGGAAGACTGGCTCCTACGCCCCCTTGCCCGGCCTCACGAAGAAGCTCGCGCCGAGGCGCACGAGCGCCAGCAGCCCCAGCCCCACCCCTACAGGCCAGAGAGGGAAGCCGGTCGTCGGGCTGCCCTGCTGAGTTCGCGGCGCGGCGTCGTTGAATGCCGGTCCCGCCGTCGGGCTTGCGCGCGGCACCAGACCCGGTGCCTTCTCCGGCGCTGGGTTCGGCGAGGTTGGCTCCGCGGCCGGCGCGGGCGGTGCGGCGGCCGATGTGGAGGGTGCGCTGCCGCTGCCGGCGGCGCCCGGTAGGACGTTCGTTGGAGCAGCGGCCTGATCTGATCTCCGGCATGGGGCTGGGCGATGGCGGCCGTGGAGGCGGCTGACCCGATCAGCGGACCGCTCGGCGCTGTAGGCACTGCCATCGCCGCCTGGGCGGGAGCCGTCGTCTGTGCTGAGCTGCTGCTGGTCGCAAATTGCGGGGCGGGCGCAGCGGCACATGTCACTAACTGCGGGATGACCGCAGAGTTCGATTCTCACTATCTTTGGGATTCTTCTCATTATCTTTGAGATCCTACATGGCCGCGGTCGCCTGTGCGGCGCTGGCGCCGGCAGATGCGCACGTGCTGGCCTTACTGGGTAGCGGCGCCGAAGCCTCGGTCTTCCTGCGCGCCAGCCGCGTGGCGCTGCCCGAACTTCAGGAGGTGCGGGTCTACAGCCGCACCGAGGCAAACCGGGATCGCTTCGCTCGGGAGATGACGACCGCTTCCTTGCAGGTGCGATCGGTAGCCGAGGCGCAGCAGGTAGTAGAAGGTGCGGACATCGTATTCGTGGTGGCGGCGGGAGGCCAACCGCTGTTCGATGCAGGTTGGGTGCGTAGCGGTGCGCTCGTCGCCTCGGTGACCTGGGGCACAGTGCCGCAGGACCTGCGCGCTCGTCGGGTCTTCCCGGATCGCTTCCAGCCCGAAGCGCGGTCGACAGGCTGGGAGCCGCGGCCTCCCCGTCGCTCCGGAGAGTGGAGCGGCGGCGGCAGCGGCGGCGAGATCCTGCTGCTGGCCGAAGTGCTTCGCGGTGCGCCAGCGAGGCGAAACCTCCAGGAGACCCTGCTGTACACTCAGTTCGGGGTCTTCGCCTGGGACGCCCCGCTCATTCGTTGGGCTTACGAAGCGGCCTTGAAGCGGGGGGCAG
>JBPCPV010000053.1:0-41286 GCA_050998805.1 Chloroflexia bacterium | reverse complement strand
AGAATGGGCAGATCGTCCTCCGATACTGCTCGCCCAAAGGTGAAGGGGGAGCCAGCAGCAATTTCAATGGCTCGACCGACAATATCGCCGGCATCTGCAACCGGGGCCGGAATGTCGTCGGCCTGATGCCGCACCCGGAGCGCGCGTCCGACCCATTGCTCGGTCCGACTGACGGACAGCGAATACTGTCCAGCATCGAGTCGATCCTGGCGGCGCCGGTTTGACGAGGGACTACGTGTGACCGTATCCGCCGAACCGCAGTCGATCCCAGAGGGCGCATGGCGTCAGCTCGCCCTCAGTGACGACGAATACGGCCAGATCGTGACCCTGCTTGGCCGCGAACCGACGATGGTCGAGCTGGGCATGTTTGGCTCGATGTGGAGTGAGCACTGCGGCTACAAGCACTCTCGCCCACTTTTCGGCCAACTCCCGACTGAGGCGCCGTGGGTCGTGCAGGGTCCGGGTGAGAATGCCGGCGCGGTCGATATCGGGGGCGGACTGGCGGCCGTCTTCAAGGTCGAGTCGCACAATCACCCGAGCGCGGTCGAACCGCATCAGGGTGCGGCGACTGGCGTCGGCGGCATCGTCCGCGACATCTTCACGATGGGCGCGCGCCCGATTGCCCTGCTCGACTCGTTGCGCTTCGGCCCACTCGACAACCCGCGCACCCGGTATCTCTTCGGCGGGGTGGTCGCCGGCATCGGCGGCTACGGCAACTGCATCGGAGTGCCGACCGTCGGCGGCGAGATCTACTTCCACCCGTCTTATGCCGGCAACCCCTTGGTGAACGCGATGTGCGTCGGGCTGATCCGCCACGAAGACCTGATGCGCGCCCGCGCCGAGGGGGTCGGCAACCCGCTGCTGCTGGTCGGTGCCGACACCGGGCGCGACGGGATCAACGGCGCGACCTTCGCCAGCGACACGCTCGACGCCGAGAACGAGGCGAAGCGCCCCGCAGTGCAAGTCGGCAACCCCTTCCTCGAAAAGTGCCTGATCGAAGCCTGCCTCGAGCTCCTGGCTACCGGCATCGTCGTCGGGATGCAAGACCTCGGCGCGGCGGGGCTGACATCCTCGGTGGTAGAGGCCGCCGGCCGCGGCGGGGTCGGCGTGCGGATCGACGTGGGCCGCGTGCCCCGCCGCGAGAGCGGCATGAACGCCTATGAAGTAATGTTGAGCGAGAGCCAAGAGCGGATGCTCGTCGTCGTTCGTCGCGGCGAAGAAGCCCGCGCCCACGCTATACTCGACCGATGGGGCCTGCACTCGGCAGACATCGGCGAAGTCACGGATACCGGGCGGGTCGAGATCTTCGACGGCGAGCGCCGGGTGGTGGACATGCCGGCCGGCCTGTTCACCGACGGTTGCCCTGTCTACCACCGGCAAGGCGCTCCGGCCCCCGAACTCGCCGCGCTACAGCGCCCCGACTGGGCCGCGATCCTGCCGCCCGAAGTCGAGCAGCCGGATTACAGCGCCGCGCTCCTCCAGCTCTTGGCCGCGCCCAACATCGCAAGCAAGGCGTCAGTCTATCGGACCTACGACCAGACTATCGGTACGAACACCGTGCTCGCACCCGGGCAGGGGGATGCCGCCGTGCTGCGGGTGAAGTGTACCCGCAAAGGCATCGCCGTCACTACTGATTGCAACGCCCGCTTCTGTTACCTCGACCCATACGCCGGGGGTATGCACGCAGTGGCCGAGGCCGCGCGCAACCTGATCTGCGTGGGCGCGCAGCCGCTCGCGGTCACCGACTGCCTTAACTTCGGCAGCCCCGAGCGCCCCGATGTCTTCTACCAGATGGAGGGCTGCGTGCGCGGCATGGTTGCTGCCTGCGAGGCACTCGGCACCCCGGTGGTCAGCGGCAACGTCAGCCTCTACAACGAAACCGCCGGCCTGCCCGTCTTGCCCACGCCCGTCGTCGGCATGGTCGGCCTCCTCGACGATGTGAGCAAGCGGGTCGGCATGGCATGGTCGGCGGGCACGGTGCTTTGCCTGCTCTCGCCCTGGTCCATGCCCGTGCCGGATGGCGGCGCTGCCCTGCTTGGTGCCGGCGAATACCTGGCGACGGTGCGCGGCCGCGAGGTCGGCGTACCCCCGCCTCTCGACTTGGCGCAGGAACACGCCGTGCAGCAGGTCGCGCTCTCGGCGATCCGCGCCGGCATCGCCCGCGCCGCCCACGACAGCAGCGATGGCGGACTGGCCGTTGCCGTCGCCGAGGGCTGCATCGCGGGCGGCGTTGGTGCCGACCTAGATCTGAGGGCGCTCGATGACCCTACCTCGATGCGCGCCGATGTGCTGCTCTTTGCCGAACTCCCGTCGCGGATTCTGGTCGCCTGCTTGCCGGAGGACCAGGAGGCGCTCTCCACCCTCGCCATCTCGGCGCAGGTCCAGATGACTCCGCTCGGCACAGTTGGCGGCGACCGGATCACTCTCCGCCGTGGGGCTGCCGTCCAGGCATCTGTGCCGTTGGCCGATGCCGCGGATGCTTGGAACAACGGCCTGTCCCGCGCACTCGTGAGCGGTCAGCTATCAGCGATCAGCCGTTAGCCTTGTATACTCCTGCGAAAGGTAGCCCAATGAGTGTATCGCCCGAACAAAACAATCCGCAATCCGCAATCCGCACTCCGCACTCCGATAAGTTGCACGAAGCCTGCGGCGTCTTCGGCGTCTGGGCACCGGCGGAGGATGTGGCGCGGATAACCTATTTTGGGCTGTACGCCTTGCAGCACAGGGGGCAGGAGAGCGCGGGCATCGCCACGACAGACGGGCGGCGGCTCACCGTCTTCCGGCGCATGGGGCTGGTCGCACAGGTCTTCGATGAGGACAACATGGCCGCCCTCCGTGGGCAGGAGTCGCTCGCGGCCATCGGTCACACGCGATACTCGACCACCGGCTCGAACCGCGCCTGCAACGCCCAGCCGATTGAGGTCACCGACCCGGATCTCGGCCCGCTTGCGCTCGGCCACAACGGCAACATCATCAACGCGCTCCGGCTACAGTCGGGGCTACGGGAGCAGGGTGCCGTCTTCGAGGGCACGACCGACAGCGAGGTGATCGCGCAGGCACTCGTCCACACGCCGGGCCGCAACTGGGTGACGCGGATACGTGCCGTCATGCCCCGCCTACAGGGTGCCTACAGCCTCACACTGCTGACGCCGAAGGCGCTTTACGCGGTGCGCGACCCCTTCGGCATCCGCCCTCTCTGCCTCGGGCGGCTGGCCGACGGCTCCTGGGTCGTCGCCTCCGAGTCCTGCGCCTTGCAGACGGTGGGAGCCGCCTTCGAGCGCGAGGTCAAGCCCGGCGAGATCGTGCAGATAGACGACAGCGGCATCACCACCTGGGAGACGGCACCCGATCACCGTCAGGCTCTCTGCGTCTTCGAGTATATCTATTTCGCGCGCCCCGACAGCAACATCGGCGGGCGACCCACCTACATGGTCCGCAAGGAGCTGGGCCGGCGGCTCGCCATCGAGCAGCCCGCAGACGCCGACATCGTGATCGGCGTGCCCGACTCGGCGATACCGGCGGCCATCGGCTTCGCCCAGCAGTCCGGCCTGCCCTATACCGAGGGGCTTGTCAAGAACCGCTACATAGGGCGGACGTTCATCCAGCCCGACCAGAAGCTGCGTGCGCGCGGCGTCGAGCTTAAGTTCAACCCCCTGCCCGAAGTTCTCGAAGGCAAGCGCGTCGTGGTCGTGGACGACTCCATCGTGCGCGGCACCACGACTAAGCCGATCGTGGACCTGCTGAGGAAGGCCGGCGCGCGCGAGGTCCATGTCCGCATCCACAGCCCCGCGATGATGCACCCATGCTATCTCGGCGTGGACCTCGCCCGCCGCGAAGAGCTGATCGCCCACCGCATGAGCGTCCCCGAAATCTGCGCGCACATCGGTGCCGACAGTCTCGGCTACCTGAGCCTCGAGGGGCTGTTCGCTGCCGTCGGCATCAACGGCGGCAGCGGCGACACCCTCTGCCAGGGCTGCTTCACCGGCAACTACCCGATGCCCGTGCAGCTCGAGCTCCCCCTAAATGCCAAGTTCGCCCTCGAAATGGCCGAGGAAAGCCCCCTGCCCGACCACCGCGAGGAGCGGGTAGCCCACGAGATCGCGGTGGGAGTCGGCTAAAACCCCTCGTGCTTCTCTTACGTGTACTCTACGAATACTGACGGCTGAAAGCTGACAGCTTACAAGGAGATACACGAAATGAAAGCCAAAATCAACAAAACCGACGCCGAATGGCGGCAGCAGCTAACCCCTGAGCAGTACGAGATCACCCGGCGCAAGGGCACCGAGCGCGCCTTTACCGGTGAGTACGCCCACAACAAAGACGAGGGCGTCTATACCTGCGTCTGCTGCGGCGAGCCGCTTTTCAACTCAGACACCAAGTTCGAGTCCGGCACCGGCTGGCCGAGCTTCTACCAGCCGATCTCACCCGAAAACGTCGGCACGCACTCCGACAACAGCCTCTGGATGCGCCGCACCGAGGTGCTCTGCAACAATTGCGAAGCCCACCTCGGCCACGTCTTCGACGATGGCCCCCAGCCGACCGGCCAACGATACTGCATCAACTCGGCCGCGCTCAAACTCGAGCCAAAGGAGAGCTAACCCAATGGAAACCCAAACAGAGAAGGCTACGTTCGCCGCAGGCTGCTTCTGGGGCGTGGAGGCCGAGTTCCGGCAGATACCCGGCGTGAAGGCAACCACCGTCGGCTACACCGGCGGCACCCGCGAAAACCCGACATACAAAGATGTCTGCTCCGGCAGGACCGGCCACGCCGAGGCGGTGCAGGTCGAGTATGACCCCGCCCGCGTCTCCTACGACCAGCTGCTCAACGTCTTCTGGGAGAACCACGACCCCACGACGATGAACAGGCAGGGGTGGGACGTGGGCGCGCAGTACCGCTCTGCAGTCTTCTTCCACAGCCCCGAGCAGAAGGCCGCCGCCCTCGCCTCGAAAGAACAGGCCCAGACCAAGCGCCGCAAGCCGATTGTCACCGAAATCACCCCCGCCTCAGTGTTCTACCCTGCGGAGGACTACCATCAGCAGTATCTCGAAAAGCGCGGCCAATCGAGCTGCCGCATCGGCTAAATCCCCATTATCGCCGCCGTCTCGGCGGCACGGGGTTCGCCGTACCGACGCCTCGGACTCATTCGTGTATTCGTGGTCGGCAGCCTCTCCAGCCCTGATTACCTCTTAACTCCGTGCCTTCCCCGACCTCGGTGGCATGGCTTTTGCCCAAACCGGCCTATCGCCCGCAACATAAGCGGAGTATCATGGAGGTTGCATAATGGATCAGAACAAAAGCGACGGCGGACAGACCCGCCCCGCGCTCATGGCCGACCTGACATCAACCCAGCTTGACGCGCTGGAGCTACAGTTCAACGAAGGCGACCGCCCCGAGTGGAACGTCTTCACCAAGAGCTATGGCTGGACCCAGGACGAATCGAATGCAGTCTGGAACTGGTTCGACCAAGGGTCGGGTGAGGGCGGGTCCGGCGAGCGGCCCGAAGGCTTTTCCGCCGAGGGAAGCTCGGCCTAACCCGCCTTAATCTCCGCGATAAGCGCCTTGACGCGGGACGCGGCTTCGGCCATGCCGAGCGCGTTCCACGTCAGCAGGCTCTCGCGCAGCAGCCGTAGCCCCTCTGCGCGCTCCCCGCGCGCTACAACTACCTGACCGAGCAGCGCCAGCCCGGCGGCCAAAGACGGCTCGTCGCCGAGTGTGCGGTTCAGCTCGAGGCTATCGCGCAGCGCAGCCTCGGCCTCCGGCAGGTTCCCGGCTGAGAAGAGGAGCAGGCCCAGGTGGTGCAGCGCACCGGCCGCCACAGCACCGTCGCCGTGCTCGACCGCATCCTGTAGGCTCCGGTCGAGCAATTCCCCGGCAGCCTCCCCGTCTCCCTCCTGGAGCGCAGCGATGCCTTGACGCAGCAGGTCGCGCGAGCCGCCCGGCGCGTCCTGGCGCGCCAGCGCCTCCATCTCATGCACGATCTCCCCGACCGTCTCGGCCTCCGGCGCGCCGATCTCGGCGAAAATCGCCAGGCTCTCTTGCGCCAGCCCCAGCCCCCGCTCCCGCTCATTCTCGCTGAACAGAATCTGACCGAGCATTGCGAGCGTCGCCGCCATATCGGCAGACACCGCGACGCCCCGCTCCAATTCAAGGCTCTCTTCAAGATGGTGGCGCGCCGCCTCTCGGTCGCCGGCCTGTATCTCGCCCACCGCCTGCTGGTGCAGCGCCCCCGCCCGCCCCCGTGTCTCTTCCTCGCTCTCCATTAGGCAGAATCCCTGCTCACATAGAATGTTGCCCGCCCGTGGCCCTGCATCTCCACCATGCCCAACTCCACCAACTCACGGAAGTCGCGGGCCGCGGTCACCGGGCTGATCCCGAAAAGCTGCCTGCACTCCTCGTTACCGAGCGACGCGCCGGGCGCGGCCAGTATCTCGACGATCCGCTTCTGGCGCGGGTTCAGCCGCACCACCGGTGGGGCAGCCGTCTGCATCGCGGCGACCGCCGAGTATGCCGAGCGCAGTCCGGCCCAAAGCGTCCCCATGAAATAGTCAAGCCATGAGGTCGAGTCCGGCCCCGAAAAGAGCGCCGCGTAGTAGCGGTCCGCGTCCGCCACGAAGCCCGCCTCGAACGCAGGCAGGCCGTGCGGCAGCAGGTCGGCGCGGTGCAGCAGCAGCGCGCAATATGCACAGCTCGTGGCCGCGTTCGCCTCCTGCTGGGGCCATATCTGCATCAGCCGCCGGTAGGCGATCCCCGCCCGGATCACGGGGGCGACTGCGCTGCGGGCGGACTGCAACCAACCGACGAGTTCGAGCATCGCCGGGCGCACCTCATCGGGAGGCAGTCCCGGCGCTATCCCCAGCCCGCCGCGGTAGTCGGGTATGTCGGCGGGCGTGCGCCGCAGGCCCGGCGGCGGGCCGTGGCGCGACGGGTCGTGCGTCAGGAAAAAGTTCAGCCCCGCGATCACCGGCAGCGCAGCCGTGTCGCGGTCCGCAGGCCAGCCTCCCCCGATCTGTTCGAGCGTGAACCCATAGCCCTTGCAGACGGCTTCGTGCTTCGGTCGCCCGTCGAGGGTTGCCGCCGCCTCCGCGCGCTGCTCCCGCGCCGTCCGCCTCAGACGCTCGATCTGCTGTGGCGTTGGCGTCAGCCGCGCGATCAGCCCCCGCAGCCGCTCGGTCTCGGCCAGCGCCTCGGTGATGCTTGGTATGTAGCGGTAGTTGGGCAGAAACATGTCATTATCATATCATCCCAGGCCCCACCTCCGCAAGCAGAGTGGTCAGGACCGGCTTGATGCCTGCTCCACGGGTTCGGGCCGTCCGCTAGCCAGCGAGCGCGTCGCCGCCAGGGTCGTTGCCAGAGTGCCGAAGCCGTCGCGGTAGGAGCAGCGGATTCGGGATTGGTCTCCGGTCGCCACGGCCTGCACGAAGGCCGCAACCTGTTCGGGGTAGCCACTGGCCTCGTTGTGGTAAGCGATGGGCCGACCATCCACTTTGCCGCGCACCGTCCACTCATCGTAGACCAACTCCAGGTGCAGATCGCGGGCGATTATGGTGCAGCCCCAGAAAAACTGCCAGACGGCACAGGTCGAGAGGATCGTGCCGACCGCCCCATCCGTGAAATCGAGGCTCACAGTGCTCACATCTTCGTAGTCCACTCGGTCGGGCACATGACCGGCGCGGCCCAATGCATAGGCGCTTCGCACATCGCCCGCGAGGTAGCGTGCCAGGTCTACCATGTGCGTGCTCTGCTCTATGATCTGCCCGCCCGACAGCGCCTTCCGGGCCAGCCAGCCGCCGGGCATTGAGCCGAGTACGTGGCCCACCACCATCGCCGGCGGCCTGCCTTCGAGCAACTGCCTGGCGTAATCGGTGATGCCGCTATAGCGGAACATGTAGCCGACGCTGTTGATCACCCCGGCGGCCTCAATTGCAGCCAGGCTGCTGCGCGCCGTATCGAGATCGAGGCCGAGAGGTTTGGTAGTGAAGATCGCACAGCCCCGTTGCGCCGACAGCACCAGTTCGTCGCTGCGGGCGAAGGGCGGCAGATTGTCGAACACGGCGTCGAGCCGCTCCCTGGTCAGCATCTCTCGATAATCGGTATACACATGGGCGGCTCGCCCCGCGGCGAGTCCTGCCGCACGCTCCTGGTCGAGATCGCAGAAGGCGACGACGCGGGCTTGCGTGCCGAGGCCGTCCAGCCGCCCCAGATACTCGCGGGCGATGGCCCCGCAGCCGATGAAGCCGATGCTGATCATGTGGCGTCCTCGCCGCCCAGCCGGCGGCGGGCGGCATAGTAGGCGTCCTCGATGCGCCGCAAGCTCGCGCCGTCCAGCGGCGGCTCTGCGGCCGGCACGGCGTTCTTCTCCAGGTGGCGCAGGTCGGAGGTGCCGACAATCGCGGTGCTGACGAGGGGATTAGACAGCACCCAGCGCAGGGCGAGGGCGGTGCGGTCTGTCGGTGCGCCCAATGACGCCCAGTCCATCCGTTGGGCCACGTCCCACTTGCCCGACCAGTCGGGGTGGGCCGGGCGGTCGGGCATATCGGGAATGCCGTTAGCTACCGGCTGCTTAACGATCAGGCCGATGCCGCGGGCTGCGGCGGCAGGCAGGGTATCCGCGCCAGGCTCCTGCTGGAGGATGCTGTAGCTCACCTGGAGGGTCTCGAAGACGCCGAGACCGATCTCGTAACCGGCGTCAGGATGGGCGGCGCTGATGCCGATATGCAGCACCTTTCCGGCGTCCCGTGCGTGCTCTAGCCCGCGCAGCGCGGCGCCGTCGTCAAGTACCCAGCGTGGCGGGCTGTGCAGCTGCACCAGATCCAAGTAGTCGGTCCGCAGATGCCGCAGGCTGGACTCGATCTGCGCCGCCACGCCTGCCTCCGTCCAGTCCTCGCTTGCCTGCCAGCCGCCGGCGACGCGGCTCTGCTGGCGTCCACACTTGGTCGCCAGCACCACATCGCCGCGCCGGCCCTCCAGTGCCTCTCCCAGCAAGGCTTCGCTCTCACGGTAGTCGGGTGCGGTATCAAAAAAGGTGATGCCCAGGTCGAGCGCGCGGCGGAGCAGCGCCGGGAAATCCCCGGCGTGCCCAGGGTCGGCGAAGCCAATCGGCGCGCCTCCATAGCCAAGTGCCGAAACCGTGAGGCCGGTGGTCCCCAGTGGGCGTTGCGGGATCATGTCTACAGTCCTCCGGCTACCAGCCGAGGTCGCCCTGCTTGCGGTTGCGCTTGCGGGGCGCTCGCCGGGCGTTGCCCTTCTTCGGCTGCGTGCGTTCGGGGCCGATGTCGTCCTGCTTCACCCAGGTGTCGTTCGCGCTGCGCGGGGGCGGGGCCAGGCGGCGGGGCGCGGCCCGTGCGGTCATGTTCGTGCTGCTCACTCCGGAGCGGCTCACTCCCGCGCGGATCTCACGGTCGTCGGTGACCACCAGCGCGCCGCTTGGGGCTTCGGACGCCAGCCGCTTCAAGACGCTGTCGGCTATCTCGCCTGGCGCAGAGAAGACAACCCGCACCCGGCCCCGCCGGAAGCTGCGCGAACCTGTCACTCCCGCCTCGGCGCTGTTCGCCCCGTCGAACACAACCGTAACGTCGTCGTGCCGGAACTGCGGTGACGAGTTGATGCAGGCGAGCAGCGTGTCGCGCGCCCGCTCCAAGCTCACCCCCTCGAGCCGCGCAAGCGCGGGGTCTCGCCGGATCACGTTATAGCCGTCAACAAGCACGGTGCGCCTCATGTCCCTCCCCTTCTACTTCTACCCGTTACTCAGCGAGTGTGTCCTGCACAGGGATCGTCACCGTGCCGATCTCCCGCGTGTCGGCGCGAACCGCCAGCGTATGCGTGCCCCGCGGCAGGGACGGTCCGGCGACCCGTATCACTGTGTCTACCCCCACCGGGAAACGGAGCGGCTCCTCGGCGCTGATCTCGGCTGCGGACCTCTCCATTCCGGCCTCCGGCTGCACCACCCTGACGGTGCCGGTATCCAACTCCACGCCGTTGCAGGCAACGCCGATGCCGACTAGGGTAGCCGACGCAAGGCTGTTCCGCATCGTGAACTCCCACCCGCCCGCGACGTTCCGCAAACTCCCCCGCCGGTAAAGTTGCTTGAGCATCCCCGTCGGAATCGTCGGCATCCGAGGCTTCCTTTCGCGCTGACGTATCCACATTCCTTACAATTCTATCCACAAGATCCAGCGAGTTATCCACAACTTACCCACAGCCCAGTCCGGCTGACGGCTGACGGCTGACGGCTGACGGCTGACGGCTCATTATACCGCACCCGCCCGACTTCACGCCACGTTGGGCGTAATCTGCCGGATTGTGGTATAATGCGGGGGCACGCCCACACCGGGGTGTGCCCCGCCCATCTATCGAGGAGATCTGCCCGATGACTTTGCTTGCACCAGCCGCGCCCGACCTCGGCCGGCCCACAGACGACACGGTGCGCGAGCGCCGCGCCCGCCTACAGGCTGCACTCTCAGCCCAGGGCTGCGATGCGTTGCTCGTCAGCCACCCCCCGAACCAGCGTTACCTAACTAACTTCCGGGGCGAAGACAGCATGGTGATCGTCACTCCCGACCAAGTCTTGCTGCTCACCGACTCCCGCTTCACGATACAGGCCGCGCACGAGACGGTCGGCACGAAAGTCATCGAGCGCGACCCCCGCATGGTGGACAGCCTCGCGGGGCAGTTCGGGGAACTGGGCGTGAAACGCCTCTGCTTCGAGGCCGACCACTTGCTCTACAGCCAGTACGAAGACCTCCACGCCGCCCTGCCGGCCGTCGAACTCGTGCCGACCCGCGCCCTGATTGCCGAGATCCGCGCGCTCAAAGACGACGCCGAAATGGCCCTCATACGCCGCGCCGTGGCGATCTCCGACCAGGCGTTCAACGAGGTCAGCGCGCAGATCCACTCCGGCATGACCGAGCTACAGGTCGCGCGCATGATCGAGGCGCGCATGGTCGAACTCGGCGCCGAAGCCCCCGCCTTCCCGACTATCGTCGCCGCCGGTCACAACTCCGCGATGGCCCACGCGGTCCCCAGCGCCCGCCCGATAGCCGAAGGCGAGCCGGTGGTGATTGACATGGGTGCCCGCTACGAAGGCTATAACTCCGACATGACCCGCACCATTATCCTCGGCGAACCCGACGCCCAATTCAAGCAAGTCTACAACGCGGTGCTGCGCGCCCACCTGAACGCCGAGCAGAAAGCCCGCTCCGGCCTCTCCGGCCCCACCATAGACGCCGCCGCCCGCGACCTGATCAAAGACGCCGGCTATGGCGAGAGCTTCGGCCACGGCACCGGCCACGGCATCGGCCTCGAAGTCCACGAAACGCCCCGCGTCTCTCCCCACGGAGTTGACGAGCCGATAGACGCCCAGGTCGTGATCAGTATCGAGCCAGGCATCTATCTCCAAGACTGGGGCGGCGTGCGTATCGAAGACCTTATACTCCTCGGCCCCGACGGCGCTGAGGTGCTCACCGCCGCCGCCAAGCACGGCATCTACGAGTAGGAGAACCCGCGCCGCATGATCACCACCGGCGAGCTAAAGAAAAACACCATCATCGTGCTTGACGGCGATCTATACAAGATCCTCGACTACCAGCACGTCAAACAGGGCCGCGGCAGCGCGGTCGTCCGCATCACCCTCCGCAGCCTGCGGAGCGGCGCGACCACCGACCGCACCTTCCCCTCCGGTGCCAAGTTCGAGGATGTCGAACTCGACCGCGCCGTTGTGCAGTACCAGTACGCCGACGGCGACACCTATCACTTCATGGACACAGCCACCTACGAACAGATTACCCTGACGGCTAAAGAACTCGGCAGCGCCCGCAACTACCTCCGTGAGCAGGATACCGCCGACCTGCTGACTTATGAGGGCCGCGCGATCGCCGTCGAACTCCCCACCTCCGTTGTGCTACGGGTCGAGTGGACCGAGCCTGGCGTGCGCGGCGACACCGCCACGAGCGCCTACAAGCAGTCCACAATGGACACCGGTCTCGTCGTCAGCGTGCCCCTATTCGTAAACATCGGAGACAAAATCAAAGTAGACACCCGTACCGGCGGATATTTGGAGCGCGCATAGTGGTTGGATCTAGATACCCATTCCGTGACCCGAACCGACGGCCTGACCGCCCGGATCGGGACGACCCCCAGTCGGGCAACCGCCCCGAGCGCGACCCGAACCGCCGCGACGACGGCCCGTCGGGCTATCGGACCGAGCGCGACCCGAACCGCCGCGATGACCAGTCGGGTAGCCGCGCCGAGCGCGACCCGAACCGCCGCGAGGACACCTCCTCCGGCAACCGGCCCGACCGTGGGCGTGACGCGATGTCCGGCAGCCGCCGCCCCCGAACCGACCGCCCGCGCGATGACGGCGGCGATAGCCCTCCCGCGCCCTCTGCCCCTCAGTCCGCCGGCGCCGTCGAGCTTGCCTCGCTCGCGCCCGAAATCGAGGCGATGATCCGCTTGATGGCTTCCGGCGACCTCAGCGAGTTGCAGATAGAGAGCGGCGGCGTCAAGATCCTCCTCCGCCGCGGCAACGAAGCCACCTCGCCACCGGTTGGAAGCCCTCCCCCGCCCTCCCCGGCCGCCGCGCCGCCGAGTCCCACACCTGAGCCTGCCGCCGCGCCCGCCTCCTCCGGCCTCCCCGCGATGCCCGGCCACAGCCCCGCCGCGACACCCGCGCTTACGACCGGCGAACATTTCATCAGCTCGCCGATGGTCGGCACCTTCTACGCCGCATCCGAACCCACCGCCCCGCCCTACGTCCTCGACGGCGACGCCGTTGCCGTCGGCCAGGTCGTCGGCATCATCGAGGCAATGAAGATGTACAATCCCATCGAGTCCGAACTCGCCGGACGGGTTGCCCGCATACTTGTGCGCGACGGCCAGGGCGTCGAGTACGGCCAGCCTCTCATGGTCATAGCCGAAGGCTAGCCGCGTGGAGATCTTCACGGTCGGGCAGCTCGTCGCCTATCTGAAAGAGCTGCTCGAGGTCAACGAGGCCCTCCAAGACTGCTGGGTGGCCGGAGAGATCACGAACGCGAGCCAGTCGCCGGCCGGCCACTACTACTTCACGCTCAAAGAACCCGACGCCCAACTCAAGTGCGTGCTCTTCCGTGTGAACGCAGCCTGGCAGCAGGTGCGCCCCGCGAACGGGCTTGCCGTGCTGGTGCATGGCCGCGTCGCCATGTACGAGCCGAGCGGCTCGGTGCAGATCATTGTGGACCTCATCGAACAGCAGGGCCGGGGTGCCGCCGGGCTTGAGTTCGAGCGCCTGAAAGAGCAGCTCGAAGCCGAGGGACTGTTCGCCGCCGAGCGCAAGCGCCCTCTGCCCGCCTACCCACAGCGGATCGGCCTCGTGACCTCTGCGGGCGCGGCGGCCTTCCAAGACATCCTCAACGTGCTCCGCCGCCGCTACCCGCTCGCCGTCGTCCTCCTCTCGCCGTCCCTGGTGCAGGGCACCGAGGCCCCCGCCGGCATCTGTGCGGCCCTCGCCCTGCTCAACGCCCTGCGCGGCGACCGCGCCCCCGATGTGATCATACTCGCCCGCGGCGGCGGCTCGCCCGAAGACCTCGCCGCCTTTAACGACGAGCGCGTCGCCCGCGCCGTCTTCGCCTCCGCCATCCCTATCATCACCGGCGTCGGCCACGAGACCGACACCACCATCGTGGACTACGTGGCCGACCTTCGCGCACCCACGCCCTCTGCCGCCGCCGAGATAGTCGCGCCCGATATGGGCGCGCTGCTTGCCGACGTAGAGTCGCTCCGTCAGGAACTCTATGACGGCATCAGCCTCTGCCTCGGTGACGCCGCCGGCGACCTCGCCGCAGCGAAGGCCGTGCTCCTCCGCCAATCTCCCCGCGCCCAGATCGAAGCCCATCGGCAGCGCGTAGACAGCCTCGCCGCCGGTGCCCGCGTCCAGCTCGGCCACACCCTTGAGCTTGAGCGCGCCCGCCTCTCAGGCCGGCAGGCCCGCCTCTCCGCTCTCTCCCCCACGGCGATCCTTGAGCGCGGCTACGCCATCCTCCACAACCGCCGCACCGGCCACATCGCCGCCTCCATCGCCGACGTCATCGGCGGCGACATCCTCGACGCCCGCCTCCACGACGGCACCATCCCGATGCGCGCCGGCCACCCCAAGCCGGGCTGAGAAAGTAGTTGCAAAAAAGCCACACGGCGGGTATAATGGAGTCCTATATTGTCCCGCAGTCCGCGCATTGGAGGGCATCTGTATGAGCAACAACGGCAGCAACAACACCGCTAAATCGCCGTCGGGTGGGTCGGCCACCCTCGCCTCCCTGGTCGACAACGGGCGGCTCACCTGGCGCTTGCTCCAGGACGACCGCGTGCCCACCGTATTAAAAGTGGTCATCCCTCTCGTCGTCGCGGTCTACTTCATTTCCCCGCTCGACCTCATACCCGACTTCATCCCCGTGCTCGGCCAACTCGACGACCTCGGCGTTATCCTGCTCGGCACGAGCCTGCTTATCCACCTAGCCCCGCGCGACGTAGTGAACGAGCACCGGGCCAGCCTCGGTATGCCGCCGATGCCGACGCGCAACGCCGGCCCCCCCGGCTCACATGCTGACACCAAGACCCGTATCATTGACGGCACATATCATACCGAAGACAGGACTTGAACGAGATAAGGAGAACCGGATGCCTAACAAACCTGTTCGGCAGAACGCTAAATACAAAGAGCAGCAATACCGCAAACGGATGACCGCGCAGGCTCGGTCGGCAGGTTCTATTGAGACTCCCGAACTCGACTTGGCCGGCGACGCCGCGCGCACCCCCTCCGCGCCCACCGACGACGCCACCGCGATACGCTATGCCCCAAGCGGTGCCGCCACAGCGACAGCTACCCGCCCCGTGACGGCGCGTCGCCCCATCAGTACACAGCCGCCCTCCGCGACGCGTATCCAGCGTGGCCGTATCGCCGCGCAGATGCAGCAGATGAACCTCACCGATGAGATGGCGTTCATCCGCTCAGACATACGCCGCCTGCTCATACTCGCCGCCGCCAGCTTCGCCGTGCTGATCATACTCGCCTTCGTCATCCAGTAGAGGGCCTCTACTTAGATACCCCGCAACACAGCAGCGTGAACTCGGTGAGACGCCACCCAGGGCCTTTTTCGATCAGCCGCGCGCGCATCAACGGCTGTTCGGTGCCTGTCGGAGCCTCCCCTTTGCGCTCAAAGTGCCCGCTCACGGTCGCCAGCATCGAGCCATCGTCCTGGCGCACCGCGTCTGCCGCAGTCACCTCGGTATCATAGCCCGCGAGCGCCGTAGCCGCCCTGCTGATCTGTGCCGCCGCATCCGCCGGGGCCAGGCCCGGTGCCCAATACGTGTTCGCGTCCGCCTGCTCATCGTGGGCCACGAAGTAGAAGAAGTTGCGGGCCGCCCCCGCAGGTATCCGCGTCGTCGTGATCTGTTCGAGGCAGCCGCTCGCCGCCAGCGCGAGCAGCAGCAACACCAACAAGCCGAGGCCGCGCTGTTTCCCAATTGTCATACGCCCACTGTAACCCACCCGCCCCAATCCGTCAAGATTGCGCCCGCCCCCCGCTTCCTGTATAATACCCCCAGGGGCCTGTAGCTCAACGGCAGAGCACGCGACTCATAATCGCTTGGTTGAAGGTTCGAATCCTTCCAGGCCCACCACCCGCCGTACCTCCGCCGTCCCGGCGGCCCCCGTCGCCGTACCTCCGCCGTCCCGGCGGCACTCGCCTCTGTAAGACACGGCTCCGCCCGTGGACCCTGGGGCACTGGCATCCTCTGTGGGAGAGGGTTGCCGCCCTCGATTAGTTCCACGCCCGCAGCGTCTGTGGGAGAGAGGCTCTGCCCTCGATTGGCTCGCCCTACCCCTCCGCCATCTGCAATCGAGACATTCGTGTATTCGTGACCCCCATTCGTGGACGGCTGATCTCTCCCCCAGCCGCAGAGATTCTTCGCTGCGCTCAGAATGACAGTACTCCGCACTCCGCACTCCGCACTAACCACTCGTTCGTGGATCGTCGTCCCGATTTGACGCCCCCTCCGCCGATTGGCTATAATGCACCGGCAGCTTGCGGGTCTCAGACCCGCCCCTACCACCTACCACCTACCACCTACCGCCTACTGCCTACTGACCGGAGAGATTTTTGCTGACAGACGAACCGCGTGCGGCTGCTTTGAGGCGGGTCTTAGTGGTCGGCACGTATGTCGCGCTGATCATCCTCTTTGCCTGGCCCCTGCCACTGCACCTCGCCGATGAACTCTCCTTGCTGCGCGGCAGCGATGTTTGGCCCCACATCTGGAACTTCGCCTGGATGCGTACCGCGCTGCTCGACCTCCACCAGTCTCCCTATCACACCTACGCGATCTACTACCCCACCGGCGTCCCCCTCGTCTACCATGCCTTCAACCCCTTCTCCGCGGCGGTCTCCGTGCCCCTACAGCTCGCGTTCGGGCTGATACCCGCGTTCAACTTGGTCATGCTCGGCAACCTGCTCGCGGGCGCGCTCGCCGCCTACTGGCTCGCCCGCGTGCTGGGGCTGGGGCCGAGGCCGGCGTTCGTCGCGGGGCTGCTCTTTGCGTGCAGCCCGTCGCTCGGCGCTGCGCTCGACAACGGCCAGGGCGAGCTTGTTAGCGTCTTCTGGATGCCCCTCTACATCGGCTTGCTGGTGCGGGCCTGCGGCCTGCGCGCACGGGGTCTGCCGGCGGGCCGGCGGGCCTACCTGCTCGCGGCCGGGCTGGCGCTCGCCGGGTCCGCCCTGGCTATCTGGTACTGGCTCGTGAGTCTACTCGTCTTCACCGCCGTCTACGCCCTCGTGGAGGGCGGGTTTGCGCTCCGCGAGGGCGGAACGGCGGCGCTGAGGCCGCTCGTCGCCAGGCTCGCGGCGGTCGCCGGCGTCGCCGCGCTCGCCCTCCTGCCTCTGCTTGCCCTGCTCGCCGTCGAGCAGCTACGTAGCGGCACCGGCCTCGGCATCTCTGCGTCGGGCAGCAACGACGCCGTGGTCTTCAACAGCTCCCAAGACCTCCTCGCGTACTTGCTGCCCCTTCCTGTGCATAACATCCTCGGCGGCTCCGGCCTCCACGGCTCGGAGCTTGGCTTCGGCTGGACCGTGATCGCGCTCGCCGTCGTCGCCTTTCTCCTCGGCAAAGGACGCCGGCGGGGACTGCTGCTCTGGGCGGCTGGCGCGTTCGCGCTAGCCCTATTGGCCCTCGGCCCCGAGCTGATCCTCAACGGCCAGCCGACGGGCGTACCCCTGCCGTATGCCGCTCTGCTCGACCTGCCGGGCGCTGCCGCGATGCGCGTGCCCGTGCGCTTCGACACCCTGCTCGGCCTGTTCATGGGCCTGCTCGCCGCCCACGGCGTCGCCGAGATCCTGGCGCGGCTGGCGCGGCCGGCGGCCCGGGCGGGGGTCGTCGCGCTGGTTCTTGCCCTAGCTGCGGTCGAGTTCTTCGGCCTCCCGCGCACCCTGATCACGCCCCAGGATGGGCCGTTCTTCGCGCAGCTCGCCGCCCACCCCTCGCCCTGTCTCGGTCGCCTGCCGCCAACCCTCTCCGACTGCGACGCCGTGCTCGAGCTCCCCCAGGCCGATTGGATACCGCCGGGGATGTACCACCAGGCGATCGACGCCCACCCGATGATCGGCGGCTACCTCTCCCGGCACTACCCCTACGACTTCCCGAATGAAACCCCCGGCGTCGCCCAGCTTGTCGCCTCCGACCCCGCGCCCCTCGGCAGCGACATCATAACCCCCTCGGTCCGCCAAATCGCCGTGCAAGCAATGGACTACTATGGTGTGCGCTACGTGCTCGTCCATCCGACAGCCGTCTACCCTCGCGCCGCCCAACTCCAGCAGACCCTCGCCATCCTTTTCCCCGGTGGAGGCCAGGCCGGAGACGACATGACCGTTTATACCGTGCCGCATGTCGCCCAGAACCGCGCCTTTCTCTTCCTCGGAGAGAACTGGTACGACCAGGAGCACAATGCGGCCGGGCTGCGCTGGCGCTGGGCCGACCAGGCCGCGACTGTGCGGATCGTCGTGCCGCCGCCCGCCTCCGGGGCCTATGACCTCGGCATACAACTCTTCTCGATCACCGGCACCCGCACCCTCGTCGCCGGCCTCGACGGCCATGAAATCGCCCGCCGCCCCGTAACCCCCGCCCCCGGCAACGATATATCCCTTCCTTTCGCCCTCTCCCCCGGCGAGCATCTGCTGACCCTGGCCTCCGTCGAGCCTGCCGTCGAGCCGCCCAACGACAAGCGCACCCTCAGCCTCGGCTATCGCGGCCTGACCCTGACCCCGCGCCATTGACCGCCGTACCGCCGCCGTCTCGGCGGACCCGCACTCCACACTCCGCACTCAAAGCACTCCCCAGACCGTGCCGGATGCCTCCAGAACACCCGTTCTACGGCGGGGCGGCATCCTTCCCCACTCCACCTCCCCAGCGCCCCAGACGGCTCTACAACGCCCCGCAGCCGTCAGCGATCAGCCGTCAGCCACGCACTCCGCACTCCGCAATCGTCTAGGTCTTTTGGAGTATCTTTGCCCCCAAACCCCCCAAACCCCCCCAAACATGGCAGTAAATGACCCCCGAAATGGATATATAAATTGAGAGGGTAAAAATAGTGGGGCGAAAACGCACTACTCCGTGCCTAAAAAATGGGCGGCGCGCTCCCGTACCTGGACACTTGCCGGTGGATTTTGCCCGGTTTCCCAAAACACTCCGATCGGAGTATCTTTGAGCATGAGGAGAGAAACCGCGAAATGACTATCTATAATTAGCCGTCAGGCACGAACTATCAGCCGGAGGCCGATCGCCGTGCCTGACGCCGCCTCCCAAAGTTGATAGGAGGCTGATGAGAGGAGGTGAGCGTTCAGCGGGGCACGGGGATGCAACCGGTCGAGAGTCCGTTCGTTGACTATATTGTGCTGTTTTGTCGGCAGGCGGGCAGGAGTAGAACTGCTCTCGCGGTTTGACACTGCTCGAGCAGGCGGGTATACTGATTTCTGTAGTGCTTTTCAGGTAAGGATCTCGTAGGGGCAATGTGCCCTCTTGAAAGGGAGAACATACATGAAGAAATGGCAAATAGGCGGCACCATCGCGGCGCTCATGCTCGCCGTCATCGGCATCGTCGGCGCATCGCTCGCAGGCTCACCGGCCGCCCCTCCGCCCAACTCTCGCGTCGTAGCCAATGGACCCATCGTCTCCGCAAACCCCGACTGGAGACCTCCCGGCGCTCCCGACCACCAGCCTCCGGTGCCGCTCGCACCCGCGCTCCCCGCGCCCACCGGCCCGGTTCTATTCAGCGCCGATTTCAAAAGCTCCGACACCGGGGCATGGCAGAGTTCTATCCTCAACAACACAGACCAACCCGCAGTCTGGCTGGCTCACGACGGCCTGCTACAAATCATGGGCGACGTGAACGGTGATGACCCGCTGGAGGAAGCCACGTTCAGGACCGGCGACAAGAACTGGCAGAACGTGACGATAGACGCCGACATATTGGCGGCCAGCGGAGAAGGCGCGGGGCTGATCTGGAACGCCGGCGCAGCCGGCTACTACCGGCTACAGCTTTATCCCGACATCCCGAACCCCGCAGCGAAGGCGTCCCTCGAACTCGTGCAGAACGTGCGGGCGACCAAACTCGCCGAGACGCCTGCTGCCGCCTATATCGGCTACCAACCGTATGTCTGGCAGCAGGTGAGAGTCACGAGCACCGCCGGCCGCCAAGAGGTCTGGGTAAACGGCGTGAAGCTATTCGACGTTCAGAACGCAGTGCTGACAAGCGGGCAGGTGGGGCTATTCGCCTGGGCAGACAGCAAGACCAGCTTCGACAACGTGCGCGTGCAGAGCGCTCTGGCCCAACGTTAGAGGATAGGAGACACTCTTCAATGAAACGAGTTTTCACAGCAGCTTGCCTGCTGGCGTTCTTCACGATCCTCGGCTTTGTCGCGGCAACGCCTGCCCGCGGGTCGTCAACCGCCTCGACGTATACAGCGCCCGCCGTCCCTGCCGTCACCTTTGTATCGCCCAGGGAAGCATCGGCCGGGGGTGTAGGCCCGGGGCGGATCGGGGCGACTTCGCTCGACGGCAGCGTGAACATCCTAGCCCACGTAGACCAGAGTATCGAGACAGAGTTTAACACCAGCTTCTATGGTGGATTCAACCAGGCGGAGCTGGACAGCGCGGTCTCCATCGGCAATCAGACGGCGCGCCACGGGGCTGACGGCCGCGTTGTGGGCGTGTGGTTCCACGGCAACTCCGACGGCAGCGCCGACATCATCGGGGCCGAGAAGGTGCCAGGCACCGGCAACAGCTCCTGGAACGTCGTGGGCATACCCGGCAGCCGTGACACCTTCAAGGTTACCGACTCTGCGGTCCAGCCGGGCACTAACCGGCTCTGGGCGATGTGGGGCAGGAACAACGTCGGCGCGCGTGTAGCCTACAGCGACGACGGCGTAAATTGGTCGAACGTGGAAAACGTGCCGGGGCCGTTTAGCAGCAACGCCGCGAACTTCGCCATCGGGGTGACCACAGGCGGAGTCGTGATGGTCAGTTGGTTCGAGAGGTCGCCCCAGGATGACTTGTTGGTGCAAGTGCGGGCGGCCAACGGTGTCTGGGGGCCTGTCACCGACATCGCGCCGTTGCCCGGCCAGGCTTACGGCGCACGTATGCAGGGCGATTACACCGGCGGGATGCGCGTGATCTGGGACCAGGTAGACGGCAGGCAGCGCGACCCCTGGTACCGCGAGTGGACGCCCGCCGGCGGCTGGGGGCCGCTGGTGCAGCTCGTGAACACCTCCGGAGACACAAGCGGCGGCTCCTTCGGCCTCGGCGTGGATCAGTCGGGTGTGGCCCACATCGTCTACAGCGACGACTCGATAATCACGAGCGTCCAGCAATCCTACTACATTGAAGGCCAGGGCACCAGTTTTACCCGCCCTGTACCCATATTCCCGCAGTTCGGGAACGTGAACGGTCGCTTCCCAGATATTGATGTGAACACATACGCCGGCCAGACCTACGCGCACATCGTCGTGAACAACAACAGGACCGGCAGCTTCGTCAACTACTACACTTATGCGACTCTCGCTCCGCCCGGCCCGCCAACCGCTACCCCGACGGCTACGTCGTCGCCGACTGCTGTGGCTTCGCCGACGCCCTGCGGCAGCTTCAGCGATGTGCATCAGACCGACTACTTCTACACGCCGGTGAACTACTTGGTGAGCCGCGGAATAGTGAGCGGCTATAGCGACTGCACCTTCCGCCCTTACAACCCCACGACGCGCTCCCAGATGGTGAAGATCATCGTCCTCGCCTTCAATGTGCCCCCGTATGTACCGCCGCTCGGCGGCAATACCTTCCACGACGTACTCCCGGACAACAACTTCTTCACGGTTATCGAGGCTGCAGCACACGCCGGCATCGTCAGCGGCTACACCTGCGGCAGGCCCGGCCAACCGTGCGACCAGTTCAACCGAGCCTACTTCCTGCCTTATGCGAATGTGACGCGGGGCCAGCTGTCCAAGATAGTGGTGATCGCCGCGCAGTGGACTGTGATTAACCCGCCGAACCCGACATTCAGCGATGTGCAGCCGAACTCCACGTTCTACACGGTTATCGAAACCGCAGTATGCCACGGAGTGGTCAGCGGTTATAACGACGGCACGTTCCGCCCGAATAACAACGCGACACGAGGCCAGATAGCCAAGATCGTCTACCTGGCGCTGACAGGCAATGTGGTTTGCCAACCTACACCGACAGCGACGAGCACACCTGTGCCGACGAGCACACCCACGGCGACAGCGACCAATACGCCGTTGCCGACAAACACGGCAACAGTGACCGCGACAGCGGTTCCGCCGACAGTAACCAGCACGGCGGTTCCGCCGACGGTGACCAGCACAGCGGTCGTGCCGACAGTGACTGCTACAGCGGTTCCGCCGACGGTGACCAGCACAGCGGTCGTGCCGACAGTGACTGCCACAGCGGTTCCGCCGACGGTGACGGTCACAGTCACGATACCTCCGCCCCGCCGCTGACAGCAGGCAGCAACAAGGGACAGGCCGGAGCGTCATGCTCCGGCCTGTTTTTGCGGATCTCTTTGACACGGGTTACAGGGGGTGCTATAATTCCGACGTAAGCGTGCAGCCGTCGGCTATCAGCTAGGAGACATGTATCAGATGAAACGAATTTTCGCTGCTGTTGCCTTGCCGGTGGCGCTTTTTGCGTTTGTGACCGTTTTGAGCGTGGTGTCGGCACCCCTGCCCACGGGCAGCGCCTTGTCTTACGGCACCGCCCCGAACGTCAGCTTCGCCGCGCCGAAGAAGGCATCTGCGGACAATGTGGGCATCGGGCGGATCGCGGCGTCCTCCCTCGACGGCAGCGCCGATATACTTGCGGTCGCAGGCACCCTCCTCCAGGTGGAGTACAACCCCTCATTCTACGGCGACTTCTCGACCCTGACCCTCGACAGCAGTGACAGTATCGGGAATCAGGTAGCGCACCACGGCGCGGACGGACGGATCTGGGGTGAGTGGTTCCACGGATATTCCGACGGCACAGCCGACATTATCTCGGCGCTGAAAAACCCCGGCAGCGGTGGCGGCTCATTTGCCGACACCACGATCCCCGGCAGCCACGGCCTCTACAAAGTGACCGATGAGGCGATCCAGCCGGGCACGAACCGGGTCTATGCCCTCTGGGCGAGGAACGATGTCGGCGCGCGGATCGCCTACAGCGACGACGGCACACACTGGTCGGCTCCCGAAGACGTGCCCGGCCCGTTCAGCGCGAACGCGGCGGATTTCGGGCTTGGCGTGACCAGCAACGGTGTGGTGGCGGTCGGATGGTTCGAGCGGTCTCCGGCCGACGATGTATTTGTGCAGATGAAAGGCACGAACGGCCTCTGGGGGCCTGTCACCGATGTCGCGCCCCTCGCCGGGCAGGGCTACGGCCCGCGCTTCGCCGGAGACTCAAACGGCGGCCTGCGGATTGTCTGGGACCAGGTGACGAGCGGCGAGCGCGACCCCTGGTATCGGGAGTGGACCCCCGGCGGCGGCTGGGGCGCGATGGTGCAGCTCTGCAACACTCCCGGCGACACCAGCGGCGGGGCCTACAATATCTCGACGGACCTCGCCGGCACGGCACACATCGTCTACGGCGACGACTCGATAGCCCCCGGCGATCAGCAGTCGTTCTACGTGGAGGGCCGGGGCACGAGTTTCAGCGTGCCGCAGCCTGTCGTCCCGCAGTACGGCAGCGCGAGCAGCCGCTTCCCCGACATTGACGTGAACAGCGTCGGCGGCAGCGTTATCGCCCACGTCGTCCTGAACAGCAATGTCGGCGGCAGCTTCGCCAACTACTACACCTACGCGACCCTCAGCGCGCCGACGCCGACCCCGCAGCCGACGCCCTGCACGCCGGGCGTGTTCAGCGACGTGTCGCCGAGCAACCCCTTCTACGGCGTGGTCACAGACCTAGTGAGCAAGGGCGCGATCTCCGGCTACAACGACTGCACCTTCAGGCCGTACAACACGATCACGCGCGGCCAGGCCGCGAAAGTGCTTGTCCTCGGCTTCGGGCTGCCGATCAACACGACCGGCGGGCCGCATTTCAGCGATGTGGCCGTCGGCTCGACCTTCTACCCCTATGTAGAGACAGCCTATAACCGCGGGATTATCTCCGGCTACAGCGACGGCACGTTCAGGCCGAACGCCAACGTCACGCGCGCCCAGATCAGCAAGATGGCGGCTATCGGCAGGGGCTGGGCGCTGGTCAACCCGTCCACGCCGACCTTCACCGACGTGCCGGCGAGCAACCCGTTCTACCAGGTCATCGAGACCGCCTACTCGAAGGGCGTGATCTCCGGCTACACTTGCGGCACCGGCTGCCGCCAGTTCCGCCCAAACAACACGGCTACACGCGGCCAGGGCGCGAAGATCATTGACCTCGCGATCTACGCTACCCTACCCACCGTACCCCATTGAGCCAAACGGACGTGAGCGGATACGCCGCCGGTCCGGCGCTGGTGGCTGAGGGGCTGAACAAGCGGTTCGGAGCGTTGCAGGCGGTGGACGCCGTCAGCTTCCAGGTCGGGCGGGGAGAGCTTTTCGGCTTCCTGGGAGCGAACGGCGCGGGCAAGACGACCACGCTCAAGATGCTCGGCGGCCTGCTGCGGCCCGACTCCGGGCGCGTATGGATCGCCGGCCACGACATCCTTCAAGACCCCGTGGGCGCGAAGGCGCTGCTCGGCTACATGCCCGACCCTCCGTATCTTTACGACAAACTGACCGGGCGGGAGTACGTTGACTTTATCGCCGACATCTACCGGGTGCCCGCCGGGCCGCCACGCGACGAGCGGGTGGCGGGGCTGATGCGCCTGCTCGACCTGGCGACGGCCGCAGACGACTTAGTGGAGAGCTACAGCCACGGTATGCGCCAGAAGATCGCCCTCGCCGGGATGCTCCTGCACGACCCGTCGGTGCTGCTGCTCGACGAGCCGACGAACGGCCTCGACCCGCGCAGCCGCCGTCTGGTGCGCGACATACTGACCGACCTCGCCCGGCAGGGCAAGAGCGTGGTCATGTCCACCCACATCCTCGAGGTCGCCCAGGAGATGTGCGACCGGGTGGCGATCATAGACCGGGGGCGGATCGTGGCGGTCGGCACGCTCGATGAGCTACGACGGGCGACGAACCTCGGTGAGGGCGGCAGCCTCGAAGACATCTTCCTGCGGCTGACCGGCGGCGCGGGGGCGTTCGAGTGGTAGCCGGACGCCTGCTGCGGCTCAAGTTCTACCTCACCGTGAACACACTCTGGCGGGGCGGGGCCGGGCGCAAAGCCCGTGCGGTGTTCGTGGCGCTGTTCCTGGTCGCCGTTTTGTTCTACGCTTACGGCCTCAGCTACACCATTTGGCGCGCTCTGCTCCGAACTATCGGCGCAGAGACGGTCCAGCTGCTGCCGCTGATCTTCACCGGCGTTTTCCTGTTCATGCTCACCGGGGGCGTGGTCTCCGGCCTTCGGCAGCTCTACGTAGCGTCCGACCTCGACCTGCTTTTCAGCCTGCCGATACCGATGCGCGACATCTTCCTGGTCAAGAGCTTCGAGATAGGCATGAGCGAGGCAATATTCGTGCTGCTGGCGGCTGTTCCGCTGGCGGCCTACGGCGCGGCAGCCGGCCTCGGCTTCGTCTACTACCTGCTGATCTTTCCGGCTCTAATTGCGCTGACGCTGCTCACCACATGGCTCGACCTGATCCTGGTTGTCGGGCTGGTGCGGCTGCTGCCGGCGAACCGCGCCCGCAACCTGATGGTCATGGTCAGCGCGGGGCTGGGCATGGCGCTCTATGCGGGCAGCCGCCTCTTCAGCATAGGGCTTGTCGGCTCGACGCGCGGCGGCCTGCCGGCCGGCGGCCTCGCCGACACGGCGCGGCAGCTTGCTGCGGTCAGTCGGTCGGTTGCCTGGCTGCCGCCGGGCTGGGGCGGCGGGCTGCTGATCGGTTTCAGCGCCGGCGATGTCGCCGTGTTTGCGCTCGATGCGCTGCTCCTGCTCGGCGTGACGGCCGCGCTCGGCATGCTCGGCTATGGGCTGTTCGAGCGCACCTTCTACCAGGGCTGGTCGGCCACCCAGGGTATCAGCACGCGCCGCACATCCGCAACTCCCCAATCCGTACTCAGTACTCCGCACTCCGCACTCCGCACTCCGCAATCGAAGGAGCCTTTCGCGCGCATGGTGCCGCTCTTCGAGCTGCTGTTCGCGCCGTTCCCCCGCCCGATCCGTGCGCTCATAGTCAAGGACTGGCGGACCGCGCTGCGCGACCCGAACTACATCATGCAGACGCTCTGGGTCTTCCTGATCCTGGCGTTCTCGTTTTTCGCCCCCGTCGGAGGAGCCGGCGGGCGCGGCGAGCAAGACAGCTATTGGGGCGCGCTGGCGGGGCTGGCGCTCGTGCCCTACCTGCTCTGCCAGATGCTTGCGGTGCCTGCCTTTGGGCGCGAGGGGGCGGCCTTCGCGATCCTGCGCGGCAGCAGCCTCAGCGTGCGCGAAATCTTCACGGCTAAGTGGCTCCAGGTCTTCTTGCCGGTGACGCTGCTCAGTTGGGTGCTGGTCGGTGTGACCGGGGTGCTGCGGCGGGCGTCGGCGGAGCAGGCGGTCGAGGCCGGGGTCGTCGCGCTGCTGCTCTGCGCGGGCCTCTCGCTGATCGGCGTGGCGGCAGGCGCGCTCGCCCCCGACTACCGCGCCCGCCGCGAGCGGAGTATGCAGGCGGGCGGCGCGGTCGGCCTGATAACATGGCTGGTCTTGAGCGTGCTCTACGCGCTGGTTACTCTCGGCCTGGCGGTGGTCGTGCTCTCGGGGCCGCTGGGCGGCGGCAGCCCGCTGGTGGCGGGGATGCCGAGCCTGGATGTTGTAGCGGTGGTTGTCGTGCTGTTTGTCTACGCCGCGTTGCTCGGGGTAATCGCTGCGGTGGTGGTTGCGGCCCTGAACAGGCTGGGCGCTTGGCAGGATCTGTAACTCATAGAATCCGACGCAAAAAGCTCTGCGTCCGCTCCTGCTGCGGGGCCTCGAAGATCTGGGTCGGAGGGCCTTCTTCGACGACTTTGCCGGCGTCCATGAACACCACGCGGTCGGCCACATCGCGCGCGAAGCTCATCTCGTGGGTCACCACGAGCATACTCATGCCTTCGGTTGCCAACTGCTCCATCACCTTGAGCACCTCGCCGACGAGTTCGGGGTCGAGCGCGGAGGTCGCCTCGTCGAAGAGCATCAGCATCGGGTCCATCGCCAGCGCGCGCGCAATCGCCACGCGCTGCTGCTGGCCGCCGGAGAGCCGGCTTGGGTAGCTGTCTGCCTTCTCTTCGAGGCCGACTTTGCGGAGAAGTTCCCGTGCCTGCTCGATGGCCGCCGCCTTCGGCGTGCCCTTCACATGGGTCGGCGCTTCGATGATGTTTTCGAGCGCGGTCATGTGGGGGAAGAGGTTGAACCGCTGGAAGACCATGCCGATGCGGGAGCGTTGCGCGCAGACGTTCCGCTCGCTGTCCTCGACGACTGATCCGCCTTCTTCTCGGTAACCGATGAGTTGGCCGCCGACATAGATCCGCCCCGCCTGAATCTTCTCCAGGTGGTTGATGCAGCGCAGAAAGGTCGTCTTGCCCGACCCGCTGGGGCCGATCAGCACCACGGTCTTGCCTGGGTTCACGGTCAGGTTGATGCCGCGCAGGACCTCGGTCTTCCCGAACTGCTTATGCACGTCTTCGGCCCGCACAATCGGTCCCCCGGCACCCGACGGGGAGGAAACAGTGGTCATGCAATCACCCTCCCTAGTCGTGCCCGATCGCGCGGCGGGTGCTGAAGACGTTGGCGCGCAGGCGGCCCATGAAGCCCGGCTCCACGTCGCGGCCACGGCGGTCTCCTAGGCGGCTCTCCATCCAGCCCTGGCCGAGGGTTACCACGGTGGTCATCGCCAGGTAGTAGCAAGAGATCACGGCGAAGGTTTCGAGCGTCTTGAAGTAGAAGTGGTTCAGGTTGTCGGCTTTCTGGAGAAGCTCCTGGATGCCGATCACGGAGGCCAGCGAGGTGCTCTTGAGCATGTTGTTGAACTCGTTGCCGAGGGGCGGCAGGATCACGCGGGCGGCCTGCGGCAGGACGATACGCCGCATACCGAGCGCGTTGGTCATGCCGAGGGACTTGGCGGCCTCCATCTGGCCCGGCTCGATGCTCTCGATACCGGCCCGCACGATCTCCGCCATGTACGCGCCCTCGTTGATGCTGAGGGCGAGGAGCGCGGCGGCGAGCAAGTCGAGCTTGATGCCGATCTGGTAGAGGCCGGTGGCGAAGATGACGAGCTGGACGAGCAGCGGGGTGCCGCGGAAGAGCCAGATGTAGAAGCCTGCGATGCCGCTGAGGAGCCGGTTCTTGCTCAACTTCATCAGCGCGGCGAGCAGGCCGAGCAGCACCCCCCCGACCTGGGCCACGATCGACAGGAAGATAGTCATCACCGCCCCATCGAGCAACTGCTGATCGAAGAAGTGAGCGAAGATATAGCTCCAGTCGAACTGCATCTGCGACCCTTTCGAGTGCGAATTGCGGAGTGCGGATTGCGGAGTGACGACGAGTTTTGAGTTTTGAGTTATGAATTATGGCGGTCAGCGGTCAGCGGTCAGCCATCTGCGCTCCGCACTCCGCACTCCGCACTCCGCACTCCGCATTACGCACTCCGCACTCCGCACTCCGCACTTACTTGAGGCCCCACTTCGCCATGATGGCGTTGAGGGTGCCGTCGGCCTTCATGGCGTCGAGCGCCTTCTGGATCGCGGTATGCATGTCGGCGTTGGTCTTGGCGGTGGCGATGCCTTCGGGGGCTGCATCGAAGTTAGGGATTGCTACCTCGAAGGCGCTCGGGCTTAGCTTCGCGTAGTAGGCGGCGACCGGCGAGTCGTGGAGGGTGGCGTCGGCGCGGCCCACGCGCAGCTGGTCCACCGCGTCGGTGTCGGTCGGGTAGATCAGCACGTTGACCTGCGGCTTGCCAGCGGCCTGTAGCTTCTGGTTGAGCGCGGTCAGGGTGTCTTGCTCTGTCGTGCCCGACTCGGCGACTGCGGTCTTGCCCGACAAGTCGTCGAGGGTCTTGATGCCCTTCGGGTTGCCCTTGGCGACCAACACCGCCTGCCCGGCGCTGTAGTAGGACACGAAGTCCACGACCTTTTCGCGCTCAGGCTTGATCGTCATCGCCGAGATTACTGCGTCGAATTGCCCGGCGCTCAGAGCCGGGAGGATGTCGTCGAACTTGAAGTTGACGACCTTGAGCTGGAGTCCCATCCGGCTTGCGATCTCGGAGGCGACGTCAATATCGAAGCCGACCGGGTTGCCGCTCGCGTCGGCGTATTCCTGCGGCGGGTAGCTGACGTCGCTGCCGAACGTGAGCGTGCCGCCGTTCACCAGGTGCGCGGGCGCGGTCATCGTGCCCTTGTGCGCGCCCGGCGTCCAGGACGAGGCCGGGGTAGGGCCGGGGGTTGGGGGCAGTGCTGTCGGAGCCATGGCAGTCGGGGCGGTGCCGCTCATCGCCGTTGTCGCCATCGCGGTCGGTGCCGTAGCGGTCATCGCCGTTGTCGCCATGGCGGTCGGGGCCATAGCAGTCGGAGCCATAGCAGTCGGGGCCATAGCCGCCGGAGTGTCGCTGGCGACCGGCATGGAGGTCGGTGCAGCGGCCGCCGCGGTGTTGGTCGGCGGAACCGGAGTGTCGGTCGGGTTGCCGCAGCTGCCCAGCAGCAGCCCCGGCACCAGCAGCGCGCCCGCCACGAGCGCGCGGGCTTTCATGAACTGACCTATCTTCATAACTTCCTCCTCTGCATACTAAATGTTCTCAGGCCGCGAACGGCATTTGCGATCTTCGCATGAGTATACACCAAAACCGCCGTCTTGTCAGGGTCTACCGAGCAGTTCTCTTGGCGCGGCTCGTGCTGAGGAGCCTACCGATGGCTGTTTACCGCGAAAAGCGACGCTCGCGCCTGCTGCCCCTCCTGGGGATCGCGGCTGCGCTCGTCATCCTCGGCATGCTCTGGCTCGTGCTCGGCGTCAACCGACCGGCGGGGCAGACGCCGCGCGACTCGGTCGCATCTGGCCTGCGCGATGTGAGCAACGATCTCGACCTCTTCCTGATCGAGTACCCGAAGCTGCTCGCGGGCGGCAACTCCGGCGCGATGCCGGCGCTTGGCCGCGCGCGCTCCGACTTCGAGAAGATACGCCCTGACCTCGCCGCCCTCGACCCGGCGGCGGCAGGCAGCTTCGTCGCGGCGCTGCGCCAAGTCGAGGGCCAAGCCTCGGCAAAGGCGACCGCCGCCGATGTGGGGGCGAGCGTGGACAAGCTGCGCGCAGACATCGGGGCCTGGCTCGTGTCCCATTAGTTGTTAGTTGTTAGTGGTGGGTAGCTATCAGCCGTTAGCTATCAGGTTTCGAGGGTCGGGCCCGGCACGGGGGGCCACTTTCTGATAATCCGTGCCTGACGGTTAAACTAATTTTGAGTTTCGAATTGCGAAGACCTGTGGATCGGGATAGGCCGCCCCTAGGCGGTAAGATCGGGGCGCGCATCGGTCTTTCGACGGATTTTTCGCGATTTTGGGTGTCGGGTTGCGAGTGCATGGCGATCTGCCCCTTTTTTCGTGCGTAAATCTCGCGCTATTTTTACCCTCTCACTTTATATATCCATTTGAGGGGCGATTTACTGCCATATTTTGGGGGTTTTGGGAGGCTTGAGGGCAAAGATACTCCGAAAGACCTAGACGGCGCGTTGCGGAGTGCGGAGTGCGTGACTGACGGCTCATCGAGTGCAGAGCGACTCTCCCACAGACGCCAGCTTTGCCCCGGACGCTCGCTGACGGCTAGCGGCCAGCCGCTCGTAATTCATAACTCATAACTCAAACCTCAAAATTGGCCCGTAGTTATGTCTAGTTGCTATTGACTCTCTGGAGAGGGAGTGCTATAGTAGCACCAAGATACAGATAACCAGGATGTTGCTTTTCAGGGATGCGACGGCAGAAGTCTAGATACTTCGCTAGCTGACCACCCAAGCAGGACCATTGCCCTATCCAGGTTGTCTTAGCCAGGGGGGGAGTCACCGGACTCCCCCCCTTATTTTATGCTCAACACATGATGACCATTTCGGATATTGCCCAGCAGCGGCTCTCTAACCAGCATCTTTCACGGCCCGACTTCGGAACACCGGCCGAGGTTGTGCGCCGGCTCGGCGCGGTTCAAGCACAGGATTTTCTGGGCGCGCTCTACGCCATCGGCTTGCGTATGCCGGATGCTACCCAGCAGCTCGTCGAAGAGGCGGTTGCCGACAGGACTATCGTCCGCAGCTGGCCGATGCGGGGCACGATCCACTTCATGCCGTCGGAGGATGCGCGCTGGATGCTCAAGCTGTTGGCGCATCGCCAAACCGTCAAGTTTACCGGCATGTATCGCAGAGTGGGGTTGACTCCCGAGATCTTCGCGCGCGCCGGCGAGGTGTTTGCGAAAGTGCTACAGGGCGGCCGGCAGTTGACGCGGAAGCAATTGTATGAGGCATTGGCAGAGGCCGGCATAGAGACGCAAGGGGAGATGCGCGGCCTGCACCTTCTCGGCTATTGGGCGCAAGAGGGACTGCTCTGTTTGGGGCCGCGTGTGGGGAAACAACACACCTTTACCCTCCTCGAGGAATGGATTCCAAAATCCCGCGTGCTTGAGGGCGAGGAGGCATTGGCCGTGCTTGCCGGGCGCTATTTCGTCAGCCACGCTCCGGCGAACGCGAACGACTTTGCCTGGTGGACGGGACTCACGCTCACGGAGGCCAGGCTCGGCCTGAAACTCGTCGAGCGGGAGCTTGTGCAAGAGACCGTTGCAGGTATAACGTATTGGTCCGGCAACGCCCCACCGTCAACCTCTCGTCCCGATCCCGACGCCTATCTCCTCCCGCCTTTCGACGAGTTCACCGTGGCCTACAGAGATCGCAGCGCCGTCCTCGACCCGACATTCACCAAAAAAACGCAGTACGGCCTCAGTCCGAGCATCATCGTAGGCGGTCGGATGGTGGGCACCTGGAAACGAACGCTCAAAAAAGATGCCGTTCTCGTCAGGTTGAATCTCTTCGCGCCGCTCGGCGAAGAGCACTACGCGGCAGTGGTCAAGGCCGCTCACCGCTACGGGAGCTTCCTCGGCCTGCCTGTTCTCATAGACTCGTAGTGGTTTTCTCCGCGCAACGAAGAATGCGTTTGGGGGAGTTAGGTAGTCTGTTGTTGTGGTGTATGCCTCATCCCCATATATCGATCGCCGGCTTCAAGCTCCTCCAGCATTTGATTGAGCCTCTTGGCTTGGGTTTCTTGTCGCTTTGCGCGAGTGATCCACCCGATGTAATCGTTTTGTTGGTAGGGCGGTCTACTCTGGTAAGCATCCAGGAGGCCACGGGAGAGAAGCGCATCTTCCACAAAAGGTGGGAGTGGATAATGAGGTCGAGTCAGCCGTGAGAAATCTCTTATCATCGTATTACTCTGGGACGACGGCAATCGCATCGATACAGACCAAGCAGTCGGCGGGTACCAACTCCGAGACATACATGCCCGTGTTGGCAGGTGGGTTGGGGCGGTCACCCCAGAAATGTCGCCATGCCTCAAAGCCGGGTTGAAGCGGCTGTCCCTGGGCAAGGTAAATGTTCAATTTGACGATATGCTCCACCTCTGCCCCTGCAGCTGCCAGAGCACTCTGGATATTTTTCAGTACCTGAATCGTTTGTGCGCCGATGTCGCCCTTGCCGACGATTGTGCCGGTTGAGGCATCGAAGGCGCCCTGGGCACCAATGTAGATCGTTTTCACCGGGCCGCTCACCACGATGACATTCGTGTAGGCTGGGTTCTTCGGCAGATCGTCGGGATTGAGAAACTGCACAGAGCCTCCTACAGAAGCTTTCTCAGGCCGTTCGGTCATATGTCCGTTCCTTTGTGTTTCGTCATCCTTGAAATGTCCATTACGCATTCTCGCCTACAGTATACCATATATGTGGTCGGATGGTGGGCACCTGGAAACGAACGCTCAAAAAAGATGCCATTCTCGTCACGTTCAACCCCTTTGCGCCGCTCGGCGAAGAGGGTTACGCGGCAGTGGTCAAGGCCGCCCACCGCCACGGGAGCTTCCTCGGCCTGCCTGTTCTCATAGGCACGTTATTAAGGCACGAGATCAGAAAGCCGATCCACGAAAGCACACGAAAAAACACGAAACGCTCGGAGCCGTCCACGAATGGGATCACGAATACAAGAATAGTGTGGGGGTGGTCGGCGGGATCGGGGTATGGCAGGCTCATCGAGCGCAGAGCGACTCTCCCACAGAGGCGGCACGCGGCTATTGACAACAGCGGTTAGGTGTGGTATACTGTTTAGGTGACCCCCTCTAGGGGGGTAGGGTAAAGGAGGAGACGATGAGATCACAAACCACCCAGCAGGACGCATTGAAGCGGCTGGCGTATATCGAGGGCCATCTGAGGGCCATCCGCAAGATGGTCGAGGAGGACCGCTATTGCGTTGACATCTTGAAGCAGACCTACGCGGTCCAACGCGCGCTCGACAAGTTCGAGGCGACCCTGCTGCATGGGCACTTGAATGCCTGCGTGCCGGAGGGCTTCCGCGACGGCAAGGAGCAGGAGATGATCGGCGAGTTGGAAGAATTATTCGAGCTGTCGCGCCGTTAGGCTCGACCATAAGGACATAAGGACAATGGCTACAGAACAATTAACCAAAGAGACCACACCCGCGCAGACGGCAGAGGCAACCCTGCCGATCGAGGGAATGACGTGCGCCTCGTGCGTGCGCCGCGTCGAGAAAGCCCTGGCAAAGCTGCCCGGAGTGGAAACGGCCGGGGTCAACCTGGCGACCGAGCAGGCGACGGTGCGCTTCAACCCCGCGCTGGTTGGACGGGGCGAGTTTCAGCAGGCGGTGGAGCGCGCCGGATATGGCCTACGCCCGATACCGGTGGACGCGCCAGCCGCCGGTGTGGGCGCACCCGCCGTGGATAGCCAGGCCGAACGTAGAGACCACGAGATCGCGGCCCTTCGCGCGCGGTTCCTGGTGAGCCTGGCGGCCGGCCTGCTGATTATGGCGGGGATGTTCCTGCCGTTGCCCTGGCCGATGGGTACACGATACTGGGCGATGTTCGTGCTTGCCACCCCGGTGCAGTTCTGGGCGGGCTGGAGCTTCTACACGGCTGCCTGGCGGGCGGCGCGCCACCTGGCGACCAACATGAACACGCTGATCGCGGTTGGCACCTCGGCGGCGTACTTCTACAGCGTCTTCGTGACGTTCTTTCCAGACGCGCTGCGCGTGGCCGGAGTGGTGCCCGAAGCCTATTACGACACCTCGACGCTGGTGATCGGCCTGATCTTGATGGGCCGCTACTTCGAGGCGCGGGCCAAGGGCCGCACCGGCGACGCGATCAAGAAGCTGATGGGGCTGGCCCCACGCACGGCGCGGGTCGTGCGCGGCGACACTGACGTAGACGTGCCGCTCGAGCAGGTGCAGGTCGGAGATGTTATCCGCGTGCGGCCTGGCGACCAGGTGCCGGTGGATGGCGTTGTAGTCGGCGGGCACTCCACGCTCGATGAGAGTATGCTGACAGGCGAGAGCCTGCCGGTGGAGAAGGGGCCTGGCGCGGCGGTCATCGGCGCGACGCTGAACAAGACGGGGTCGTTCACGTTTAGAGCCACGCGCGTGGGGCGAGATACGGCGCTGGCGCAGATAGTGCGGATGGTCGAGGAGGCGCAAGGCTCGAAGGCGCCGATTCAGCGCATGGCCGACCTGATCTCGTCCTACTTCGTGCCCGCAGTGCTGGGGCTGGCACTGCTGACCTTCGCGGTCTGGTACGTGTTCGGCCCAGAGCCGAAGTTCACCTACGCGCTGGTCGCCACCATCGCGGTGCTGATCATCGCCTGCCCGTGCGCCCTGGGACTGGCTACGCCGACGGCGATCATGGTGGGCACAGGCAAAGGCGCCGAGTTCGGCGTGCTGATCCGAGGCGGGGAGGCGCTGGAGAACGCGCACAAGGTGACCGCTATCGTGCTCGACAAGACCGGCACGCTCACGCGCGGCAAGCCGGTGGTCACCGACCTGATCCCCTCGGCGGGGATGACCGAGGCGGAGTTGCTCCGGCTGGCGGCGAGCGCGGAGCGGGGCTCCGAGCACCCTCTTGGGGAGGCTATCGTGGCTCGAGCCACGGAGTTGGGCCTGCCTCTGACGGCGGCGAGCGCGTTCCAGTCGTTGGCGGGCCACGGCATCGCGGCGACGGTGGACGGGCGGGCGCTGCTGCTGGGCAACACCCGCATGATGGAGGCGCACGGCATCGTGCTCAACGGCCTCGGCGAGCGGGCGGCGACACTGGCCGTGCAGGGCAAGACGCCGATGTATGTGGCCGCCGACGGCCAGGCGGCGGGGCTGGTGGTCGTGGCCGACACGCTAAAGCCGGAATCGGCGGAGGCGGTGCGGGCGTTAGAGGCGCTGGGCCTGGAGGTCTGGATGCTCACCGGCGACAACCGGGCGACCGCGCAGGCGATAGCGGCGGAGGTCGGCATCGGTCATGTGCTGGCCGAGGTGCTGCCGGAGCAGAAGGCCGCCAAGATCAAGGAGTTGCAGGCGCAGGGCAAAGTGGTCGCAATGGTCGGCGACGGGGTGAACGACGCGCCCGCGCTGGCGCAGGCCGACCTCGGGATCGCGATCGGCACGGGGGCGGACGTGGCGATGGAGGCGTCGGATATCACGCTGGTCGGCGGCGACGTGCGCGGCGTGGTGACTGCTATCGCGCTGTCGCGGCGCACGATCGGGACGATCCGCCAGAACCTGTTCTGGGCGTTCGCCTACAACGTGTTGCTGATCCCGGTGGCGGCAGGTATCCTCTATCCGTTCTTCGGGCTGCTGCTGAACCCGATCATGGCGGGGGCTGCCATGGCGATGTCGAGCGTGAGCGTGGTCAGCAACTCGCTGCGGCTGCGCGGCTTCCGTCCGCCGCGGGATGTGGGCGAGATCCTGCACCCGCCCCTTGGCCGGCGGGTCGCCGACGTGAGCTATCTGGTTCTAATCGGGCTGCTGGCGTTGGTGATCGGCGTCATCTCACTGTTCCTGTTCCGCCCCATGGGGGGCATGTGACTGACGGGGCGCAGCTCGCCCCAATTATCCCCAACTATAAGGAGCAAGCAAACATGTCAAACATAATCTTGGAAGTTCCCGACATCTCCTGCGAGCACTGCGAGAAGACGGTGACCGGCGCGCTGCGCGGGCAGCCGGGAGTGCATAACGTGCAGGTCGACATTCCGGGGAAGGTGGTCTACCTGGACTACGATCCCGCGGCGCTCTCCCTGGCACAGGTGGAGGCGGTGCTGGACGAGGAGGGCTATCCGGTGGCCGGAACCCGGGAGGGGAGCGCACCCGGTCCGGGCAAGGGGCAGGTGATCCCGCTCCGTAGTGCGTAGTGCGTAGTGCGGACCCACTGTCATTCTGAGCGCAGCGAAGATCTCGGCTGACGGCTGAGGGCTGGGTTGTGCAGTTGTGCAGTTGTGTTGGGGGGGATAACACAACTGCACAACTGCACAACTGCACAACCCCCGCCGGAAGGCGGCAGAAAAGGAGAGAAATGGACCTGATGATTGGCATGGGGAACGCGCTCGGGACGGCGGGTGCCATGTTTTGGGACGTGCTGTGGCCGCTGGTTTTGGGGTTTGCCCTATCGGGAGCCGTGCAAGCTGTTGTGTCGCGCGGGGCGCTGGCGCGGCTGCTCGGCGATAGCTCCCCACGCAGCCTGACTCTTGCCACGCTCTTTGGGGTGGCGTCCAGCTCGTGCTCTTACGCGGCGGTGGCCCTGGCTCGCTCGCTGTTTCTCAAAGGGGCCGGTTTCGCCGCGGCCATGGTGTTCGAGATCGCCTCGACGAACCTGGTGATCGAGCTGGGGATTATCCTGATCGTGCTGCTGGGCTGGCCGTTCGCCGCCGCCGAGTTCGCGGGCGGCATCGTGATGGTGGTGATCCTCGCACTGATCCTACGGCTGACTCTCACCCCGCGGCTGACGGCCCTGGCGCGGGCGCAAGCCGAGCGCGGCCTGGCGGGGCGCATGGAAGGTCATGCGGCGATGGATATGAGCCTGAGCGGCGGGTCGGTGGGGTCGCGCTTGTTCAGTGGCCGCGGGTTCACCGCAGTCAGTCACTTCTTCGTGATGGACTGGGCGTCGGTCTGGGTAGACATCCTGCTGGGCTTCCTGATCGCGGGGGCGCTGGCCGCCTGGGTGCCCAATGCGTTCTGGCAAGCCTTCTTCTTGACCGGTAACCCGACGCTGGCGCGGATCGAGGGGCCGTTGGTCGGCCCCCTGGTAGCCATCGTCAGCTTCGTTTGCTCCGTCGGCAACGTGCCGCTGGCAGCCGTCCTCTGGCAGGGAGGCATTAGCTTCGGCGGGGTGGTCAGCTTCATCTTCGCCGACCTGATTGTGCTGCCGTTGCTCGACATTTACCGAAAGTACTACGGCGGTCGGGTCGCGCTCTATATCCTCGGCACCTTCTACGTCACGATGGCAGCCGCCGGCTACATCGTCGAGGCCCTGTTCTCTGCGCTCGGCATCATCCCAAGCAACCGCACGGTCGCTGCCTTCGCTGAGGGAGTCACCTGGAACTACACGACCGTGCTCAATCTGGTGTTCCTGGCCGTGGCTATTGTGCTGGTCGTGCGCTTCCTACGCACCGGCGGTCCGGCGATGCTCCGCATGATGAGCATGTCGCCCGGCCAAATGGCCCACGAGCACGCGATGCACGAGCAGCAGTAGCCGATCAGCCCCTTCGCGCCTTCGATGTTTTGCCCTCAAATTAGCGTTTATGGCCGCAGTTGTGTATAATGTAAGCTGTGTGCGTTTTGCCCACGCCGGCTTGCCGGGCAGGTTGTAAGTCTCTTCAGCGATGAAAAGGAGAAGAAAATTGGAGGCTATCCGAAGACGATGGGCGGTGACGGTCTTGGCCGTGCTGGCCCTGGGCATCTCTCTCAGTATGGTGCCCCTCGGCACCGTGACCCCGAACGCCGGCGCGGCCCCAGGTACGCCGGCGGCGGCCCCTCCCCTGCCTCGCACCGAAGTGCTGGTGGTGCGGCTCTATTTCCACGACTTCGCGGAACGCGATCGGCTCGCCACCCAGTGGGGTGCCGACGAAATCAGCACGGGCGGCGGCTATCTCACCATCTGGGTAGACCGTCCCACATACAGCAAGATGCTCGCGCAGCACCTGCATGTGGAGATCGACCAGGCGCTCACCCAGGAGTCGAACAACCCGGCGCTGACTGCGCCCCACGGCCCCGACACCTTCTACGGCGGCTACAAGACCGTCGAGGAGATGCAGACTTACCTCGACCAGGAGGTTGCCGCCCACCCGACGCTCGCCGTGAAGGTGGACTTCGGCAACTCGTGGTGTAAGGACAATCCTGGGATGTGTACGCTGCCGGACGCCAACAACGGGTACGATCTGTTTGCGCTGCACATCACGAACCAGGCCATCTCCGGCCCGAAGCCGGTCTACTGGTATGAGGCGGCAATCCACTCGCGCGAGATCGCCGTGCCCGAGGTAGCGATGCGCTTCATCGGCTCGCTGCTCGACAACTACGACAGCAACGCCGACTCCCACTGGCTGGTGGACTACCACGACATCTGGGTAGTGCCGATGCTCAACCCCGACGGGCACCACATCGTCGAGGCCGGAGGTGGCGGCAACAGTCCTTACTACCAGCGCAAGAACGCGAACCACAACAACGGCTGCACAACCTGGCCGCCCAGCCCCAGCAACCAGTTCGGCACCGACAACAACCGCAACTTCTCGTTCCTTTGGAACTGCTGCGGCGGCTCGAGCGGCAATGCATGTGACCAGACCTACCGTGGCCCCAGCCCGGCATCTGACCCGGAGACCTTTTATGAGAACACCCAGGTCCGCAGCCTGATCGCCGACCAGCGCGGGCCAAACATCGGCGATCCCGCGCCGATCACGACGACCGGCGTCTTCCAGGATATGCACTCGAACGCCTCGCTGGACCTCTACCCTTGGGGTTTCCAGATGGGTGCCGCGCCCAACGGCCCCGAACTGGCCAACCTCGGCAAGCACCTGAGCGCGACGAACGCCGGGCCGCCGGGCAACGGCTACCAGGCGTGCCAACCACCGAACTGCCTCTACGCGGTGGACGGTGATGCGTTCGACTGGGCATACGGTGAACTCGGTGCCGCATCATTCAGCACTGAGGTCGGCGGCTCGAGCTTCTTCCCGGCCTATTCGTATATTGACACCACGCTCTGGCCGCTAAACAGGGGGGCCCTCACCTATCAGGCGAAGATAGCCCGCACCCCCTACCTGCTGGCCCATGGGCCGGACGCGAACAGCGTGACCATGACCCCGATGACGGTGACCCAGGGCACGCCGGCCGCGCTCGCGGCCACGATCAACTACGCATGGACCGGCAACAGCTTCAGCCAGAGCGTAGGCGCTGCCGAGTACTATGTTGACACACCGCCCTGGGCAGGCGGCACGGCAGTGCCGATGACCGGCAACTTCACTTCGGCGACCGTCGCGGTCTCGGCCTCCGTGCCCACCGGATCGCTCTCCGTAGGCCGCCACATCATCTTCGTGCGCGGTCGGGGCGCGACCGACTACCTCGGCTACCAGACATGGGGCGCGGTGTCGGCTGTCTTCCTCGGCGTACTGCCTTCCGGCGGCGGCACACCCACACCGACGACGCCGCCCGCCAACACGGCCACTGCGACGCAGCCTCCGCTCCCGACCAACACGCCTACGACGCCTCCCACGGTCACGCCCACAGCAACGTTCCTCGCCGGTACAGCAACCGCCACGCCTAGCTGCGGCGGCGCAGGCTCCTATCGCATCTTGATCGCGTACGCCGATTCCGTTGAGCCAACCACACTGCGCGGAAACTTGCTCGCGCAGCCCGGCATCAGCGTCGTGGACCTCTTCGATGCACAAAACGGTACGCCGACCCTGGCCCAGATGCAGCAGTATGACCTGGTCCTCACATATAGCAACTATCACTACTCAGATCCAACTACGCTCGGCGACAACCTGGCCGCGTACCAGGACGGCGGCGGCATTGTCATCACCAGCTTCGGTGCCCTCTACAATGCCACCGGCTACCGTATCCTAGGCCGCTGGCAGAGCGGTGGTTACTCGCCGTACATGGCAGCCACCACGCTTCTCGCCAGTTCCGTGACCCTCGGGGCCTACGATCCCATGCACCCACTGATGCAGGGCGTGACCACACTGAATGCCGGGGCCCGGTTCGATGCAAGCCCGGCAGCGGGTGCCACGCAGGTGGCAGCCTACAGTGACGGGAGTTCGGCTGTAGCCTTCAAAACCACCGCCGGCCACACCGCAGTCTCCCTGCCGGCTTTCGTCGGGGCCGGGAGCGGCAGTGTCGGCTATGCGCGGATCATCGTCAACGCCGCGCGCTGGCTGGCACCCGTGCCGGCCTGCGGCACTCCCACCACCACGAGTACGCCCGCACCTCCGACCGCGACGCCCACCTGCGGCGCCTCGGGGCAGCCGGGACCGTGGGCCACCGCCAGCCCCTACCCCTCCACGATCGGCCGCTACGGGTTTGCACAGACCGGCAATGACTTCTATGTCATTAGCGGCGTCTCCGAGGCGACGGATGTGGACACGGTTAGTCGTTACAACACCGTCACCGACGCCTGGACTAGCCTCGCTCCCCTGCCGATCGCCGGCGAGGCACCTGCAGCTGCTTACTTCAACGGGAAGATCTACGTCGCGGGCGGAAACACCAGCAATGGTCCGACCACTGCCTTCCAGATCTACGATATCGCGACCAACACATGGACCGCAGGCCCCGACATGCCGGCAGGCACCTGGGGTGCCGCGGCGGGCGCCTACAACGGTAAGGTCTTCGTCGCCGGCGGCAACTTCCTGCCGACGAGTGTCATGTACGTCTTCGACATCGCGGGCAACACCTGGACGACCGGTACCTCGATGCCCTCCGCCTACCTACTCGGCGGCTACCAGCAGGTCGGCCAGTACCTCTATGTAATAGGGAGCTACGGCACCGCCCCACAGGGGTCGGCTCCCTCGCTCCTCAACGGCCAGGCGCGCGCCGCGGCCCCGGTGGACAACAGCAGCATCAGCCAACGGCTCGACATGACCAGCGCCCCCGGCGTCTGGACGACAGGCCCGGTCTTTACCATGCAGCACGGCGACTTCGGTCTCTCATACGCCAACGGCATACTCTACGCGCTGGGCGGGGACATCACCGGCGGCGGCTTCTTCGACTCAACAACAGAGGTCGACTCGCTTGACACCACGACGTGGCCGGCGGGCATATGGGCAGTTTCGTCCCCGGCTCTTCCTTCGCCGCGTCAAGCCAATCAAGGCGGCTTCTATAACGGTAGCACGACCTGGAGCACAGGCGGCCTCGGGCCGGGTTCCACCTGGCTAGACGAGAACCTCTATCGCACTACGCCGCTCCTCCCCTGCCAAAGCCCAACAGCTACAGTGCAGCCGGTCAACAGCCCAACAGCGACGACCCAGCCGGTCAACAGCCCAACAGCGACGACCCAGCCAGCACCTACCTTTACAGCTACGGTGCCTCCCGGCAGCACCGCTACGGCCACGGTGCCTCCGGGCAGCACCGCAACCGCCACCTCGACCGCCTGCGCGATCAACTTCTCGGATGTGCATCCGAGTGACTACTTCTACACACCGGTGCAGTACCTCTACTGCCACGGCGTCATCTCCGGCTACTCCGACGGCACATTCAGGCCCT
>JBPCPV010000052.1:0-2934 GCA_050998805.1 Chloroflexia bacterium | reverse complement strand
GGGAGGTCGGGTTCTGCCCCCCCCCCCGTCTCCCCCCCCTCCCCGTCGGTGCCCCCCGGCACCCTCGTCCTCTCCTTCCGCTACGCCTTCGCGGGCCTGTCCTACGTGGCCCGCACCCAGCGCAACTTCCGCATCCACCTCGCTCTCGGCGGTCTGTCGGCTCTGCTGGCTCTCTTGCTCGGCTTCAGCCCGGTGGAGTGGGCGGTGCTCGCGGGGATCATCACGCTCGTGCTGCTCGGCGAGATGTTGAACACCGTGGTCGAGGCCGCCGTGGACCTCGCAAGCCCCGGCTATCACCCACTGGCGAAGGTCGCCAAGGATGTGGCGGCAGGCGCGGTGCTGCTGACGGCTATAGGGGCAGTGGTGGGAGGGGCGTTCCTGTTCTTGCCCCATCTGGTGCATTGGTGGGCGGCGTTTGGGGGTTAGTAGCCCAGTCACCAGAGCCAGGGCAGCATACGCCGTGTGCCGCGCATATATTCGGCATACTCGGGGCCGAGGGCAGAGAGGAGCACGCGCTCCTCAACACGCATCCGGTAGATGTAGGCGGGCAACGGGAGCAACACCAACAACGCCGCGCCGAGCCAGCTTCCGAGCGCGAGGCCGAAGCCGAGCAGCGTGAGGAAGGTGCCGGTGTAGGACGGATGCCGCAACAGGCGGTATGGACCGCTGCGGACGACCCGATGGCCGGGGTGGGTGCGGACGACCGAGGTGAAGAAGCGACCGAGCGTCGCCAGCGACCAGACGCGGAGCACCAGCCCCGCAGCCATCAGCCCCAGCCCGGCCCACCGCACCCCCGGCCCCTGCGCTACTCCCCATCCCATCGCCGCGCAGGCAACCGCCGCCGCGCCAGCAGCCGAGACGCTCGCTATGATCGCCAGCGCCGACCCCCGATCGGCCTGTGCGAGCACCCCCGCACCCTCCCGCGCCAGCAACCACATCTCCAGGCCGATCCATGCGGCGGCCAGCAGCAGGAACGCGCCGGAGAACAGGGTTATGGCGTGCATCCCTTCGCTTGCAGCGCCCAGACTCCGAGGAGGCCGAGTTGGATCGAGTTCGGCGACCTAAGCTGCGGGTGCCACTCCAGGCGGGCGCGCTGGAAGTACTGCACCCTGTACACCTGGCCGTCGGTCAGGCTGCGCTCGCTCATCTCCTCGCTGATCGGGTAGCCGAACTGCGTCAGCCCGCCGTGGGCGCGCCAGTATTCGAGGAAGCCGCCGCCGAGGCTGTGGCCGGTCTGCGCGAAGTAGATCTTGGTCGGCGTGTCTGGGAACGGGTCAATGAGGGCGAAGGTTTGGTTCGCCGTGTACTGCACGCCGAGCAAGCCGATCTCGAACTCGTAGGGCGTGTCTCTCAGCTCAGGGTGCCACTCGAACCTGTTGCGCTCGAAGTATTGCACCGTGTAGGGCCGGCCGTCGGACCGGCTCACCTCTGTGAACTCCTCGGTGAGTGGGTAGCCGTAGACCGGCAGCCCGCCGGTGCTCCGCCAGTAGGTGAGGAAGCCGCCACCGAGGCTGTGGCCGGTCTGCGCGAAGTAGACGCGGCTCTGGCTGCTGGTGAACGCCGCGATCCGGTCGCAGGGGCCGCGCAGGCTGCCGATGGTGTCCCAGACGCCGGGATCCTCCTGCCCGAGCCGCCAGAGGGCGAAGCCGAGGAAGTTGCGGCCCTGCACTAGGCCGATCTTCGCGCCGAAGCTCTGCTTGTCCTCGTACCAGACCTCGTGGCGCTGATTGTCCTGCAGATAGATCAGCGATGGTGCCTGGTTCTCCGCGTCGTAGATGATGCCGCCGCCTCCGGCAAAGTTGACCGACAGGGCCTGGGTTTCCCCAAAGGTGCGGGGGTCGGCGGGCTTGCGCGGGGTGAACGAGGTGTTCCAGTCGTAGCCGTAGACCCCGATGCCCCAGATGATCTTGCCGCTGCCGAGGGTCGCCGAGGCGTAGTTCGCCACGTCGTTCAGCCAGGGCATCGGGGCTATCGGGCCGGGTTGGCCTCCGGCGTAGTGCTGGTCGTAGGCCATGACGATGAAGTAGTCGGCGGACCGGCTCAGGTCGTGGTAGTTGTACGCTCCCGCCCAGCCGGTGTTCGCGTCGCGGGTCTTCGGCGGCACAGCCATCGCCACAAGCTTGTTGTGGGCCTTGAAGTCCTGGTAGAGCGACGACATGAACGCCGTCAGCAGCGCCTCGTCGCCTCCATTAATCGCCTCGAAGTCAATCGTGATGCCGTCATAGCCGTTGTCGAGCACCAGGTTCCGCAGCTGTGCGATGATCGAGTCGCGCTTCGCGGGGTCGCGCAGCACGTCGTGGAAGATGCTGTAGCCGGCGCTGTTGCGGACCATCGGCAGGTTCTTGATGCTTCTTGCCCTCAGCAGGTCGTTGACAGCCGGTTGTGCGGTTCCGTTGACCGAGCCGTTGCCGTCCACCGTGTAGAACCAGGGCGAGACGTAGTTGAGTTGGTCGGCGTGGGCCTGTAGGGAGACGAGCGAGTTCGGGTTATACGTGACGTAGAAGGCCCAGCGCACCGAGAGCGCGGCCGCTGCCGCAGGTGATAGCGTGAGCGGTGTCAGGCCCGGTATCAACGGCATGGCGAGTAGGATCAGCGCGGCCAGTACCGGCAGCCGCCCGACACGGCCCAAGCGACTTCCCCATCCGCGAGTAAGATTGTCCATTTGCGCGTTCCCTCCATTATCCGGCCGGACCCGCCGACCCTGTACAGGAATAACGATGAGCCGCCCGCGAGGTTCCGGCTTATCTGTATGCTGTCGGATAGCCGAGGTATCTGATAAGCCGTGTCTAAGAACTGAATATAGTAAACAAACGCGATTGTAGGTACCGCCGCCGTCCCGGCGGCGGTAAAGGTTGGGCGGTCCCCGGGCGGAGCCGCGTCTTACGGGTAGACGGTCGGCAGTCGTCGGTGGGCCGCCACTTCTTCACACCGTAG
>JBPCPV010000044.1:0-167155 GCA_050998805.1 Chloroflexia bacterium | reverse complement strand
GGCCGCGGCGGTTGCGGCCTGTGTCGGCATCTTCTCTCTCATGATGATGCCCGCCACCAACGCGGCGGCAAGCAACACCTACCCCTACGGCCAATGCACATATTATGCCAAGTCGCAGCGCCCGGACGTCGGCAACTATTGGGGCGATGCCCGCTTCTGGGCGAGCGCCGCCCGCCGAGCTGGATTCGCGGTAAACGGGATTCCGCGCGTCGGTGATGTTGTGGTTCTCGGGCGCTACGTGCAGGGCAACAGCCCCTACGGGCATGTCGGCATCGTCGCCGCCGTGAAGGGCAACCAGTTCCTGACGATTTCGATGTGGGGCAACGAAGCCACCGGTCGCATCCATGTGAACTGGCACCACACCGGCTACGGCGTGAGCTTCATCCACAAACGGATTTACGCCACCACCTACACGTCGAAGCCGGTCACGAAAGCCGCGCCGGTCAAGGCCGCGCCGATCAAGCACGCGCCGGTCAAGGCTGCGCCGATCAAGGCACCCGCCAAGGCCGCTGCGGTCAAGGTCAAGCACTAAGACCGGACTACTCGCGCAGCAAAGAGGGCCAATCCGCTTGGATTGGCCCTCTTTCTTAGCCGTCAGGGAGAGAGCCGCGCAAGGTCGCGCGGGAAGAGCGTCGCCTCGCGGACGTTGCCGAGGCCGGCGAGCTGCATCACGAAGCGCTCGAGGCCGATTGCGAAGCCGCCGTGCGGCGGCATCCCGTAGCGCATAGCTTCGAGATAGGCGGCGAACGGCTCGGTGGGCAGACCCCGCGACGCCAGAGCCTCGATGTAGTCGGCATAGCGGTGCAGGCGTTGGCCGCCGGTCACCAGCTCCATTCCCCGGAAGATCAAGTCGAAGCTGTTGGAGGCCGTCGGGTCTGATGGGTCGGGGTGGGTGTAGAACGGGCGCTTGACCATCGGGTAGCCGGTCACGAAGAGGAACTCCGAGCCGTGAGCCTCGCGCGCCCACGCGCCGAGCAGCCGCTCGTGCTGCGGGGCCAGGTCAGGTTCGCCACGGCAGTCCTGGCTGTACCGCCCGGAGAGCAGTTCCTGAGCCTCGCCGAAGCCAATCTGCGGGATCGTCTCCGGCACCTCCGGCAGGCGAAGGCCGAGCAAACCGATCTCTGCGGCCCACCGCCGATCTTGAACGGAACGGAAAGCCAGCGCGGAAACGACATGACCCAGCAGCCGCGTCAACAGGGCCATCACCGTGCGGTGGTCTTCGATGAAGCCGAACTCGGCGTCGAGGCTGACGTACTCGTTGATGTGGCGGGCCGTGTCGTGCGGCTCGGCCCGGAAGACCGGCCCGACCTCGTAGACACGCTCGAAGACCCCGACCATCATCTGCTTGTAGAACTGCGGCGACTGCGCCAGGAACGCCTGCCGTCCGAAGTAGTCCACCGGGAAGACGTTCGCCCCGCCCTCGCTGGCGGCGGCGAGTAGTTTGGGCGACTGTATCTCGGTGAAGCCCTCGGCGTCCAGGAACTCGCGGAAGGCAGCCATGATCCCGGCCTGCAAGCGGAAGAGGCCGCGCCTCGCGGGGTGGCGCAGGCCGATCTCGGCGTGGTCGAGGAACGTCGGCAGGGCCGCCGCGATGGTCGGCTTGTTGATCGGGAAGGGCAGGGCCTCGCTGACGGGGCTGATCACCCGGATGCTCGGCTCGCGCAACTCGACGCCGCAGGGTGCCTGCGCCTCCGCGACCACCGTGCCTTCGACTTCAAGCACCGTCTCGACCGTCAGCCTCGACAGGGCAGCAAGTCGCTCGGCATCCTGGGTTACCGCCTGCACGGTGCCGAAGCCGTCGCGCACCACGAGGAAGCGAATGCCGCCCATGCTCCGCGCGGCGTGCAGCCAGCCGCAGACCGTCACCCGCTCGCCGACATGCTCTCGAACCTGAGTTGTGTGAATACGTCCCATTGTCGTCCTCCTTGTCATAGCGAACTGGGACGCAACAAAAAGCCCTCGCGTCCCTAATGAAAGGACGAGGGGGTGCCCCGTGTTGCCACCTTTCTTCACCGCGGCCCGTGGGGGCTGGCGGCCTCTCGGCTCGATGACGGGAGCTGGCCGTTACGCTCAGGAGTGTCTTTCGCAGGCCCTTCGGAGACCGTCTTTCAGCCGAGGACGGTTCTCTGCTCTCCAACAGGGCGGCTACTTCTCTCCCTCACCGCGTGGTCTCATTATACCATGTTTTTCAGCTTTCAGCTATCAGCTTTCGATGGGCGGGTCAGGCACGGGGGTGGGCGGCTTTCTGATAAGTCGTGCCTGGCGGGTTATATTGAAGTATCTTTTGCGAGTAGGCAGTAGGCGGTATGATCGTTGGGCACATCGGTCTTTCGACGGATTTTTCGGGGTTTTGAGTGCTGAGTTGCGGGTACATGGCGATCGGCTCCTTTTTCCGTGCGTAAGTCGCGTGCTATTTTTACCCCCTCACTTTATATATCCATTTGAGGGGCTATTTACTGCCAGATTTGGGGGGTTTCAGGGGCATTAGAGGCAAAGATACTCCGAAAGACCTAGACGAGCGAGTAGGCAGTTGGCAGTTGGCAGTGCGTAGTGCGGAGTGCGTAAGGTGGTCGTCCATAATGGCGGGCACGAATACACGAATGGTGTGAGTCTTTCAGAGGAATAGTGGTGTAGCGGCGGTCCACGGGCGGAGCCGTGTCTTACAAGGGGCGGGGGCCGCCGAGACGGGGGCGGTAGCGGGTTGAGGGAGGGGAGAGGGGTTGTGGGGCGTTGTAGGGCCGTCTGGGGGCGCTGGGGGTAGAGAGGGGGCCGGTTGCCGTCCGCCGTAGAACGGGTGTTCTATGGGCATCTGACGCGATTTGCGGAGGGCGGAGTGGGGATTGGAGCGCGGGGTTGGGGGTGGGGCTAGCTCATCGAGCGCAGGGCGACTCTCCCACAGACGAGTGATTAGTGCGGAGTGCGTGGCTGGCGGCTGACGGCTTGCGCGGGGAGGTGTGTTTTACAGGGGCGGGGGGGCGTCGGGTTGCCTTTCGCCGAGCGCTGCGGCTATGGTGTGGCGGGCTATCGCGTCGGCTGCGCCGCCGAGTTCGGCGGCGCGGGACTGGAGCGCCACAAGGGCGTCCATGTCGCCCACACCGACAGCCACGAGGACCATACCCTCGCTGCAAACGCGGGCGCGGATGGCCCTCTGTATGGAGGCAAAGACGATGCCCCAGCGCCGCTTGCCGCCCTTGGAATCGAGTTCACTGAGATTGACGCCCTGGCGAGCCAGGTCGGCGCGGAAACGCCCCCAGCCGTAGATCTCGCGGAGCCATTCCTGTAGCGCGTTCTCGCGTTCAGCACGGACGTTCATCATGCGGTCCATGTAGAGGGAAACCTCGGTGCTGGTCCAGAGGCGGCGGGCGCGGCGCAGTTCCTCGAGCTCGGCGGCCACGTCGATCACTGCGGCTTCGGGGCTGAATATCGAGGTGTTCCAGCGGATCAGTGCGCCTTGCGTTCCGGCTCCGAGGCGGTAGTAGCGTTCCGCGCCGTCGGGGGTGGCGAGCTGGCCGGAACTGCGGTCATGGGCGGCGAGCAGCACCGCGACATCCCAGCCCGGCAGCCGCCCGAAGAAGCCCGCCGGGTCGAAGTCCTGGAACCAAACCTGGGCGTCCTCGAGCGGGTCGGGCTTGCGGCGGTTCCAGTCGCCGTGCAAGAAGCGTTCGTTGGCCTGGTTCTGGGGGGCGAAGAAGACGCCGTCGCGTGTGACTAGGGCGTACTGGCGCTCTTCGAGGTCGTCCACCAGGTCTATGCCGGTGGGGGTTTCGTCGTCGGCCTCGGCGTCGGCTGCGCGTCCCGCTATCTGGTCGGGAGCGCGCGCGGGGACAGCGATGCTGCCACTGATCAGCTCAAGCTCAGGGTGTTCGACTCCGGCAGCCAGGGCGAGCGCGCCGAGGGCCGCAGCCACACCGGCCTCGAGGCGAGGCAGGCCGGCGTTGAGCAGGCGTGCGAGACCGGTTGCCGAGACCTGGCGGCTCTCTGCGGTTTCGAGCGACCACTTGAAGTCGGCAGGCTCGGCAACCACTCGGCCCTCGTCGTCGAAGCCGAGCATCAGGCTGTCGGCGTGAGCCAGGCTCGACAGATGGACCTCGGACGCCATATCGGGGTCGGCGACGATGCTGATCAGCACGCGGGGGGTGTATGGTGGATCGTCGGGGTGGACAGGAGCGCGCCTGTGGCCGATGGCGTCGCGCAGGATCGGGGTTGCTACGTCCTCCCAGTGGCGGCCTATATGCTCGCCTGCGCTGCCCCAATCGCCGTAGCGCCAGAGGCGTCGGCCCCGCAAGGGTTCGCTGGTGAAACGGCCCCCGCCCGAAGGCCGGCGGCTCAAGCCGCGCGCTCCAATATAGTGCCGATGAACATAAGCGGTCGCCTCCTGGCCTACATTATACAACATCTGCTCTGATCGGGCTACGGTCGGTGCTCTGGTCGGCGCTCTGGCTCAGGAGGCTAAAGTGTAGTATAATGCCTCGGATGAAACCACGCAAAACCGAATCCGTCGGGTGGATGCCCGATATAGCCCTGCTGCCGGAGGGTATGATCACCGTCGGCGCGGCGGCGCGGGCCGACCTCCGAGAGGCGCTCGGGGCGCAGAAGATAGCTCTACTCCGGGTGACGGCAAAGGCGCGGCGGCTGGGCATCAAGAGCACGCAGCGCGAGGCGCTGGTCACGGCGGTGCTTGACAACCTGCTCGACCCGGGGGCGCGGGCCGAGGCCATCGGCGGGCTGCGCCAGCCGGCGCGGGCGATTTTGGCGCTGGGGCTGCTGCTCGATTGGGATAAACAGGCGATCACGCCCGGTAACATGCGTAAGCTGCTGCGCGAGGGCGAGGCATCGGCAACCACGATAGACGGCGCTTTGGCGGGGCTGGCCGAGAAGGGGCTGATGCTGCCGGCAACCGCCGGCTATCCTGGACCTGATCCCCCATACCGCCTGCCGGAGGCCCTCAGAGCAGGGCTGGTGCCCCTGCTGCCGGAGGCCCACGCCTACACCGGCGACCTGCTACGCCCAACTGAGCATCCGGCAGCGTTCATGCTCTCGAAGATCGGCAGTCTGCTCGATGCCCTGGAGAGCGGAAGCTATTCGTTGGCAGGCCCTGAACCCCGCACGTACAGGGGCCGCCCGACACGCGCGATGGGCCGCTGGGAGATCGTGGACACGCCTGTGCATCATGCCCGCACAGGCGACGAGCCGTCGAACGGCATCGAGGTGGCGACGGGGCGTCCGCTCATGGCCGAGGACGACATGGAGCGGCTGCGGCAGGCGAGCGGCCTCGGCAGCGACGATGAAGTTACCTTCTACCTTTACATCTTGGAAGCCCTGGGCCTGCTGCGGCGGACGGGGCAGACGTTAAGCGTCTTGTCTATTGTCGCAGATACTTTCGCCGACAAGACACCCGCCGAGGCTATAGCGGCGGTAATCGCGGCTGTAATAACGATGAACAGCTGGAGCGAGCTGGACAGGCTGCTTGCGGGCGACCCGACACTCGCGCTGTTCCGCAACAACAGCCTCTACTACGCGGAGCCGCCGCACATGCGGGCCGAAGTCACCGTGATGCGTCAGGCGCTCATCTCGGTGCTGGCATGGCTGCCGGTGGGCGCGTGGTACGACGTACACTCGGTGCTGGGCATCGTGCGGCGGTTCTTCCCCGAGCTGCCGGTAACGCTCGCCCCGACCGCCAATACGCGCGAGCAACAGACATGGTGGCTGGCACGGGCGGGAGGCCCCGTCGGGAGCTGGATCTACCTCGACCGGCACAGCACCGCGGACTGGATGCGGGGCCTCGGCAAGCTGCTCGCGGCGATGATCGGCGGCACTCTCAGCTGGCTGGGGCTGGTGGAAGCGACGGCGATTAACGGCCTGCCGCCAAAGGCCGGCGCGCCTCCGGCGGGCTTCCGCATCACCGAACTCGGCGGCGCGGTGTTCAGCAAGAGGCCGGATGCGGTCGCCTCGGTGCCTCTACTGCCAGCGGGCAGCAAGCCCGACCCGAAGCGCGGCCCCAGCGTCCGCGTGCGCGCGGACGCCGACGGGCTGCTCTTGACGCTCGATCCGCGTGCGACCGGCACCGAGGACATGATCCTGCTCGGCAAGTTCACCGCTCCGGTTCGGGTTGACGCGGAGACATGTGTGTACCAAATGACCGGCGGCACGGCGCGGGCGGGGTTCGAGGCGGGGCTGTCGGCAGACGAGATGGAGACGGAACTGAGGAGGCTGGCGGGAGACGGGCTTCCCCTGTCGGTCCCCCAGAGGATCGCCACGTGGTGGGACGCCTATGGGAGGCTGCGGTTCCACACGGGGGTGAGCCTGATCAGCTTCAGCGACGAGTTCACTCTCACCGAACTGCTGACGACGACCAACCTCGGCAACTACCTGCTCTACCAATTCTCTCCGCGCCTCGTAGCCGTGAAGAGCGATGACGTGGATAAGCTGCTCGATGAACTCGCCCGCGCGGGGCACACACCGCGCGTGATAGACGAGTCGCGGCCGGCGGAAACACCGGCGATAGGGATCGGCTGAGATGGCCTCCGCCGCAGGCAAGCGCCTGCCCACCCTGATCGCATCGTACTCTGCGGGAGCGATACGCCGGATGGCCGAGGTACGCGGGCTGAGGCTGGCACCGGGCACGCGCAAAGCCGCAGCCGTGGAGGCTCTGAGCGCAGATGCGGTGAAGCCGGAGAGCGTGAAGCGGGCGGTCGAGGCCCTCAGCCCTAAGCAACGGAAACTGCTCGACCTGCTGCTGCTCTACCCCGGCGAGATCCCCACCGACTTCGTCATGCGGGAAGCCGCGAAGAGCGGGCTGGTGAAGGACCGGATCCAGGACCGATACGGCTACAGTTCATACTACTACAACTACTCCTACCGGACGAAGGTCGGCGACCCGAGCAACGCGAACAGCACCGACCTCGCCGACCTGGTGGCCGCACTCAGCGAGCGTGTGCTGGCGCTGACTACGTTACCACACGGGGGCAGCGTAAGCGTCGATCTCGGCCTCGCCGGCGCGGTAACCGTGCCGGGCGAGATTCGCCCCGTGCTGGTCGCACTGGTGTCGCCGGGGCTGCCTGTTGAGCCGGAGGCCCCGGCGAGCGTTTCGGCGGCGGACCCACGCGCCGTCCACAGGTCGCTCTTCCTGCTCTGGTCGGCGGTACGGAGCAAGCGTGCGGGCATCACGCAGGCGGGGCTTGTGCGTAAAACCGATGCGCGCCGCCTCGGCCAGGCGCTTGGGGTGGCCGATAAGGATACTCGCTTCGACTCGGAGCAGGATCTCGGCTATCTCTACTTCACGAGGCAGATAGCCACACGCGCGGGGCTGCTCACTGAATACGACTCCAACCTCGAGGCGGGGGGCCGTGAGCGGTTGCGCGAGTTTCTGAGCCAACCGTGGCCCCAACGCACGCTCAGTCTGCTCCACTCCTGGATCGAGATCGCGTCCCTGAGCTTCAACGGCGAGTCAGCGAGCAGCGAGTGGCATCCCAGGCGTGCGCTGCCGATCTCATTGAGAATGACGCCCTACATGCGCTATATGGCGCTGCTGGCGGGTCTGCCCGATGCCTGGGTGGAGATACCGGCCTTCGTGCATTGGATGCGCCTCCACCATTTCGGCTTTCTGGCGCTCGGCGACGACGACCCTCTCGCCGCGCACGACCTCGGCACGGCGCTCTACTATGAGCCTTTTGGACGCCTGCCGAGCGGAGACCCGTGGGACGGCCGCGAGGGGCGGGCGATACGCGAGAGCCTGACGGGGGCGCTGCACTGGCTGGGCATCGTCGAATTGGGCGGGTATGCCGGGGGGAAGCAGGCGTTCCGGCTCACCGAGGTCGGGCGGGCGATGCTGGCCGCGCTCGCCGTGCCTGATCGGGAGGCCGAGATCCTGGCTCCTCTCGCCGAGCATCGCTCAGTCGGGCGGGTCGTCGTCCAGCCGAACTTCCAGGTGCTGGTGGTCGGCGACGTGCCCGACGAGACGCTTTTCGCTCTCAGCGAGATCACAGAATTGGTGCGCGCCGAGCAGGCGATTGAGTTCAAGCTGACGCGGGAGTCGGTTTACGATGCACAGCAGGCGGGTTGGACGCCGTTGGCGATACTCGACCTGTTGCGGGGGGCGACAGGCGCGCCGCTCGCGCAGAACGTGGAGCGCAGCATCCTCGACTGGGCGGCGGCGCACGAGCGGGTCGTGATACGGCGCGACGCCACGCTACTCGCCGTGCGGTTGCCTGAGATACTCGACCGGCTGGCGGCAGACCCGAAGGTCGCGCCGCTGCTCGGCGAGAGGCTGCTGCCGACGCTGGCGCTGGTCAGCCCGGGCACGACCGGCACCGAACAGACGGTCGTTGAGATGAGCCGCTTTCTGGTGGCGGCCGGCGAACTCCCCTCGGTCAGCGATGTCGGGCAAGACAAGCCGACCCCATCCTTCGCCTTCGACGCGGAGGGCGGGGTGGATTGGAAGGGGGCGCTGCCGGACCTGCGGCTGCTGGGCCTGCTCGCCTCGCTGACGCGGCCCGGCCCGGACGGCCGGATGCTGCTCGACGAGCGGGCGGTGAGGGCCACAGCCGTCTCTCGGCACTGGCTGCCCAGCGATGTGCGGAACCTGCTCGACGAGCTCGCGGCATGGCACAACGGTCCCCTGCCCGCGCCGGTGGTGCAGAAGATCAAGATGTGGTCGGGCTACCAGGGCCGGGCCATGCTCCGCGAGGTTACGATCCTGACCGTGGACCGACCCGAGATCCTGGCCGACCTGCTCGCCGACCCGACGCTCGGCCCGCTGCTCGCGCCGCTAAGGGATGCCGGCATGATCGCGGTCGTCAGCCTCGCGCCGCAGGCAGACCGGCGGACACGGGCCGGCAAGGCCAGCGCCTCACTCCAAGATTTAGACGCAGTGCGTGAGGCGCTGCTCGCGCAGGGCTTCACGTTGAGCAAGGAAGAGTGATGGACACGGGACGGGTGCTCGGCGATGCGCTTCTGTTGCTGCGGCGGAGGGCGGGGCTCGGCTTCGGGGTGCTGATCGCGCTGGTCGGACTGACCTACGCGGGGCTGTATGTTGCGCTCCAGAGCTTCAACCCGAACTATCTGAGCGATCTGAGCGGGGGCGTGACGAAGCTACCGCCCTACTTTCCGGCGTGGATCGGTGGGGCTGTGGGGCTGCTGCTGCTCGGCGGGCTTTGGAGCGAGGGCGGGCTGATACTGGCGAGTGCGGAGTGCGGAGTGCGGAGTGCGGACGATGTGGGGGCCGGCGTCCCGCCGGCGGTACGGGACGCCGTGGTCGGCGGTACGGCGGTACGGAGGCGGGGAGCAGGGCGATCGGCGTGGGGGTCGGCGCTGCGGAGGCTGCCGGCGCTGGTGGGGGCGGGGCTGCTGGTCTGGTTGCCGGCGCTGCTCGTGACCTGCCTGGCGCTCGCCCCAGCGATATACCTGCTGACGGCCACTCCGAATCTCTCCACGGAGGCGGCGATCTGGTTGGTGGGGGCGCTTTGCTTCGCGGGGGCGGTCTTCTTGGTCGGCGGGCTCGTCTGCCGGCCGCAGCAGCGGCTCGCGAACTGCGCGGTGATGCTCGACGGGCAGGGGCCGCGCACGGCTGCGCGCACGGCACGGCGGCTGACGAGGAAGCACTTTGGCTCAGTGGTCGGGCTGTGGGGCGCGCTGCTGCTGCTGAACGGCGTGCTGACGATGCTCTCAGTGCTGCTGGCGGGGGGCGCGGCGGCACTGGTCTACTGGGGTTGGATCGCGCTCGGCGGCGTGCCGGAGGACGCGGCGCTGGCGCTGATCACTGCGTTTGCCGTCCTGCTCGGCCTGGGCCTGCTGCTTTGGGACGGCGCGGTGGCGACATTCACGGTCGGAACCTGGGTGCGTGCGTATCTGGAGATGAGACCCCAGCCCCCATCAGTCCCCGGTGTTGCGGCGGAGGTTGAGGACGGCGGCAGCGGCTACGGAGGCGAGAATCGCGGTGGCGATGAGCAGGCCGTTGAAGCCGAAGGCCGAGATAAAGGGCGCGCCGAGGGCGGCCCCGATCACGTTGCCGAGTGCTAGAAACACCGAGTAGAGGCCCATCACAGTGCCGCGGTCCTTGACGCGGCTCTCTGTGATGTCGGCCAAATACGCGAGGGCGACCGGTGTGAAGCCGCTCTCGAAGAATAGCGCGGCGAGGAAGATCGGCACGAGCGGCCACTGGCCCAGCGGCCCCGGCAGAACCTGCATGTTGATCCCGAAGAGCGCCAGCACGACGACGAAGGTGCCGCAGATCGCGGCGAGCATTATGTTGGTCTTCCGCAGCCGGGCGTAGAGGTTGGCCCAAAACGCGATGCCGAGGAGGAAGGCTAGGCCGACGCCGAGGAACATGTTGCTCACTTGCGTGCCGGTCCAGCCGCCTTGCAAAAGCTGCACCGGGTCGCGCCCAACGCGGCTGAGTAGCTTGTCGGCATGGGTGAACCAGAGGCCGACGACGCCGTTGATCGCTATCCAGGCGGGCGCGAAGTCCCAGAGGCGGCGGATCTGGAACAGCCCACGGTATGCGCCGAAGCGTTCGGGCCAGGTGAGGGTGCGTCCGGCGGGGGTGGCATCGGCCTGTGTGACGGGGCGGCTCTCGCGGATATAGAGCATGACAAGCAGGGCGGCAGCCAGGTCGAGCAGGGAGACGAAGCGGAGGCCGTTGCGCTCGAAGGCGTCCCAGAGCCGTCCGCCGAGGGCAGGCCCGACGACGATGCCGAGCACGGTGCCCAACTCATAGAGGCCCATCACCCGCCCGCGCAGCGCGGGGTGGCCTCCGGTGACATCGGAGAGGAAGCCGAGCGTGCCGGGGGTCGTCACCGAGGTAGCCAGCCCTTCGAGGATGCGGCCGATGAAGATCACGAAGAGGATCGTGGTGAGCGGATGGAGCTGCACCGCGACGCCGGCGATGATCGGCCCGGCAAGCAGGAACGGCTTGCGGCCGATCCGGTCGCTCCAGCTGCCGAAGACCGGCGCGAGCACGACCTCGGCGGCGTAGTAGGCGGCGGTGAGCGCGGCGACGATGGCGGGGTCGATCCTCGGCGGGCTGACGACGCGGTTGAGGTAGAAGCCGAGGAGTATGCCGGTCGCGCCGCCTGCCGCGCGCAGCAGAAAGCCGACGACTATCGCGGAGATCAGCGAGGCGTTGAGGTGTTCGGCGAGGGTTCTGGGCGCGGGTGTCGCGGCCACAGGATTAGAGGGGTTCCACGTCGGGATAGACGAGGCCAGCACCGGTGTTCAAGATCACGACGCGCTCGCCGGGCCGGACGAAGCCGGAGGCGCGCAGGCGGCGCAAGGCAGGCAGCAGGGCGGCACCCTCGGGGCAGACCCAGAAGCCGGAGCGCGCAAGCTCGCCGAGGGCGTGGCGGATCTCGGCGTCGTCTACCGCGAGGGCAGTGCCCGCGGTTTCGCGGAGGGCGCGCAGGATCAGGCCGCCGGCGAGGGGGCCGGGCACGCGCAGCCCCGCCGCCACGGTCTGCGCGCCCTTCCAGAAGCTAGTTACCGCGTCACCGGCCTCCCAGGCTCGGACAACCGGCGCACAACCGGATGCCTGCACGACCACGAGGCGCGGATTCGGCTTGTCGGCGGCGATCCAGCCGAGTTCGCGGAGTTCGGCGAAAGCCTTCCAGAGGCCGATCAGCCCGACGCCGCCGCCGGTCGGGTAGAGGATGACATCGGGGGCCTCCCAGCCGAGTTGTTCGGCGATTTCGAGGCCGAGCGTCTTCTTACCCTCGAGGCGGTACGGCTCCTTGAAGGTACTCGCGTCGTACCAGCCCTCTGCCTGCACGCCCGCAGCCACCCAGGCCCCGGCGTCGCTGATCAGGCCATCCACAAGCTGTAGCCGCGCGCCGTAGAGCCGGACCTCCTGCCGGCACAGCGGCGGGGCGTCTTTCGGCATAGCCACGATGACTGGCAGTCCGGCGCGCGCGCCATAGGCGGCCCACGCCGCGCCCGCGTTGCCGGCCGTCGGCAGAGCGATGGTGCGCGCGCCGAGCGCGCGCGCACGCGCCACGCCGACAGCCGCGCCACGCGCCTTGAAGCTGCCGGTCGGGTTGAGCCCTTCGTCTTTGAGGTATACGTCGAGGCCGAGTTCGGCGCTGAGGGAGGGCATCGGCAGGAGCGGTGTCGCCCCCTCGCCGAGGGATACGCGGTCCGCGGGTTCGCCCACCGGCAGCAGCTCGGCGTAACGCCACAAGCCTTCGGACCACGACCGGGCGGCGACACGCTCACGCGGCACCTCGGCGGCAATCGCGGCAAGGTCGTAACGGGCGAGCAGAATCCCGCCGCAGGAGCAGCGGTGCTGCTGCCGGTCGGCGGGCAGACGCGCAGCGCAGTCGGCGCACTCGAGGTGCGTGAGGTAGCTTCGCCTAGTCTGCCTACTTGCCCTTCTTGAGAGCATCTTGGGTGTAGACGTTGTCGTAGTTCCAGAGCATCCAGCCGTCTGTTCCGTCGGCTTCGGAGGTATCGATCTCGCCGCGCACGCGAGAGGCATCGTAAACGGTGCCGTCGAGGGTGAAGTCTTGGAGCCAGGGCCGGATGCGCGCGTCGCTGCGGGCCATCTTCTTCTGGGCCTCCTGGAGGGTATAGCCGACTATCTCGGAGGGGTGTTCCGCGGGCTTATCGAAGTTGAGGAAGCCGCGTGAGTAGTGCGAGGGATAAGCCATCGGGCTGACGTAATCGAGGTGGGGGATCAGTTGGTCGAACTGTTGGCCGATGCCGAGGTCGCCACTGACGATCGGGCTGAGGCCGAAGACATCGGCCGAGATGAACGCTCCCCGCAGCGAGAGGGTCTTTTGAGCGCGTGCGAGAAAGCCACTGATCGCTCCGGCGGCGGCCTGGCTGTCGGGCACGCCGTAGTCTGTGTCGCTGAGGTTGCCGTCCGACGGGAAGCGCACGTAGTCGAACTGGACCTCGTCCACGCCGAGGGAGGCGACCTCATCGGCTATGGCGATATTGTAGTCCCAGACTTCGGTGCGATAGGGGTTGACCCAGTGGTGGCCGTAGGCATCCGCCCAGGGACCGCCGGTGGCCTTGCTGCGGATCGCCCATTCGGGGTGGGCCGCCGCCAGCTTCTCGTCCCAGAAGAGAGCTTGGCGCGCGATGACGTAGATGCCGTTCTTGTGGAGCATGGCAACGAGGTCGTGGAGGTCGCCGATCACCGGGTCGCTCGCGCCGACATCCAGAACCTGGGGCAGAGAGGTCTTGTATAGCACGTAGCCGGTGGTGTCGGCCTTCACGTCGATCACCATCGCGTTGATCTCGGTGTCGTGGGCGAGCTTGATGAGGTCGAAGAACTTGGCTTGGGCGTTCGGCTTGAGGGTGTCGCCGCTGACATAGATGGCGCGGGCGGCGAAGGGTTTGAGCGTCACGTTCCGGCGGGTGACGTTCCCGAAATCGGTGTGAACAACCTCATAGCCGGGAGCTTTCACGATCAGCTTGTGGCTGCCGACACCAGAGAGGTTGTAGGCGCCGTTGCTGTCGGTCGTCGTCATCTGCTGACCGACGACGACGGTCGCGCCGCTGACCGGGTGGCCGTCGGAGTCGGCCACGCTGCCCTGTAGGGTATCCGGCACGAGGCGTATGTCGGAGCCGGAGGAGGTTGAGAGGCTTACCTGCTGGGGGGCATAGCCGTGCTGCTCGACAAGCAGTGAGCCGTCGGACGGCGGGTTAGTGAGGTTGAAGCTGCCGTCGGGGCCGGTGGTCGTGGTGAAAACCGCGGCGGGGCCAGCGAGGGCCTGGGTCGTCGTACTGACGCCGGCCACGGTGACCGGGGTGGTGCCGACGACGGCGACACCGCCGCCAGCCGGGACGGCGGGGCGTTCGGGGCCAGCGGCCAGCACGAGCAAGTTAGCCCCCGGCAATGCCTGACCGGTGTATGCATCTACCACGCGCCCGCCGAAGTGGATAGCCATGCCTGGGGGCGCGGTATGCGCCAGCATCAGGCCGATGATCGCCGCGACGGCGATGAGCAGGTAGGGCAGGATCTGCGGGCCGTGTTCGCGCCCGCCGACAGGTCGCCCATAATCGGAAAAATAACGTTGACGGCGTGCCACTAAGACCTCCTGGTACTGCTCCCCCGATCCGCGCCCAACGTGCGGGGACAAAACTCAACTACTTGGGCTTGAAACCGTCGCCCGAATATATGTTGTTCGGATCCCAGAACATCCACCCGGCCGCTCCGGTCTCCTCTGCGGCGGTGATCTGTAGGCGGTACATATGACCGTCGTAGGCCAAGTGGTTCCAGTCGTAGCCCTGTAGCCAGGGCCGGTATCTCGCGCGCTGCCCGGCGATAAGCTGGTCGAGGTAGACCCCGGCCTGCTTGATGATCTCGTAAGGGTGCGAGTTAGGGTCGGGGAAGCCGAGTTCGCCCGCCGAAAACAGCTCCGGGTAGATCATCGGTGAGACGTAGTCGGTGCCGCCGACTATCTTCTGGAACACCTGGCCGAGGCCGGCGTCCCGGGGATATCCGTTCAGGTCGGGCCAGAGTGTGTAGCCGAAGATGTCGACCGACATGAATGCATCGGTCAGATTTAGCATATTGTGGGCCTCGGTTACGAACGTCTGGATGTACTGCGGTTTGGTGTCTACGTCTGCGGGATGCGAGAAGACCATGCCGGCAAAAGTTTCGCCGGCTGCAGGATCCGAGGGGAAGCGAATATAATCGAACTGGATTTCGTCGAAGCCGAGACCGGCGGCCTCCTGGGCGAGCTCGAGCGGATAGCGGCGAGCCTCGGGGTTGGTCGGGTCGAGCCAACGCTGCTGCGCTAGGTCGCCGCTCTTAAAGGGCTTGCCGGTCGCCTTGCTGAGGACGGCAAGGTTCGGGTTGGCATCAGCCACGGCGGGCTGCATGAATGTGACCATCCGGCCGATCACGTAGAGGTTGTGCTTATGTAGGGTGGCGATCACATCCTTGATGTTGGGGAGAACAGGGTTAATCGCTCTACTGCTGACGGCCAGAGGCACCTTCGTATTATAGACGACGCGCGCGCTGTCGTCCTGGATATTCAACACGATGGCATTGATCTCGGTCTTGTCGGCGAGGTCGAGGATCGGCTTGTAGAGCGGGTCATAGGTTGCGACGCCGGCGGTCATGTAGAGAGCCTTCGCTACGAACGGATGGAGGGCTACATCGGTCGAAGCGCCCTTGCCGGCCTGCACTTTCGCCAGCTTGTAGCCGGGCATCTTGAACGTGAGCGTGGGGTCGGCCGGCAGGTTGTCGAGCGTGTAATTGCCGTCTGCGTCGGTGACGGCGAGAATCACTTTGTCGTCGGCATAGGGCGTCGGCATGACCGGCGGTGGGGTGGGGGTTGCTGTCGGCGGCCCAGGGGTGGTGCCGGTGAGCACGGTGGTGGGGGCGGGGGTGGCGCTAACGGCGAACATAGCGTGCATCTGCGGCAGGTCGCCGGTGAGGACGGGAAGGCTGCCGTTGGGAGTGAAAGGCGTTGTCGGCACCAGGTCAACACGCACAAGTGCGCTAAAAAGGGGTTTGCCGGTTGCGGCATCGGTCACGCGGCCGTGGAGGCTGGTCGGGCGGAGGGCGATGTTCAGGCTGGTCGCGCTGCCGCTGTCAAGGTCGGCAGCTGCATAGCCCGGGGCCGCGACCTGGAGCTTGGTGCCGGGGCCGACGATGCCGAGGTCGTAGCCGCCGTCGGCCTGGGTGGTCGCGGCGGAGCCTCCGGCGGCAACCCGCGCCCCGCCGACCGGCTTGCCGGTATAGGCGTCAAGCACATGCCCTGCGAGAGCACGCGGCTGCGGGGTGTTTGTCGGCGGCACGGCGGTATAGGTCGGCGGCGCAGCGGTGTTGATCGGCGGCGGCGGCGCTGGGGTATCTGCGGGGGTCACGCTGGTGACGCTGGGCACCGCAGGGCCGACACCCGTCGGAGCGGCCGGCGGAGTGGCCGCAACCGGGGTAGAGGTGGAGAAGCCCGGCATATCGCAGGCCGCGAGAAGAGCTGGCAGAGCCAAACAGCAGACAATAATAAGCATGGGTATAGCGCGTGCAGTCCGGCGCTTATCATTCGAGCGCATTCATCCTCCTGGGCAGTGATATGTCCTAGACACTAAACGCGAGTCCAGGAACTATCTTACAGCAACGGGTAGTCTAATGTCAAATCGAGGGCTGAGATTCTTCACTGCGCTCAGAATGACAGTACTTTGGGGGCGGCTTGCATCACCGGCTTAAACGTGGTATCTTAGGCGCAGGTGGAGTCGAATTATGCAAGCAGAGCACGCCATAGAACGCGGGATCGCTGCCGCGCAGGCGAATAAGCAGCGGACAGCCTACTATTATTTTTATTCCGCGACTCAGGCCGACCCTACGAACGAGCAAGCGTGGCTCTGGAGGGCAAGCGCCGCGCCGCAGCCGCGCGATGCGCTCTTCTGCCTGGCGGCGGTCCTCGCGCTCAACCCGGAGAACCCCGTGGCGCTCCACGGCGTCGAGCAGATAAGTGCGGCGGTGGCTGCCGAGAGCACGCGGGAGACGGCGACGATTACCCCGTCGCTGAGTCCGGGAGAGTTCAAGCCGCCGGAGCCAAAGCTGGCTTGGCAACCTGCGTTCCAGCGTGAACTCTATGATATGGGGCGGGTGTCCCACATGACGCCGACGGCAGCGGAGGACGGTGCGGGCGACGCCCGGGAAGTAGCTGCCCTAGCCGACCACGGCGGCACGGCCTACAGAAGGCCGGCTCAGCGAGCGTGGGCGCAGATTGGTAGCGGTATCAGGAGGATCTTCGTGGACCGAGATACGCAGAGGATGCAGTTCGCGATACCTATAATCGTGGTGGTGCTGCTGCTCATGGGCACCGTCGCCTATCTGGGCCTGCGCGATGTGGGCAAGCCTCCACCATCACTGTCGGCCGGTGGAGGCTCGACGCCGAGCACGGTCGCGGCCCTCCCCGCCACAGCGAAATCTTCAAGCCCCACCGCGGTGAGCGGCGTGATCTCCACACCACCTACCACGATCCCACCGAGCTCGCCGACCGTCGCCCCCACGGCACCGAGCTCGCCGACTGCCGCGCCGCCGACCGCACCGGCACCCACGGCTGTCCCGCCCACGCATCCGCCCACAGCAGTCCCGCCCACGCAGCCACCGACGGCCGTCCCCCCCACAACTGTCCCCTCTCCAACGACGCGACCCGCGCCTCCGACTGCATCGCCGCCGACGCAGGTGCCGACGCAGGTGCCGACCCAGACTCCGAGCGGCCCCGCGACGGTGAGCTTGGCCGCGGGGCAGAGCCTACAGGAGTTGGCGCAACAGCAGGGAGTCACGCTCGCCGCGCTCATGGCGTACAATGGAGTCACGAACCCGCGCGATGTGGGTACGGGGCAGACGCTGAAGATACCGCCGAAGGACTATGCGCCGAGGGAGCTGAAGTACACGCTCCGTTATGGCGACAACCTGACGAACATCGCCAACCTGTTCGGCACAACGGTCAACGCCATCACCGTCCGCAACAATCTGGATAATCCGAGCCGGATCTACGGGGGGCAGGAGATAACAATACCGCTTCCCTAGTTGGGGGTTTGGATTGCAGAAGTATGGCTGGGCTATCGCGCCGCTGGTAGCGGTGGCGGCGTATGGGTCGGTGCTGCGGATCGGGTTCCTCTCGGACGACCTGGTGATGTTGTGGACGGTGCGGGAGAGCGGGATCAGCCTGAAGGCGCTCCTCCCGAACGCCTACTGGCCTTTTTACCGGCCGGTTGGCGGATTCCTCACATGGCAGCTGGGATGGCAGCTCTGGGGGTTCAATCCGTTCCCCTACCATTTACTCGGCTTGCTGATACACGCCGGAGTGTGCCTCGTGCTGGCGCTCTGGATTGCCGAGGTGACCGGCAGGCCGGGGCTGGGCCGGCTTTGCGGGGTGGTGTTCGCGGTCTTTCCGTTGCACCTGGAGGCGGTCGGCTGGCTGTCGGCGCAGTGGGACTCCTGGGCGGTGCTCTTCGCGCTGCTGAGTGTCTGGCTGTTCACGGCATGGTGGCGGGGAAAGCGGGCCTATGGCGGCTACCTCCTGGCGCTGCTGTTCTACCTTGTAGGGCTGTTCACGAAAGAGAGCCTGTTGGCCTTCCTGCCGGTGTTCGGCCTCTCGGCATGGGCGGCGGCACCGCCGGCAACACGCGCCGAACGGCGGCGGCTGGGGCTTGGGCTGCTGCCGTTTGCAGGCGTGCTGGGTTTGCACATCGGCGCGCGCTTCCTGGCGCTCGGTTGGGGCAATCTGGGCGGCTACAAGGGTATGCATTTGGACGCCGAGAGCCTCTTCCGCAGTCTGGAGGCTTTCGGCCAAGTGCTGCTCGCGCCGATCAACACCTCGCTCTTCGGGGGTGCAGCGGCATGGGTGGTGGGGCTGGTGTCGGGCATCGGGTTGCTGGTAGGGCTAGCCTGGACGGGGCGCGCCTATTGGCGGGTAGTCGTCTTAGCGGCAGGCTGGGTTCTGTGTGGGCTGCTGCCTGTCCTGAGCCTGCCGCCGAAGACCGACGACCTACAGCAGAACCGGTATCTCTATCTGGCGGCGGTCGGGTATTGCGTGCTGGCCGCGACTCTGCTCTATGGGCTGATCGCGAGGGCGGGGCGCGGGCGGCGTCCGGCGCTGGGGCTGGTCGGCGTGCTGCTGGCGGTGAGCGGGGCGGTATGTTGGGCGCAGTTGTACCCGTGGTACATCGCCACGCAGCAGGTGGATGCGATTAGGCAGGAGCTGCGCCGAATGATCCCGCCGCAGTCTTATCCTCATGGGCTGATCTGGTATGTCGAGCCGGGGAACCCGCCCGACAATTACAAGGGAGCATATGTGCTGCGACTGGGGCTGGACCGGATGCGCTTCTTCGACGACGGTGAGGTTCTGTGGCTGCGACAGACGCCGGACGCGAAGAATGTGCCCCTTAACAGCCGCCCGGAGGCGGCGTTTGGCCTGCGCTTCGGCTACGACGCCGGGGAGGCGCGCTATCACGTGGATTACGCGGGCGGAGTGACGGACGGCGGGCCGCCTCCGGCGCTCGCTCCAGGCGGCGTGCTCTGGGACTTCTGGGATTGCGCGCCCGCCACGCTCGGAAGATGGCGGGCGGTGCAGGGGGAAACGTCTTGCGAGCCGGGGAAGGGGCTGTCGGCTGGGCCGGGAACGCATATAGTCGGGCGGGGCCTGGCGGTGGCGGCACAGGGCGGGCGGTTCCTGCGGCTGCGGGTCGGGGCACGCTATCCAGCAGGCATAGTGCAGGGACAGACGTCCCGTTGGTTCTGGGCCATGCAGGGCGTCGGTTGGAGCACAGAGCATAGCGCGGGTCTACCGGCCAGGCAGGATGGTGCCACACATATCTACTGGACGTTCGTGCCGGCTACCGACCTCGGGGCGGGCAAGATCGATCTGCGATTTGACCCCGGCACCGCAGGCGGACCCGCGAGTCTGGCCTGGATCGCCCTGGAGCCGATGCGCTAGACGGAGCAGGGGATATGTATCAGGTTCTGGGATGCAGGGGGTTGCCGCATATCGCGCACAGGTAGGGGCCGTCTTCGCCGAGGCGTTCGGGCTGGCCGGCGACCCAGAGGTTGCAGCTAGAACACTCGTAGGCGAGCGAGCGGGGCGCGGCTTCGTCGCCGGGTTCGTACACCGGCGGGGCGGTCGCGGCGCGCAGGGCCTCGCGGGTGGGGGCTGCGGCCACGCGGGCCGAGCGCACCTCGTCGCCGTCGAGCACGAGGCCGAGGACTTGACCCTCCAAGACCTTGAAGCGGTCGCCGTCCTTGAGGTTCTCGAAGTTGTGCTCGGAGATTATGAACTGGCGGTCCTCGCCGGGCCGGCCGGGCGGGTGGGCATAGAGCGTCACGGTGGTGCCTCCGAAGAAGCCGCCATAGTTGAGGACTTCGTCTATCTCGTAGTATTCGTAGTCCGGCATGTTCACGTTTTCAGCTGTCCCAGGAGGGTATTATGGAGCGGGAGATGGGGCTCGAACCCACAACATTCTGCTTGGAAGGCAGACACTCTGCCAATTGAGTTACTCCCGCGTTGAGCCGCAGATGGGTCGGGGTGACGGGATTCGAACCCATGGCCTCCTGCTCCCAAAGCAGGCGCTCCACCAGACTGAGCTACACCCCGGTACACGGGTACATTATACCGCGCAGGGCGGGTGCGCGTCAAGCAAAGCAGCGGCCTGCGCGCAATCTCCGGTGTGCCAGCCTCATTTGTGTCCCGTTAGGCCGCCTGGTGTCACGGTAGCTGTCGCAGTCGGTGTCGCAGTTGCGGTTCGCGTCGAAGTAGCAGTCCACGTCGCAGTCACCGTGTCCACTGGGGGTGGAGTCACGGTGTTTGTCGCGGTAGGCGTGACGGTCGAGGTGCCGGTGGGAGTCTGGGTCGCGGTGCTTGTCGCCGTGGGGGTCGGGCTGAACGAGAGCGCCACCGCATTGTAGAGCACCTTGCTGAGTTGGGCGCGCGTGGCGTTGTTGTAGGGACGGAACGTGCCGTCGGAGTAGCCTCCGGCGACGCCCCGCGTGGCGACCGCCTCGACATAAGGGTAGTAGACGTTGCCGGGCGGCACATCGTTGAAGCTCGGCGTCGAAGGCGGATCGAGCGGCCACATCTGGGCGAGCGTGATCAGTTTGCTGATCTGCCCGCGGGTGATGTTGTTGTAGGGCCGGAAGGTGCCGTCCGAGTAGCCCGAAATGATGCGGTGCGCGTATGCGGTTTCGATCACGCCGTAGTAGCTGTTCGCCGGCGGTACATCCACGAATGTCGGCGTGTGCGGGACGAGCAGCGGCCAGCCCTCGGCAGCCACGATCATCTTCGAGAACTGCGCCCGCGTTGCGTTATTGTAGGGGCGGAACGTGCCGTCCGCGTATCCAGCGATGATGCCGTGCGCCGCCAGATAATCTATCGGGGTGTATGCCCAGAAGGAGCGGGGCACATCCTCGAAGCGCGATGTGCTCACCGTGAAGCCTGCGGCCGGAGCGCAGGTCACGCGCCCCGGCGGGTTGGCCTCGGCTGCACACGCCTGTATGGAGTATACGTCGTCGTTTGGGCCGGCCGGGTTCGGCACCTGGAACGTGCCCTGCCATGTGCCGTTCCCCTGCGTGCCGCTGACCAGGACCATCGGGATAGTCTGCGTGGTGCTGTTCGGGTAGGTAACCACGAAGTCGGCGCTGCTCACCGGCGAGAAGTCGCCGTCCGTGGCATCCATCTGCACCGTCAGGGGGCCGCCGGTGCGCCAGTAAGATGCGGGGCTGAGGCGCGCCGCGCTCACTGCGGGCGGGTTGTCCACGCTCGGGGTTGGGGTCGCGGTCGGCAAGGGGGTGTAGGTCGCAGGCGGGTAGCGGAGGTTGTTGACCAGCGCCGTCTCGGCGGGGCGATCCAGCACGCTGAGGAAGTTGAACGCATCGCAAGGGCCGGTGAACGACTCGTTGTAATCGAAATTGAAGACCACGATATTGTCCAGCCAGTCCCAGCGGGAGCGCGCCCAGTTGAACGCGCGGACCAGGTAATCGGCCTGCTGCTGCGGCGTCCAGATGTAGTACCAATCATAGCAAGTGGGGCAGGTGGTGCGGCAGGTGTTGCCGGGGATAGTCGCGGGGTCAATCGCCCAGCCGGTTTCGGTGATCCAGATATGGTGGGCCGCGTCGTTGTGTTGGAGCATCACCTCGCGCTGTAGCTCGGCGCGGCGGAAGACGAGCGTGCGCCCGGGTGTGCGGGGGTCGGCCTCCGGGGCGTCGCCGAAGCCGTATGGGTGGACGCTGATCGCATCGAAGTAGCCGAGTGCGCCGGCGTCATACATCCCGCTCAGGAACGAAAGGTCGTCTACCGCGCAGTCCGCCGGGCGCGATGAAGGCAGCGCGCCGACCGTGGTGACGGAGCCGGCGAGCACCGGCGCATACGGGTCGCCCTGTTTGATGGCGGGGTACGCCGCGCGCAGCATCGCAGTGTAGAAGTACGGGTCGGGGCAATTGCCGCCCCAGTTGCTTGAGATGTTCGGCTCATTCCAGATTTCATAAACCGGGGCATAACGCAACCGCCCGGTGAGGTGCGCTGCGAGCGCGCCCGCGAAGCGCGCGTAATCGTTCGGGCTGCGCGGGGGATACCAGCCATTCACGCCGTAGCCGTTTGCCCAGGCCGGCGACTGATCCACGCGCAGCACGAGGCCGACGTTCAGGCCTACGGCGGCGTTCGTGATGTTGTCAATGTTGCCCCAGTTGTAGTTGCCCTGGCTCGGCTCGCTGGTGCCCCAATCAACCTCGAACTCCATCAGCTGGAAACCGTCGCTGACGATGCGGGGGTCGTGCTCGCGGAGGGCCATCGTGAAGCCGTAGCCGACGTTCGGGTTGCCGCCTGCCGTGACTGCATTGTATCCGACGGGTGGGATCGGCGTCGGCATCGCGGGGCGCGGGGCACCTTGCTTGTGCGAGTCGCCAGCCGGTCGCGCAACGCTGTCGGCAGCGCCTGCCCCAACCAGAAGCAGGCAGGCCGCCGCCACGACCGGCAAGAGGCGGCGTTTCAGATAGATCGAGGTCAGCATAATATAGATAACGAGCGAATCCCCTGTTTGGTCGCGGAATCTATTGCTTGAGCGCGTAGAGTTCGCTGCCGATCAGCCCAAGCTGGATGCCGTCGCCGTGCAGCTCGAAGCGGGCGCGCTGGAAGTATTGCACGCGATACTGCCGGCCGTCATGGGTCTCGATGACGATATTGCTGATCGGCAGCCCGAAGAGCGTTTCCGCTCCGTGCTCGCGCCAGTAGCCCAAGAATGGCTGGCCGATAGCCTGTCGCGTGGAGGGGAACCACTGGGTGTTTGTATCACGTAGGTTGGCCGGCGAGGTTGCATCGAAGTGCAGGCCCCGGGCCGAGGTCAGTTCCTGGCCGACCAGACCGAGGCCGACCGGGCCTCCGCCTGCGGGCCGCTCCATGCGCGCGCGCTCGAAGTACTGGACGGTGCGCCCACCATCGGTGATTTCGGGGCTGATGGGCAGGCCGAAGATCGGGCGGCCTCCGTTGGTGTTGTAGTAGAGCAGAAAAGACGGCCTCACGACCTGCTGCGTCTCCGGGAAATAGCGCGCTGAGACGGTTCTGTGGCCGTTGAAATAGTTGTAGACTGCGGCGGACAAGTTCCGCATCACGTCGGTGCTGGTCTGATAGTCAGGCAGGTTCCAGCTCATCACAGTGATCACGTAGGGGCCGCTCGGCCCATAGACGATGCCGGCGTCGTGCTGTAGGTTGTCGAGGCTGCCGGTCTTGTGGGCTATCGGCGTGCCGTCGGGAAGCCCAGCCGGCAGTTCGTCGTTGAGCTGCTGCTGTAGCATCAGGTCTATCATCGCGCGGCAGGTGGCGCGGTCGATCACCTGGCTGGTGGCGATCCATTCGAGGAGGCGGTTATACTCGGCGGCATTCGTCACGTTGTCGCCGCTGAAGTTCAGCGAGGTGTTCACCAACCCCAGCCTCTGCATATCGTCGTTGATGCGGTCTATACCCACAAGGTTTGCGAGCGTGGAGCCTGCGGTGTTGTCGCTGACGGTGATCATGCTGTTGAGCAGCGTCGAGATCTTGACCTGCGAGCCGACAGCCCATCTGAGTTCGCCGCTCGCAGTATCTTCGGAGGCGTTGATGTCGGTGATCTCCGCCGTGTCGTCGAGGTTCAAGTTGCCGAGGTTACTCTGCCGCATGACCGAATACATCACCAAGACCTTGTAGAGGCTCGCGGTTACAGTCTGGGTGTGGGCGTTCACTCCGGCATACTGGCCGGTGTCGAGCTTTTTGACGCTGACAGCCCAATCGCCTCCGGCGTTATCCACGTAGCTGTCGAGGACATTTTGCAGTCCGGCGTCCAGGTAATCAGGCGCGCTGCTGTAGGGCACGGTCACGGCCGACTGATCGAGCGATTGTTGGGCAGGCAACGTATCGGCAGCGATGCGCCCGTCGGCGAGAAGGCCGGGTCTGAGAGTCGGCAGTACGAGCAACAAGAGGCTTATTGAGATCAGGATCAGGCTGCTGGGTGCGGCGTGAATTCGTCGGGTCAAAGGCTCGGTTGCTCCTAATCAGGACTTTGCCTGCGGGTGCGCCCCGTCATAATCTTTCCCCGAAATGGGGCGGGACTATTATACCCCAAACACGTCCCCGGGGTCAATGTCGGATCTGCCTCTATTAGTCGGCAGTTGGCTGCGGATCGCGCAACAGCCAAAGCAGAACTGATCCAGTCACGATACTTGAGACCATCGCCGGTAAAACGGTGACTACCAAGAATAGCGACCCGTACACAAGGTCAAATGCCGAACCGGGTGTGTAGGGGGGAAACTCAATTCGTATCAATTGTACGGCAGCAAAGGCTGCCATATATCCCCCGAGGCTCCAGCCTACTATACTTACCAAGATCCACTTGGCTGTTCCTTGCACATAATGCCTCAACGCAGTCCATTGCGCGCAAGTCAAGGATAGACTACCAACTAACCACGCCAATGCATTCACTTCTATAATGCGTTGATCAGTAGCTGTCGGGAACGAGTGTGAAGTCATTGTTGTGATAAACGCCACTGGCCCTCTGCCATCTCCCATCATCGTTGTCAGCAGCACTGAGGCACCGAAGATCAACGCGCCGATGCTCCCGCCTACACAGGTTGCTCTTAGCCAGTTCGTCCGAAACGGATCTCGAATATAGCGTTGCAGCACCCACCCTTGAAAACCACCTAAAATACCCGCGACCAACAACCCTAAGATTCCAGACACGATGAGAAACCAGATCCCGAAAATAAGGACACGGTCAACGCTACCCATCGTGATTAAACCAATTGCGCCCAACCCCAGTACCCCGAACGCAAAAACGAGTACGGCCAGGAAACCACCAACGAGGCCGCCGGCAGCATTAGCGACGACCCACCAAGCCACCAACTTCCAGTCCGCATGAGGGCGTAAAGCTAAACTCCGGCTGACTGCACTATCCACGATCAAACGGGCCGTCGGGCAGTGTGCTGCTCCCACGCTGGTCCTGGGGGCGACCCTCGGCGAGGGCCTCCATGCGGCGGGGGTCGCCGGGGTCGTAGGCGCGCGAGAGGCCGCTATCTGCGAGCCGCCGGCGTGCGCGCTCACGGAGTTCGGGGTCGGCGGCGGCGGTCTGCGTCTCCCAGCGGACGGCCCAGCCTTCGCCTTCCGGCTCAACCTCGACGGTGAGATAGGCGAGCGGGTAGCTGCCGAGCGCAGGGGAGGCGATGTGCAGACGCCCGGAGCGCCAGTCAACGCGGCTCATGTGGTCGTGGGCGGTCAGCACTAGCTCGACATTTGGATAGCGGTCAAGCACCGCCTCGATTTCGGCCCCGTTTGAGCAGAAGAACTTGCGCCAGTCCTGCCCAACGGGCACCGGCTCTGTCCAGCTCCCAAAAACAGCGTGCATCGGGTGGTGGATAGCCAGGATGACCAGCGGCTCAACGGCAGCGGCCAGTATGCCGTCGAGCCACGCGAGCTGCCCGTCGTCCAGCCTGCCGCCCCAGTCTCCCTCGATGTTGGAGTCGAGGCCAACCAGCCGGACGCCTGGCCGGACCGAGCACGTCCAACTTCCGCGCTCGGCCGCGCCCGCGTAAGCCTCGGCGGCCCGTGGCACCTTTTCCGCCAGCCTCTCGTAGAACCGGCGACGGTTCAGTAGGGCGCTGTCGGGCGGGAGAGCGATGTCGTGGTTGCCGGGCGTGGCATACCAGGGTTCGCGCAGCCGGTTCATAAGGGTGATCACATCGTCCATCTCGGCGGGGGTGCCGTTGTCGATCAGGTCGCCGTTCAGGAGCACGTAGTCGAGGTCGTGGCCGGAGTTGAGCGCGGCAACCGCCCTGTCGAGCAGGCCCCTGGCCTCCTCGGGCATCACGAAGTCGGTGGGCAGGGGCAGGTGGCCGAGGTGGAGGTCGTTAATCACTGCGAAGCGGACGCCGGACCGGTCCACCTAGACTACATCCTTCGTGAGCGTCGCCAGGAACTCGGCGTTGTCTGCGGTCTTGGAGAGACGCGCGAGCAGCAGCTCGATCCCCTCGGTGCCGCCGAGCACAGAGACCATGCGGCGCATCGTCCAGACCTGCTTGAGCGTCTGCGAGTCGAGCAGCAGTTCCTCGCGGCGGGTGCCGGAGCGCACAACGTCTATCGAGGGGAAGATCCGCCGTTCTGACAGCTTGCGGTCGAGGTGGAGCTCCATGTTGCCGGTTCCCTTGAACTCCTCGTAGATCAGGTCGTCCATGCGGCTGCCGGTGTCCACAAGGCAAGTTGCGATGATCGTCAGGCTGCCGCCTTCTTCGAGGTTGCGGGCCGCGCCGAAGAACCGCTTGGGTGGGTAGAGCGCGACCGGGTCCATGCCGCCGGAGAGCGTGCGCCCGCTCGGCGGCACCTGGAGGTTGTAGGCCCGCGTCAGGCGGGTGATGCTGTCGAGCAGGATCACCACATCTTTGCCAAGCTCGACGAGCCGCTTGGCCCGCTCGAGGCACATTTCGGCCACCTTCGTGTGGTCTTCCACCGGCTCATCGAAGGTCGAGGAGATTACCTCGCCCCGAACGGACCGCTTCATGTCGGTGACTTCTTCTGGGCGCTCGCCGATCAGTGCGACCATCAGGTGGGCGTCGTCGCCGTAGTTCGTCGAGACCCCGTTGGCGATTGCCTTGAGGAGGATCGTCTTGCCGGCCTTTGGCGGGGAGACGATCAGGCCGCGTTGGCCGCGTCCGATCGGCGAGACGAGGTTCAGAAGGCGGGTGTCGAGCGCCTGCGGCACCGTTTCGAGGTTCAGCAGCCGCTTGGGGAAGATCGGCGTGAGGGCATCGAAGTGGGGTCGCTTGCGTGCGATGTCGGGATCTGTCCCGTTGAGCGCCTCGACGCGCAACAAGCTGTAGTACTTTTCGCTCTCTTTCGGAGGGCGCACCTGCCCCGAAACCCTGTCTCCGGTGCGTAACGCGAAGCGCCGGACCTGGGACTGGCTGACGTAGACATCCTCCGGGGAGGGCAGGTAGCGCCCGTCCTGGCGCAGGAAGCCGAAGCCCTCGTCCATAATTTCGAGCACGCCGGCTGCGAAGATGTTGCCCTGCTGCTCTGTCTGCGCCTGGAGTATGCGGAAGGCCAGCTCCTGCTTTTTCAGCCGGCTGTAGCCCGAGATGTCGAGTTCCTTCGCCAGGTCTTGTAATTCGTCAATCGTCTTTCCCTCGAGTTCTGAGATGTTCATTTCTTTCACGTCCTCTTTAATCATAGGTTGCTTTCCTTAATCATATGTTGCCTTCGGTGGGTATGACCGTCTCTGCCAGTCGGGCGTCGGCCATGCCTGCGACCCTTTCGACCTTCGGCAGGCGGTGTTGGGCGGAGATGCTCCGGATCGTGCCGGTCTTGCCGCGCATCACGATAGAGTGAGTTGTCGCACCCTGGCTGAAGAAGTGGACGCCGCCGAGCAGGTCGCCGTCTGTGATGCCGGTCGCCGCGAAGTAGACATCGTCGGAGCTACAGAGGTCAGCGAGGGTGAGCACGCGGCTGAGATCCACTCCGGTGCTTTCGACCTGGCGGCGTTCCTCGTCGTTGCGTGGGTAGAGGCGGCACTGCATTTCGCCGCCCACGCAGCGTATCGCGGCTGCGGCGATCACGGCTTCGGGCGCGCCGCCGATGCCGATGAGCATGTCTATCGCGGTGTCGGGGTTCGCGGCGGCGATGGCGGCGGCCACGTCGCCGTCGCCGATCAGCTTGATGCGCGCGCCTGCCTCGCGGACCTCTTTGATCATCTCTTCGTGCCGTGGCCGGTCGAGGATGATCACCGTGATGTCGCTTGGGTCGCATCCCTTGCGCCGCGCCACGCTCAACACGTTCTCCCCGACCGAGCGGGTGATGTCTATCGCGCCGACCGCATCTGGGCCGACCGCGATCTTTTCCATGTAGTAAATGCCGGGGGGCGCGCCATAGAGCGTGCCCTGTGGAGCTGCCGCGACGACCGCGATGGCACCCGGCAGGCCGAGAGCCGTCAGGCGGGTGCCGTCGATCGGGTCAACGGCGATGTCCACCTCGGGTTCATTGCCGTTGCCTATCACTTCACCGACATAGAGCATCGGGGCTTCGTCTTTCTCCCCTTCGCCGATGACGACGACGCCCCGCATGTCGACTCCTCCGAGGGAGGCGCGCATTGCGTTGACTGCGGCACCGTCTGCGGCGTTCTTGTCGCCACGGCCCATCCAACGGGCGGAGGCGAGCGCGGCGGCTTCGGTGGCACGGACGAGTTCCATGCCGAGGTTGCGTGTGATGTCGGTTGCCATAGGGTCTGTCACTCCTTTGTGAAAATCAGGCGTTCGCAATCACGGCGCTGTGGCGCGGGGTGCCTGTTCGGGCAGGGTCGGTTCACAGAGAAGGCCGCTATATCAGGGGAGAGTCGGAGACTTCATCCGTGCGTAGTCTAGCTTAAGCCGTTCAGCGATGCTACGCGCCATCTTCCGATTTTTCCAGTAGTTAAGATGGGCGCTGTACGGATCTATGCCTGTATCAACAACAACGTCGGTCACAGGGTATTTCTTCTGGAAATAGGCCGCCAAAGGTTGGGCGATCAGGTCCTGGGGATCCAGGAAATTGTACCACACACCCCCTGGTTGGAGCAATTTGTCGAGGGGTGTGTTTGGGTCGTACCGAGCCTTTTGCTTGAAGGGGGCACATGCTTCAGGGTCAAGACTGAACAGGAGCAGGGGCGATCCGAATGTGAAGAGGTTGCTCGGCGTGAAGTTTGCCTTTTTCCATGCGAGGTCGTTCCAAACATTGTAGTAAATCGAGTCGAACGCCACTACTGAGCCGAGGCTGTGTCCCGCAACCGACACCATGTCGCCGGTGCCGACATACGGCGTAATGGTGTCATACACATCTTGGCGGATGCGGGCCTTGCAGTCTTCAAGCTGATATGTGAATACATCGCTGGCTACAGTCATAAACAGGTGGCGACCCCGGTCCAAGAGCGCAATCTGGTTAACGAACCTCGTTATCGGTGAGAAGAGCCTATCACGGTCCTGTCGAAAAGCCGCCTCAACCCGATTTTCGGCGTCCACGCCATATTTCGAGTAATTGGCTTCTTGGAACTTGACGATGCTATCCACCTGCTGCTGATCCGCGCCCCGAGGCACAACCCCGATATCCTTCAACTCTTCAAGCACCAACGAAAAAAAGTTGCTGCTGTAGCCCGGTTTCAAGATGCTGTCGGAGACCCCATGAACGGCAATCACCACTAACCTGCCCATGCGAGCTCTCCTTGTGTTCGATGCCCTGCTTGCCGCCTGTTAGTGTTGGACTGGATGGCAAACGCCGTTGGGGTTTGGACTGCTCACGACCGGGATGGGACAGTACGCTAGGGATGCACGCCCCGGCAGAGGGCATCTGGACAAGGCAAGGACCGAACCGAGTCCGAACGAATGCGCGCAGATCCCGTTCATCGGGTGGATATGCTTATTATAGCATATCCGTATGCTAAATGCAAGGGCTTTCGCAAACTCGCGCCTCGCGCCGTTGACACACGCGGCCCGACGCTGTATAGTGATACGTTGAACGCCCACTTTTAACTCGCTAACGGGAGAAAACAAACGATGACGATCACGGCGGTTTCCGAACAGCAGGTACTAGACGCGCTCCGGTCGGTGAGAGATCCCGACCTACATAAAGATATTGTCAGCTTGAAGTTTGTCGAAAACGTCAAGATCCAGGGTGGAGATGTCAGCTTCACCGTGGTGCTGACGACGCCGGCCTGCCCAGTGAAGGAGCAGATGAAGCAGCAGGCCGAGACTGCGGTACGCTCCATCCCCGGCGTCACCTCGGCGACGGCGGCAATGACCTCGCGGGTGCAAGGCTCGTATGTGCCCGAACGGGAGGGCATCCCCGGCGTCCGCAACATCATCGCGGTCGGCAGCGGCAAGGGCGGGGTCGGCAAGACAACCGTCGCCGTGAACCTGGCGCTCGCGCTCGCGCAGACCGGCGCGAAAGTCGGCCTGCTCGACGCCGACATCTACGGCCCGAACGTGCCGCTGATGATGGGCGCGGTCGGCCCGCTCGAAAGCAGTCCGAGCGGCAAAATCCTGCCGATCCGCACTTACAACGTTGATATGATCTCGGTCGCGTTCTTGCTTCCCGACGACAACACGCCCGTCGTCTGGCGGGGGCCGATGCTCACCAAGTTGCTCACCCAGTTTATGTACGATGTTGAGTGGGGACAGCTGGACTACCTGATCATGGACATGCCCCCCGGCACCGGCGACGTGCAGCTAACCACGGCGCAATCGCTGCCGTTGACCGGAGCGGTGATCGTGAGCACGCCGCAGGACGTGGCGCTGATGGACGCCAAGCGGGCGCTCGCCATGTTCCAGAAGCTGAACGTGCCGGTGCTCGGCATCATCGAGAACATGAGCAGCTTCGTCTGCCCGAACTGCCTCCACGAGACCCCGATCTTCGGGCACGGCGGGGCCGCCACCGCAGCCGGAGACCTTGACGTGCCCTTCCTCGGCGAGCTGCCTCTGGATCTTGCGATCCGTCTCGGCAGCGACGCCGGCAAGCCGATCACCGTAGATGCTCCCGATTCGGCGGAGGCCGCCGCCTTCCGCGACGTGGCGAAAAAGCTGGCTGCCCAGATCAGCATCCTGGCCTATAAGCGCGCGGAGGCCGGGGTGCGTGCGGCTGGCGCGCCGCTACAGTTGTTCCGCAAGCGGTCGGACCAGTAGAAGCTCCGGTTACCAAGCCGCCAGATAGCGGTTCCAGATCGGTGCCAAGTCAACCGCGCTGTGCCTCTGGAACGCGACCAGGAGGTCGCGGGGACGGGCGGCGCGCCCGGTGTACGTTGCGTAGTAGTCACGCAACGCCGCCCAGAAACGGTCCGGCCCCATCGCGGCCCGCACCGCGTCGAGCATGAGCGCACCCTGGTCGTAGACCGCGTGGATGTAGGCGGCGTCGCTTGGGAAGCCGCTGTAGAGGCCGGCGCTAACCGGCCAGCCCCCACCGGGTCCGCTCATGGCCGCGAACGCCGCCGGGTAGAGGTCGGGCCGCCGGTCGCGGATATACTCGGCGCTCATGTAGGTCGCCATCGCCTCGTCGAGCCAGGGGTCGGTTAGCTGATTGTTGCCGACCGCCGAGTAGAACCATGCGTGCGCCGTCTCGTGCAGGGGTGTGTACCAGCTCCACGTTCCCGGCTGGGGCGTGTGGGCGGCCTGCTCGGTCGGGATCAGGTAGAGCATCGGGTACTCTTGGTCGTAGTCCCACTGGGCCTCGCGGGGCAGCGCCATCTCGGAGACCGTGAAGACCGGATATGGGTAGGGGCCGATGTGCGCGGAGTACCAGCGGAGCGCGGCGGCCACCGTGTCGAGCAGCGCCCCGCCCGCAGCGCGGTGTCCAGGCATGAAGTAGCCCAGCACCTTTACCCCACCGGCGTCGCGCGCCATCCCGGCGTCGTCCAGCGGGCTGACCAGGCGCGGCGATATGCTGTAGGCCACATCGCGCACGCCAGGCGCGTCGAACGTCCAATGTCGCCCATCGTGCGCGACCGTCGTGCCCGTGCCTCCGGCCACGAGCGGGTGGTCGCTTGTGAAGCTAACCCGGTAGTCGCCCACTTCGTTGATCCCCTGGTCGCCGTGTTCGGCGTAGGGGAAGACGTCCCAGCCGCCGTTTTCGTAGGGCACAATGCTCGGCAGCCAGTCGCCCAGCGTCAGCAGGTCGTTCGCGGGGTCGTAGCCGTGCCGCCCGCCGAAGGTCGGTGGGTGCAGCCCGAAGGCGAGGTCGAGGTCCACGCTCGCCCCCGGCGCGAGCGGCGCAGGCAGGCCAATCGCCAGGTTCACCTCTTCGCGCCAGCGCGTGGGGGCCGGTTGGTCGCCTGCGTGCGCGGCCTGCACGGTGAACGCGCCGCGCCAGTGATGGTAGACAACACGCAGCACCACTTCGTGCAGCGCCACGCGGGCAGCCGTGGTGTTCGTGTAGTGTATGCGCTCCACAACGTCAAGCCCACGATCATCGCCGACATGTGCCGCCACATCGTAGCCGGTGCGAGTGGCCGGGGTCTTTGTGTCGGGGCGGAGGTCGGCGTACCGCCAGTCGTAGTAGTGCCGCCCGACATTGCCCATCTCGACCTGCCAGGGCTGCGCGTTCGCGGGCGTGTAGGTGAGGCTGCGGCGCTCGAAAAGCTGCACCAGCACATCCCGCTCCGCGCCACCGACCCGCACCCGTATCCAGAACGGCTCGGCCAGAGGCAGCCCCAGAGTGTAGACCCAATCCGCGGGGGCATCAGCACCACCGGCCTCGATATAGCGCCACAACGGGGCGGCGATGTTGTGCCGGGAGCGAGCATCATACACGGCGAGGCTGATAGGCATCGGCACATCGTGCGTGATACTGCCGTCCGCGCCGAGGCGGAGATCCACCAACCCGCCGGTCCTGTCGCCGGGCGGCGCGGCAAGCACCAGAGCGCGGCAGTCGGCGTAGCTGGGAGCCGCGCCCGGACCCGCGTCCCCGGACAGGGGCGCGTGCGCGGGCGGGCGCGCCTCAGTGTCGCCGGGCGCGCTGCCGGTGCTGATCGCGCCCAGCACCATCTCCTTGACGAGCAGGCCGGCGGTCACGAACCAGCGCGAGCCTCGGTCCGCGCCCGGGTCGTTGACCTCGAGCCGCCCCTTGTCAAAATATTGCACCAAGTGTGCGCCGGTGGGCGTGCCGTCCGCAGGCTCGTATGTCGTGTAGAACGGCCCCGGCCCCCAGAGCCATGCCCGCGCCGCCTGCCCAGACGCCACCGCCGCGTCGCTCCGCGCCCAGACAGCACGTATCGCCGGGTCCGCGAAGCCGTCGCCGGGGGCGGCGCTTGCCTCGGCCCGTGCAGACGGCACCGGCGGCAACATCACCAGGCCCAGCGACAAGCAAAGCAGCGCGCAATACAGCTTGCGCGAGGGGCGCGCGCTCACGGAGCCTTTGAGTCAGAGGGATAACGAGCCGCGAACTCCTCTGCGGTCATGCCGAAGATCAGGTCGTCATGGAACCCGCCGTTGGTGTAGATCATACTCCGCAGCCTGCCTTCCGGCTGGAAGCCGAGACGCTCGTGCAACCGGATCGACGGCTCGTTGAAGCTGTATACGTGGACAGTGGCCTTCTGGTAGCGCAGCTCCTCGAAGAAGAACCGCAGCACGAGGCGGATCGCGTCGGAGGCGTAGCCCGCGCGCCTCTGCCCTTCGTCCACTCCCAGCCCATAGCTGAACGTCCCGTGCCTGCGGTCGCAGGAGAAGGTGTTGATCGTGCCGACCATCTCGCCTTCCAGATCGTCGATGATCCATCGGAAGGCGTCGTCCTCGGCATCCTGCGACGACAGCTTCTCAGTCCAACGTTTATAGCGTTCCTGCGATCTGGGGAAAGGAAGCTCGTGGCTTGCCCTCAGCGACTCACTGTCAAAACTCCCCTCGAAGAACTTCTCCCAATCCCCCGGCTCAACCGCGCGTAGCCGCACCCGTTCGCCTCGCCAGAAATCCTTGCCCATTGTGTCCTAGCCCCCAGCTCTCAGCGCCACATCAGCGATCCGCGTGTAGACCGATCCGCCGGCCCTTAGCTCGCTCCGCATCACGCTCACTTCGGAGACAGGGAAGGCGAAGGGTCCGAGCGGCGGTTGCGCCTGAACTGCGGCACCGACGCGAGCGCGGTCGTCGGAGGTGGCGCGGTCGGGGACGCGGCCCAGCGTCAGGTGAGGGTCGAAGCGGCGGTCTACGGCGAACGCGGTGACGGCCAATTCGCGGACGATCCGCGCCCGCAGGTTGGTCAGCGCCGCCATCGCAGCCGGCATGCCCTGCACGCCTGCCCAGACGACGCGGGGCGCGTTCGCGTTCGGGAACATGCCGATGCCCTCAGCGCGGAGGCCGAAAGGCGCGATGCCGGCGCAGCCCCGTTGTACGGCCTCCACCAGGTCGTCCACCCGCGTCTGCGGTATCTCGCCGATGAAGGCCAGAGTGAGGTGCATCCCGGCGGGCGCGGTCAGTCGCAGAGGCAGCTTGCCCTCAGTTAGCTGCTTTTGCATGGCCGCCAGCACGGCGATAACCGACTCGGGGAGTTCGATGGCGACGAAGGTGCGGACCTGGGCGGTGGTAGTGTTTGTGGTCATGCCCTCATTGTATCATTTTCACGGGGATCTGTCCGCCGGATGTCAGCGCCACCAAAGCCCCTTCAGCAGCAGGTCACCACCGAGCAGACCGAGCTCGATCTCGTAGGGCGTGCCCGCGTTTTCGGGGTGGTACTCGAACCTGTTGCGCTCGAAGTATTGCACCGTGTAGGTCTGGCCGGTGCGGGGGTCGAGTTCCTGAACCTCCTCGGAGAGCGGGTAGCCGTAGACCGGCAGACCGCCGGTGCGCGTCCAGTAGCCGAGGAAGCGCCCGCCGAGCGTGTGACGCGTTTGCGGGAAGTAGCGCAGGTCGGGTGTGTCGTCGGTCGGGGCGGCATCGGGATAAGGGACGGCGAGGGACTCGGCACCGAGGCGGCGGAGCAGCACATCGTAGTGCGGCGCGTTCTCAGGGTGGTACTCGAAGACCGCACGCTCAAAGAACTGCGTCTCGTATCCGCGCACGAGGCTCGGCTGCGTCAGAGGGTAGCCGAACTGCGCCAGGCCGCCTCTGCTCACCCAGTATGCCTGGAACTCCGTGGCGACCGTCTGCCCGGTCTGGTCAAAGTAGGCACTACCGTCCGCGAAGGACCTGCGGATCACGCGGCTTTCCGGCAGTCCTCCGGGCCGCGCCATAGCTTGGTAGGCACGGTACGCCAGTTTATGGACCAGAACTGCGCCCGACGGATCGTAGCCGCCGGCGTTCTCCGCCAGCCCCACCACCCCGTAGTAAATAGACGGGTTCGGGGCAGGGAAGTCCTCGTACTTGAACCAAAAGATCGAGTGGACCCCCGCCTCCAAGTTGGGGTCGTCGAGCACAGTGTGGTAGATCGCGCTCAGGAAGGCGGCCTGCTGCTGCTCCCCGTCGGACGGCGGCTGGTCGGGCGGATTCGGCTTGGCTTCCACCCCAACCTCCGTCACCCAGATTTGGCTGCGGCTGTCGCCCCGGTCGCGTAGCTTCTGGACCATCGTCCGCGCGAGGCCCGCGAAGGTGCCGACATCTACCCGGTATGGGTGGAGGCCCACGCCGTCCCAGGGCACCATGTTCCAGCCGGGCTGATTGCCGTCGCCGCTAGCCTGGTAAGACTTCACGGCGGGGGCCTCATATAGCTGATAGAGCCAATCAAGTTCGTCGTGCGTCTTGTCCTTCGGCGGCGGGCCGAGCAACATCCCCCCGATGATCACCTGCGCCGTCGGAGCGACCGCCTTGATGCCCTTGTAGGTAAGCGTGATCAAGGTTGCGTAGCGTTCGGGCTTGATCTCGGCGGTCTTGTGTCCGGTCGAGTTCCAGAGTTCCAGGTTGATGTTCGGCTCGTTCACCACCTCGTAGGCGCTTATCGCAGAGCCGTAATGTTCGGCTATCGCCTGCGCCTGGTCCCGGAAGACCCGGATGAAGTGATTGCTGCCGTTGTTCTGGTCGGCTAGGTCGTTGAAGCGCGACGGATCCACGCTCGCGCCCTGATAGCTAACGATGCCGGCGTTCAGCAGGGCGAGGATTTTCAGATTGTGGCGCGGCGCGACCTCGGTGATGAAAGCGTCGTATCGCGCCCAGTTGATCTGGCCGTCCGCAAAGAACTCGAGCCGCACCCAGCGCACCCCCATGTTCTCCAGCTCGGCGGCCTGGCGCTCGAGGGCGACCGTGTTCGGACCCGACGCTGGGTCGTACTCATAATACGGGTCGCGCATGACCATGCCGAACAGATCTGAGGTCGGGTCTGCGGACTGGCGGGGCGGCGCAGCACCGGCCGGCAACCGCCCGGCAAGCAGCAGTATCAAGATGAGGGCGGCGACGGCCGGCAACCGTCGCCGACGGGCATTACGCACGGAGCAGGTTCCTTTCGTATATCGGGAGATAGATGCGGCTGACAGAGTTTACCACATAGATGGGACGAAGCAAAAGGCAGTCGGTTGCAGCGCATCTGTTTCTGGTATAATAGGGGTAATCAGTCAGCTAGTTGACGGCTGACGGCTGAATGCTTACGGCGAGGAACCATGCAAGAAGTTGCTCCGCAACAGGAGACTGCGCCGGTGGCTGTGCGGCGCACCGGCGGGCTGCACGCGCTCTGGGAGCAGCGCGTCATCTGGCTGGGACCGCTCGCCTGGGTGATAGCCTTCGTCAGCACCGTCCTGCTCGCCGACGAAGCTACGCGTACACGGGCAGAAGTGTTGCTGATCGTTGCGGCTGCGCTCGCGGTCGTCGCCTGGGGCTTTGTCAGGCCGCCGCCGGCATTCGGGCCGAGGTCGAGGACCGCCCAACGGCTCGACGCACGGCACGCAGCCTGCCTATTTATGATATGCCTGGCGGCCGTTGCGACATGGAGCGCGGACAGCGCCTATTTGCAGCATCCCGAAGAGACCTTCGGGCGGGCCGGTATCCTCTGGCTGTTCGGCATGGTGCTGCTGCTTGGCGCGACCCTCGCCTGGCCGCGCCCGACTACAGCGGAACCTTCACCGGCAGACAAGCCATCTCCCGCACATATGCGCCGCATCGGCGTCGAACCCCTAATCTTCGCGGGGCTAGTCGTCCTGGCCGTGGTGCTGCGCGTCTGGGATCTCCGCGATCTGCCTTACGCAATCCATCCTGATGAGATCCTCACCGGGCGGGTCGCCACCCAGGCGTACCTAAACGGCTCCAGCCCGTCTGTCTTCGGCACGCTCTGGGACTACATCAACCTGCCGGCGCTCTGGTTCCTGGGGGTAGCGGCTACGTTGAAGCTCGGCGGCATCACGCTGGCCGTACTGCGCCTGCCGGCCGCGCTTTTCGGCGCAGCCACGGTGATCCCATTCTACGGGCTGGTGCGCGAGGCGTGGGGGCGCGTCGCCGCCGTCTTCGGCACCGCCGTGCTGGCCTTCAGCGCAGCTGACGTGCAATACAGCCGCGTGACCCTCAACAATATCGTGACGCCCTTCTTCTGGACCATCTGCTTCTACTTCGTGCTGCGGGGCCTACGCACACGCCGCCCCGCCGACTGGGCGCTAGCCGGCCTCGCCGCCGGCCTCAGCGAATACAGCTACTACGGCACGCGCCTGCTGCCTTTCCTACTGCTCGCCTTCGGCGGCTACTTGCTGATCGTACACTGGCGCGAGGGTTGGCGCTACCTCGGCCATTTCGCGCTCCTCGCCCTCGGCTACCTGGCTGCCTTCGGCCCCCTGCTCGCCTACTTCACGCGCAACCCCACTCTCTATTTCGGGCGTGGTCTCGGCGTGCTGATGTGGGACCACATCCCGCGCGACTGGGCCGATCTACAGCTCATGTGGAACACACTCTGGCCGATTTTCGCCACAAACCTCCTCGGCATCAGCACCCAGCCCGACCAGAGCACTGTCTATTGGGCACCTCTCCTCTTGCCTGCTGAGGCTGCGCTGCTCACCCTCGGCGTCGGCCTGCTGCTCTGGCGCTGGCGTCAGCCCGCCTCCTTCCTCATCCTGCTCTGGGGCGTTGGTGTACTGTTCGTCGGAGGCACCCTGGTCCGCGGCATCCCCTTCTTAGCGCACTGGACCCCGGCCTTCCCTGCCTTCTACGCGGCCCTCGCCCTGCCCATCGGACTCTGGCAATGCGGAGTGCGGAATGTGCAAGGGCGGGCAGCAGGCACTACCCAACAGGTTTCACGTTTTGCATCTTACCTCATGCCTACCGCGATAGCCGCTGCACTCGTCATACTCGGCTGGGCGAACATTGACTTTTATTTCACCCACTACCAGGTGATCCGCCCCGAGTTCGAGATACGCGCCGCGCAATCCCGGTGGGAGGCCGCGCTCGGCACCGGCTACAGGGTGCGTGTCGTCGGGCCGACTTGGCAACCGTATGACCCCGAAACCAACCAGTACCTGATCACCGGGCAGGACGCCGCGAACATCAACGGTGTCGCCGGACAACTCCCGCTTCCGCTCGCGCCCGGCAAGGGGCTGGCCTTCGTCTTCTTCCCCGACAGCGAGCAGTACCTCGACGCGGTGCGGGCGATCTACCCCGGCGGCACCCTCGGCGCGGTCCCCAGCCATGTCGCCAACGTGCAACTCTTCACGACATACGTGCTGACCCCCGCCCAGGCTGCGGCAGCCCCACACCCCTGATATGGCCGCATCCGGGCCTCGGCGCTTGCGCCCCGGCCTCGGCTAGTGTACAATGCGGTGGCGCGGTAGACTGCGCCACAATCACTCAGATCACTCAGGAGATTTTGATGAACAAAACCAAGAAGGTGGCTATTGCCAAGCACCGCGCACAGAAGCGCAAAGACGAAGTGAAGCGCAAGGAGTTGAAAGCGAATCCCCCACCCACCGCCCCCGCACCGACCGCCGTCGCCCCAACCCCACGACCGGCGGCCCCACCACGCCAAGCAGCCGCCACACGCACGCCGGCCGCGCCGCGCCGCACCGCCCCACCGACTCCGCCGGCCGAGCAGCCGCCAGCCGCCCCCGCCCCTGAGCCGGAGGCCACGCCCGCCGAGGAGAGCGAGGCCAACCCGAGCTAGCGTCCGAAGATTCGGAGAAACTTATGCCTTACCCTTCCGACCTCAAGATTGACGAGTATAGCGCCATCCGGCAGAACGGCTGCGTGCCTCTTGCCTGGCTGGCGATGCTGCGCGACGCCGGCGAGATAGACGCCCCACCAGCGCAGCCGGGTGCGCCGGCCAGCTTTTGGGGCTGGGAAACCACTCCCTGGGAGGCGACCGATAGCCTAGACCGCGCGATCAGCGTGCTGCAAAGAGACGATTACTTCTGGGCCTACTTCAACATCCTGAGCCTGCTGCTCGAAGAAGTCCAGCAGGTGCCGACCGAGGAGACGATCTCGGTTGACGTGTCGTCATTCGCTGCCCAGTCGCCGGAGCGGGAGACTGCGGCGCGCGACGCCGGCTTGAACTTCCGCGCTGTGCTCAGGCTGCTCGTGCGTGGCGAGCGGGAAGCGGCCCTCGCCGCGCTGCGCGACCTCTCTGCCGCTCTCAACCTCGACTCAGGGCTGCCCTTCACCGGAGACCTCCAGCGCGATGTACAGGCGCTCGGCGGGTCGGAGGCGGCGCTCCAGGAGTTCACCTGGTCGCTCATCGGCGAGGTCTACGAAGGCCCACCGGAGCGCGAGGAGTGGTATCGCCCCGAGCATTACAGGGCAAACTTCTGGCACTGGCTGGCGGAGAGTTGAACCGATGGCCGCGAACCCGACACACGCTCCCGGCAGGCGGCGCCCGCACCCCCGGCTGACGGCAACCCTGGCATACGGCCTGCCGGCCGCCGCGCTCGCCGCAGCCGGTGCCGGCCTGTACCGCCGCCTGCGCCATTCGCTCCCGCCGCTTGACGGCACCCTGTTCTGCCCGGTCAGTGCGCCGGTGCATGTGCGGCGCGACACCTGGGGCATCCCGCACATCCACGCTGAGAGCGCAGCTGATCTCTTCACCGCGCAGGGATATGTGCAGGCCCAGGACCGGCTCTGGCAACTCGACTTCCAGCGCCGCATCGGGGCGGGCCGCCTCTCAGAGATCTTCGGCCCGATCACGCTGGCGACTGACATCCTGCTGCGGCGCTTCGGCATACGCCGAGCCGCCGAACTGGAGGCCTCCGGCCTCGACGAGCAGACCGCCGCCGCCGTCAACGCCTACTGCGCCGGGGTGAACGCATACATCGCCTGGGCACGCGAGGCCCACGCGCTGCCTGCCGAGTTCACGGTGCTGGCCTACGACCCTGAACCCTGGACGCCGCTCGACTCGGTCCTATGGAGCAAAGTCATGGCCTGGGGCCTCAGCGGCAACTGGGAGACCGAGCTTGTGCGCGCGCGCTTGGTGAACGCGCTCGGGGCGGAGCGCGCCGCCCGGCTCGAGCCGTCCTACCCGCTCGGCCAGCCTATCTCCGCAGAGCCGGGCACGGTGTTCGGCGGCATGGACCACCTCTTCGCCGACTTGTTGGGCGAGTACGAAGACCTGATGCAGACGACCGGGCTTGGCGGGCTGGTGCAGAGCGCGATACCCGCGAGCAACGGTTGGGCGGTCGGCCCCGCGCGCTCCGAGAGCGGCAGCGCCCTGCTCGCCAACGACCCCCACCTGCCCCTGACCACGCCGAGCGTCTGGCATCTAGAGCACCTTATAGGCGGGGAGTACGACGTGGCCGGCGCGACCTTCCCCGGCACTCCGGGCATCGTCCTCGGGCACAACAGGCATATCGCCTGGGGCATCACGAACGCGATGGTGGACACGCAGGATCTGTATGTCGAGCGCCTGAACCCCGACGACCCGACACTCGTGCTGTATGACGGCAACTGGGAGCAGGCCGAGGTCCGCACCGAGCGCATCCGCGTGCGCGGGCGGCCCCGACCGGTGGTAGAGACCGTGCTGACTACGCGCCACGGCCCGGTGATCGCCGGAGATTGGACGCCGCACGGCGACGGCGAGTGGCTGCACGCCGGGGAACGGTTGCTGAACCTTCCCCACCCACGCCGCTCAAAGGCGGAGCCTTCTCCCACAGCCGGTCCCCACGTTGCGCTCGCCCTGCGATGGACCGCCCTCGCCCCCGGCGGCAGCCTGCGCGGCTTGCTCAACCTGAACCGCGCCCACGATTGGGCCAGCTTCCGCGCCGCGATGCGCCGATGGGACGCCCCCGCGATCAACATGGTCTACGCCGACACGCAGGGCAACTTCGGCTACCACCTGGTCGGCACCCTGCCAGTGCGCGAGCGCGGGCAAGGCGCGTTGCCGGTGCCCGGCTGGACCGGCGAATACGAGTGGAATGGCACGATCCCCTTCGACGAGCTGCCGCAGAAGCTCAACCCCGCTTCGGGCTATGTCGTGACGGCGAACAACCGTATCGTCGGCCCCGATTACCCCTACTTCCTGGGACACGAATGGGCCACCGGCTACAGGGCGCGCCGGATCGCCGACCTGATCGAGGAGAAGCCGCTGCTCACGCTGGACGATTTTGTGGCGATCCAGGCCGATGTCTACTCGATCCCCGGCCAGGCGCTCGCCGAGCTGATCGTGGAGAGGCTTGGCGGGAGGGCGGATATTCGGGGCAGGCGCGGGCGGGTGCGGCGGCAGGCGCTCGAGTACCTCGCCGCCTGGGACGGGCGGATGGACCGGGACAGCGTGGGCGCCACGCTCTACGAGGTGACTGCCCACTTCCTGACGCGCGAAGTCTACGGCCTCGCCTTCACCGACCGCCGCCTGCTCGACCAATACCTCGGCAGCGCGACCCAGGGGGTGACGCAGAGCACGGCCTATATTGCCCGCGCCGTGCCCCAGATGCTGCACGCCCTCCGCGAAAACGACCTCGCCTGGCTGCGCGGTCTCTCGGACAACCCTGCAAAGGTCGCCGGCCTCGATTGGGAGACGCTGCTCGAGCGGAGCCTCGACCAGGGGCTGAAGCTGTTGCGCCGACGGCTGGGGCCGGACATGCGGCGCTGGAGGTGGGGGCGTGTCCACCGCCTCACCCTCTCCCACCCACTGGGCAGCATCGGGCCTCTGGCGCGGGTCTTCAACCCACCACCCGTATCCATGCCCGGAGACCGCGACACGGTCTGCATGAGCGCCGAAGCCCCGAACTCGCCGCTGACCGCCGCGGGCAACAGCGTGTCGTATCGCCAGCTCTACGACCTCGGCGACTGGGATACCGCCCGCGTGGTCCTCGCCGGCGGGCAGGCCGGCCAGCCGACCTCCCCGCACTACGCCGACCTGCTCCGGCTCTGGCGGCGCAACGAATACGTGCCCCTGCCTTTCTCCGAGGAGATGGCGGAGGCTGCGACCGCCTCCGACCTCGATCTGGTGTCGCCAGCTGAGTAGCCTACTGGCACACCTCTTGCTGTTTGTAGACGGGCGCTATTTACGCCCCTTAACTGTGTAAGGAGGAACTTGAATGAACACTAAGGAGTTGGACAAAACTCAGAAGGCGCTCGAAGACCTCGTGAAGGTCGAATACATGGCAATCGCCGCTTATGACGAAGGCATCGGCGAGACCGACGACGGCAAACTGCAACGCCAGTATACCCGCTTTCGCAACGACCATGAGAAGCAGGCCCGCGCGCTCAATAACCGCCTGGCTGAGCTAGGCGGCGAGCCGGTGGAGTACGGCGTCGGCAGCGGCAAGGTCAAGGCGGGGCTGTGGGGCAAGATCACCGGCGTGTTCGGCGACGCCGCCAGCCTCGGCGGTATGACTAAGGGGGCCGAAGAAGGCATCAAGGTGTATTTGGACCGCCTAGACGAGGTACACGACCGCAAGGCGCTTGGCATCATCCGCCGCAACCTCGAGGCCAAGCAGAACGAAGTCCGATGGCTCGAAGAGCAGTCGCAAAACGAAAAGGGCAGCGACGGCAAGGATCTCCAAGAGACCACGAAAGAGATGGGCAAAAAGCAAGCCAAGATGCTCAAGGAGACGAAGGGCAAGCTCGAAGATGCAGTCAAGCCGAAGACCAAGAGGACCGGCTTCCTCAGCCTCCCGGTCTTGATATTCCTGGCGGCAGGCGCGGCCCTGGCCTTCTTCTTCCTCCGCCCCCAGGAAGATCCTGATTTCAGCGACGAGGCGTTCGAGTATGAGACCAGCGACTTCGGCGGCACCGGCGACTCCGGAGGAGCAGGCAGCGAAGGCTACCACGGCATCAACGAGAGCGTTTAGCGCGCTGTGGCCGGCAAAACCGCCAAGAAGGATCTGACGCCGCCCACCGACATGCAGGCCGCGCCCGGCGTCACGAACACCAGCATAGCCGGGATCATGCTGGAGATCGCGGCGATGCTCGAACTCAAGGGCGAAAACCGCTTCAAGATCCAGTCGTACCGCCGCGCCGCCGACACCCTGCTGACGATGCCGGGAGACATCCGCACTACCTGGCGGGCCGGCGTGCTGGAGGCGCTGCCGAACATAGGCGAGGCAATCTCCGGCAAGATAGACGAACTCCTCCGCACCGGCCGCCTCGGCTTCCACGAGAAGCTGCGCGCCGAGATCCCGCCGGGCGTGCTTGCCCTCACCGCCATCCCCGATGTGGGGCCGAAGACCGCGCTCGCCCTCTATGAGAGCCTCGGCGTCGGTAGTGTCGCCGAACTGGAGAAGGCGCTCGAAGAGGGTCGGGTCGTCGGCGTGCCCGGCATCGGCCCGAAGTCGGTCGAGAAGCTCCGTGAGAGCCTCGAGGCCGTTAAGCGGCGCGCCCAGGACACGCGCACCCCCATCGGCGAGGCCCTCCCGCTCGCCCGTCAGCTCGTCGCGGGGCTGCGCGAGAGCGGCCTGCGGATAGACCGGATCGAGATCGCCGGTTCGATCAGGCGGGGCAAGTCCACCATCGGCGACATGGACATCCTCTGCACCAGCCCCGAGCAGCTGCGCGTCATAGACCTCTTCACGAAGATGCCGATAGTCGGCCAGGTGGTGAGCCACGGCACCAACAAGGCGACCGTCCGCCTGCGGAACGGCCTCCAGGTTGACCTCATGGTGCTGTCGCCGGAGCATTTCGGCTCGCTGCTGCACCACTTCACCGGCTCGCGCGAACACAACATCCAGTTGCGCGACCGCGCGCTGGGCAGGGGCCTCCGGCTCAACGAGTACGGGTTCGACCGACCCGACGGCAGCCGGATCTTGTGCGCGACAGAGGACGAGGTCTTCGCCACGCTCGGCTTGCCGTTCATCCCGCCGGAGCTGCGGGAGGGCGCGGGCGAGATCGAGGCAGCATCTGCCGGGCGGCTGCCGCACCTCGTCACGGTGGGCGACATCAAGGGCGACCTGCACAACCATAGCAAGTGGAGCGACGGCACGGCGACCATCGAGGAGATGGCGCGTGCAGCGAAGGCCCGCGGCTACGAGTACATGGCGATCACCGACCACAGCCAGAGCCTGACCATCGCCCACGGGCTGACCCCCGAGCAGATACGCGAGCAGGCCGCAGAGGTCGCCGAGGTGAACCGCAAGCTCGCCCCGTTCCGCGTGCTCCACGGCGTCGAACTCGAGATCAAGACCGACGGCACGCTCGACTACCCCGACGACGTGCTGGCGAGCCTCGATATAGTCGTTGCCTCGGTCCACCAGGGGCTTCGCCACGACCCCGCCCGCGTCACCGAGCGCGTGCTCGACGCCTGCCGCAACCCCCATGTGGACATCATCGGCCACCCGACCGGACGGCTCCTCGGCAGCCGCGACCCCAGCGGCCTCGACGTGGACGCGCTGATTGCCCTCGCCCGCACCACAGGCACCGCGCTCGAGATCAACGCCTCGCCGGAGCGCCTCGACCTGAACGACATCTACGCCCGCCGCGCCGTCGAAGCCGGAGTGCTCCTCTCCGTGGACACCGACTCCCACCACCCCGACGGCTTCGCCAACGTCGAGTACGGCATCACGGTCGCCCGCCGCGGCTGGGCGCAAGCCCCCAACATCCTCACGACTTGGCCGCTCGAGCGGTTGCTGGCCTGGCTGGCGGCGCGCGGAGCGTGAAACCCGCCGCCGTAGGCCCTGTCGGTCGCGCGGCTGACTGGCAAACCGTCCGCGAATACCGGCCGCGAATACACGAATGAGGGGGCTGGGGTAGGAAGGTCGTCTGTGGGAGAGTCGCTCTGCGCTCGATTTACGATGGTGTGAATCATCGAGGGCGGAGCCGCTCTCCCACAGACGCGGCTTCCACCCCCGTCCCCGTACCACCGCCGTCCCGACGGCCCCGGTCACCCCTGTAAGACACGGCTCCGCCCGTGGACTGTTGCCATACTCTTGTTTCCCTGATCACCCCACCTCATTCGTGTATTCGTTACCTAACCACCAACCACTAACCACCAACCACTGGCAGCACGGCCTATCTGCTGGTATAATGCGTGGGTAAGCAGCGTTCAGCCTAGCTGAAAGCTGAAAGCTCACATGCGTGCAAACGGGAGGTGGGACATGCAGACTCATCGGGCAGACGGGATCGTAGCCACGTTCTCAATCGTCGGGCACGACCCGACCAACGGCGACCTCGGGATCGCGGTCCAATCGAAGTTCCTCGCGGTGGGCGCGGTGGTGCCCTGGGCGAGGGCCGGGGTGGGCGCGGTGGCGACACAGGCTTTGGCGAACACCGGCTATGGCCCTAGCGGGCTTGACGCGCTCGCGGCGGGCAAAGACCCCGAGCAGGTCATCACGGCGCTGACGAAGGCTGACCCCGACGCGGCGCACCGGCAGGTGGGCATCGTGGACGCACATGGGCGCGCGGCGACCTACACCGGGGCCTCGTGCAATGCATGGGCCGGAGGGCGCGTCGGCCCTCACTTCGCGGCTCAGGGCAATATCCTCGTGAGCGAGGCCACGGTGGACGCGCTGGCCGAGACGTTCCTGGAGCAACAGGCGAGCGGCGTGGGGGAGTTGTCGGACCACTTGCTTGCCGCGCTGGCTGCCGGACAGGCGGCCGGCGGCGACAGCCGGGGTATGCAGTCGGCGGCGGTGCTGGTGGTGCGCGCGGCGGGCGGCTACTCCGGCCTCAATGACCGCTACCTCGACCTGCGGGTGGACGATCACCCCTCGCCGATCACCGAACTAAAGCGGATACTCGACCTCCACCACCTGCTGTTCCAGAAGACCGACCCGGCCCGGCTGCTCGCTCTCGAAGGCGCGACGCTGGCAGAGGTGCGCGGGCTGCTGCACGAGGCCGGGTATCTGCCGGAGGTGCCGGACGCGAGGGAGTACGACCCGGCGACGGCAGCTGCGCTCGAGGCGTTCGCGGGGCGGGAGAACCTAGAGGACAGGATGCAGCCCGACGCCCGGCTCGACCCTGTGGTGCTGGACTACCTACGGAACATGGTGATGCCGCCTGCGACGCCCGCACGCACCGAACCGACACACCTGCACATCGTTCGCCCTGACGCGCCCTGACTCACCCGGCAACGCAGCAGCGGCTAGCACGCCTGGGCATCGCCGTAGCCCCAGTCGTCGTCATCCGGCGGCAGGCGTCGGGCGTCCTCCGCGCGCGGCGCGGCGCAGTGACCGTAGACGCCCGACCAATCGTCGTTATCGGCCTCAGCCACGGGCGACGGGTGCCAGCGCGCCTGGATCAGTTGCAGTTCGAGTTCGCGATCCAGATCGTATTCGGGCGAGATATATCGAGCCATTTTTCGCCTCCTGCACATAAAAAATCCCCGACCCCAGTAATTGGGGCGGGGATTATCCACGCGGTTCCACCCAAGTTCAGCGCCGCCCGCTCGCCCGATCCGGCGAGACGGCTTGCGCTCTCAGAGGGCCTGTAACGGAGCCTGCCGGGTCGCCCATACTTGCCGCATCGCGCGGGGTTCCGGGGGCCTGCTCAAAGGCGGTTTTCACGCGGGCAATTGGCTGACGCGGCTCTCAGTCGGTGGCCCCGTCTCTCTGGCGCGTTGCCTGCGCTACTCGTCCTTCTCAGCGCATGCTATTGGTTACATAGTAGCACCTTTCGGGCCGGATATCAAGAGCTTCAGCCTTTGCCGTTTTTAGACGGCGGGCGCTGGGGCGGGGCAGCCGGCCTCTGGGCGGCGGACGGGCCGGGTTTGCGAGCGGGGGGAGCCGCGGTGCCTGCGGCGCGGGCGGCGCGGATCTCGCGGACCCGCTCTCGCTCGGCGACGGCTGCTGCGCTCGGCTTGCGGGCGGGCAGGGCTGTGGCTGCCGCCTTCGGCTGGGGCGCTGCGGCGGCGACCCCCAGCAGGCCGTTGAGCGCCGCGCTGATCCGGTTGCGGGCCTCGCCGTGTAGCACGGGTCGCATATCCTGGTCGTAGTACTGGCCGTAGTTCAGGAAGTTACGGAACTCGTTGAGGTGCATCACCTCGTATGTCGCGTCCTCGATGTTCAGCGGGGTGGTGCCCTGCCGGAAGACGACCACGCCCCAGACCGCCACCTCCGGCAGGCCCTGCGCCTGCATCCATGTTTTGAGCGCGGTGATCTTCTCGTCGAGCGCGAGGCTGGGGTTGCCGAGCGGCGCTTCACCGAGGCGCACCAGCCTCGCCAGCACGCCGAGGCTCTGCGACCACTGATCTTTGCCGTTCTTCTGCCGGCAGGTGATCGTGCTGCCGCCTTTCGCGTCGTCGGTGATGCCTTTGAGTTCGATCACGAACAGCCCTTCGGGTCCGACCAGCAGGTAATCCATCACCGTGTCGCCGATTGGCAGGTAGGCATAAAGCCGGTTTTTCGGGCCGGGTTGGACCTCGGCGGTGACTACCGGCGCGAGCTTCGAGGCTGTTTTCCAATAGTAGGACCGCCCGCGCGCGCTCTGCCAGAACGGGAAGCCGATGATCAGCAGCGGATACGCCACGAAGATCGGCCAATATGCCGCCGCCGCGCTGGAAGCCTGGGTGCTCGTGAGCAGGCTGATGACGAGGCTGACGGCCAGCATCCCAAGCCCGATCACCTGCCGCCGCCCCGCCTCCGCCAGCTTGCGCTTGATGTATGCTTCGTTGACCGTCGTGTTCATCGGCTCATCGTCCCCTGTCCGGCAGGCCGGCTTCATCTCCGGCGTCCCAGCGCCTCCAGATCAGCGAGGCATTGTGCCCGCCGAAGCCAAAGTTGTTCTTCATAACCACGCGCAGGTCGCCCTGCCGGGGCACGTTCGGCACATAGTCGAGGTCGCACGCAGGGTCCGGCACTTCGAGGTTGATCGTCGGCGGCATGACGCCGCTGCGGAGGCTCATTATGGTGGAGACCGCCTCGAGCGAGCCGCACGCGCCGAGCAGGTGGCCGAACATGGACTTGTTGGAACTCAGCGGCAGCTCGTAGGCGTAGTCGCCGAAGGCGAGCTTGACAGCCCGCGTCTCCATCGGATCGTTGAGGTCGGTGGCTGTGCCGTGGGCGTTGATGTAGTCAATATCGGTCGGGGCGAGGCCGGAGCCGGCGAGGGAGCGGGTGATCGCCTTCGCCGCGCCGCGAGCATCGGGCTCGGGGGCGACGACATGGTATGCGTCGGAGGAGCAGCCGTAGCCAATCAGTTCGGCGTAGATCCGGGCGCGGCGGGAGAGGGCGTGGTCGAGGCGTTCGAGCACCAGAATCGCGCTGCCCTCGCCGGGCACCAGGCCGTCGCGGTCGGCTGAGTAGGGGCGGCAAGCGCCCTGTGGGTCGTCGTTGCGCCTGCTCATAGCACGCAGCAGGCAGAAGGCGGCGAGGCCAAAGCCGGAGATCGCCGCCTCGGTGCCGCCGGCGAGCATCACGGTCGCATCACCGCGCCGGATCACCTCGCCCGCCTCGCCGATGGCCTGGGTGGTCGCGGCGCAGGCGGTGATCACCGTACTCGAGTAGCCGCGCAGCCCATAGTGTATCGAGACCTGGGCGGTTGCCATGTTCGCCAGCACTATCGGCGTGAAGAACGGGTTCATCCGCATCCCGCCCTTTGTGAAGAGGATCTGCGCCCCCTGCTCGATTTCGGGGAAGGCGCTGGTGCCCGTGCCGAGCAGCACGCCGACTTCTTCGCTGAAGGCGTCTGTGATCTCGAGGCGGCTGTCGTCGAGCGCCTGGCGTGCCGAGACGACTGCAAACTGCGTCGCGCGGCTCATGCGGCGGGCATCGCGGGCTTCGATCCACTTGTGGGGATCCCAGTCCTTGACCTCGGCGGCGATCCGCGTCGGGTATGGTGAGGCGTCGCAGAGGGTGATCGGGCCGACCGCCGACTTGCCCCGGCTCACGCCCTCCCAGAACTCGGCCACGCTATGGCCGTGCGGGCTGATCGTGCCCATGCCGGTCACGACCACGCGCTTGCGAGGGTCGGTCTCAAACGCCAGCCCGTCTTTGTCCGGCACCACGCCGTTGCTCAACATAGGGTGTTCCTTCACATATATCTGCGGCGTAGTGTACCATAATTAGCCGGCACCCGCAAGCGCGCTTTGCTTGACAGTGCAAAACCCGGCCTGCTATAATCGGCGGGCAGCCGCGTCAATTTCACACTTTCGGCTGCACTCTGGTGAAGGAGAACGAGCGTGAAAATACCTTTCAGCGCGGACGAGATACGCTTGTTGCGCGACCTGTTCGACCCGCGCCGCGCCTCCGTGGCATTCCCGCACGACACCGCCGAAGCCGAGCGCTTGCACGAGGCATTGGGGCACCACGGCGAGCCGGACCTGGAGCGGCACGATGCCGAAGGGCTGGCCCGCTTGTTGGGCGCGTACCTACGGACACTCGCTGGCACCGGCGCGCCGGTGCCAGCGGACGCGCCTCTGGCCGCCACAGTAGATCTCGCGGACCAGGCTCCCCTGCTGGAGCATGTTCATGCTCAACTGGTGCGCCACCTGAAGGCCACGGAGTAATATCCGCTAAGGTCCGGGCGGCACGGCTTGCGTCTGGATCAGCCGGACAAACTCCTGGAACTCCTGCGTGTTGAGGTCGGATACAGCCCAGAATGTCATGCCCCCCTGGGTCCAATGGAGCAGGTTATATCCTTGTATCTCCGAGGGCGGCAGGTCGCCGGAGTCGCCTTGCGCGGCAGGCCAAACGAACAGATTGATGAAGTGCTTGTTCCGCCCATATACCAGGGCCGCGACCGGGCGGTTGTCGAGATAATCGAGCCGGCCGCCGATTAGCGGGAAGCCCTGAGCAGCGAGATCCTCTACGGGCGGCGAGAAGTCGAGCTTGCCGTCGAACCAGGGTTTGACGGTGTGCTTGTCTGATGAGGCGACATCGGACAGATGCTCCGCCATAAGGGAGCGGATGTGGCTGGACACAACCTCTTGGGCTAACAAGCCGGAGGCGGGAGTGTGGGGCCAGAGGTATAGTAGGCCGACAGCAAGGGCAAGCAAGGCGGCGAGGGCGGCCACAAGGCTGAGGGCACGCCAGGGTGGGCGGCGCGGCATAGCCTCAGCTCGCGCGGCCTGCCGGATAGACGACTGGATGCGCTTTTGGAGGTGGGACGGCACGGCATAGTAGAGCGAGCCGGACTTTATGGCTGCGTGCAACGCCTGTTGCCGCGCGTAGACCTCGGTACATTCAGCGCAGCCTTGCAGATGCTGCTCGACGGCCAAGCTGTGGACCAGATCAAGTTCTCCGTCAATATAGCCGTGGATCAGATCCCGGGTCTCAGGACAGTTCACGCTGGACCTCCTTATCCGGGCCGGGTGCCAGGATGCGTTGTAGCCGCTTGCGCCCGCGCGACAGCCGGGACATGACCGTGCCCTGCGGAATGCCGGCTATCACAGCGATCTCCTTGTAGGACAAACCTTCGAGATCCCGCAGAACCACGGCCTCTCGGAACTCTACCGGCAAGCCCTCGAGAGCGGCACGGAGTGTCTGCTCGCCGTCGCGCTGCATCAGCAACCATTCGGGGTCCGACGCCTCATAGTCTATGCTGTGGAGTTCCTCGTCGAACTCAGTGGTCAGGTCTTGCGCCCGCTTCTGGCGCAGCCATGTGTAGCTGGTGTTACGCACGATGGTGAGCAGCCAGGCGCGGCTGTCGCCTCCGTGGAAGCCCGAGAAGAACCTGAAGGCTCGCAGGTATGCCTCCTGCACCACGTCTTCGGCGTCCTGGTCGCTGCGGGTGAGCCAACGCGCCAGGTTGTAGGCCGCCGCCAGATGAGGCAAGACAGTCTGTTCGAAGCGGGTCTCTTGGTTGTGTGCCGGCAAGCGGTTGCCCATCCCTCCGGGGCAGCAGCGCCCCCACTGTAATAACTGCGCGGCAGCCCGTTTTATTCCCGCCCCATAACCCCACTTTATCATACCACCGATTCTGTCGCCGCGCACGCAGGCGGGAATATTTGGAGGCTCGGCCCAGTATAGAAGGGTGATGAGATTTATGGATGAGGCATCTAGATACTGGGAGGGCAGAGTTATGAGGAAGCTAAGTGTGGGAACGTTGATGGCAGCCCTAGTGGCGATATTGCTGCCTAGCGCGAGGGTGACGGCATCCGGTCCCGCTGCCGGCTTGGGCAGAATCAACCACATCATCGTGATCTACCAGGAAAATTGGAGCTTCGACAGCCTGTACGGCGAGTTCCCCGGCGTGAACGGGCTGAACAACGCGACGAGCAGCCCGCCGCAGGTGGACAAGCAGGGTACTGTCTACGCGAGTTTCCCTCCGCCTGCCGACCCGACGACAAAGCCGCCCGTGCCCGACACGCGCTTCCCGACAAGCCTGCCGGTGCAGCCGTATGACATCGCCCGGTACGCTCCCCCGAACACAAAGTTCAGCGACCTCGGGGGAGGCTTCTATCAAGAGCAGGCTATGATCGACGGCGGCAAGATGGACAAGTTCGCTGCGTACAGCCCCAGCCCCGGCCTGGTCCTCGGCTATTACGACTCGACCGGCCTGCCGGAGGGACGGCTGGCGCAGCAGTACACAATAGCCGACAACTTCTTCCACGCGGCCTTCGGCGCCTCCTACCTGAACCACCAGTTCTTGATCTGCGCCTGCGTCCCCACCTGGCCGAACGCTCCGGCCTCGAAGGTCGCCCAACTCGACGCGAACGGCGCGCTGGTCAAAGACGGCGCGGTAACGACTGACGGCTACGCCGTGAACACGGTCTACACGATCAACAGCCCGCACCCGGCGACCGTGACCGACACCGCGCAACTGCTGCCGGAGCAGACCGCGCCGACGATCGGCGACCGACTGAGCGAGAAGGGTATCTCCTGGGCCTGGTATTCTGGAGGTTGGAACAACGCGGTGGCCGGCCATGCCGACAAACTCTTCCAGTTCAACCACCAGCCGTTCGCATATTACGCGAACTACGCCGACGGCACGCCGGGCCGCGCCGCCCACCTACGCGACGAGACCGACTTCACGCGCGCACTCGGTGCCGGCGAATTGCCCGCGGTATCTTTCGTCAAGCTGCTCGGCAGCGACAATGAGCATCCCGGCTACACCGACGACGTGCGCGGGCAGCAGCATGTGGCCGACCTGGTGAGCGCGGTGCAGAACAGCCCCTATTGGGCAGACACCGCTATCGTGCTGACCTACGACGAAAACGGCGGCTTCTGGGACCACGTTAGCCCACCGGCTGGCGACCGCTGGGGGCCGGGCACTCGCGTTCCGACGATCATCGTCTCGCCCTACGCGAAGAAGGACTTCGTAGACCACACCCAATACGATACAACCTCGATCCTCAAGACCATCGAACTCCGCTGGGATCTGGCCCCGCTCGGTGGACGCGACGCGGCGGCCTCCAGCCTGCTCAACGCCTTCGACACTCAGCCCGCACAGGGTATGCCGGTGACGGGACAGGGTAACGGCTCAGGCTGGGTGGCCGCGCTGGCGGCCGGCTGCCTCTTGCTGGCGCTCGTCGGGCTGGCGCTGAGGCGGCGTGCTTCGACCAGTGTCTAAGGCTATGCCGATTGCCGATCTGCCCGCCCTGGAGTATACTGTCATCACACAGGACGGTCCCCTTCCCCATAGGGAAGGGGGCCAGGGGGCAGGACATGCAGAGCCGCATCGTCAACGAGTTCCGCGCCATTCTCGGCGAGGCCGGGGTGATCACGCAGCCTGAGCAGCTACAGACATACGAGTGCGACGGGCTGACGAACTACCGGGTCGTGCCGGAGGCGGTGCTGCTGCCGACGACGACCGCGCAGGTGCAGGCGGTGGTGCGAGTGTGCCACAGAGAGCGGATCGGCTTCGTGGCGAGGGGGTCGGGCACCGGGTTGAGCGGGGGCGCGTTGCCGGTGAAGGGTGGGGTGGTGATCGGCCTGGCGCGGATGAACCGGATCGTCGAGGTTGACCTGCCGAACGCGCGCGTGGTCGTCGAGCCGGGAGTGATCAACGCGCATGTGACCGACGCGGTGGCAGGCGCGGGCTATTTCTACGCTCCGGACCCGTCGTCGCAGTCTATCTGCACCATCGGCGGCAACGTTGCGGAGAACGCCGGGGGCGCGCACTGCCTGAAGTACGGCTTCACGGTGAACCATGTGCTCACGCTCGAAGTCGTGCTGCCCGACGGCACTCTTGTGAACCTCGGCGGCGCTGCGCCCGACGCGCCGGGCTACGACCTCGCGGGGGTCTTCGTCGGCGCTGAGGGCACGCTCGGCATCGCCACGCGGATCACTCTACGGATCGTCAAGAGGCCGGAGGCCGTGGGAACGCTGCTCGCCGCCTTCCCCACGACCGACGCGGCGGGCGCAGCCGTGAGCGCGATCATCGCGGCTGGCATCCTGCCCGCGGCTATCGAGATGATGGACAATCTGAGCATCCAAGCGGCTGAGGCGGCGGTCCACGCGGGCTACCCCGACTGCGGCGCGCTGCTGCTGGTCGAACTCGACGGCCCCGATGCTGAGGTCGGGCTGCTGATGGGGCGGGTAGAGGGTCTTTGCACAGACTGCGGCGCGGTGGAGATCCGCGTAGCGCGCTCGGAGGAGGAGCGGGCGCGCTTCTGGAAGGGGCGGAAGGCGGCGTTCGCGGCGATGGGCCGGATCTCCCCGAACTACATCGTGCAGGACGGCGTGATCCCACGCACTGCGCTGCCGAGGGTGCTGCAGGAGATAGAGAGACTGAGCGCAGAGGCGAGCCTGCGGGTGGCTAACGTCTTCCACGCGGGAGACGGCAACCTCCACCCGCTGGTCCTCTACGACCGCTCGGTGCCCGGCGAGGAGGAGCGGGCCGAGGCGCTGGCTGCCGCGATCCTCCGCCTCTGCGTGGCGGCGGGCGGCTCGATCACCGGAGAACACGGTGTGGGGCAGGAGAAGAAGGCCTACATGCCGGTGATGTTCGCCGAGCCGGACCTGGAGACGATGCAGCTACTGCGCTGCGCGTTCGACCCGCATCGGCTCTCGAACCCCGAAAAGATATTCCCCCGGCCCCGGCTCTGCGGGGAGAGAGTGGGCCGTTACGAACCACACCCGCTGGAGCTGGCGGGAACGGCGGAGTTCTTCTGAGCGCAGCATATAAAAGTCTTCTCTCCGGCAAATTGCTAATGGGTCACTTGTCACCGACACAAGTGACCCATTACTGTAGGCAGCGACCAGCGGGGAATATTTCCGGGGGCATGATAGTCTAGATAGTAGCCGATGATTCAATCACCGCACGGGAGTGTATGGAGGCCCCCGACGGGACTACCGGCTAGTGACTACGCTTTTCTAAGGAGGACATCCGCATGAAACCAATGCAGCAGAGCGCGCACGGCGTGGCGCGCCAGGGACTTCCCTCGTCCGCGAGCAGCACCCTGGCGCGCGTGGCCGCCGCGTGTGAAAGCGGCCAAGACATCATCAATATCGCGGCGACGGCCGAAGCCTTCGCGGTGACGGCCCTCGGGGCCGCCCTCGCCAACGCTGCCGGTGGGCAACTGGCGCTGAACGCCGAGCACATCCAAGCGCTAACGGCGGCGCGCGCGGAGGAGCAGGCCCACTATCTGTTCCTCACCGGGGCGGGCGCGAAGCCCCTGACCACCACCTTCACCTTCCCCGACCCGAACCTCATCACCGATGTGCCGACCTTCCTGAAGATGCTGATCACGCTGGAAGAACTCTTTATCGGGGCTTACCTGGCGGCGGCACAGGAGTTTGGCATCCTCGGCGAGCCGGATCTGGTCCAGGTGGCCCTCGCCATCGGGTCGGTCGAAGCCGAGCACCGGGTGGCCGCCCGCTTCTTCGCGGTCGAGGCTGGGATCATCACGGGCCTACCGAACGACATCGCCTTCCAGCAGGCGTTGTTCAACAACGTCGGCGAAGCTGGGGACGCGCTCCAGAAGCTCGGCTTTATCGGCGGCAACGGCACGCAGATCACCTATCCCGGCCCCGGCGCGATCGACACCACCGGCGTCGGCCAGCTCACGCCCTGAACGTGAAGCCCATGAAAGGAGAGCAATCTATGGACCCGAACAAACACGATCCCCTGGACTTCCTGACGGAGGGGCGCTTCTCACGACGTGATCTGCTCAAGGGCCTCGGCGTCCTCGGCATCGGCCTGACCCTGTCGGGGACGGGGCTTCTGCGCCCGGCGACGGCCGAAGCTGCCCGCCTCTGGAACCACGCGCCGGCGGCGGGGGAGCCGGAGCAGGTCCAGGACATCTTGGACATCCTGGCGACTAACGAAGCCTTTGGGGTGACACTCGTCGGCACGATACTCGACAACGCCGCCAAAGGCAACTACAGCCCCGCCATCCCCCCTATGGTGTTGAAGATCCTCACCGGAGTGCGGGCCGAGGAACAGTTCCACCTCGACTTCCTGAAGGCTGCCGGCGGCAAGCTGCGGACGGAAACCTTCCACATCGAGGACACCTCGATATTCGCGAACCCGAAGGCGCTCTTTAAGGATCTCGTGGAACTCGAAGACGCGGCGATCGCGGCCGTGATGGCTTCGATGCACACCTTCACGCGGGAACAACGCATCGACCTGCTCAAAGCGAACTTCCAATTCGCTGCCGAGGAAGCGGAGCACCGGCTGCTGGCGAACCACGCCCTCGGCAGTCGTCCGGCGAACGACCACGCCTTCGCTCCGGCTCTCTTCGGCACGGTCGCCGAGTTCTATGCCCGGCTCCAGCAGAAGGGGATCATCGGCGGCAGTGGGCTGGCGATCACCTACCCAGGGGCAGGCGCTATCGATCCAACCGGCGTGATCTATCGAACTCCGGGCGGTCCCCTAGTCGAATGCAGCCCGGTGCCGCCGGGTATGCCGACCACGGGTGCTCCCGCCGATGGGACTCCCTGGTGGCTCCTCGCAGGGCTTGGCGCGGCCGGTGCCGGGGCCATGCTGCGCTTCCGCAAGCGGCAGCAGCCCGACAGCGCAGAGGAAGGAAATACCGAAGCCTAACGGCCACAGTATATCCGATGCATCTCAAGAAACACCGCAGAGGCCCGCACCCGCAGGCTCCTGTGGTGTTTCTGTTGCCAACCGGAGTATGGTACAATGTTGGGGACGTTCGACCGCGCAGACGCGAAGGCGCGAAGGATGATGTGGTGCTGAGGAAATAGAGATTGTTGATCAGCTTCGCCGCCGAACTCGCCGCTATTGTCGGAGCGGATCATGTCCGCCCTGCAACACCGGCTGACGCCGTAGACGGTGTTACCCCCGCCTGGGCCGTCGCGCCGGGCAGCGCCGAGGAGGTGGCTGCACTGCTGGCGCGGGCCGATGCGGCGGGGGCGGTAGTCGTGCCGCGCGGGAGCGGGACGAAGCTGACGTGGGGCAACCAGCCGGAGGCCGCGGACCTGCTGCTCGAGATGCGGCGGCTCGATGCGCTGCTCGAACACGCATGGGGCGACATGACCGCGACTGTGCAGGCCGGTTGCACCGTGGCACGTTTGCAGAGCGCGCTCGCGGAACAAGGGCAGCGCCTGGCGCTCGACCCGCTCTGGCCGGAGCGTGCGACCGTCGGCGGCATGCTGGCGACTAACGACAGCGGCAGCCTTCGAGCACGCTTCGGCAGCCTGCGCGATCTGGTGCTTGGCGTGACCGTGGCGCTGCCGGACGGCACGCTGGCGAAAAGCGGGGGCAAGGTGGTCAAGAACGTGGCGGGGTATGATCTGCCGAAGCTAATGACCGGCGCGCTCGGCACGCTGGGGGTGATCACCGAGGCGACCTTCCGGCTGCACCCGATGCCCGCCGACACTCTTTCGTTCAGCATCGGCGCTCCGGGCACAGCGGAGGCGACCGGCCTGCTACGCGGAATCGCGGACTCGTCCCTGGTGCCGACCGGCGTGCAGTTCCGCGCCTCCGGCGACATGGCACCGGCGGTGGACGTTCACATCGAGGGGATAGCAGCGGCGCTCGACGGGCAGATCGCCATGCTGTGCGCGATCGTGCGGGCAGCCGGATGCGGTGAAGCCGTGGGGGCGGGGCCGGAGGTCTGGCGGGCGCGGGAGGCGCTGTGGGAAGGCGAAGGGGCGGCCCTGGTCTGCAAGCTCGGCGTGCTGCCCGCAGAGATGGGGCGGCTATGCGTGCAGGTCGCGGAGGTCGCGGCGGCCTGCGGCCTCGGCTGGAGACTGGTCGCGCAGGCGGTCGGTGTTGCGACGTTGCGGCTGGAGGGCGACGGGCCTGCGCTTCCGGCGGCTCTTTCTGCGCTGCGGGCGGCTCTTGCGGCGGCGGGCGGCTCGGTGGTAGTGCTCGACTGCCCGCCGGAGATGAAGCCGGGCCTCGACGCCTGGGGCGCGGCGGGCGATGCCTTGCCGCTGATGCGGCGGGTGAAGGCGGAGTTCGACCCACGGCGGACGCTGAACCCCGGGCGGTTCGTGGGCGGTATCTGAAATGGACCACGAACACCTGCTCACCCCGTCCAACCCCGAGCGGCCGATCAGCATCTTCGACGGCAAGCGCCCGCCGTCACTCGACCTGATAGAGGATTGCGTGCATTGCGGGTTCTGCCTGCCCACCTGCCCGACGTATCTGCTCTGGGGCGAGGAGATGGACTCGCCGCGCGGGCGGATCTACTTGATGGAGATGGGCGTCGAGGGGCGGGCGGAGATGACCCCGACTTATGTGCAGCACTTCGACCGCTGCCTCGGCTGCATGGCCTGCGTGACCGCGTGCCCGTCGGGGGTGCAATACGGCAGCCTGATCGAGGCGACGCGCCCGCAGATAGAGCGCCACTACCGGCGCACGCCCGGCGACCGCCTGTTCCGTCGGCTGCTGTTCACGATCTTGCCCCACCGCAACCGGCTGCGGGCCTTCGCGCTGCCCACGCTGCTCTACCAGGCGTCGGGGCTGCGGCGGGCGCTGCGGCGAAGCGGGATCATGGAGAGGTTGCCGCCGCGCATCAGAGCAGCGGAGTCGCTGATGCCGTCGGTGTCGCTGAGGGCGCTGAGGGCGCGCGTACCGGAGCGGGTGGCGGCGAGAGGTGTGCGGAGGCGGCGGGTCGGGCTGCTGCTCGGTTGTGTGCAGGGCGTCTTCTTCCCCGGAGTGAACGCGGCGACGGCGCGGGTGCTGTCCGCAGAGGGCTGCGAGGTGATCATACCGCCGGGGCAGGGCTGTTGCGGCGCGCTGATGCTGCACGCGGGGCAGGAGGATGGTGCGCTCGACAGGGCGCGGCGGACGATAGACGCCTTCGAGCGCGCAGGCGTGGACAGCATCGTGATCAACGCCGCAGGCTGTGGCTCGACGATGAAGGATTACGCCCGGCTGTTGGCCGACGACCCGGCATACGTCGAGCGCGCCCGCGCCTTCTCCGAGAAGTGCCGCGACATCACCGAGATCCTGGCCGAACTCGAACCTCGCGCCCCCCGCCTGCCGCTACCTCTGCGCGTGGCCTACCACGACGCCTGCCACTTGCAACACGCCCAGGGCATCAGGGACGCGCCGCGCAAGGTGCTGAGAAGCATACCGCAACTCGAGCTTGTCGAGATCCCCGAGGCGGCCATCTGCTGCGGCTCGGCGGGCATCTATAACCTGGTCGAACCGGCCGCCGCGACCGACCTCGGCGACCGCAAGGCCGGGCATATCCTCTCCACCCCGGCGGACCTGATCGCGACCGGCAACCCCGGCTGCATAATGCAGATCAGGGGCGGGCTGGGTCGTGCAGGCAGCCGGTTGCCGGTGGTGCATACGGTGGAGCTGGTGGACGCTTCGATACGGGGAGTGATGCCGAGAGGGTGGACTAAATGATAGCGGGACTCACCTGCGGGCGGCACGTCTAGCGAACTTTCCGACGGCCATATCATAAGCCTCGGCCAGCAATGGCCGCACCGCTTCTTGGAACCTTGCATCGCTGGGGTTGAGCACACAGACCCAATACATCCGCCCGTACACGGGGTGCGGCATTAACTGATCTAAGGCGGTGAAGTCGTAGGCGCTGTCATCGCCACCACCTGCGCCGAACAACGAGCGATAGGTCTGCTTGCTGACGCCGATGTTCAGCCGGAAGACCGACGGGCGGTTCAGATCAGAGAACTGGTCATTGATATCGCTGGTCACGAGTGTGACGAACGGAAACATATGATCCGGCGGCAACTCGCTAACGGGGTTGTAGAAAAAGAAGGTGTCGCCCGACGCGACGACTAGATCGACACCGTCAAACGTGTCGGTGATGTATTCGGTGATCGCGGCTTCGTTCATGGGCCTGAGATCCTTTCTGCGGGAGTCTGACTAATCCTGAAAAGTGAGCGCGCCGAACCTGACAGCTAGCCCGCCCGATACTCCTCCTCGGATACCGGCTCTAGCCAGGTGGGCTTTCCAAAGGTGTTAGCGAGATGCTGCATAGCGTGCTCTTCTTCGGGGTGGGCCCCATGCCAGTGCTCGGTGCCCGCTGGTACATGCACTACGTCGCCCTCGATTGCATCCAATGCGCGGCTCCCACGCGCCTGCACCCGCCCATGCCCCTTGAGGAAGTAGAGCACTTGCTCTCCGCTATGGACGTGCCAGAATGTTCGCGCCCCCTTCTCGAAGGTCACCCGATTAGCGCCGAGTTGGCAGTCCTCGTTGGTGGCTACGGGTTGGAAATATGCAGTGCCGGTGAAATTGTCGGGCGCTCCTTGTTGGCGCGGTATGTCGTCCGCGTGCTCGAAATGTAAGCTCATCTCCTGTCTCCTTTCAGCTTTGGAATAAAGGCTAAAAAGGCGTGACCCCCATAGAGTTCACGCCTTGGAGCAAGTTGGCGGAAGCGACGGGATTCGAACCCGCGATCTCAGCCTTGACAGGGCTGCATGTTAGGCCGCTACACCACGCCTCCGAGTATGTTGCCCGACTATAATAGCATATCGGGCGGCGGGTGTCAAGCAAACGAAGAAATGAAGCTTGGCATGGTGTTTGCATCTAAGGATAGCAAGAAGCCACAATGGAGGTGGGGCGATGGAGAAGTACCGGCCTGGGTGGTGGCGATGTGGGGCGTATGCACTGTTTATGACCCTCTTGCTTGACGGGCTTTGGGTTATCCCGTTGGTAATATCGCGGCTGTTCGACGATCGGTGCCCACCAATGTCGCCGAAGCAAGTTCAGCATACATCCTATGCTCAATGCTGACCGCTGATAGCCGCTAGCTGACCTACGGCTCGCGCGGGCCTTCCGGCATGATCGCCCAGAGCACCAGATAGATCACCAGGGCGATGCCCGTGATGTGCGTCAGCAGGCCGAGGAACACGAAACCGATCCGCACCAACGTCACATCCACCGCGAAGTAGTCGGCTAACCCCGAGCAGACCCCGCCGATCATCTTGTTCCTCATGCTCCGATATAGACGCCTTGTGTTTGTCATTGCGTTCCCTCTTCCTTCCACTCTACTCAAAGTCGGATTTTCATTCCCAGCTATAGATACGCAAGCTCCGCGCGCGGGGTTACACCCCCGCGCGCGCTTGCCTCTTGTGCTATAATGGCCGGCATCGAAGGCTATCGTCGTCACGAACCAGGGGCATGAAGGGGGGACAAGCAATGACCCGCACCACTCTACGCACCTTGATTGGATTGCTGTTGGCCGCCTGTCTCTCTTGGATCGCACTCAGCGATACTGCGAAGGCGACGCCGGTCAACGAAGGCCCCACCCTCATCGCCGACCGCCTCCACCACATCTCCGGCGTGATCGCTGTGCCGCCCGCGCCGGTGCGGGCCGCGAGCCTGGCATCCCGCGCCTTCGGCCCGCTCACCCCGCCGAGCTTCGGCGCGAACGTGGACGCATCGCTAAACAACGCGGCGAACCAGAACGGAAACACGGTCGCGATTGACCCCGAATCCGACAGCCGGGTGATCGCCTCCGCGAACGACTACCGCTCCGGCCTCCAGCCCTATGTCTACCACTCGACCGACGGCGGAGCGAGTTGGACCGACTATCTGGTGCCGGGCACAACCGGCCTCGGCTACGGCGACCCCTCGATGGCATTCGGGCGGAGCGGCTACGCCTACTTCGGCTACCTCGGCTACCAGTCGCTCTGCGGAGGGCAGGGCGGCATGTACGTCTCGCGTTCGACCGACGCCGGGGCCTCGTTCAGCACGCCATACCAGCTGGCGGCGAACAGCAACAACGGCCAGATAGCGGTGCTGCACGACAAAGAATACGTCGCCGCGGACAAAAACCCGGCCAGCCCGTACTACGGCAACGCATATGAGGGTTGGACCCATTTCGCGTATCGAGCCGGAAGCAACTGCGGCGACCCAAGCACACAGCTTGACGCATCCACAATCCTCTCGCGCAGCACTGATCACGGCCTGAGCTGGTCAACACCGATCACCGCCAGCCAGCCGATCTCGAACAACAACCAGGGTACCGTGCCCGCCGTCGGCCTCAACGGCGAGGTCTACCTCTACTACCTCGGCGCGCAAAGCCAGGGGCAACTCAACTACGACACGGCGCTCTTCTCCCGCTCGACCGACGGCGGGCAGACCTTCCCCTTCTTCACCCACATCGCGCCTATCACCGACCTGCCCAGCCCGCTGCCCCACGCCGGCTTCCGCGCCAACTCATTCGGCGCGCTCGCCGTGGACCAGCAGATCCCCGGCTATCTCTACGCCGTCTGGAGCGACTACCGTACCGGCGACGCCGACATCCTCTTGAGCCGCTCGACTGACAACGGTGCCACCTGGGGCGCGCCCCTGCGCGTCAACGATGACCCGGTGGGCAACGGCAAGGACCAGTTCTTCCCCTGGGTCGCCGCATCGCCCGACGGCAAGCTGCATGTCTCGTGGCTCGACCGGCGCGAAGACCCCGGCGACGCCAACTACAAGGAATACTACGCCGACTCGACCGATCACGGCCTTAGCTTCGAGCCGAACGTCGGGGTCAGCACAGCGCCATCGGCACCCGGCGCGAGCAGCTTCATCGGGGACTACAGTGGGCTGGCGGCGACCAGCAACCTGGTGATGCCGAGCTGGACCGACATCCGCTCCGGCACCAACCAAAACCCGTTCGTCGCCCTCGGCACCTACCCGCCGTCAACTGCAACACCCACGGCGGCGAACACATCGACACCCACCGGCAGCCCGACCTCCACACCGACTCTCACAGGCACCCTACTGACCAACACACCAACCCCCACCGGCACTCCGCCGACCTCCACCGCCGCACCCGCCGGCACCGCGACCCTGCTTCCGACATCCACGCCCACGATGCAACCGCCGACGGCCACGAACACGCCGTTCCCTGCCCCAAGCATCACGTCTACGCCGACCGCCACGAGCACTCCACCCCCCACCCCAAGTAGCACGCCGGTCCCGGCCACGGCGACGAGCACCCCAGCCTGCGGCCCGGCCGCCTCCCACCGTGTGCTGATCCTCTATTCAGACAACGGCATTGCCCCGGCGACTTTGCGTGGGCAGATCGCCTCCCTGCCGGGCGTGTCTGCGGCGGACCTGCTCAACGCCCAGTTCGTCACCCCCGCAATCTCCCAGTTGCAGGGGTATGACACTGTGGCTGCGCTGAACAGCAGCCCATATAACGACCCGACGGGCATCGGCAACCTGCTCGCCGACTACGAGGACGGTGGCGGTATTGTCGTGGCGTTTAACTTTACCTGGGGCGCGGGCGGCTCCGGCGGTCTCGGTGGGCGCTGGGTCTCCAGCGGCTACTCACCGTTCACCATGCCTGGTGCGAACAATTACTCCGACGGCACGCTCGGCGTGTACACATCCGGCCACCCGCTGATGCTCGGCGTCACCGCACTCAACGCCCATTGGCGCTACAGCCTGGCACCGGCACCCGGCTCTGTGCAGGTCGCCGCCTGGGACGACGGCACGCCGCTCATCGTCTATAAGGGCCGCACGGTCGGCGTCAGCGCCTATGTTGGGGACGGGATCTCCCCTCCGCTCTGGAGCGGCGGCTTCGCCCATCTCGTGATCAACGCCGCTGTCTGGCTCGCGGTGAGCAGCTGCCCAACCGCCACGGCCACCTCCACATCCACGAGCATCCCCACGGTCACCGGCACGCCCACATCCACGAGCATCCCCACGGTCACCCGCACACCCACTGATACAAGCACGCCGACAGACACCCGCACACCAACCGACACTCCCACCGATACGCACACACCAACCGACACCCACACGCCGACAGGTACCCGCACACCCACGGGCACAGGCACGCCCACCCGCACCCCTACCGACACCCGCACGCCCGCCGCCTCGCCCACAGGCACAGGCACGCCGACAGCGTCTCCCACAGCCTGCGCTCTCGGCTTCAGCGATGTACATGCCGCCGACTACTTCTACACGCCCGTGCTCTACCTGGCCTGCCGGAGCGTGATCAGCGGCTACTCCGACAGCACGTTCCGTCCATACAACAACACGACCCGCTCCCAGATGGTCAAGATAGTCGTCTTCGGCTTCAACCGGCCGTTCACGACGCCCACGCTCGGCAGCTACAGCTTCACCGATGTGCTCCCTACCAATAACTTCTTCGCGGTGATCGAGACCGCAGCTGCCCGCGGCATAGTAAGCGGCTACACCTGCGGCGGCCCAGGCGAGCCATGCGACCCCCAGATGCGCCCTTACTTCCGCCCCTATGCCGACGTGACGCGCGGGCAGCTCGCCAAGATCGTTGTGCTCACCGCCGGCTGGCCCCTGCTCAACCCGGTGAGCAAGTCCTTTGAGGATGTCCTGCGCGGCAGCACGTTCTACACCTATATCCAGACGGCAAGCGCCCATGCCATAATCAGCGGCTACACCTGCGGCGGAGCCGGCGAGCCGTGCGACCCACAGCAGCGCCCCTACTTCCGCCAGTTCAACAACGCCACGCGCGGCCAGATCGCCAAGATCGTCTATGGCGCGCTCACCGGGCCTTTCGACGGACATTGACATTCCGGCCTGCGCGCCTTATCATAAGCTATGAGCAACACCGAAACCGAATGGCGGCCCGATAGTCCGATGCCGCCGATCACCCGCCTCGAGCTACGCACTCCGTTCAGAGTCGGCCCCGTCAACAGCTACATCGTTGACACCGACCCACTGACGTTGGTAGACTGCGGACCGAACACCGACGACGCATGGGACGACCTCACGGCAGGGCTGGCCGCCGTTGGCCGCACGCCCGCCAATGTTCGCAGGCTGATCATCACCCACGGGCATGTGGACCACCTCGGCCAGGCGGCCCGCATCGTAGAGGCCGGAGGCGCGGAGGTCTGGGCGCATCGGCGGCTCGCCGTCTGGATGGGCGACTTCAACGGCGAATGGACCCGCCGCAACGCCTATCTGGCGCTGCTCTGCGCCGAGATGGGCGTGCCCGCAGGCGAAATGCTCGAGATTAACCGGGGCTTCAAGGCGATGATCCGCTACGCCAGGCCGGTGCCGGCGACGCGGCTCCTCGACGCAGGCGACACGCTGACGCTCGCCGGTCACGAGTGGGCGGTGCATTACACTCCCGGCCACGCCACGGGCCATATCTCCCTCCACCAGGCCGAAACCCGCAGCCTGATCGCGGGCGATCACCTGCTGGCGGGTGTCAGCTCGAACCCGGTGCTGGAGGCCCCGGCCCTCGGCGAGAGCCGCCGCCCGCGTATGCTCCCTCTCTACGTCGAGTCGCTCGCCCATGTCGCCGAACTGCCGGTGCTGTGGGTCTATCCGGGACACGGGCTGCCGTTCCAGGGGCACCGCAAGCTGATCAAGCAGCGGCTTGAGATGCACGAGGAGCGGGCGGCTCTCCTCCGCGCCTTTCTCAGTGACGAACCCGCCGACTGCTACGCGCTCAGCCGCCGTCTCTTCCCGCGCCTTGCCGGGGTAGATATATTCCTCGGCATCTCCGAAACGCTCGGCCACCTCGACCTCTTGGAGGATCGCGGGCAGGCCGGCCCCAGCCCGGGCGGCCGCCCCCGCCTTTATCACACTGAATAGGTGACGGCTAACCCACGAGGATCATAATGGAAACACGCAGCACAGTTCCGCAAACAGTACCCTTGCCGTGGCAGCAGGAGGCGCCTCCGCAGCCGACACAGCCCGAGCAGGTGCCGCCTGCCCCACGACCGATCGAGCGACCGCAGACTGCCCGACAGCCCGTCGGGGAGCATCCCCAACCGCCGCCCCCCAACCCGGCGAGGCCGGTGCTCGGTGGGCTTCTCGCTGCCTTCCCAGCGGGAGCGGTGATCTCTTTGCTCAACCTACAGAGGGTGACCGGCGTGCTCCATATCCGAAACAACCCGTTCGCGGCCACCATAGATCTCGACGGCGGCGAGGTGATCGGGGCGACCTTCGGTGGGGAGAGCGGCCTGCCCGCTCTCTTCTACATCATGAGCTGGAACACCGGCGGGTTCGAGTTCCGGCTGGAGCCGCCCGGCCCCCGCACCATCACACTCAGCCTGCCCGTTATCCAGGTGCGAGCAAGCCTCTGGATGGACACCTGGAACGACCTCCGCTCGACCTTCCCGACCGTTTTGCACCGCATACGCATACGCGCTCAGCCGAAGGGTGAGGTGACCATCCAGCCCCATCAGTGGCCGGTTTTCACCCGCATCACCGCCGAGCCGATGAGCATAGCTCGCCTCTCTGAGGAGCTAAACACCGACATACTCGCCGTAACCACCGTCGCCGCCGAACTCGTCAAGCTCGGCCTCGCCGTCGTCATCCCCCCAGAGAAGTGATTGTGGGCGGCAGACTGTGGAGAACCCGAACAACTATCGGTAATCCGTGCAGAGGGCTAAGGAAAAACTGGGTAGCCGATACATACTCCCGGCGGCTAGCGTGAACATTAACTCCCATGCCAAGACGCGCCTTCCTGCTTAGATACGCCCGCCCCCAGCCGCCCGACGCCGAGACCGAGGCCAAGTACCTCCGGCGGTGGGCGGCACGCGACCTATATCGCTCGCCCCATGCCTTCCCGAATATCGCCTCCAAGACGCTGTTCGGCGACGGCAAGCCGTTGGAGTTCGAGATCGGCGCGGGAACCGGCGAGTTCCTCTGCGACATGGCTGCGCGGCGGCGCGACGTCAACTTCGTCGGCTGCGACATAAGCCTCAAGTCGCTCCTCCTGGCGGTCGAGCGGGCGCGCTCACTATCGCACGACAACGTCATCTTCATACAGACCCCCGTGCGCTATCTCTACCCGCTGCTGCCTACCGGCTCGTTGCAGGCCGTCTACCTCCACTTCCCTGAGCCGTTCCTCAAGCCGAGCACGCGCAAGCACCGCGTGTTCAACGCCGGGTTCCTCGACAACGTACACAGTGCCCTCGCGCCCGGCGGACGCCTCAGCGTTGCCACAGACTCCGAGGAGGCGATCCTCGCCATGCTCGCTCTCCTCGAGGCCGACCCACGCTTCCGCAAGACCCACGTCGAACGGTACCTGCGCGGCCTCGAAGCCGGTGTCAAGTCGCGTTACCAGGAGTATTGGGAGCGGCTAGGAGTGCCGGTTCTGCGCTTCGAGGCGCAGAAACTGCCCTCCCCAACGCCTCCGCCTCCTCCCCAAGCCTGACCCCGGCGTTGCGCCTTGCGCGCGGCCTATGGTATCATTGGCAAAGGAGGCCAAAGATGACGGCTACAGACGACACCAACACCCACGCACCACGCACTACACACCACGCACTCCGCGTAGCGTCGTTCGGCACCTCGATATTCAGCGAGATGAGCGCGCTCGCGCGGACGCATGGGGCAGTCAACCTCTCCCAGGGCTTCCCCGACTTCCCCTCCCCCGACTGGATACGGGAGGCGGCGAAGCGCGCGCTCGATGCCGACCTCAACCAGTACGCGATCAGCCACGGCGCGCCTCGGCTACGGGCCGCGCTCTCCGCCAAACAAGCCGCCTTCTACGGCCTGGCATACGACGCCGACACCGAGACTACCGTGACCAGCGGCGCGACCGAGGCTATCTTCGCCGCGATGCTCGCGCTGGTGGACCCCGGTGACGAGGTGATCGTCTTCGAGCCGTGCTACGACTCCTATGTGCCGAGCATCGAAATGGCCGGGGGCACCGCCCGCTACGTCCGCCTCGAAGCCCCCGACTGGCGCTTCGACCCCGCCGTGCTCGAAGCCGCCGTCACCCCGCGCACCCAGCTGATCATTATCAACACGCCGCACAACCCCACCGGCAAGGTCTTTACCGCCGCCGAGCTGGAGACGATTGCCGACCTCTGCCGCCGCCACAACCTGCTCGCCGTGACCGACGAGGTCTACGAGCATATCGTCTTCCCGCCCGCCGTCCACATCCCGCTTGCCGGCCTGCCGGGTATGCGGGAACGCACGGTGACGATCAGCAGCACGGCCAAGACCTTCAGCCTCACCGGCTGGAAGGTCGGCTATGCCTTCGCCCCGCCCGACCTCAGCGACGCGATCCGCCGGGTGCATCAGTTCGTCGTCTTCTGCTCGGTCACCCCCTTGCAGGAGGCGATGGCCGACGCGATCACCGAAGCCCCGGCGCGGGACTACTACGCGGGCTTCCTGCGCGAATACGCCGCCCGCCGCGACTTCCTCTACGACGTGCTCGACGGCGCGGGGCTGCGCCCGCAGCAGCCGCAGGGCGCATACTTCATCATGTGCGACGTGACGCACCTCGGCTTCCCCGACGACGTTGCCTTCGCCCGCTACCTGACCACGCAGGTCGGCGTCGCCGCGATCCCGCCCTCCGCCTTCTACCACGCGCCGCCGCCCCAGCAACTCGCCCGCTTCTGCTTCGCAAAGAACCCCCAGACCCTCCAGGCCGCCGCCGACCGCCTGAAGCGTCTGTAAGACACGGCTCCGTCCGCGGACCAGAGGTTGCTTTCGCAATCGGCAGAACGTATAATGCCGTAAGGAGAACTGATGCCCTACGAAACGAACGCCCGGCCACGGCCACACGCGACGACGATCATCGCGGTGCGGCGCAACGGCCAGGTCGCGATGGCCGGTGACGGCCAGGTGACTGTCGGTGATGTGGTCTTGAAACACACCGCGCGCAAGCTGCGCCCGCTCTACCAGGACCGCGTGCTGGCCGGATTCGCCGGTGCCGTGGCCGACGCCCTCACCCTCTTCGAGAAGTTCGAGGGCCAGCTCGATCGCTATCGGGGCAACCTGCGGAAAGCTGCGGTCGAACTCACCAAAGAGTGGCGGACGGATCGCTATCTGCGGCGGCTCGAAGCCCAGCTGATCGTCGCCGACAGCGAGAACCTGCTGCTGCTCTCCGGCGAGGGCGATGTGATCGAGCCGGACGAGGGCGTGATCGCTATCGGCACCGGCGGCCCCTTCGCGCTCGCAGCCGGCATGGCGCTGCTCGCCAACACCGAGATGGACGCCGCGACCGTCGCCCGCACCGCGATGGGTATAGCCGCCCGCCTCTGCATCTACACGAACAACGAAATCACCCTGCTGACCATTGACCCCGAAGGCGTGCGCGTCGAGGAAGCGCCACCCGAAGTCGGGGAAGCTGCGTCCACGGAGTCCGAGACACCTACCCCGCCGCGCCGTAGGCGGCGTCGCCCCCTTGAACTCGTTAAAGAGCCATGACTATGAAACAACTCACCCCGAGGCAGATGGTTGACTTGCTCGATAACTACATCGTCGGCCAGAACGAGGCGAAGCGCGCCGTGGCGATTGCCCTCCGCAACCGCTACCGCCGACGCCAGGTCATCCCCGAGCTGCGCGACGAGATCACGCCCAAGAACATCCTGATGATCGGACCCACCGGCGTCGGCAAGACTGAGATCGCCCGCCGCATCTCGCGCCTCGTGGACGCGCCCTTCATCAAGGTCGAGGCGACGAAGTTCACCGAGGTCGGCTACGTGGGCCGAGATGTCGAGTCGATCATCCGCGACCTGACCGAGACCTCGGTCAGCATGGTCCACGACGAGAAGATGGGCGAGGTCCGCGTGCGCGCCGAAAAGCAGGCGACTGAGCGGATCGTGAACCTCCTCGTGGACCAGCGTCTGCGGGCGCAGGCAGCGCAGGCGCAGGCCCGCGCCCGCCGCACCGCCCCGCTGCCTGCCGAGGCAGCCCGGCAGGCCGGCGGCGAAGACACACTCGTCGAGGAGATTCCTCTGACGATGTCGGCGCTACCTCCCAAGCAGGAGATTTCGGTGCGCGGCCCCGCCTGGGAGCAGAAGCGCCGCCGCCAGTATGGGCGTATCTCCCGCCTACTCGCCGCCCACCAGCTCGAGGAGGAGCAGGTCGAGATCGAGATAGACAACGACGCCATGCCGTTCAGCAACATACTCGAGTTCGTGCCCGGCATGAGTCCCGAAGAGATGACCACCAGCTTCCAAGACTTCCTCGACAGCTTCCCGCAGGGCGGGGGGCGGCGCTCGCGCCAGATGCCGGTGAAAGATGCTCGCCGCCTGCTCACCGAGGAGGAGGCCCACAAGCTGATCGACTTGGATAGCGTGGTCGAAACCGCGCTCCGCCGCGTGCAGGAGAACGGCGTCGTCTTCCTCGACGAACTCGACAAGCTCACCGGGCCTGCCGTGGAGGTCGGGGCCGACGTCTCCGGCGAGGGTGTGCAGCGTGATCTGCTGCCGATAGTCGAAGGCTCGGCGGTGCAGACCCGCTACGGCACGGTCAAAACAGACCACATCTTGTTCATCGCGGCCGGCGCGTTCCACCACTCCCGCCCATCAGACCTGATCCCTGAGCTACAGGGCCGCTTCCCGCTGCGCGTCGAGTTGGCGAGCCTCGACAAGGACGACCTAGAGGCGATCCTGACCCAGCCGCAGAACTCGCTCACCCGGCAATACCAAATGCTCATGGCTGCCGAGGACGTGACGATCACCTTCACACCCGGCGCGCTCAAAGTGATCGCCGAGACGGCGATGATCCTCAACGAGCGCACCGAGGACATAGGCGCACGCCGCTTGCAGACAATCATGGAGCAAGTCCTCGAGGAACTCTCCTTCGAGGCCGACGCCCACGGAGGCGAAATCATCACGATCGACGAAGCCTTTGTCAACAAACGGATAGAAGGCTTCATCGAAGATGAGGATCTGAGCCGGTTTATCTTGTAACGAGCAGCAGCCGTCGGCGGTCAGCCCCGATCTCCGACCTGCCTACTGACTTCCGCCGCAGCAGCCCCGTACTCTGCGCTGCTGCGGCGCGCTCGCCAGCTATCCAGCGAGAAAACCGTCGGCACGAAGATCAGATGCAGCGCCGCCGAGAGGAAGACTAGGTCGCGGATCACCGTCGGCAGGTCGGCCTCGCCGCCGGTCAGGAAGGTGCCGAGCGGGCCGAGGGCGTGCAGCACCGCGAGGCCGAGGGGGTTGCCGTTCGGCCCAGAGAAGCAGCCACAATCCGGGCTGAGGCCGCGCGCCGCCGCCTGCACCAGAGCGATCAGGAAGACGACCAGCAGCGCCGCGCAGACGCCTGCCGCGAACCGCGTGAACAGCCCGACCAGCAGCCAGATGCCGAGGCCGAGCTCGACTACCGGCAGGCCCACTGCCATCGCCTGCACCAGGAACGCCGGCAGCGGCATTTCGTACGAGTTGATGCTGGCGGTGAAGGCAGCCGGAACGCCCAGCTTAGTCAGCCCCGCGAGCAAGAAGATCCCACCCAGCGCCAGCCGCGAGATCAGCGTCAGATATGGGCTGGTGAGTAAGCGCCGGATGCCGGGCACCCCTATTTTAGCGCCTGGTCGAGCGCCGTGCTGATCGCGGCATACGTAACCGGATAGTCAGGCTCGGCAAGTATCACGTCCTTGCCGTCGAGCACGTAGATCGTCGGATAGCTCTGCACCCCATACGCCTGCTCACCGACGTTCGCCGTCGGGTCAAACAGCAAGGGGTACTTCAGATGGAAGGTGTCGTGGAACCAGGTCAAATCTCCCATGTTTATCGGACTGTTGTCTCCGCTCTCGTGATTCCGGCCGTAGGGGCTGGCGCTCACGCCGAGCATCTGGACGTTCTTGCCCGCGTAGTTGTCATACACCTGGTTGAGCGTGACGGAATCCTGCTGGCAGTGCGGACACCAGGGTGCCATGAACTCGAGCAGGACTACCTTGCCCTTGAACTGAGAGAGGCTCACCATGCTGCCATCGGTCGAGGTCAGCGTGAAGTCGGGAGCGAGCTGGCCGACCGTCAGGGGGTTGGTGCTCTGGCCGCTGTTCGCGGCTGTCTGGCCGCTGTTGGCACCCGCTGCCGGCGGCGCAGACGAAGTGCCGTTGCTGTAGGTTACGAAGACAATGGCGACAGCGGCCACGGCGAGGAGGGTGAGGGCGATCAGGGCGAGGTCAAGCGGGCGCAGTCGGAAGCCGGTCTCAGCCGGGCGCATCGGCTGGGCGATCCGCGAAGATGTGGGGCGGGCCGACTGGGCTGGGGAGACGTTGACCTTCTTGCCCGACGGCGGGTCGGGCTTTGGTTCGGGTTGGTAACTCATCTAAATGTTCCTTTAGCCCTGTGGGCCTTGATGGTGGTCTATCCCACGGTACATGTCTATGAAATGGCGCATTGCGCTCTCGTCATACGTCTGGAAGCGTTGCATCCGTGTCCAGGCGGTGAAGATGATCGGGTCGCTGAGGCCAGGGTACGGCATCATCAGCACATGCTTATTGATCCGCACGTTGTCGCCGGCGGCGCTGTGCATCATGATGTAGTTGCTGTCATAGCTTTGGACGAGCGCCTTGAGCTTATCAACCTCGGCCTGCGGCAGGTCCGGCTTGTATAAGACATCCACACCGGCATCTTCCAGGTTGTGGACGATCACCTCTTTGGGCTGGGCCGTATCGTAGACGCGAAACTCAGCAGGGGCGCTCACATGGGGGCCGCTCGTCGGCGGGTCGGTGCTGTAGGGCACATGCGAGTCGGTGGCGGCTTTCAGGTGGGTGCGGTTTGCCATTTCGGGGTAGCTCTCGCCGGGGTGGGTGTAGCTGTACCAGAAGAAAAGCCCTCCCCCCACCAGCAGCACGAGGATAACTCCGGCTGAGGCGATCAGGATCTGGCGCTGCCTGCGTGTGCGCCGCTCGGCAGCGATCTGCGCCTCGCGGCGGGCCTGCACCTGCACCCGCGATGCCTGGCGCTGGGCATCCATCTTCTGCTTTAGCTCCTGCTGCGCCGTCTGGGCGTCGGGTGTCCTCCCCGAAGCCGGTCTTTTCGCCGTCTTTGGCATGATCTTACCTTTCTAATGCTACCCCTGGGGTCGAGGCGCGGGGTGCCGTTGAAAGTATAGGGTAGAATGGCTGCCCATGTCAAGCCGATGCCTCCACACGGTTCCGCAGCACGCCGATGCCCTCCACCTCCGACTCCAGCAGGTCGCCGGGGCGCAAATATTCGGGCGGGTTGCGGTGCTGTCCGACTCCACCAGGTGTGCCGGTGGCGATAATGTCGCCCGGCTCGAGCGTCATGCCCCGAGACAGGTGTTCGATCACCTCCGCCACCCCGAAGATCATCTCCGACGTGCTCGCGTCCTGCTTGGTTACGCCGTTCACCCTGCTGGTCAGCCGAAGTGCCTGGGGGTCGGCGATTTCGTCGCGGGTCACGATCCAGGGGCCGAGCGGGCAGCTTCCGTCGAGGCTCTTGCCGAGGAAAAACTGGCCTCCGTGCCCGTACTGTATGTCCCGCGCCGAGAGGTCGTTCACCACCAAGTAGCCGAAAACGTGGTCGAGCGCCCTCTCACGGCTTATGCCCTTCCCGCCAAGCCCGATGACGACTCCCAGCTCCACTTCCCAGTCGATCTGCTCCGAGACCGCAGGGTCGATCAGGATTGGGGCATACGGCCCCATGACGGCAGTTGGGGCTTTCGTGAAGATCGCCGGCCGGGCGGGCGGCTGTTTGTTCTGCTCACCGGCGTGTGCGGCATAGTTGAGGCCGACACACATCACGTTCTTTCGCGGGCGCGGTATCGGCGCGACCAGAGTGAGCGCATCGAGCCGTGGCGCTCCGGCAACCGCCTCCTCGCCGAGGAAGTCGAGCCGCTGGCGTATACGCACGAGCGCCGCATCCCCCATTTCGATCAGCCCGAGCATGTCGGTGGGCAGAGGCTCGCTCGGCACGCTGATCCACTGCTCGATGTCGAGCACCCGGTCGCCGTGTACCACTCCGAGGCGGAGTTCGGTGTCTGCGCGGTAGGTCAGTAAACGCATCAGTCTTCTCCTTCATCTACGCCGGTGCCGAACTGCTTCAGCACCCGCGACACCACGTCATAGCCGTAGCCGCGGCGCAACAGGAAGCCGCCCATCCGTCGGCGGAAGGTCTGGGGGTCGAGGCCGGAGTAGCTCCGCAACTTGCGCTGGGCCAGGGCCAGCGCCTCGCGGACCTCGCGGCTTTCCTCCTCAACTGCCCGCTCGGTGCCTTGCTGCTCGAAGTCTATCGGGGCGGCTTCGGCTTGTTGTTCGGCGGCTTGCTGCTCGAAGTCTGCGAGGGCGGCTTCGATTATCTGCGAGGAGACGCCTTTGGTGCGTAGCTCCTGGCGGAGCAAGCGAGGACCGCGCGGGCTGCTGCGGGTGCGCTCGCCGATCCAGTAGCGGGCGAACTCGGCATCGTCCAAATAGCCTGCGCGCCGTAGCCGCGCCATCACGGCCTCAATCGTCTCGGGCGGCACGGCCTTGCGGCGAAGGCGGTCGCGAACCTCGACCTCGCTGCGCGGGCGCACCGCCAGGAAGTTGAGCGCGCGGGCGTAATGCGACTGGAACTCATCGGCGGCAAGCAGGCGGCCCAACAACTCAGGCGGGCACGGCGTGCCGGTCTGCAAACCTTCCTCGGAGACCACCGCGATATGCAGACCGATGGTTCGCGCCGCGTCCGGTCCCGCATCGGCGGGGCCAATCGTCACGAGCACACGGTCGCCGTCGCGCGGGTCGGCTTCCATCCGCAGGACTACCGGAACGTCAGCGTTCAGCACTCAGTACTCCGCATTCCGCACTCGGCCTACCGGCCGGCGAGTGCGGGCAGGATCGCGCCGGTCACCAGCGGCTGAGAGAGCTGTGTCATGCCGAGGAAGACGCCGCCGAGTATGAACAGCACGACCGTCGCCAGCGAGGTGAGAACCAGCCCGCCGGCGACCAACTTCACCGGGCGGGCTTTCATTTCCTCCGTCGGCTGCTCGAAGTACATGTACCAGACCACGCGGAGGTAGTAGAACGTGCCAATGGCGCTGTTAAGCACGCCAATGACCGCGAGCCAGGTTAGATTGGCGTTGACCGCCGCCAGGAAGACGTAGTACTTGCCGAGGAAGCCGATTGTCGGCGGGATGCCCGCGAGCGAGAGCATCAGGATCAGCATCGTCGCTGCCGGCAGAGGCGCCCAGCTCGACAGGCCACGGAAGTCGTCCAGATACTCGGTGCGTCGATTCTGCTCCATCCAGATGACGAGGCCGAACGCGCCCATGTTCATGAACACATAGGCGAACAGGTAGAACAGCAGGCTGCCGACCGCCTGGTTGCCGGCCGTGCCGCCGGCCGCCACCTGCGCGGGGTTGTACGACGCGAGCGCGACCATGATGTACCCGGTGTGCGCGATGCTCGAATATGCGAGCATACGCTTGACGCTGCGCTGCGCGAGGCCGACGACGTTGCCGAGCGTCATCGTCAGCACGGAGAGCACGGCGATCACCGGCACCCATTGCTGCCAGGCGGGGCCGAGGCCCTCGACGATGATCCGCACGATAGCCGCGAACCCCGCCGCCTTCGGGCCGACCGACATGATCGCCGTCACCGGGGTCGGTGCGCCCTGGTAGGCGTCGGGCGTCCACATGTGGAACGGCACTGCGGCGACCTTGAAGCCGAGGCCGGCGATCAGCAGCAGCGTTGCGAGCAGCAACCCGCCCTGCCCTTCCTGGTGGTTCGCCACAATCGTCTGCACCTGGTGGGCGATCAGCGGGATGTTCGTCGTGCCGGTCATGCCGTAGAGCCACGCCATGCCGTAGACCAGGATCGCCGTAGCGAACGTGCCCAGCAAGAAGTACTTCAGCGCACCCTCGTTCGAGAGCTTATTGTGGCGCGCGAAGCCGGTCATTATGTAGGTCGAGATGGACGACAGCTCGATGCCGACGAAGATCGTCGTCAGGTCTTGCGCCGACGCGACGACCATTATGCCGAGCGTCGCCAGCGCCAGCACCGCGTAGAAGTCGCCGAGCGGCATCCCCTTCTCTTGGATGTAGTTCGCCGCGAAGATCGTGCCGATGAGCGCCGAGAGCAGGGCCAACACCCGGAACCAGAGGCCGAGCGTGTCGAGCACCACCATGCCGGAGAACGAAGTGAGCGGTGGGCCGCTGCGGTCCTTTGTCTGCACGAAGTAGAGGAAGCAGGCGATAAGAGCCAGGGTGTATCCCAGGGCGCTGATCCAGGTAAGCATCTGCTTGCGGCCTTTGGGCAGCATCAGCTCACCGAGCAGCAGCACAACCGCCAGCGCGATCACGATCAGCTCCGGCACGATTGTATTAAAGTCGGGTGTGGCGATGTTGACGATCGGTGGCATGGCTACCTCATTATCTCAGTGAACGATGTGGCTCAAGAAGCCGACGACCTCCGGCGAAGACATACTGACCGCGACCTTGTGCAGCAGTGCGTCGTCGCCGGTGCGGACGATGTCGAGGAACAGGCCGGGGGCCACACCCAAGAAGATGCTCAAAAGCACCAGAGGCACCAGCCCCGCCATTTCGAGCCTGTTCAGGTCCGCAAAGCCCTCGGAGCTTTTCTTAGGCTCCTGGAACATCACTCGTTGGAACATCCAGAGGAGATACCAGGCGGCGAAGATGATGACGATGGTGGTCAGCGTGCCGGCGACCCAGTTCGCACGGAACGCGCCCAGCATCACCAAGAACTCACCGACGAAGCCGCTGAGCAGCGGCAGACCGAGCGAGCCAAGCGTGACGATCAGGAAAAGCGTCGAGTAGATCGGCATACGGGCTGTGATGCCTCCCATCGCCGAGATTTCGCGGGTGTGCAGCCGGTTGTAGATCACTCCGACGCAGAGGAAGAGCGCGCCGGTCAGGAAGCCGTGGCTCAACATCACCAGCACCGCGCCGTCTATCCCCTGCACCGCGTTCTGGTACTGGCCGCCGCTCAACCAGATCGCCGTGAACAGCCCCAGCGTCACGAATCCCATGTGGCTCACCGACGAGTACGCGATCAGCTTCTTGAGATCCGGCTGCACCAGCGAGACGAGCGCGCCGTAGAGCACGGCGATCACCGAGAGCACGACCATCACTGGGGCGAGGGCGGCTGCGCCGTCGGGGGTCATCGGCAGTGCATAGCGGATGAAGCCGAAGCCGCCCATCTTGAGCATCACCCCAGCCAGGATAATCGAGCCTGCGGTCGGGGCCTGCACATGCGCGTCGGGCAGCCAGGTGTGCAAAGGGAACATCGGCACCTTGACCGCGAACGCCGCAGCGAACGCCAGAAAGACCCACACTTGGAAGTCGTGCAGATCTTTGCCGTGGACCGCCATGTATTGCGTGATCTGGATCGTGTCGAGCGTGCCGGTTTGCAGGTAGAGCGCGATGATCGCCACCAGCATCAGCAGCGACCCGGTGAGCGTGTAGAGGAAGAACTTGAGCGCCGCGTAGACCCGGTTGCCGCTGCCCCAGATGCCTATCAAGATCGCCATCGGAACCAGCATAAGCTCCCAGAATATGTAGAACAGGAAGAAGTTGAGGCTCACAAAGACGCCGACCAGGCCGGTTTCGAGCACGAACAGCCAGATGTAGAACTCCCGCTCGCGCTTCTGGATCGGACCCCACGAGACCAACATCGAGACCAGCATCAGCAGCGTCGTCAGTATGATCAACAGCATCGCCAGGCCGTCGATCCCTATGTGGTAGCTGATGCCGAGTTGCGAGAGCCAGGGCTGATTGATCTCGAACTGCATCTTCGCCAGGCCCGCGCCCGGCAGCACGCCCGGCCTGTAATCGTAGAACGGCAGCAGCAGCAGCGACAGCACGAAGGTCACCGCCGCGCCGATAGTCGCGATCACCTTGAACTGCGGTCTCTGCCAGTTCGGCATCAGTAGGATGCCGACGAAGACCAGCGGCAGGAAGGTCACCAGTGTCAGTATCCAGGGTAGTCCGTTATCGTTCACTGATTCCTCCCTACTTCGCCCAGGTCGAGATCACTACGTAGCCGAGCAGAAAGACGACGCCGAGCGCGATTGCGAAGGCGTAGTTGGCGACGAAACCGGTCTGGATGAGGCGCAGGCGTCTGCTCGACCAGGCGTAGAAGCCGGCGACGCCGTTCACCGCGCCGTCCACAACGTTGCGGTCGAATGCCCAGAGGCCGTTCGCCACCGCCTTGCCCCCGCGCACGAGCACCACGTCGTAGAGTTCGTCGAAGTACAGATGCATCCGCAGCGCCTGGTAGGTGCCCCGGAAGGCGTTTGCCATCGCCTCGGTTATACCGTTCGGTCGCAGGTAGAACAGGGTCGCCAGCCCGATACCCGCGACGGCGAAGAACAGGCTGATCACCTGCAACACGACCGTCTGCTGGACATGCGCCGAGTCGTAGCCGCTCGTCAGAGGCTCGCCGAGCGCCGCCTGGAAGACCGGGTAGAGGTACTGGTGGAAGAGGCCGTTTTCGGGCGGCACGCCGAGGAAGCCGACGACGACCGCCGCGCCTGCCAGCACCAGCAGCGGTACCGTCATCACGGGCGGCGACTCGTGGGGGTGGACCTTCTCCGGATCCCAGTGGCGCTTGTTGAAGAAGACCAGGTAGACCAGCCGGAACATGTAGAAGGCGGTGAGGAACGAGCCGACCCAGAGCAGCCCGCCGACAATCGCGCCGAATCCCATGAAGTTCCTCGTGATCGCGCCGCCGATGATCTCGTCCTTGCTCCAGAATCCGGCCAATGGGAAGATACCGGCGTTCGCCAGCGCGCCGATGATGAACGTCCAGGCCGTGATCTTCATGTGGGGATAGAGGCCGCCCATCGAGCGTATGTCCTGTGGGTCTTTGCCCTCGGCCTCGAGGTCGTGCATCCCGTGCAAGATCGAGCCGGAGCCGAGGAAGAGCAGCCCCTTGAAGAAGGCATGGGTGAACAGGTGGAAGATCGCGGCGATCCAGACGCCCGCTCCCAGCCCCGCGAACATGTAGCCTAGCTGGCTGACCGTCGAGTACGCCACGACCTGTTTGAGGTCGGTTGCGGTGCAGGCGATTACCGCCCCAAGCAGCGCCGTGACCGTGCCGATGATCATCACGACCAGCAGGGCATCGGGGGCCTGGTGGAAGAGCGGGTTCGAGCGGGCCACCATGTAGACTCCGGCGGTCACCATCGTCGCCGCGTGGATCAGCGCGCTCACCGGGGTCGGCCCCGCCATAGCGTCCGGCAGCCAGACGTGCAACGGGAACTGCGCCGACTTGCCCATCGCCCCCATAAAGAGCAGCAGGCAGAGCAGCGTCATGTTGCCGAGTATGAAGACCTGCCCCGGCGCGTGCTGGAACACGGTGCCGAAATCGAGCGAGCCGAAGTTGACGAACATCAGCAGGATGCCGATCATGAAGCCGAAGTCGCCGATCCGGTTGACTATGAACGCCTTCTTCGCTGCCTCGAAGGGCACATCTTTGCGGAAGAAGCCCTTGATGTCCTCGAAGATGTCGCGCTTCTGGTACCAAAAGCCGATCAGCAGGTAGGACGAGAGGCCGACCAGTTCCCAGCCGACGAAGAGCAGCAGGTAGTTGCTCGCCAGCACGAGTATCAACATGCTGAACACGAACAGGTTGAGGAATCCGAAGAACCGCGCCAGTCCGCCATCTCTCTGCAAGCCTCCGGCCACCCGCACGCCGCCCTCTCCGGTCGGCGCGGCCTCCGCGCTGTGCTCGTCGTGCCCGCCATGATAGGCATCCACGGACGGGTCGCGCGCGTCGTCCTTCATGTAGCCGATGGCGTAGATATGCACCAGTGCCGCCACCACGGTGACCACCAGCAGCATCACAGCCGTCAGCGCGTCCACCCGGAAGGCAATGTCGGCCCTGAAATCGCCGGACGGTATCCAGGTATAAAGCAGGTAGTTGTAGGCAGCGCCGTTCCTATCCGCGACGTTGAACGCCACGACAATCGAGATCAGCATCGCCAGCACGATCATCGCGGTGGCGATATACGACGCCGTGAGCCGCATCCCGCTCCGCGTAAGCCACCGCCCACCGAGGCCGGTGATCAGCATCCCCGCCAGAGGGAGCGCCGGAATGAGCCAGATATACTCCAAGAGATTAGGCATGGGTCAGCTTCCTCACTCCTTCATTATCTCCATCTCTGCGGGGTCCACCGTCGGCTTCTGGCGCACCAGCGCCATGATGATCGCCAGCCCTACGGCTGCCTCGGCTGCCGCTACCGTGACGACGAAGACCACGAACTCCTGCCCGGCCAGCGAGTTGACCGAGTTGCCGAACGCGACCAGGCTGATGTTCACCGAGTTCATCATCAGCTCGACCGACATGAAGATCACCAGCACGTTGCGGCGCGTGAGCACGCCGATCATGCCGATAGCGAAGAGGATGCCGCTCAGCACGAGATACCATTCGAGAGGCACCGGGGTGCCGAAATCATTCATGGCTGCTCCTTGTCTTCGCCCACCTGGGCTGCGCTGCTCGGCGGCGTGCGCCCGCCGGCATCCGGTTGCGGCGGCGTCGGCAGCGGATCGCGGCCCGCATAGCCGCCGACCGTCGGCACCACGCGCACATCGGGCACCTGCCCGCCCAGCACCTTCTCGATTTCCGCCGCCTGCGGCGAGCCGACGGCCACCGAGCGCCCCAGCGTGATGCCGCTGGAGGCGAACTCGGACTCTGTCTCGTCGCGGCGAGCCAGCACGATCGCGCCGATCACCGCGACAAGCAAGATGAAGGACGCGATCTCGAACGGCCACAGGAAGTTAGTGTAGAGTTCGACGCCGAGCGCGCGCGGCTCCCCGTTGTAGAAGCTGATCTCGGATGGCGGCCAGCCGCCGCCGGGGTTGTTCAGCGCCCGGCCAGCCACGGCTGCCGAGGCCGGAGCCGGCTGGGTTTGGCTCGTCGGGTTGTGCTGCACGGTCCCCGCGGGCAAGGCCGGTGCGCGCAAGGTTGCCGCCAGCGCGATCACCACGACGAGTTCAACGCCGATCAACAGGCCGATCGGCCACGCGGTCACCTTCTGGATCGGGTGCTCTTTATCGAGGTTCGGCCCCGCGCGTAACTGCAAGAGCATGATCACGAACAGGAACAGCACCAGGATCGCGCCCGCGTACACGAGCACCTGCAGCACCGCCAGGAACGGCGCGTTCAGCAGCACGTACATCCCCGCAAGCTGGAAGAGTACGACGACCAGCGAGAGCGCGCTATGCACCGCATCCTGCCTGGTGATCATCACGATTGCGCCGAGTATGGCTATCGCCGACAGCGCCAGGAAGACGATCTCCGGCAGCGAGGGTATCGGTATGCTTACACCGCCGATGTTCATGGTCTCAGGCTCCTACTTGTCCGCTTGCTTCGATTCCTCGCCGTAGGCGACCGCGCCTTTGCCCGTCTGCTCGGGGCCTGCGGGGCGGGCGAGCTGCGGCGGCCGCATGGTACGCCCCGGCAGCTGGGGGCCGACTAGTTTGCCTTCCAGCCGCTCGTTCAGCTCCGCCATGTATGTCTTGCCCATCTGCAAAATCTTGCTCTTGTCGTAGATCGTCTCGCCGCGGTTGTCGGTCGCCATCTCGAAGTGGTGGCTCATCACCAGCGCCTCGACCGGGCAGACCTCCACGCACAGCCCGCAGTATAGGCAGCGCGTCTCATTGATGTGGTAGTAGTAGGTGAACTTCTTGCTGTTGGGGTCGAGCGGGTCGAGGCCCTTCATGTAGTAATGCTCGAACGGGTGCCACTCGTCCATGTGGTCCGCATCCGGGGTCTCATCCTCGACAACGCCGATGGTGATCGCGTCCACCGGGCAGATCTGGGGGCAGAGGCCGCAGCCGACGCACTTTTCGCGCCCCGTCTCGGGGTGCGGCAGGAAGCCGACCGCCCCACGGAAGCGCGGCGAAAGTTCGCGCACCGCGTCGGGGTATTGTATGGTCACGGTCGGCCCCACCATTGTCCGCAGCGTCAGCAGAAAGCCGGTTATCTGGTCGGTAAGTTCCATGTTTTCTCCTAGAGTCCCTGCCGGAGTTCGATCCGGCGTGGGCCTTCCGTTTCGAGCGCAGGCGTGAGCGCGCGCGGGTCAAGCGTCTTGACGACCTCCGGCTTCTCCGACTTGCCGAACCATGTGCCGACCAATACGCGGGAGACGAGGTACACGAAGAGGATGCCCAGCACCACTTCCGCCCCCGCGAAGGCTATCCAGGGCCAGGTCTGTTCGAGCGTGCCGTGGAAGATCGGCGGCGCGTTCACCGGAACGAGCGCGCGGAAGATCGCCACGACCAGGATGTTCAGCAGCACCACCGGCAGCATCGCCTTCCAGCAGATGCCCATAAGCTGGTCGTACCGGAAGCGCGGCAGCGTCCATCGCAGCCAGTAGAAGAAGAAGATAAACAGCGACATCTTGAGGATGAACCAGATCGGGCCGAGCGCGGCCCCGCCGATCGGGATGATCGGCTGCCAGCCCCCCAGAAAGCAGTAGGTCGCTATCGCCGACACGGTGATCATGTTGATGTACTCGGCCAGGAAGTACTCGCCGAAGTGCATCGCGGCGAACTCGACGTGGTAGCCGCCCACCAGTTCCGACTCGGCCTCCGGCAGGTCGAACGGCGCACGGTTCGTCTCGGCGATTGCCGAGGTCAGGTAGGTCAGGAACGCTATCGGCTGTAACAGGATGAACCAGATGCCCGGCGTGCCCAAGAGCGATGCGCCCACCCCGACCCAACTGCCCCCCTGCGCCCGTGCTATATCGTTCAGGTTGAGCGACTGTGCCAGCATCATCGGACCGATCAGCGAAATCCCCATCGTGACTTCGTAGCTGATCACCTGCGCGCTCGAACGCAACCCACCCATCAGCGAGTACTTGTTGTTGGAACTCCACGACCCCATGATCAGCCCGTAGACCCCCAGCGAGGAGAGCGCAAGCAGCGCGATCAGCCCGACCGGGGTCTCGGAGACGTAGTAGGGGATCGTTCTCCCGAACAGGGTGATGTTCTCGCCGAAGGGTACGAAAGCATAAGCCGCCGACGCGGTGAACATGCTCAACATCGGCGCGATCCAGAACACCGCCTTGTCAGCCCCCGCGGGGATGATCTCCTCTTTGGTGATCAGCTTCACTGCATCGGCGACCCACTGCAAGAGGCCGAGCGGCCCGGTGCGGTTCGGCCCCTGCCGCTGCTGCATGTGCGCGGCGACTTTCCGCTCAAAATAGGTCAGGAAGCCCATCGTTATCAGCGTGAAGGTCAGGATAACCACCATGACGATCAGCCGGATCAGCACCCATACCCAGTCGAAGTTGTCCATAAGTCTCTCCCTCGGTCTTACACGGGCGGCAGCGCGTTGGCGCTGTCGGCAACGTTCGCCGTCGCCGGGCCGGGGCCTAGCGTCGCGTCTGAGGTAGCGGGGCCGTAGAGCGGGGCGACGCTGATCGGCGTCGTCTTCACCCCGTCGTGGCCGTTGCGCTGCACGTCTAGAGCGTGCCGGACCAGAGGGCTGCGCCCGGCCTGCGCCAGTGTGATAGACAGGTAGGCAGTCCCCTCCGCCACTTGTGGGCTGACCAGAGTGATCGCGTCCACCGGGCGGTTGTTCAGGTCGGAGGTCGGGCTGCTGCCGTTCGTGCTTCCGGCGGCGGGGCTGACGCGCACCTGCTCGACATCCCGCACGCCGAGGCGCACCGCATCGTTCGGGTGGATGTGCAGCCTGCTGTGCGGCTGGACCTTCGCCAGTCCGCCGCTGTGACGGCTGAGTGTGCCGGTTCTGTAGGGGAAGAGGCTGAACCCCGCGATCATCCGCAGGCCGCCCGCCGCCTCCGTCGTAGTGACGCTGCCGGGCGCGGCGTACAGGCTCGGCTGGTGCGCGAAGCCGTTCGCATACAGCACAGGCGTACCCATGCTGTCCGCCGAGGGGCACGGCCATTGGAAGCCGTTGACCCGCAGTTGCTTGTAGGAGACCGCGCCAGGCATCGGCAGCGCGTCCTCGAGGTACTGCGGGCTTTCGAGCCGCCCGTAGCTGATACCCGCATAGAGCGGCACCAACTGCGCGATCTCGTCCATGATGTCGGTCGAGCGCGGGTAGGGCATCGAAAGGCCGAGTCGGTAGCCGAGTTCCACGAAGATCCGGCTGTCGGGCCGCGAAAGGCCGACCGGCTCCCGCGCCTTACGCACCCGCTGCACGCGCCGCTCGGTGTTCGTGTAGGTGCCGTCCTTCTCCGCGAAAGACGATGCAGGCAGCACCACATGCGCGAGTTCGGCGGTCTCGTTCATGAACAGTTCTTGCACCACCAGGAAGTCGAGCCGCCCCAGAGCCTCGCGCACCGCCTCGGGGTCTGTTGCCCCCAGCACTGGGTTCGCCCCCGCGATCAGCATCGCCTTGATACTGCCGTCGCCCGCGCCCGCGAGCATCTGCTCGTAATTCAGGCCCGCCGCCGGTGCGAGGCCCACGGGTTGCGCTGGGTCCGCCGTCCATGCTGCCGTGAAGCGGGCCAGGTTCGCCTCATCGAGCGGCGCGTAGCCCGGCAGCCGGTCGGGGCGGCAGCCCATGTCGTTCAGGCCGAGGCTGTTCGCGTCTCCCACGAGCGGGTTCACCCCGCCGCCTGCCTTGCCGACGTTGCCGGTGAGCATCGCCAGGTTGCAGAGCGCCCGCACAGCCCCCGGCGTCAGCGTGTACGGCCCCCGCGCCGAGAAGATGATCGTCGAGGCCGGGTACTCGGGGGCGGGGGCGGTGGGGTCGGGTGCCGTCTTGGGCCGATCCGCCAGGCTGCCGCCGGTCGCGTACAGATACGCTGCCGTGGTCATGTCGGCGACCGACACGCCGGTGAGGCGGCTCACATCCTCCGGCGCGTAGTTGCCCAGGCTGTTCATCCACTCGCCGTGCCCGCCGACTTTCGAGGCCAGATCTCTATCCCCAATCGATTCGCTCAGGATCAGCTGGGCGATGCCGTGCAGCAGGGTCTCCTCGGTGCCCGGCTTCGGCGTCAGAGTCAGCGTCGCCCACTCGCTCATCTTGTTCGGGCGCGGGCTGATCACCACGACCTTCGCGTTGCGGATGCGGATCAGCCTCTGCAACTGGTAGCCGTAGACCGGGTGCGTCTCGTAGATGCTGTCGCCGACGAGCAACATGCACCCGGCCTTCTGGCGGGTGTCGAGCAGGTTGTTGGTCATCGCCGCGTAGCCGAAGGTCTCTTCCAGCACTGCGAGCGCCTCGGCCTCCGGGTAGCGCGCGTCCGAGTCTATGTTGTTGCTGCCCAGCCCCGCCCGCATCACCTTTTGCAGCAGGTAAAGGTCTTCGTTCGTCAGCTTTGAGCCTGCAATCGCCCCTACTTCGCCCTTGTGCGCGGCCAGCTTTTCGGCTACTAGGTCGAGCGCCTCTTGCCAGGAGGCCGTCTGGAAGCTGCCGTCGGCCTGGCGGATCAGCGGCGTGCTCAGGCGGGCCTTGTCGTTCACGACATCCTGTCCGAAGCGCCCCTTGACGCACACGATGCCGTCATTGATCCCCACGCCGTCCTGCGTGCGGACCTCGGCCAGCACGTTGTTGTGTACCCCCACCTGCATCGTGCAGCCGACCGAGCAGGACTGGCATGTGGTGCGCGTCTTGCGCTGCTGCCAGTGGTGGACCGGGTGCATCGAGATACGGCTACTCAGTGCGCCCACAGGGCAGACCTCGACGCACGTGCCGCACTCCACGCACGGCGTGTCCATCAGCGACTTGCCGAACGGGGCGTCAATCACCGTCTCGATACCCCGTTCGACAAACGCCAAAGCGACGGCACCGATCTGCTCGTCGCAGGCCCGCACGCAGCGCCCGCAGACGATGCAGCGGTCGCGGTCCAGGTCAATCGCCGGGGAGAGGCGCTCGGCGGGGCGGGTGATCTTCGGGCGGCGCAGCTCCTTGCCGATCGCTCCATACTCGTAGCCCCAGTCCTGGAGTCGGCAGTCGCCGTTCGCCTCGCAGATCGGGCAGTCGAGAGGGTGGTCCACGTCGAGGAGCTCCATCAGCATGTTGCGCTCGTTCCAGACCTTGTCGGTCAGCGTGCGGATCTCCATGCCCTCTTTGGCCGGCATCGAGCAGGAGATGCCGATCTCCCAGCCCTTGCGGCCCTTCGTCTCCACCGCGCAGAACCGGCACGCGCCGAAAGCGCGCAGCCCAGGCAGGTAGCAGTAGTTCGGGATCTCGATGCCGATCTTGTGGGCGGCGTCTATCATGTACGTGCCGTCCGGCACCACCACCTTGATCCCGTCTATGATCACGTTTACGTCAGCCATAGAGCCTCCACGACTAAATGTCCTGCCAGCGCCGCGCATCGGCGAATAATGTCACAACCCGATTCATGAGAAAAGAATGCGGTCTGGTAGCGAGAACCGATCCTCGTCCAAAGCCTTCTCAAACTCCTGCCATTCCCGCTCCTGCTGCTCGTGATCGCCCTTCATGTCCTCCTCAATCCAAGTGTTGATCAACTGGATCAGCCCCTGGTTCTTCTCAATCTGTGCCTGCCGTGCCGCCTCCTCAGTGACAGCCGCCAGCTTATCAGGGCTTGTAGCAGTTTTCACCATAGAACGCCTCCTCTCGCCTCACCCACGGCCCGCCGGGAGCTGCGGTACACCGCTCCCGTGCCCGCCGTCCGTGCCCGCCGCCTGCGCGAACTCGCGGTTGCCGGCGCTGCCGAGCGCAAGCGCGCGCTCGCCGACCCGCACCGGCAGGAACCGCTGCTCGTAGTCCGGCTGCTGCCGACCGGCCTTCTTCCTGGCCTGGATCTCGTCGAGCTTCGTGCAGGTGCCGGTGCGGCAGTACTTGTCGGTGATATGCTCCACGAACTCGTCGCGGAACCAGCGTATGCCGCCCATCAGCGGCAGGGGCGCGGTCTGGCCGAGGCCGCAGAGCGACATCTCTACCACATGCTCGCTCCAGCGCGACATCACCTCCAGGTCGTCGGCACGGCCACCTCCGAAAGCGATCCGGTCGGTCATGTCGAGCAGCGACTTGGTGCCGAGACGGCAGGGGAAGCATTTGCCGCAGCTCTGGTAGCGGTTGAAGCGGTTGAAGTAGCGGCTCATGTCAATGATGCAGACGCTGTCGTCGTAGACCACGTAGCCGCCCGACCCCATCGTGCCGCCCGCAGGCTCCAGCGACTGGAAGTCCATCGGCAGGTCGAGGTGCTGCTCCGCGAGGCACCCACCCGACGGCCCACCTGTCTGGATCGCCTTGAACGGCCGCTCTCCCGTGCCGCCGCCGCAGATCTCGACCAACTCCCGCATCGTCCGGCCCATCTCCAGTTCGACCGTGCAGACCCGCTCGATGTTGCCCATCAGCGTGAACAGCTTGGTGCCCTTGCTCGACTCGGTGCCCATCGCGGTGTACCAGTCGGCCCCGTTCTTGAGGATATACGGCACGTTGATCATTGTCTCGACGTTGTTCACGCACGTCGGCAGGCCGAACAGCCCCGCCTCGACCGAGCGTTGGACCTTCGCGCGCGGCATCGCCCGCTTGCCCTCGATGCCGAACATCAACGCGGTGCCCTCGCCGGAGATGTAAGCCCCGCCTCCCATCTGCACATCCACATGGCACGAGAAGCCGCTGCCGAGTATGTTGTCGCCCAGGAGGCCGAGCGCGTATGCGGTGCGGACCGCCTCCTTCGTGCGGTGGATCGCCAGAGGGTACTCATCGCCGACGTAGAAGTAGGCCCACGGCGTGCCGATGGCGTAGCACTGGATGATCATCCCCTCCAGCACCGCGTGCGGGTCGCTCTCGAGCAGTCGGCGGTCCTTGAAGACGTTTGGCTCGCCTTCGTGCGCGTTGCAGATCACGTACTTCGGCGTGCGCTTCGCCTTCCGCGCCCCGTCCCACTTGATGCCCGCCGGGAAGCCCGCGCCGCCCCGTCCCCGCAGCTTCGAGTCGGTGACGGTCTTGATGATGTCCTCCGGCTTCATGCCGGCCAAGACCTGCGCCAACATACTGTAGCCGCCGCGCGCGATGTAGTCGTCAAGCGACTCGGGGTCAATGTAGCCCATGTTTCGCATAATGATCCGCTTTTGCAGCTTGAACTCGTCCAGATCAAGCGCCGCCGGTACGCCCGCGTACCCCTGCTTCGAGTTATTGAAGTCCTCTTTGTCCACGACGGCGAACGCCCAGTCCTTCTTCGGATCGTTCCGCCGCAGCACGCTTTCGAGGAGTTCGGGCACTCGGTCGGCGGTGATCGGGCCGTAGGAGACACGCGGGCCGTTCGGCATCATTATGTCAACAAGCGGCTCCACGTAGTCCGAGCCGATGCAGCCAGTGCGCCGCAGCACGGCGTCAACATGGTTCGCCGCCAGCCACTCCCGTATCGCCCGGAACGTCTCGACCGCCCCGTGCGCCACCGAGCACGACCCCCAGCCGACCAGTATCACCGGCTTGCCGGCGTCCAGGTAAGTCTGCCGCCAGTGTTCGCCCGCCTTCTGCCGGCGCTCGGCGAACTGCTCCGGCGTGATATGCCCCCGCACACTCGTGTCCAACGGGTAGTATGCCGCGCTGCTCATAATCGCATCCCCTTACCGCGTCCCCTTAGTCTTTAGCCCCGTCCGCGCGGCCCCTTCCGGCTGAGGAGTTTCGAGCGGCAGTGCGCTGCCGAGTTCCTCGGCGGTCGGGCCGAAGCCGTAAGGCCCCATGTCGGGCGGGGCCTCGTGGCCGTGCGCGGTTTCGCCGGTCGGCCTCGCCTCCCACTCGTCAATGATCGCGTCCAGCTTTTCCGGCGTCACATGGTGGTAGTACTGCCCTTCCACCTCCACCAGAGGGCCGAGGTCGCACGCCCCCATGCAGACCGCCATCGGCACGAAGGTCAGCTTCTGGTCGGCGGTCGTGCCTTCGGCGGTGATGTGCAGCCGCTCCTCGATCCGCTCCCGGAGCTTGCTCGCCCCGCGCACATAACACGACGTGCCCTCGCAGGTCAGCAGCGTCCGCCCACCGGCAGGGCTGAACCGGAAGAAGCTGTAGAACGTCACGACGCCGTAGATCTCGGTGACGCTGATCCCAAGCTCCTCGGCCATCTGGTCCACCACCGCCTCGCTCACGAAGCCGTAGCTCGTCTGGATCTCCTGGAGGATCGGGATCATCGCCTCCATCGGGTCCACGTCCCGGTAACGTTCGATGACCGCCAGCGACTCCTCCGGCGGGATAATGCGAACGGCGGTATCGGCCATTAGCGGTCCACCTCACCCATCACCATGTCAATGCTGCCGATGTCGGCCACCACATCGGCCACATAGCCGCCCTCGGCCATGATCGGCAGAACCTGGAAGTTGACGAACGAGCCCGGTCGGCAGCGCGCCCTATAGGGGTTGCCGTCGCCGTGGCTGACGATGTACCAGCCAAGCTCGCCCTTCGGGGACTCGACCGCGCTGTAGTACTCGCCGATCGGCGGCTTTAGGCCATAGATCGTCAGGATAAAGTGACGCTGCATCGCCTCGATGGAGGTCATCAGAGCCTCTTTGCCGGGCAGCGCCACCCGTATGTCTTCCGTCATCACCGGCCCGCCTGGCAGTATGTCAATCGCCTGGCGGATTATCTTGAGGCTCTGGCGCATCTCTTCCATGCGGACTAAGTACCGGTCGTAGACATCGCCGTGGCTGCCGATCGGGATCTCGAAGTCGATCTGGTCGTAGGCCGCATATGGCCGCGCCTTCCGCACATCGTATGCCACGCCCGAACCGCGCAGCACCGGCCCGGTCACTCCCCACTGCACCGCCTCGGCAGCCGACAACACTCCGATGCCCTTCACCCGGCGCAGGAAGATCGGGTTCTCGGCCAGCAGCCGGTCATACTCGTGGATATGCCCCGGCATCACTTTGAGGAACTCTTCCAGCTTCTCCAGGAAGCCCGGCGGTATATCCTTCGGGAAGCCGCCAACCCTTTGCGCGTTCAGCGTCAGCCGCGCCCCGGTCTGCATCTCCAGCAGGTCGAGCACCAGTTCCCGCTCCCGCATGGCGAACAGGAAGACCGTGACCGCGCCCAGGTCCATGACGTGCGTGCCCAGCCAGAGGCAGTGCGAAGCGATCCGCTGCAATTCGGAGAAGAGCACGCGCAGAACTTTGGCGCGCGGCGGGATCTCGATGCCCATCAGCCCTTCGACGGTCTGCACGAACGCCAGGTTGCTCGTGAACGCCGCCACGTAATCCATCCGATCGGTCCAGGGCACGAACTGGTTGTACTGCCGGTACTCGCCGATCTTCTCGATCCCTCGGTGCAGGTAGCCGATGTCCGGTATCGCCTTCTTGACCACCTCGCCGTCGAGTTCGAGCAGCACCCTCGCCACTCCGTGCGTGCTGGGGTGTTGCGGCCCCATGTTGAGCAGCAGCTCTTGCTCCTGCACGGGGTGCGGCACCTCGGCGAGCAGCGCCTTGGCCGCCTCGTCCCCGGCCTGCGGCTCCACGCTGCGTATCTCCATGTTCTCGCTCGCGTCGTCTCGCATCTTTCGTACCCCCTAATAGCCGGCCAGCGGATAATCCTTCCGCAGCGGGTAACCGACCCAATCTTCGGGCATCAATATACGCCGCAGGTCGGGGTGGCCGGCGAAGTCCACGCCGAACATATCGTAAGCCTCGCGTTCCAGCCAGTTCGCCGTCTTCCAGACGACGGTCAGCGAATCCACGCTCTCGCCCTCGGCGACTCCGGTCTTTATCCGCAACAGGTGGGCCTTCGTGAGGCTGTAGACGTGGGCCACCACGTCGAAGCGTTGCGGGCGCGGCGGGTAATCAACTGCGGTCAGGTCGGTCAGCATCTCGAAGCTACAATCCGGGTCGTCCCGCAGGAACTCGGCGGCGCGCACCCACTGGTCCTTCAAGATCCGCACCGTCACCTGGTCGCGATGGGAACTCACACCCTCGATAGCCTCCGGCATCACCGCACGCAATCGCTGCACCGCGATGTCGGTCTCGGGGTCAACATGCTTCAGCGGCGGAACTGGCGGCATCTTACACGCTCCGTGCCTGGACGTCCACCGCGTCCCGCTTGGCGATAGTGTTCTGCTTGATCTTCTCTTGCAGCTTCATGATCCCGTAGAACATCGCCTCCGGGATCGGCGGGCACCCCGGCACGTAAATGTCCACCGGCACGACCTCGTCAATCCCCTGCACGACTGCGTAGGTCGGGAACGGCCCGCCCGCGCTCGCGCAGTTGCCCACCGCGATGCACCACTTCGGCTCCGACATCTGGTCCCAGACCGTCCGCATCACCGGCGCGAATTTCTTCGTGACCGTGCCGCAGACAAGCATCACGTCGCTCTGGCGGGGAGAGAAGCGGTAGAGCATACCGAAGCGTTCGAGCATGTCGAACCTCGAAATCCCGACCGCCATCATCTCGATAGCGCAGCACGCCGTCCCGAGGATCAGCGGCCACATGGACGAGCGATTCGCCCAGTTGAACAGAAAATCAGCCGTGGTCGTGACAACCCCCGGCTTGAATCGGTTCTCTAAGACGCCCAATCGAAGGCTCCTTTCCGCCACGCATAAGCGTAGCCGAGTACCAGCAGCAGCAGGAACAGAATCATCTCGATCAGCCCATAGATGCCGATCAGGTTATAGGCGATCGCCCAGGGGTACAAGAAGACCGCCTCGATGTCGAACACGACGAACAGCATGGCGATCAGGTAGTAGCGCACGGTGTAGCGTTGGTGCGCGGGGCCGATCGGCGGCATCCCCGACTCGTAGGGCACCAGCTTGGCCGCGCTCGGCTTGTGCGGCCCGAATATCCGGCTGATGTTGCCCAGTAGGGCCGCATTTGCGACACAGATCGTGATGAACAAGAGTACCGCGAACCATTCGATCATCGCCCACCCTCCCCAGTTCCCATCATCTGCCAAGAACTACGTGTATTATATCACGAAGTTTGCCCGCCTGCAACGTGGGCTACCCACCATTCCGCAATCTGTACTCCGCACCGGATGCACACGCAACGCTGAACTCTTACCAGCGATTATCAGAAACTGAGTAGCTCTCGGGGTCGTGCCAGGCACGGCGGTCGGCCTCAGGCTGATAATTCGTGCCTGGCGGGTTATACTAAAGTATCTTTTCGAGTAGGCAGTATCATCGGCAAAGATACTCCGATCTGAGTGTTTTTGGAAACCGGGCAAAATCCGCGGGCAAGCATCCGGGCGTGGGGCCGCGCCGCGCCATTTTTAGGCACGGAGTAGGGCGTTTCGGCCCACTATTTTTACCCTCTCACTTTTAATATCCATTTCAGGGGCCATTTACTGCCATATTTGGGGGCAAAACCGGGCCTCGGGACGAAAGATACTCCGAAAGGCGGAGGCGGTCTTGGTTGTGGATTTTCATTCTTGACGGCTCGATCCACGAAAAACACGAAAAAACACGAAAGACATGAATGGGTGTGACGGCGGCGATACGGGGATGTAAGGGCCGTGTCTGTTAGGGGAGCGGCTTCACTCTCGATGACTCACAGCCTGCGACGAAGCACTAAATTGCTCACTACGAACTAGGTTGGCGTCAATAACCAATGACCACCGACCACTGAGCACTCGGCTTGCAATCTCCCGAAACCTATGCTATAATGATTTTATTGAACACGTTCAGCTTTTTGAGGGGGGAGGGCCGCATGGACCAGCAAGAAACACTCACGCCGAAGGGCAAGCGCACCCGCGAGCGCATCCTCGACACCGCAGTGCGCCTCTTCGCGGCAGGCGGCTACGACCGGACGACTATGCGCGACATCGCGGCCGGGGCAGGCTGTGCGCTCGGCCTCACCTACCGCTACTTTCCGAGCAAAGAGGCAATCGTCCTCGCGCTCTATGCACGCCTCGCGGACAAGCTCAACGCCCAGGTTCGGGAGCTGCCGCCCGCGCCGCTCGCCGAGCGGTTCGACCGCGCCATCGAGGTCAACCTCGCACTGCTCGCGCCCTACCGCGAGTCCATGACCGCACTCTTCGGCCCCGCCCTCAACCTCGAGTCGGGCATCGCCGTCCTCGGCACAGCCACCGGCGACGTGCGGCGGCAGGTGCGCGCGGTCTTCGCCCATGTTGTCGCCGAGGCGACCGATGCGCCGCCGGAGCCGCTCGCGGGGCAGTTGGCGACGCTGCTCTACGGGCTGCACTTGGCCGCGATATTCTTCTGGCTCCAGGACCGCACAAGCGGCCTCCAGGCTACCGGCGAGCTGCGCGCCTTGATACGCGACATGCTCGCCCTCGCTCGCCCTCTGCTCGAGCTACCGCCAGCAGGGGACGCCCTGGCGCGTCTGCTGCGCGTCGTCGGCCCGATCCTCGGACCGGCGGACAGCACTTTACCACACGAAAGGAACTCACAATGAACATCCCAACCGTCCACGGCACCATTGCCCGCCGCATCCTGGTGAACTACCAGGCCGATCCCGAGGTTCTGGCGCACCTCCTGCCCGCGCCCTTCCGCCCCAAGCTGGTAAACGGCGTCGGCGTGGCCGGCGTCTGCCTGCTCCGCCTCCAGTCGCTCCGCCCACGATTCGCCCCCGCCTTCCTCGGCCTCACCACCGAGAACGCCGCCCACCGCATCGCCGTCGTCTGGGACGACACCGAGGGGCACAAGGAAGGCGTCTATATTCCCCGCCGCGACACCAACTCGCGCTGGAACACCCTCCTCGGCGGCACGGTCTTCCCCGGCGAGCACCACCACGCGACCTTCGCCGTCAGCGAAACCGCCACCCGCTTCCGCGTCTCCGTAGACAGCGACGACCGGTTGACCCACGTCGCGGTGGCTGGGCGGCTCGCTACCGATCTGCCCGCCTCCTCGGTCTTCGGTTCAGTGGCCGAAGCCTCTGCCTTTTTCGAGAACGGTGCGCTCGGCTACTCGGCCACGCACGACCCTCGGCAGTTCGAGGGCCTGGAGCTACGCACACGTAACTGGAAGGTAGAGCCGCTCGAAGTCGAGAGGGTCGAGTCGAGCTTCTTCGAGGACCGGCATCTCTTCCCCGAAGGCAGCGCCCGCTTTGACTGCGCCCTGCTGATGCGCGGCATCGAACACGAATGGCGCGCCAGGGGCGAACTCTGTAGCTAGCTCGCAACGGTAACGCTCCTCTCACGTTGCAATATGCACAAGCGTGGCTTGGCTTACCGCGCTGGGCGAGAGGAGCAGCAGACTTTATGGCAGACGATATAGAGATGAAACGCGACAGCTACACCGGAGAACTCGTGCCCAATGTCGGCGGCGATGTGCTCGACCTCGGCCCCGAAGACCGGGTCGAGGGAGAGGAGCCGACATTCGCCGGAGACCCCGGCACCACCGATGTGATGGATGTCGTCGAAAACGGTGCCACCTACTTCCCCGCCACAGATCCGGTCGTCAAGTCGGTTGACAATGGCCTTGAGGGTCTGGAAGTTACCGGCGGCTTCGCAGAGAGTTCGCTCGAAGAGCCGGGCGATGCACAGCGTGACCCGCCGCAATTCAAGTTCCACGACGACGAGATCGCCGAAAACGTAATCACCGCCCTGCGCGACGACGCCTACACCACAGACCTCGATATAGATGTTGAGGTCGTGGAGGGCGTGGTCTACCTGCGGGGCCGCGTCAACTCAATCGAAGATGTCGAGCAGGCCGAGGAGGTCGCGGGGCGCGTCGAGGGCGTGGTGGATGTCGAAGAAGAGCTGGAAATCGTCTGATGGCCGTCCGGTTCGTAGACCTCCACATGCACAGCCCCGCCAGCGACGGCTTCTGGACCCCGAGGACACTGCCGCCGGCCGCCGCCGAACTCGGCCTCGACGTGATCGCGCTGACCGACCACGACGAGATCGCCGGTGTGCCGGAGATGGCTGAAGCCTGCCGCGCCTACGACATCCAGGTGATCCCCGGCGTCGAGATCAGCGTCACATTCGAGAAGGTCGGCTACCATATGCTCGCCTACGGGGTTGACCTCCAGAACCCGGCGCTGGTCGAGACCTTCGCCGGGGTCCGCAGCTACTACGACGAGATGTGCCGCAACGCCGTCGCGGAGTTAGCGCGGCGGGGCAAGCCGCTCGACCCCGAGAAGTCGCCGGCGATGCAGGGCGACGCGCTCAAAGTCTACCACCTGGTGGCCGCGCTTATCGAGAACGGCTACGCTGAGAACATGAGCAAGGCATACGCGCTCTGCAACGAGGTCGGCGCGCAATACGGTTGGCAGCCCCCGATGGAGGAGGCGATCCGCCTGGTACATGGGGCCGGGGGCGTCGCGGTCATAGCCCACCCGGGCCGCGCCGAGCCAGGCTTCTCCCCCGCGCGCGAGCAGCAGCTCGACGCGATGCGCGCCTTTGGCCTCGACGGCGTGGAGGTCTTCCACACCTTCCACACCGCCGCGGATGTCGCCTTCTACCTCAACTACGCCGAGCGCCACGACATGCTGATCGGCACCGGCTCCGACAGCCACGGCCCCGGCCAGAGCAACCGTATGCTCACCAAGTGGCCCGCCGTCCACTCCCGCGCGCTGCTCGAACGCTGCGGCCTGCGGAGTTTTGAGTTTTGAGTTTTGAGTTTTGAATTGCGGAAGCTGACTGCTGACAACTGACAGCTAGCGGCATAGGAGATCTGGATGCACAATGATAGCTCTGTTGGCCGCGTGGTCGGCATATTCGCCGCTGGCCTCGGCACCGACATCGCCGTGATATCGCTCCTCGGCAAGTTGGCTGAGGGCGCGCTGAAAAGCGAAACTAAGGCGGTTGACAAGGAAGGCACGCACCTCGTCCGCGACACCGAGCACCCGGCGCTGGACCCGGTGACGAGCCTCCTGAGCGGCATCGGCGAGCCGAACACGCTTTATCCCGTTGCCGGGCTGCTGGCTGCCCTCTGGTGGGCCAAAGGCAGGCCCGCCGACGCCCTGACAATCGGCATCGCGGTGGCAGGCAGCAGTGCGGTGGATAAGGCGGTCAAACTGATCGTGAAGCGGCCCCGCCCCCGCACCCGCTTCCATCGCCAGAGGACATCCGGCTCTAGCTTCCCCAGCCAGCACGTCGCTATGAGCCTGGCGACATACGGCACAGCCGTCTACCTTATCAACCGCCGCACGCCGAAAAAGCAGCGCCGCCCGATACGCCTCTGGGCACCCGTGCTGCTGCTCTGCGCCATGATCGGCTGGAGCCGCGTCTACAAAGGCGTCCACCACCCGACCGACGTACTCGGCGGAGTCATTGCCGGCGCTATCTGGTTCGCCACCTGCGCCGAAATCAATCAGAGCCTGACGGCAAAGAAGGGCAGGCGCCATGCCTAATCCTCTGGCCGCGCACCCCGCGCATGTTTCAACAGTGCTCCTCGCCGGCCTCGGATCAAGCCTCGGTGCCGTCTTCCTCTTCGGGAAGATAGCCGACGAAGTGAAGGAACGCCAGGCGATGGCCTTCGATGTCCGGGTGGTTGAGGAAGCGCGGGAGATGCGTAGCCCCGCCCTCGACCGTGCCATGTCGGCGGCCACCGCGACCGGGGAACCCTGGGCGCTCGGCCTCGTGTGCGGCCTGGTCGCCCTCCGTTGGCGCTCGCAGGATCGGGACGCCGACATGGCGACATTGGCGCTCGCGGTCATCGGGGGAACCGTCGTGAACGGCATCTTGAAGATAGCGTTCCGTCGCCCGCGGCCCGCGCTCAAGCTGCGCCGCGCCCACGCCTCCGGCTACAGCTTCCCCAGCGGCCACGCCATGACGACCCTGGCGATCTACGGCACGATGGCCTATCTGGCCGCCAGGCGTGGCGCGCGCACCCGGCAACCGGCAGCGGCTCTACTCTGGGCACCGATCCTGCTGCTCTGCGCCCTCGTCGGATACAGCCGCGTCTACCTAGAGGTTCACTACCCCACCGATGTCATCGGAGGTTGGGCCGCAGGCACGGTTTGGCTGACTACGTGCGGGATCGCCCGCAGCTTCATGGAACCGGAAGAGAGCTAATTGGGAGGATATTGCGATGACGGAAACTATACGCCGCCTGTTCGGGCGCTGGGCCGCCCCGATCGGGACCAGACTCAGCGCAATGTCGCCGCTCGGCTGGGTCGCCCTGCTGCTCCGCCTCTACACCGCGGGGCTTGTCGGCTACCTGTTCACAACCGCGGGGCTGAAAAACATGGGCTTCCTCAACAATGCCGGCTTCGTGGGCTACGGCTACGACAAGCTCTTCAACGCGGATAAAATCTACTCCATAAACCCGAGCCTGTTCAGCGGGATCGGCGTGCCCTTCCCCGACCTCACGCACTTCCTGATTGGCTGCCTCGAGTTCTTCGGGGGCATCGCCGTCTTCCTCGGCCTGCTCACCCGGCTCTGGTCGTTCCTGCTCGCCGGCAACATGCTCGTCGCCATGCTCACCGTCGGCTACCCCGACGAGCTGCCGCTGTTCATAAGCAGCGCGCTGCTCGTGCTGCTCGGCGGCGGCGCGCTCTCGCTGGATCAGATGATCGACCGCCGCTTCGCGGGGCCTCCGGTCTCTACGCTGACCACTGACCACTGACCACCGACCACTGACCGTCAGCCGGAAGCCGTCTGGAACACGAGGATATACTGGTGCAACTGGTTTGCGACGAACTGGTAGGGATAGCCGAAGGGATAGAGGCGCACTGTGCCGTCCACCCAGATCTTGTAGCCGCGGAAGCGCAGGCCGGGAATAGAGGTCGGCAGGCGGGCCGCGATGTCGGCGTGGAGCATGTTGTGGTGCGTGGCGGTCGGTTGCAGGTCTTTGGCGAACACGATCAGGTAGCCGCTGGGCTTGAGGTAAGCGGCCGCGCCGGCCAGGATGGCGGCGAGCGCGTCGAGGAACTCGGCGTAAGGCAGGTTGCCGAGATCTTCGGGCCAGTCGCTGAACGGCGTTGGCGCGCTGGAGCCGGTGCGCCTCTGCTTCTCGCCGTCCTGCCTGCGCGTCAGCATGTCGCCATACGGCGGGTCGGTCAGGATCAGGTCGAACACCCGGCCCGCTACCTCCGGCAGGGAGGCCAGGTCGCGGGCGTCGGCGCAGACGGTCGGTTGCTCGGCCAGCCGCTCTTGCTCGCAGACGCGGCGGTAGACGGCCAGATACTCCGCCGAGAGGTCAACGCCCACGCCCTGCCGCCCTGCCAGCGCGCACCCCAGGAGCGTGCCGCCGACCCCGGCGAACGGGTCGAGCACCCAGCCGTCGCTCCGGGTGAAAAAGCGGACGATCTCGGCCATGAGCTGCGGCGGCTTCGGCGAGGGGTGGGCGCGGCGCAGGTTGTGGCCGTAGGACTGCGGCCCACGCACCGGGTAGGCCGTCGTCTGCACCGATTGCAGAAAATAGACCCACTCGCTGCCGGTAAGCTCGTTCAGCTGGTTGCGCGGATCGACCGGGCTGGTCATGAAGCCTATCTTACACTCCGTATAAACACTTGTCAAGAAAGGGAAACCGAATGCCGGACTGCATCTTTTGTCGTGTGGGCAGGGGAGAGATCCCCGCAGACAAACTCTTTGAGGACGAGTGGGTCGTCGCCTTCCGCGACATCCACCCCGCCGCCCCGATCCATGTCCTAGTCATCCCCAAGCAGCACGTCACCGCAGCCTGGGAACTCGACCAGTCGCATGGCTTCATGCTGGCGCGGATGTTCATCGCGGCCAACGACGCCGCGACCAAGTGCGGGATCGACGAGAGCGGCTACCGCCTGGTGATTAACTCCGGCCCCGACGCAGGCCAGAGCGTTGACCACCTCCACATGCACGTCCTCGGAGGCCGGCGCCTCGGCTGGCCCCCGTTCCCCGCCGACGCTAGTGCGTAGTGCGTATGAGCCTGACCGACTATAGGATCGGCAGCATGGCCGACCTTTCGCTGGTTGGGCTGGTCGAGCTGGTGAACCACGCGTATGTGGGGTATCCGGGGGCGTTCACGCCGGAGGGTCTGCCAGGATACGCCGAGTTCGTGCGGGTGCAGAGCATCGATCTGGCACGCTCGGTGCTGGCCCGCGACGGGGAGGGCGCGCCCATAGGCCTCGGACTGCTCGGCATGCGCGGGGGACGAGGGTGGTGCGGCGAGTTCGGGGTGGTGCCTGAGTGGAGGCGGCGAGGCGTCGGCAGGGCGCTGCTCGCTGCCCTGCTCTCTTCGGCGCACGAGGCGGGGCTGTACGAAGTTCAGCTCGAAGTGAGTCAGGCGAACACCCCGGCGCGCCGTCTCTATGAGAGCGCAGGCTTTCGGCTGGAGCGCACTCTGCACAACTTTGCCGCTACGGTCGCCGAACTCGAACTGCCCTCGCTGCCACCCCCCGACCGCCTGCGGATCACGCCGGTGGAGATCGCCGAAGAGATCTCAGGAGTCGAGACGGCACTCACCGGAACCCCGGCGTGGGACCACGAGATCGCCTCGCTGCTAGCCGCAACCGGCACTCGCAGCTTGACGGCCCGCCGCTCCCCAGGTTATTCGGGGGGCATGATCGTTTACGCCACCCCGACCCCCGACGACCTCGAAATCCGGGCGCTTGTGACCATTCCACCGGACCTGGAGATGGTCCGCATGGTGCTCGCCGCGACGGGGGCGCGGGATTCGGTGCGGATGCTGGCGGCCTATGTGACCGAGGAGAGCCGGCTGTTCGAGCAGCTGCCGGCGGTCGGCTTCCATGAGCTTGAGCCGGACCTGGAGATGGTCCGGGTGGCGGGCAAATCGTGAGTGGCCGGGCCACAGTGTAGGATGTCGCTGTGGCTGTAGGAGCGGTTTTCAAACCCTCCAATACAGCTACAGCGCAGGAGCACTCCGTAGATGTGCTATCTGCTGACCGCAGACAGCAGTCATCTGCCTACTGCCTGCTAGAGTCACTGCACAATGAGTGGGCAATTTGGTATAATCCAAACGTTGCTCACGGATTCGGGCTTAACGGCGCGCCTGCCGGAAAGGGCAGGCACTTGCGGAGCTACGAGTGATCGGCAGCATCGGCAGGACCACGGAGCGCAGGTGGCGACGGTGGCTGTGGAGTATAACTATTCAGTAAGGAGTCTTCAACATGCAACGCAAACTGATCGTCGCGGTCATGGTCCTTGCCTGCCTAGCGGCAGGGTCGTTCGTTTTGGGGCAGGTGCCTGTACAGGCACAACTGCCGGGTGGGGGCGTGAGCGCGTCCACGGTTGCACCTGTGACGGGGGCCGGGTACACACGCAAGCTGCCGCCGCCAGCGGGCAGCGTCAAGCCGGCGTCGCCGGACCCAAACTACCGGCCGTTCACATGCTCGGCGTCGGTGGTCAACGTGAGCCAGACGCCGGGCAACCAGGCTGAGAGCTTCGTCGTCGTCAATCCGACAAACACGAACAACCTCGTGGCGTTCTCGAACATCGCATCGGGCAACAGCATCTTCCGGGGCTATTCAATGAACGGCGGCATGACCTGGACGCGCGGCACGGTGGCGACGAACGTGGCCTGCTGCGACGGCCAGGCGGTCTTCGACACGTTCGGCAACCTGTTCCTGGTGTATATCAACGGCAACGTCAACCAGATCGTCGTGATTTTGAGCACCGACGGGGGCGTGACCTTCACAGCGCCGCTCACGGTGGGCACGGGCAGTATTGACCAGCCGTCCATCGCGGTAGGCAACGGCAGCGTGTGGGTAGACTGGAACTCGAGCGGGAATATGGTGGCGCGCGGCGCGCCGGTGACGGGGCTGGGCGTGTTCGGGCCGTTCAACGCGCTACAGGCGATTCCGAGCGCGAGCGGGAGCTTCGGCGGCATCACGGTGGGGCCGGGTCCGAACGGCGGGAAGGTCATGGTGACCTACATGAGTCCGACGAGCGGGCAGGGACCGGCTACGATCTACGCGAATGTGGACGCCGACGGTCTTGGCGCGGGAGGATTCGGGCCGCGGATCACGGTGACGAGCACCAACGTGGGCGGCTTCGACTACATCCCGGCGCAGTCGGGCCGTTCGATTGATGCGGAGCCGGGGCTGGTGTGGGACTCGACCGGCGGGCCGTTTAACAATCGGGTGTACCTGGTGTACACCGAGGAACCGGTCAACGAGAGCAACGACACCGAGATATATTTACGGACTTCGACCGACGACGGTGCGACTTGGAGCGCGCCGGTGCGAGTGAACGACGACCCGATGGGGCCGATTCGCAGCCAGTTCCTGCCGTACATCGCGCTCGACCCGACGAGCGGCACGGTGGCTATCGGCTGGCATGACGCGCGGAACGACAACGGCGTGCCCGGCTCGGGCGGGACGAACAACATACCTAACGACGACTCCGAGTATTACGCATCGTCGAGCACAGATGGCGGTGTGACCTGGGCGGCCAACACCCGCCTGAGCGGGGGGTTCTCGAACGCGGCCGACGCCGGCAACGGTGTGGACTATGGCGACTACGTGGGCCAGAGCGCCTACGGCGGGAAGTTCTACGCGGTGTGGGCGGACAACGCGAACTGCGACGGCAGCAACCCGGACGGGACACTTCATGCATTCGACTTGTACATCGGTATCTTGAACCTTCCGGGAGGCGGTGCGACGCCTACGGCAACAACGACCCGCACAGCCACGCCCCTGGCGGGCAGCCCTACCCGAACCGCGACCGCCACGCCGGCGAACACCGCGACGAGGACGGCCACGCCACCGGCGAACACGGCCACACGGACAGCTACCAGCACATCGGTGCCGTCGGCAAGTAACACGCCGGTGCCGACAGGCACGAACACCACAGTACCTTCGGCAACCAACACCACGGTAGCAACGGGCACGCCGACGACACCGCCGGTCAACACAGCCACGCCGACGACGCCTCCGGCAGCGACGAGTACGCCGACGACACCTCCGGTCAACACAGCCACGCCGACGACCCTTCCGGTGAATACGGACACGCCGACTGCGCCTCCGGCGAACACGGCGACTGCAACGGCCACTGCCTGCACGATCAACTTCTCTGATGTGCATCCGGCCGATTACTTCTACACACCTGTGACATATCTCTACTGCCACGGGGTGATCAGCGGGTACAACGACGGCACATTCAGGCCGTACAACAACACGACGCGCTCGCAGATGGTCAAGATCGTGGTACTCGGCTTCAACAAGGCGATCACGACGCCGAGCGGCGGAGCGCACACCTTCACCGATGTGCCGGCAAGCAACCCGTTCTTCACTGTGGTGGAGACGGCGGCGGCGGACGGCATCGTGAGTGGGTACACCTGCGGGACGGCACCGGCGGGGCCGTGCGACGCGCAGCATAGGCCGTACTTCTTGCCATATGCCGACGTGACGCGCGGACAGCTCGCCAAGATAGACGTGATCGCGGCGGGCTGGGCGCTCTTCAACCCGACGACGCCGACGTTCAGCGACGTGCCGCGCAACAGCACGTTCTACGAAGTGATCGAGACGGCTGTTTGCCACGGAGTAGTCAGCGGCTACTCCGACGGAACGTTCAGACCGTACAACAACGCGACGCGGGGCCAGATAAGCAAGATCGTCTACCTAAGCATCGTGAACCCGCCGATCAGCTGCGGGCCGTAGGCCAACCTAACCTCTGGACCCCCTTCCCCGCTACGGGAGGGGGAGAACGCCTCCTTCCCGCAGCCGGGAAGGAGGCGTTGGTTTGGGATTTGTTCTGGTGAGTACCCAAATCTCGTGGGAGGGCGGAGATCACCTAAGCATGTTCATCATGCCGCGCAGGCCCTTCGGAGGCTTGCCCTTGCCGTCCCAGCCGCCCATTTGCTTCATCATCTTCTGCATCTGCTTGAACTGGTTGAGCAGCATGTTCACGTCCTGATTTGTCGAGCCGCTGCCCCTGGCGATGCGGCGGCGGCGGCTGCTGTCAATGATCTGGGGGCGCCGGCGCTCTCCGGTGGTCATCGAGCGGATGATCGCTTCTATCTGTTTCATGTCGTCCTCGTCCACCTTGACGTCGCCCTGGCGCATGGCAGCGCCCATGCCGGGGATCATCTCCATGATCTGCTGCAAGGGGCCGAGGCGCTTGACCATCTGTAGCTGGTTCAGGAAGTCGTCGAGGTCGAAGGTCGCGTTGCGGATCTTCTTCTCCATCGCCTTTGCCTCGTCGGCGTCGTATTCTTCCTGGGCACGCTCGATCAGGGTCATCACGTCGCCCATGCCGAGGATGCGCTGGGCGAGGCGGTCGGGATAGAACGGTTCGAGCGCGTCGGTCTTCTCGCCGGTGCCCATCAGCTTGATCGGCACGCCTGTCACGGCGCGTACGGAGAGGGCGGCCCCGCCGCGTGCGTCGCCGTCCACCTTCGTCAGGATCACGCCTGTGATGCCGACCTGCTCGTTGAACGTCTCGGCGACGCGCACCGCGTCCTGGCCGGTCATCGCGTCCACAACGAGCAGCACCTCGGTGGGCGAGGTCTGGGCCTTGATCTGCACCAGCTCGTCCATCATAGTCTCGTCAATGTGGAGCCGTCCTGCGGTGTCCAGGATGACCGTGCCGCTGTGAAGTTCGCCTGCGCGGGCGATGGCATTGCGGGCGATAGTGACCGGGCTGACATTAGTGCCTTCGCTGTAGACGGGGATGTTCAGCTGCTTGCCGAGCGTCTCGAGCTGGTGGATTGCGGCGGGCCGGTAGACATCGGCGGCGACGAGCAGCGGGCTGTGGCCGCCGCGCTTGAGTTGCAGGCCGAGCTTGGCTACGGTGGTCGTCTTGCCGGAGCCTTGCAGCCCGACGAGCATGTAGACAGTCGGCTGCCGGCCGCTGCGGGCGAGCGGCGCGGCCTCTCCGAGGAGATCGATCAATTCGTCGTGGACGATCTTGAGCACCATCTGGGCTGGGGTGAGGCTGTGGGTCACGTCCTGACCTATGGCGGCCTCGCGGACGCGGGCCACGAAGTCTTTGACCACCTTGAAGTTCACATCGGATTCGAGCAGGGCGCGGCGCACCTCTTTGAGCGCCTCGTCAACGTCGGCCTCATCGAGCCGCCCCTTGCTGCCCATCCGCTGGAATGTGGTCTGCAAACGGTCTGCTAGTGTCTCAAACATGTGTTAGCCCTCAGTGGTCAGTGGTCGGTGGTCGGCGGTCAGTGATCAGATGTCAGCTATCAGCGGTCAGCATAAACGATGACGCAATACGCAATTCGTACTACGCACTACTCACTACCACTCTGACCACTGATAGCTGACCACTGACCACTACGTGAACAACGCTTCTACAAATTGCCGGGAGTCGAACTCGGCTAGGTCGTCGAGCTTTTCGCCGGTGCCGATGAAACGGATCGGCAAGCCTAGCTCGCGGGCGATAGCGAAGGCGATGCCGCCCTTCGCGGTGCCGTCGAGTTTGGCGAGCACGACGCCGCTGACATCTACGACTTCGGTGAATATCTTGGCCTGCTGTAGGCCGTTCTGGCCGGTGGTCGCGTCGATCACCAGCAGCACGTCGTGGGGAGCGCCGGGCACCTGCTTTTCGCAGATCCGCTTGAGCTTCCTCAGCTCCTCCATGAGGTTTGTCTTGGTGTGGAGCCGCCCGGCGGTGTCAATGATCAGTATGTCGGCACCGCTCGACAGGGCGAGGGAGAGCGAGTCGAAGACGACCGCGCCGGGGTCGGCGTTCGGCTCGTGGCGCACAAGCTGTGCGCCCACCCGGTCGGCCCAAATCTGCAACTGGTCTATCGCCGCCGCCCGGAATGTGTCTGCAGCACCGAGTATGACTTGGCTGCCGAGGCGCTGGAAGTAGCGCGTGAGCTTGGCTATGGTAGTCGTCTTGCCGACGCCGTTGACCCCGACGACGAGCATCACGTAAGGGTGGGGCATCGTCCCGCCGTCGAGCCAGGGCGGGCGGTGGGTGTTCAAGGGTGCCTGTAGCACCTGCACGAGGAGTTCCTTGAGGATGCTGTAGGCGGTGGATGCCCGCTTGATCCGCTCCCGCGTCACCTGCCGCTCCAGCTCGTCAAGCACGAAGTTGGTGGTCACAACCCCACAGTCGCCGAGCACGAGGAGATCCTGGAGGTCGTCCCAGAGGCCGGGGGTGATCTCGTCTGCCGCGAAAAGCTCGCCTATCTGGCTGAAGAAGCCCCGCCGGGTCTTCTGTAGGACGGCCTCGACCTTCTGCTTTTGCTCCTGCTCGACCTGGGCTATCTCTTGCTCGACCTGCGCGCTGTCCACTACGGTTTGTGCCGCCGGCGCGTCGGCGGTCGGTGCCGGAGCCTGCTGCCGGCGGAAAAATCTAAGCACGGATCTAGTTGCTCCTGGGTTTCGGATTTTCGATAAGGCTTTCGCGTTCCAGGTAGATTATACTACATTCCGGATGCAGGGGCCAAACCACCGTGGGGGCCGATGGGGAGAGGGAGAGCGCGGCGGACGCGACGCCGACTAGCGGAGACGGTGGAGCGCAACCCGTCGGAAGATAAGGCCGAAGACCAGGAGCAGCAACGCCAGCGCAACGGCAAAGCTGCCCCAGCTGGACTGCACGCCGGTGCGCGGCATACCTACCCCGGCGGCAGGCGTCGCGGTCCTGGTAGCGCCCGCCACGGCGGTCCCGGTGACACCCGCCACCGCAGTCGCGCCGGCAATATGTGTTGCCGTCTCAGTGGCACCCGCTGTCGCAGTCCCAGTAGCTATCTGTGTTGCCGTTTCGGTGACACCCGCTGTCGCCGTCTCCGCAGCTATTTGTGTTGCCGTCTCGGTAGCGCCCACCGTCGCCGTCTCGCCGGCAACGGTCGTCGCCGTCTCGGTAGCTACGAGTGTTGCCGTCTCAGTGGCAATCAGCACCTGGGTCGCGGTGGCAGTCGGCGTTGCCGTGCTTGCCGGGCCTGGCGTGGGCTTTGGCGTTTTCTGCCGGACAGGTGTACTGGTAGCCTCCGGCATAGCGGTGTTGGTAGCGCCCGGCAACGCGGTCTGTGTGGCACCCGGCTGGGCGGTGTTTGTGGCACCCGGCATGGCCGTGTTGGTGGGACCAGGCAACGCGGTCTGTGTGACACCCGGCTGGGCGGTGTTTGTGGGGACAGGCAACGCGGTATCGGTCGGCGGAACCGGAGTGCTCGTCGGGGGCGCGGGAGTTGCCGTCGGAGGAACCGGCGTGTTAGTCGGCGGTACCGGGGTTGCGGTCGGGCCGCCAGGTGTCTGGGTCGGAGGAACCGGCGTGCTCGTCGGCAGCACAGGAGTGTTAGTCGGGGGAACCGGCGTGTTCGTTGGCGGCGGCGTGCTGGTGGCCGTCGGCGTCGCCGCCGGACCACATGCTTGAATCTGGTTCGTATCTAAGGTCACTGCGCCGTTGCGGGCATAAAGCCCACTGCTCGACGTTGCCCCTGTATTGAGGGTGATAGAGGTCAACGCCAGAATATTTCCCTTGAAGGCAGTAGTCGTTCCGAGTGTGGCAGAACTGCCCACCTGCCAGAAGATATTGCATGACTGTGCGCCATTGATCAGCAACACGCCGGAGTTGCTCGCCGTCGTGAGCGTGCTGCCTATCTGGACGATGAAAACACTGCTGCTGTTGCCCTGGCCGTCGAAGGTTACCTGCCCGGTCAATTGGGCTGAGGAGTTGAAGCAATAGACCCCCGCAATGAGCGTCTTGCCGCCCAGATCTTGTCCGGTCAAATTGACGTCGCACGCCTGTCCAGCGGCGTCGTTATAAGCCACCGTCACGTCGTTCTGGGCCTGGTGTGCAACAGCATCGCCGGCGTGTATCGTCCCGCTCACGGTCCCCGGAGGAAAGCCGACAACCGCATTCCCCGGCCACACTCCGAGATCGCCCATCACATGAGTCGGCCCGGTATTCGTGACCGTGCTGCCGCCCAGCACCCCGAAAGGAGCAGCGGTTCCAAGCGGGGGCAGGGTCGCGGCACGCGCAGGCGCAGCCATCAGTAGGCACAACGCCAGCACCAGAACGGTTGCCGGTAAATATCGTCTCAGCTTCATGTTTGTTATATCCTGTCTCAGCTTCTCGTTATGGACACGGCAGCGTGGTCAGCGACTGCATTACAGACTTTTGGTCTGGTACTCGGAGGAGTTAACCAATTGTGGAATGGAGTGAGTTCATCAGAGTTCGTATCTCTCGTCCAATATAGTATAGCGCGAACCGGGGCCGTATGGGTTACCCAAAGGTCCTATCTTTGGCCCTGAGTGCGTAGTACTTTTGGGCTATGCCCTACTCTGAAACCGGTGGTGAATTAGACCCGCCGCTAGTTGGTCAGTGGAGAGCTATATGTTTCAAGGTCGAATGGAGCTGGCACGAGGCATAATTTAACGCCGCATTACCGTCAGGCACCGGAGAACGGACCCGAAGAGATGTCAAGCCCCCGGCCGCTACCCAGCCTTCCGCTGCAACCGCTGCGTAAGCGTCGCCGCGAAATACGACCTCGGCTGCAACCGCGCGAAGAGCGCAGGCGTCGGGCTAGTCGTGATGCGGAGCGCGTCCCCATCCTCGAGCTGCACATGCTGCTGCCCGTCCACCGTCAAATAAGCCACATCGTCGGTAGTTATGTCAAGCTCGAGTTGGCTGTCGTCCGGCAGGATCAGGCTGCGTATGATCGTCAGGTAGGGCGCAATCGGCGTGACCACGATGCAGCGAAGCTCCGGGTGTAGGATCGGCCCTCCGGCAGCCATCGAGTACGCAGTCGAGCCGGTCGGCGTCGCCACGATCACCCCGTCGGCCACAAAGGTCGTGACCCGCTGCCCGTTCACCACCAGCGTGCAGTCCACTACCCGTGACAGTGACGCCCGGCTCGCAACCACATCATTCAGCGCATCAAAGCTGCGTAGTTGCTCTCCCTCTCGCCAGAGTTCGGCGTGCAGCATCGAGCGGTTCTCCAGCCAGTACTTGCCGGCGAGTATCTCCGCAAGCTGCGCCTCTATCGTCTCGGGGTTGATCTCGCTCAGGAACCCCACCCGCCCCAGATTGATCCCGACCAGCGGGATACGCAGGGGGGCCGTGATCCGCACCGCCCGCAGGATCGTGCCGTCGCCCCCAAAGGCGAAGACCATATCCAGCCCGCCGTCCATCTGCCCCTCGCCGGGTGCAGGCAGATCCGAGTACTCGAGCGTCTCCACACCCGCCGCTCCCAGCATGGCCTCGACATACCCGGCTACCTCGCGTGCCCGCGCGATCGTCGGGTTCACGACCACCCCTACCCTATGCAACTTATGCGACTTCGTCATAGCCTACTAACCACCCGCCACTAACCGCCAACCACTCCGCCGATCAGCTTGTCGGCTGGCGGCGCGCCCCCATCAGGTGCCTGTTTCTCCAGGTAGGCCACGAACTCCACGTTGCCCGCCGGCCCCAGGATCGGCGAGCGCGTCAGCCCGCACAGCGTCAGCCCCAGCGCCTCCCACTCTGCGGCCAGCCGCTCCAGCACCGCCCGGTGTACCCCAGGGTCGCGCACCACGCCCCCTTTGCCCACCTGTGCCCGCCCCGCCTCGAACTGCGGTTTCACGAGCAGCAGCATAAACGCATCAGGCGCGCTCACGCGGATCAGAGCAGGCATCACCAAGCTCAGGGAGATGAACGCCAGGTCGGCGGTAACAAGTTCGACCTGCTCGGGCAGAGCCTCCAGATAGCGCACGTTCACGTCGTCCATCACCACCACGCGGGGGTCAGTCTGTAGCTTCCAGGCCAGCTGCCCGGTGCCCACGTCCGCCGCATAGACCCGCGCCGCCCCGTGTTGCAGCAGCACGTCAGTGAACCCGCCCGTGGACGCCCCCGCGTCCAGCGCGACTATCCCCACCAGTCGCGGCCCCAACCCGAACGCCTCGAGCGCCCCCGCCAGCTTGAACCCGCCCCTGCTCACATAGGGCAGCGCGGCTTTGACCGCTATCTCCACATCAAGAGGAAAGAACATGCCCGGCTTGGAGGCAGGCTGCCCACCCGCGCTCACCGACCCCGCCATGATCAGCGCGCGCGCCCGTTCGCGGCTCTCGGCCAGCCCACGTTCGACGACAAGCAGATCTAAGCGTTGCTTCGGCTTCGACATTATCCGCTTCCCGTCGGCTAGGCCCCGCCCTGCCGCTCGAGCAGTGCGGTCAGCGAGCGCGAATGTAGGTGGCAGATCGCCAGCGCCAGCGCGTCCGCCGCGTCGTCGGGCTGCGGCACCGTCTCCAGGTTCAACAACATCCGCACCATCTGCTGCACCTGGTCCTTCGTCGCCTTGCCGTAGCCGACTACAGCCTGCTTGACCTGCATCGGCGTGTACTCGGCGACAGACAGCCCGCAGTGCGCTGCGGCGAGCACGGCCACTCCGCGCGCCTGCCCCACCGAGATAGCGGTCGTCACGTTCCGCCCGAAGAACAACTCCTCGATCACCACCTGCCCCGGCTGGAACTCCCGTATGACCTCGACCAGGCCGTTGTATAGCCTCGGCAGGCGCTCGACCAGCGGCATATGCGCGGGGGTACGCACCGCGCCGTACTCCACCGCCGCCAGCCCCGACATGCCGAGCCACGCCGCCCCGCCCGGCGCTTCGTCCTGCTCCGCCCGGTGCCTCACCAGCCCGTAGCCCATGATCGCCGTGCCCGGGTCTATCCCCAGCACCATATCGGGGTGGGGCGCACTCAACGGGTAGAGTACGTTCGACAAGCTCTAGCTCAATGCCGCGAGCTGTGCGTCGCTCAACTCCAGGTTGCTGTAGACCTGCTGCACGTCTTCCAGCTCTTCGAGCCGGTCAACCAGCTTCAAGTTCTGCTGTGCCTTATCCTCGCCCATCTGCACGGTAGTCTTCGGCACCATCGCCTTCTCGCTCGAAGTCACGTTCATCTTGGCGGCGGCCAGCGCATCGCTGACGCTCTTGAGGTCGGTGAAGGCGGTGTAGACCTCCAACACGCGCTCATCGTCGTCGCGCTTCACATCCTCCGCGCCTGCATCGATCGCCAGCAGCTCCGCCTCATCCATATCCTGCTTGGGGTCCACCTCGACGATGATCAGCCCCATCGTGTCGAACATCCAGCCCACGCTGCCCGCCTCGCCGAGGTTGCCGCCACCCCGGCTGAACGCCGCCCGCACCTCGGCCACAGTTCGGTTGCGGTTGTCGGTCAGCGCCGAAACGATCAGCGCGGTGCCCGAAGGCCCGTAGCCCTCATAAGTCACCTCTTCGTAGCTCGCGCCGCCGCCGCCGGCTCCCGCGCCCCGCTCTATCGCCCGCTTGATGTTTTCGGCCGGCATACTCTCCGACCTCGCCTTCTGCACCGCCAGCCTCAGCCGGAAGTTCGAGTCCTGGTCCGGCCCGCCCTCCCGCGCCGCCACAGCGATCTCGCGTGTCAGCTTCGTGAAAAGCTGCCCCCGCTTGTTGTCGGTCATCTCTTTTTTATGCTTAATGGTTGCCCATTTAGAATGTCCAGACATCCCACGCAACCTCCTTACTTCACAGTAGTCCGCGAGTCCAGCCCGCGAGTGTCCCACATTATACACCGCCCGACCGCCTTTCGGCAACGGCCCCCACCTTTGTAACTGCTCAACCTCTCGACCACTGTCATTCTAAACCATTGTCATTCTGAGCGCAGCGAAGAATATCGCCGTACCGCTTATCCCCTCGGCGTCGCCCTCAGCCCGAGGCCGAGTACGGTGAAATCGGTGCAGTAGACCGCCAACATCGCCAGCGCGCCGAGCACGGTCGCGGCGGGATGGGCCGCGGGGTCGGGCCAGTTGATGCCGACGGCCAGCACTGTGAGCAGCACTACAAGGTCGATCCCCTGGGCGCGCTGCACGAGGCGCGTCCGGTGGCGGGCGATCAGCTTACCGCGCAAGAGCGAGTTCGTGGCGAAGAGCAGCGGCACAGGCGTCAGCAGCGCAAGCGTCGGCAGGGCGGCGGCGCGCACCGCAGGCGAGACCGCGTAGATCGTGTCGAGCAGCAGTCCGGCGACGGGGGTGAGCACCGAGGCCGCGACCAGCGCCGAGAGCGCAAGCCCCACGCCGACGATCAGCCGGTCCCCACGGCTTCGCAGCTCGGGGTCGGGCTGCTTGTCCCAGGCGATGGCAACCTGTCCGAGGGTGAGGGTCGCGCCGTTCACCAGGAAGAGTAGGCCCCAGGCTATGCCCCAGGCGGCGAGGGCGGCATCCGCGCCAGCCACTCCGCCCCCGGCTGCCCCGGCTGCCGCCGCCAGTCCTGCGCTCAAGACGGGGCGGCTGAGGGTGCTCAGGAATGACGTGCCTGCGAGGGGCCAGTAGAATGTCCAGAGGCCGCGCCAGGTCAGCTTCGTCCCGCCGGGCGCGCTCTGGGGCAGGTCGGCGAGCAGGCGACCTGCCTGCCAGTGGGTGTACAACGCCTCCGCCGAGACGCTCGCCAGCATTGCCAGCGCACCGATTGCGGTGCTCTCTATTCTGCCGCCGAGCAGGGGAAGGAGCAGCGCCATGCCGCCGAGGAGCGCGCCGACGCGGGCAAAAGCCCCGGCCCCCACCGCCCGCGAGTGGCCGTGGCGGATCAACGCTCCCTGATGCAGCCTGCGCCAGCCGATCGGCAGCGGCCAGAGCAGGAAGACGGCGACAGCCGGCCGCGAGGAGGCGGTCACGTCGGCGGGGATGCCCATCACCCCGCCGACGAGCGCATCATAGAGCGGCGAAAAGACTATAGCGGCACCGATCACGCCCATGATCAGCGCCAGCAGACCATAGAAGCGCCTCAGCAGGCCGAGCGACTCGTGGTCGGTCGCCAGCGCGGTGCCGGTCTCGATCATCATAATGTGAGGGGCCTCGTAGAGCATAGCCAGCGAAAAGGCGACGACGAAGGCCGCGAGCGACTCTTGGGCGCGCGGCAGGCGCGCGAGCGCGGCGTTCACCACAGGCGTATCGGTGGTCATCATCAGCCCAGTGAAGACTAGAGGGCCGAGGAAGACCGCGAGTTGCCGATAGCCGGGCGCAGACTTTGTGGCCGGCAGCCCCGCGAGGGCGATGGTCTCCCGGCGGTTCAAGCGGATGTTCAAGACGTAGTTCCTCCAGTTGTGTGAGCCAAGCAATTATACCCGATCACGTAACCCAACGGGCCACTTGGCGTATATGAGTGGGGTCTGATATACTGGCACATTAAGCTGACGGCTGACGGCTGAATGCTCGCGGGAGGGATACTCATGGTTGGACAGGGCAAATTGATCGGCGGGGCTTTGATCGCCCTCGGCGTGGCGGCGGCGGGCGCGCTGATCCTTTATGCGCTCGCGAACGGCGGCAGCGGCGGCAGCCTGACCGGGGGCAGCGTGGCGCTCGTCTCCGGCTGCGGCCTGTTGGTCGGCGTGATCCTCGTGGGCGCGGGCGTCTACTTCTTTGTGAGCGGGCAGAGCGAGACGCGGGGCTACGCCCAGGTCGAGAAGGAAAAGATGGTGCTCAACGCCGTGCAGACGCAGGGCCAGGTCAGCATATCGAACCTCGCGGTCGAAATGAACGCCACGGTGGAGCAGATCAAGCAGTATGTCTACGACCTTGTCGGCAAGGGGCTGTTCACCGGCTACGTGGACTGGAAGGCTGGCAAGCTGATCGCGCAGGATGCTGCGGCACTCACTCAGCAGATCCAGCAGAGCGGCAAGTGCCCGAACTGCGGCGCGCCGCTCACACTCGGCGGCAAGGGCCTGGTCAAATGCGAATATTGCGGGGCAGAGTTCTTCCTATCGCCCGCCGCAGCAGGCCCCACGCCCGCCGCCCCACATGCCTGATAACAGACTACAACCTATAGGAGCTGGATAATGCTGAACACAAACCGATTCTGGCCTGGGGCCGTCTTGCGCGGCTACGGCACCTTGCTCATGCTGCTCGCCCTGCTGGCGGCTGCTTTCGTAGCGCCCCGTGCCGGAGCGGCAAGCGATCAGATCCAGAACTGGGACAACGTAGACGTAACTATCCAGATCCAACCCGACTCGAGCTTCATCGTCACCGAGCGGCAGGTGTTCAACTTTGTGCAGGGGACGTTCCACGGCAGCTACCGCGACATCGAGACCCAAAAGCTCGACAAGATCAGCAACGTCAGCGTCACCGAGGAGGGTGTCGGCACCTACACTCCCGATAACTCGCCGATCGATATATCGAACGGGGAGTTCGGGCCGCCACGGACTTACCAGGTGGTGAACAACGGCAGTCAGAAGCGGATCATCTGGTTTTATGACCCGTTCTCGGCACCGGCGCGCAAGACGATGACGATCACCTACACCGTCGTCGGCGGGCTGTCCTTCTACCAGACAGGCGACACCTTCGACTGGAGGCCGTTCCTGCCGAACCGCTCCCTCGGTCGGATCGACAACGCCAAGCTGACCTTGCAGATGCCGCAGGGCGTGACGCTGCATGATGCGACGGTGCAGCCGGCGAGGGCAGGCAGCGCCCAGATGTCGGGTGGAGGGGCGGTGTTCACTGCGGCGGGGCCGCTCGACCCGAGCAGCCGGTTCGAGGCGTTGGCGCACTGGCCCCACGGGCTGATCAGCGGCAGCCCTCCGGCTTGGCAGAACTTTGAGGACAACGTAAAACCGCCCCTGACGCTCGGCCTGCTGATCCTGAGCCTGCTGGTAGGCGTGGGCGGCACGCTCGGCTGGATGGGCGCGTGGTATCGTGGAGGGCGCGACCCGGCGGTGGGCCCTGTGGCCGATTACCTGAACGCACCGCCGTCGAACTTGCCGCCGGGGCTGGTCGGCGCGCTGGTGGACGAAAAGGCCGACATGCGCGATGTGATCGCCACAGTGCTCGACCTCGGACGCCAGGGCTGCATACGTATCGAGGAGGTCAAGGGGCCGGACACTATGGGCAGCGACTTCGTCTACACCGCTCTGGACACAGTGCCAGCTTTGGCTTACGAGCAGGCTGTGATGGGCGCGCTGTTTGCGAACGGCAGCCCCGCGCAGCTCTCAGAGTTACGCAATAGGTTCTATACGAGCCTGAAAGGCGTCTACTCACAGATCTACAGCGAACTGGTTAGGCAGGGCCTCTTCCCGCGAAGCCCCGCCGAGACGCGGAACCGCGCTGGCCTGCTCGCGGTCGTCCTACTCGCCTCAGGCGTCGGTGCCTTCATCTTGGGAGGCCGCTTCACAGACACGATGGGGATCGTCGTCTTCCTGCCTGCTGTGGCGCTGGGTGTCGTAGGCATGGTCGGGCTTGTGATGATGGGGATCATGCCCCGCAAGACACAGATCGGGGCCGAGCAAGCCGCTCGATGGCGCGCCTTCGGGCACTACCTCGCCGACCTGCAACGCTTCGGCAACCTCGGTGAGGCCGCGAACCGACTCGGCGACTACCTGCCCTACGCCACCGCGCTCAGCCTGGAGAAGCAGTATGTGAGCCAGTTCAACAGCATGGGCAGTGCGATGCCGATGCCGATCTACTACTACCCGTGGGGCTGGAACGTGGGCAACATGGGCAGCTACGGCACAAGCGGATACGGCGGCGGGGGCATCGGCGGGGGCGGCGGTTTCTCGCCGGGTGGCATCAACGCGCTGAACACCAGCATCACCGGCGGCATCGAAAGCCTCAACACCAGCCTGAGCAGCATGATCAACACCGCAAGCAGCACCTTCAGCAGCGCGCCGAGCAGTAGCGGCGGCGGTGGCGGCGGTGGCGGTGGCGGTGGCGGCGGTGGCGGCGGTGGCGGTGGCGGTGGCGGCGGCTCGTTCTGAAACGTGTTATAATGGCCCCGGCAACTGACCTGTAACCGCGCAGAGCAGTTTTGCGTAGATTGCAGCAGTCTAGGAGGAAACGTAGATGACGAATGTCCCTGATTTTCGCGGCAGGATCGAGAGCGACAAGCCGCATGACTTCTTACACAAAGTCGCCGGCATCATCCCCGGCTACAACGGCTACCAGGACAAGGAACGCCGCCGAGATGCCGACAAGCAGCTCCGGATGTACCTTGCCCGCAGCTTCCGCGACGAGCACGCGGCCCTGGTGCGGGTGCAGCAGCAGATCGCGCGCAGCGGCCACCTGGAGTCGATCGCCGAGGTTGACCGGCTGGCGGGCGTGCTGCAACGCTTCATTGACAAGCTCGAGACGGCCAGCCAGGGCTACGCGGGGCTGTTCGACCCGGTGAAGGTGGACGAGGCCGCGCTCGACCAACTCTATACATTCGACAACTCGCTCACCGAACAACAGCAGAACGTGAAGAACGCCATCACGGCTGTGGGCGCGGCGGCCAAGCAGGGGGGCGGCCCCGCCCCCGCCCCCGCGAACACCGCCGGCGAAGCGCCCGACATGCCTACCGCGCTCACGGACCTCGGCACCGTGCTCGACGACCTGCTGAACACCTGGAACCACCGCAACGACGTGATACTCTCCGGCCGCCCGCTGCCGCAGGCGGACTTCGAGAAGTTCCGCGCGGGGCAGCCGGGTGGAGGGCAGGCGTTCGCCGCCCCACCCGCCCAGCAGGCGTATTCCGCCCCAGCCCCCGCCCAGCAGCCCTACCAGCCCTATACCGGCCCCCAGACGGGCGGCGGCCAGCCCTACCAGCCCTATACCGGACCGCAGGGCACAGAGGCCACCACGCAGCGCCTCAACCCGCTCTCCGCCCCGCCGGAGACGGCAGGGCCTACCGCGCCGAGCGATGTGCAGGGCGGGCCAACCGGCGGCCCGACCGACAGCGGACCCACCGGTCTAAGTGGTTAGTGGTTGGTGATTAGTACTTAGTGCGTAGTACGTAGGAGGATTAAGATGGCAATACTCGATGTCGTCGAATTTTTGGACCCCACGGGGCGCGAGCTTGTACATCGCGTGCCGCCCGTCGGCTCCGGCGAGTTCAGGCTAGGCTCGCAGGCCATAGTCCGCGAGAGCCAGGTTGCGGTTTTCTTCCGCGACGGCAAGGCGCTCGACGTGCTTGGGCCGGGCCGCCACACACTCAGCACACAAAACATACCAGGACTCACCACACTACTCAGCATCCCCTTCGGCGGACGCTCTCCGTTCAGGGCCGAAGTCTACTTCGTGAACATGGCCGACATACTCGACCTCAAGTGGGGCACGTCTGAGCCGGTCGTGTTCCGGGACAGCGAACTCGGCATGGTGCGCCTGCGGGCCTTCGGCACCTACTCGATGACGATTGCAGACCCGATGCTCTTCGTGAACAAGATCGTCGGCACCCAGGGTATCGTGGACAGTAACCAGATCGGTGACTACCTACGGGGGATCATCGTCTCGCGGCTGAACGACACGCTCGGCCAGACGATGAGCACGCTGCTCGACCTCGCCGGCAAGTACACCACGCTCGCCGCCGCGCTCAAGGCAAGCGTCGCGGACGACTTCGCCAACATCGGCGTCCAACTCAAGCAGTTCTTCATCACCTCGATCACCCCACCCGAAGAGGTGCAGAAGATGATCGACCAGCGCTCGAGCATGGGCGCGCTCGGCGACATGAACCGCTATATGCAGTTCCAGGCGGCGCAGGCGATGGGCAACATGGGTCAGGGCGGAGGTGGTGGCGGCGACGCAGCCGCCACCGGCATCGGACTCGGCGCGGGCGCGGGCCTCGGCATGGGCATGGCCCAGATGATCGGCCAGGCGTTCCAGCCGCAGAACCAGCAACAGCAGCAACAACAGCCGCAGCAGCCGCAACAGCAACAGCCGCAACAGCAGTCCTCTCAGAGCACCGCAGGCGTAACCCCCGCGACCGCGGGCGCGGCCAGCGCCACGCAGGGTGGCTTGATCACCTGCCCCGGCTGCCACGCGCAGATACCCGCCGGCTCGAAGTTCTGCCCAGAGTGCGGCTACAACATGATGACCAAGCCGACCTGCCCAAACTGCCAAGCCGAGGTGGCCCCCGGCCAGAAGTTCTGCCCGAACTGCGGGCAGAAGCTGGTGTAGCGGTCAGCTTTCAGCCGTCAGCTTGGGCGGGCTGAGACCCGCTCCTACCCCGCGCCCGAAATCCGTCTATAGACCGATAGCGCGCGGCCCCACATTCGCATATACTGGATCTGTCCGCCTTTGCGGGCCGCAACCCATAACGAAGCACACGTACCGCCGCCGTCTCGGCGGCAACCCATAGGAGGGATACAACCATGAGGACCCTATCGCTCGTCGCAACCAAGACCGAATCGCTCGTGATCTGCGTGCCGTCGCGATAGCCCCCGCCCTTTAGGCGTATCCCTTGGCGGCGCGCCTGCGCCGCAGTTCACGAGCCTGCCCGTTCGCCGGTCGTAGCACCCCCGTACCTTCACGTCGAGGAGCGCGACCCGGCCCATCTGAAAGCAGGTTCAATTGAACACAGCTACTTCACGCACCACGTACCGTGGGCTGCTCGCCGCGTATCTGCGGCCACAGAGCCGGAGCGTCATCCTGTTGGCGGCGCTCCTCCTCGGCAGCAGCGGCCTCCAACTCCTCAACCCACAGATAATCCGCTACTTCATAGACGCGACGCAGCGCCGGGGCGACCTCGCGCCCCTGGTCTACGCGGGCCTCGCCTTCATCGTCGGCAGCCTGATCGGCCGCCTGATCACAATCGCCGTCACCTACCTGAGCATCAACGTCGGCTGGCGCGCCACCAACTCGCTGCGCGCCTCGCTGACCGAACACCTGCTGCGGCTCGACATGCCCTTCCATAAGACGCACACCCCAGGTGAGCTGATCGAGCGCGTGGACGGCGACGTGAACGAGCTGGCCGACTTCTTCGCGCAGTTCGTCATCCGCGTCGTCACCAGCGGCTTGCTGATCCTCGGCGTGCTGGTCTTGCTCTTTTTCGAGAACTGGCTGGCGGGGCTGGCCCTGGCGCTCTACAGCGCGATCAGCGTCATCGCGCTCGCCGCGCTCCAGGGCCTAGGCGTGCGCCGCTGGACCGCCGCGCGGCAGGCAGCGGCCGAGCAGTTCGGCTATATCGAGGAGCGCCTATCCGGGGTGGAAGACATCCAGGGCAGCGGCGCAGCGCCTTACGCGCTGTGGCGGCTTTTCCGCTTCACGCGCCGGACGTTCAAGACGCGTCGCTCGGCGGAGATGGTCGAATACATCAGTGCCGGCATCAGCAGCCTGCTGTTCGGGATCGGCTGGGCGCTGGGGCTGGGCGTCGGGGCCTATCTCTACTCGCAGCACAGGATCACCATCGGGACGGTCTTCCTGATCATCTCCTACATCAGCTTGCTGGCCGCCCCGCTCGACAGCCTCCGCAAGCAAGCGAGCAACCTCCAACGCTCCACAGCGGGCATAGCCCGGATCGCCGCGCTGTTTCGCGAGCAGCCTGTTGTGCGCGCCGACGGACAGCAGGTGCTGCCGCCCGGCGCACTCGCGGTCCAGTTCGACGGCGTTTCGTTCGCCTACGCCGACAAGGAGCCGGTCAGCGCCGAGACCCAGGAGGAGCAGGACGCGGGACTGGTTTTGCGCGACGTTTCGTTCAGCCTCTCCGCCGGGCGCGTGCTCGGCGTGCTGGGGCGCACCGGCAGCGGCAAGACGACACTCACGCGCCTCTTGTTTCGTCTCTACGACCCCACCTGCGGGGCCGTCAAGCTGGGCGACGTAGATATACGGGAAGTCGGGCTGGAGGACCTGCGCGCCCGCGTAGGCATGGTTACGCAGGACGTGCAGCTATTCAGCGCCAACCTGCGCGACAACATCGCCTTTTTCGACCCGGCCATCGGCGACGAGCGGATCACCGCCGCGCTCGACGCGCTTGGCCTGCGTGATTGGCTGGGCACGATGCCCCAGGGCCTGGACACGCGCCTCGCGGCGGGCGGCGCGGGGATGTCGGCGGGCGAAGCGCAGTTGCTCGCGTTCACGCGCCTGCTGCTTAAAGATCCCGGCCTGGTCATCCTCGACGAAGCGGCCTCGCGGCTCGACCCGATAACTGAACAGCGCCTGGAGCGCGCCGTAACCCGCCTGCTGCTGGCCGAGAGTGGCAGTGGCCGCCGCCGCAGCGCCATTATCATCGCCCACCGCCTGCGTACTGTGCAGCGCGCCGACGATATCCTGATCCTCGACGGTGGCCGCGTGGTCGAACACGGCCCGCGCGAGCGGCTGGCTGCGGACCCGGGTTCACGTTTCTACCGCCTGCTGCAAACTGGCCTTGAGGAGGCCCTGGTATGAGCACGAATAGGGCGGCAAACAGCCGCAAAATAGGCACGGCGTTTTACAACCGGCGGCTAATCCGTTACGCGCCCTGGCCGTTATTGCTGCTGGTCGCCGGCGACCTGCTCTTCTTAAGCCTGCGCGTGGTGCCCGGCCTGATCGAGAAGGCCGCCTTCGACAGGCTCACGGACGCCGCGCCGGTGCAGTTCGACATCCCGGCCCTGATCATCCTTTACGTTTCGGTCGAGCTTGGCCGCGCCTTCGCCCACCTGGGCGATGCCTGGGGTGGCTGGACGTTTCGCGGGCTGGTCGGCACACTGTTGCAGCGTAACCTGTTCGCCTCTGCACTGCGCCGGCCGGGCGCGCTGGCCCCACCCGTCTCCTCCGGCGAAGCGGTCAACCGGTACCGCGATGACGTAGACGAGACCGGCGACTTCCCCACCTGGCTGGGCGGGGTTGTCGGAGAGCTAGTCGCGACCGGCCTCGCCGTCGCCATCATGGCGAGCATCAACCTGACGATCACGCTGGTCGTCTTCCTACCTCTGGTCGTCACAATCGTGTCGAGCTACATCACCTGGGCGCGCCTGCGGGTCGCCTGGTACGCCGCCGGACTGGCCGGCGACGCAGTAACCGGCTTCCTGGGCGAGCTTTTCGGTGCCGTCCAGGCGGTCAAGGTCGCCGACGCCGAGCGCAAAGTGATCACCCACTTCGCCGTGCTGAACGACGAGCGGCGCAATGCGAAAGTGCGCGTGGGCTCCCTCCAGGCGGTCATCCAGGCTTTCGAGGGCGGCTCGGTCGATTTCGGCATCGGCGTCATCTTGCTGCTGGCCGGGCAGGCGATGGCGGCGGGCACCTTCTCGGTGGGCGATTTCGCCCTGTTCACCTATTACCTCGCCTTCGCCACCGACCTGCCCGCGTTCGTCGGCAACTTCATCGGCGATTACCAGGCGCAAGAGGTGTCGATCGACCGCCTGGCGGCGCTGGTGCCCGACGAGCCGCCGCGGGTCTTACTCGAACATCACCCGATCTACGCGAACGGCGGCGAAGATCTCCCGCCCGCCGCAAGCTCCATGCCTATCGATCAGCTTGCCATACTAGAAGTGCGCGGGCTGACCTATCGCCATCCAGGCTCAACGAACGGCATCCGCAACGCCGACTTGAGCCTGCGGGGCGGTTCGTTCACCGTGATCACCGGGCGGATCGGCTCCGGCAAGACGACGCTGCTGCGGGCGCTGCTTGGCCTGCTGCCGCGCGACTCCGGCGAGATCCTCTGGAACGGCGCACCGGTGGCCGACGCCGCAGCCTTCTTCCGTCCACCCCGCGCCGCCTACACGCCGCAGGTGCCCCGCCTGTTCAGCGACACGCTGCGGGAGAATATCCTGCTCGGCCTGCCGGAAGACGCTGCGGGCCTGGAGGCGGCGCTGCGGCTGGCCGTGCTTGAGCCGGATGTGGCCGCGCTCGAACGGGGGCTGGATATGGTGGTCGGTCCACGCGGGGTGCGGCTCTCCGGCGGGCAGGTGCAGCGGGCGGCGGCGGCGCGGATGTTCGTGCGCGACCCCGAACTGCTCGTCTTCGACGATCTATCGAGCGCGCTCGACGTGGAGACCGAACGCACGCTCTGGGAACGGCTCTTCGCGGGGCCGCACGCCGCCTGCTTGGTAGTCTCGCACCGCAAGGTCGCGCTCAGGCGGGCCGATCACGTCATCGTGCTGAAAGACGGGCGCGTGGAAGCCGAAGGCACGCTCGATACGCTGCTGGCCGATTGCGAGGAGATGCGCCGGCTCTGGGCCGGCGATGTTGTTAGTGATTAGTGGTTAGTGGTTAGTGGTTAGCGATCAGAACTCACACCAATAACTAACCACCAATCACCAATCACTAACCACTAACCACTAACCACTAACCACTCAGTGCTGTATTGCCTGTGGAGGCTGCGGGTAGGGCGAGCCTGCTGTAGTCGGCGAGAGGATCACCGGCTGGCGCGGCTGCTGGGTGAAGTCGAACGAAGAGATCATGTCTGCGGCGTTCGTGTCGCGGGCGGTCATCGGGAGCACGCCGTAGCGTTCCTCGGCGATCCGCAGCCACGACTCGAACGAGTAGGTCGTGTGGTCAATGTAGCCCTGCTTGGCATAGGGGCTGATCACCAGGCCGGGCACACGGATGCCGAGGCCGTACTGGTCGATCTTCGGCGGCGACACATGGTCGTAGAAGCCGCCCCAGTCGTCCCAACTCACGAAGATCGCAGTGGTGTTCCAGTCGGGGCTTTTCATCACCGCGTCTATAAGCCCGGTGACGTAGGCCATGCCTTCCTGGACGCCGGAGGGCGGGTGTTCGCTGACTTTGCCCGACGGTATCACCCAACTCACCTGCGGCAGCTTGCCGGCCTTGGCGTCGTTGTAGAACTCCGCCGTGTCCACCAGCCGGTTGCGCTGCTCGGGGTTGTTCTGGACTGCGGGGAAGGCCGGCAGCGGGTTCCAGAGGCCGTACTTGTCGGGGTTCTGTTGCTGCTGGCTGGTCGTGCCGACCACCGAGCCGTCTTCGGTATCCGGCTCGGTGCCGGAGGTGACGTAGTACTTCCAGTCGATCCCGCCGCGTGAGAGCAGCTCGGTGATTTCGGGGAAGTTGTAGGTAGTCGGCTTCGGTTGGCCGGAGCCGATGTAGCCGCCGCTCTGTCCGGCGAGCATGTAGAGGTGTGCCGGCAGGCTGTAGGAAGCGATCGACTCGAACATGTGATCCTGTAGCACATAGAGGCCCGCGTAGTCCCAGTAGTTCGGGATCTCGTGGTAGTCGTGCCAGCCCATCACGTCGAGCGGGTTGCGGCCGGGAGCGCAGTTCGGGTCCGGGGGCTGGCAGGGCTGCGTGCTCCCGCCTTTATTGACAGCGTGCGACTGGCCCACGAAGCCGTCCATCTTGCCGCCGTTGATGTCGGCCTGGGCGTTGTCCCAGTTGTGGGGGCCGCCGCGGTTCACGTCGTTCGTGTCGTGGTAGGGGGCGACGCAAGGCCCGCCTTTCGGATCGGCGAGACAGACGCCCGCCGGTATGCCGTCCGCTCCCGGATAGGTGCCGAAGTAGGAGTCGAAGCTGCGGTTCTCCTGCATGATGAACACGAAGTGCTGGATCTTGTCGAGCCCGGCGGGCATCTGGGGGCCTGCGCCTGAGCCGTACTTGGCGCGCGCCCGTAATGTGCCGAGCTGCGAGAGCAGCACTTTATACGGGTCGGGGTTGTCCGGGTGCCACTCGAAGACGGCCCGCTGGAAGTACTGCACCATATACGTTTTGCCGTCGAGGTCGCTCTTTTCGGCGAACTCCTCGGAGATCGGGAAGCCCTGCTGCATCAGCCCGCCGTGCTGCTGCCAGTAGGTCAAGAACTGGCCGCCGAGCCGCTTGCCTGTCTCCGGGAAGCGTATCGAGCCGGCGCTGGTGTCGGGCACCTGGCCGGGCGCACCGGTCGGGTACTTCTGCTGGTAGCGGAAGGTGCCGAGCAGCGTGAGCAGCAGATTGAACGGTGCCGGGTTCTCCGGGTGCTGCTCGAAGACGGCGCGCTCGAAGTACTGCACCGTGTAGGTCTTGCCGTCGGTGTCGGATTTCTCCTGCATTTCGCCGGTGATGGGGTAGCCCTGTTGCTGTAGCCCGCCGTGGGTGTTCCAGTAATCCAAGAATGTGCCGCTGACCGTCTTGCCGGTTTCGGGGAAGGTGCGCGAGGGACTGGCCGCCTGGTCGGGCGGGTCGGTGGCCGGGTGGGCCAGCGTGTTCGCGGGCACGGCTCCGGCCAATAGCGCCAACGCAGCAAGGGTCGTCAGGAGGCGTAGGCTTTTGTGTTTCATTTGTGATCTCCTTTCGTTAGGCAGCTTTTGCCGCACTCCCCTCATTATAGGCCGCGAGTCTTAACGGCGCATTACGGGAATGTAACGGTCGTGTAAACCGGTGGGGTCAATGGCCCGCCATATAGAGCGCCCGATAGCGGAGCGTGCCGAGTTGGGCGAGCAGAGCCTGCGGCGGAACGGCGTCGGGGTGGTATTCCAACATGCCCGACTCGAAATACTGGACCTGATATGTCCGCCCGTCCAGTTCCGAGGCTTCGGTCAGCTCGCCGGAGATCGCTGGGCCGAGCGCGGACAGCCCGCCGAGCGCCTGCCAGGTCTGGAGGAAGGCTCCCACCGGCCGCTGCCCCTGGCCGGGCGCGCCCTGCGGGTACTTCTGCGCCAAGCGAATGCTGCCGAGCGGCAACGGCACGACGCGGGCCGTGGGCGGGCTGTCGGGATGCCATGTGAGCACAGCCCGCTGGAAGTACTGCGTGACATACTGCTTGCCGTCAGCGCCGGTTTCCTGTAGCGCCTCCGAGATCGGGTAGCCGAAGCGTGCGGTGCCGCCGTCTTGCCAGTAGGTCAAGAAGGGACCGCGCACCGTCTTGCCGGTCTGTGTGAAGGTGCGGAAGGCAGCTGTGTTGTGGAGTTCGCGGTCGAAGAAGTCAATCACCTGGGCGTCTATCTCGGCGATGTTGGGGCTAGCTGTGCCGCCGACGGGCGCGAAGACGTGGCCGCCATGCTTCACCGTGACGAGCGTGGGTGCCGCGCCTGCCCTGCGGAGCGCGTCGTATAGAGCCTGTGCGTGGCGCGGCGACACAATCGCGTCGCTGTCGCCGTGGAAGATCAGGAAGGGCGGCGCGGAGGCTGTCGCGTAAGTGACCGGGCTGACCTGCCGCAGCAGCGCCGCGTCCGGCTGCTTGCCGAGCAGCATCTGAGATGATACGCGGTTCAACGGATTGAGGTCAAGGCCGGTGAAGTCGGTCGGCGCGCTCATCGTGACCACCGCCTGTACCCTGCTGGACTGATCGGCGTAGCCGCCGTTGCCCTCCAGCCCCGCGTCCGGTCCCGCGAGGCCGAGCATGGCAGCCAGCTGCCCGCCCGCGCTCTCGCCCCAGACGCCGATCCGCCCAGCGTCAAGGCCGTAAGTCGCGGCCTCGGCGCGCAGGAAGCGGATCGCGCACTTCGCGTCGTTGATCGGCGCGGGCCAGGGATAACGAGGGGCAAGCCGGTAATCGAGCGCGGCCACCGCATAGCCCCGTGCTACGAGCCGCTCCGCCGGCAAGATGCGGGTGATCCAGGTTTTGTCGCCCTCTTGCCAGCCGCCGCCATGCACATAGACCGCGACCGGCACCGGCCCTGCGTCGAGCGGCTGCGGCAGGTAGAGATCCAGCTTGAGGTCTGCGTCACCGCCCCGACAATAGGTCAGGTTGGCGCGGACGATGCCGGATTCGGGCGTGACCCGTGGCGTGCTGGGTGCTGGATTCGGCGCGGCGTAGACCCAGGCCAGGGGCACGCCGAGCAGCAAGAGGAGCAATACGAATCCGACCCGCAGCAGCCGCTTCCGCCCCATATCTCACGCAACTCCCGTAGCTCGGCCCGCCGCCTTGTTCAGGACGACGGGCCAGGCGGTTATGGCGCTGTTCGCGCCGCGCTGTTTAGGCTCCTAGCGAGAGGTCGAGGTGCGGCGACGCAGCACCCAGCCGGCGCTCAACAGGAGCAGCGCGAGGGAGGGGACGGCGAGGATGAGCGGAAGATCGGGCGCGCCGGATTTGGGCATACCGGGTAACGGGCCGGCCGGAGTAGGCACGGCAGTCGGCGGCGGCGCGACTGTGGGCGGCGGCGCGACTGTGGGCGGCGCGGCGGTCGGCAAGGCGGTGTTGGTGGCGGCAGGCGCAGCCGGGGTGTCGGTGGCAACCGGAGCGGCCGGGGTATCGGTGGCGGCGGCCGGGGCCGGGGTGTTAGTAGCGGCTGCCGGCACAGGAGTGTCGGTGGCGGCTGCCGGGGCCGGGGTGTTAGTCGCCGGAGCGGAAGTCGGCTGCGCCGTCGTCGTGATGCAGAACTTGATGATCGAGATGTGGTGGCTTGTGGCACCGTTGAACGTCAGTGCCCAGACTCCGGGGAACTGTAGGAAACTTTGATCGATCACCAAAGGAAGGGGACCGACAGAGCCATCGGGGTTCACTCCATTGGAGACTGGGTGGGAGGTGCCGACTACGCTACCGTTCGGCAGTGTGAAGTAGAATGAGACTGCCTCACCGGGTTGGAAGCCTGTGGCGCGGAAGACTATAGCCTGCCCCGCTGTCGCGCTCGTGGGGGTCGCGCTGCCGTCAACGGTGCCTGTGGTGTCGCAGCCGCCTGTTTGGGCGGCCACAGGACGCGCGGACGCTCCGCCGAACACGAGCAATAACGTTACGAGTAGACTGATACTCCAAACATGTTTTCGCATCATTCCTCTCCTTCTGTACTTGAGCAGATACACCACTATGCGTATATCTATACAGACTCAGCAAGATCAGTACCACCATGAATTGACCCTCTAACGCAGGGTATTCTGGTAGGCTATCTCCGGCTAAGGCGTGATACAGGGCTCCAGGCTATCGTCGGCCAGGAAGACGATCTTAGAGATCTGGGCACGGGTCGTGTAGTTGCCGGTGCGGAAGTACGGGCGGTGCAGGGTGTCGCATGCTCGCCCGGCCCCCCGCAGGTATAGCCGTTAATCGCCCCGGCGGAGGCGGCGGCCTCGATATAGCTGAAGAAGGTGTTGCTGGGCAGCACATCGGCGAAGGTGTATTCGCCCGGCGGCGGCTCCTGGCCCAGGTCGAAGGCGAGGGTGATGATCTTCACCAACTGGGCCCGCGTCGAGCTGTTGGCTGGGCGGAAGGTATTGTCTGCGTAGCCATTGATATACTCGTTGCAGTACAGGTAGTGGACGTAGTCGTAGAACCAGGCGGAGGTCGGCACATCGGTGAAGGTCATGACACACGGCGTCTCGGTCGCTGTGGGCACCTCGGTGGGCGTCGCCGTCGCAGGGGTAGCTATCGGCGTCGGTGTTCCTACATCTGGGGGTTTCCCTGTGGTCGAGATGGTGAGGTTACCGTGCGAGATGTCGAAGAAGAGGTTGGCGGAGCACGCAACCTCCACTCGCCCCTGGCCGGTGGGATTGTTCGGCACGGTGATCGTCTGGCTGCCGCTGTTGGGGGCGTTGGCCGCCAGGGTGACAGGGAACGTCTGGCCGGCGTCGGTCGAGAGCAGGATGTTCACCTGGGCGCAGCTCACCGGAGCCTGATCGGTGTTGGCGACATCCCAGGTTACCGTCTGCGTACTGCTGATAGCCCAGGTATCGGTCGCCGGTGCCGTGACGCGGAATGGGCCGGCCGAAGTGACTGAACCGACCGTCATCGCGGCATAGCTCGCGCCCCCGCCCCCGGCGCGGTTATCGCGAGCGACCAGCCGGAAATGGAGCGTGCGGTTCGACGTCGGCAACGTGTCGCCGAGGGCGGTCGTGATGTTCGCCAGAACGTTGGCGAGCTGCGGGAACATACGGGTCGGGCTGGTGCCCGGCAGGATGGAGCGGAAGAGTGGGCGCGAGCCGTCATCGCTGTTCGGCTGTGAGGCACCTCCGTTATCCTCCTCCTCCCAGACGTAGGTCAGGGAATCGCCGTCCGGGTCGGTCGCCGAGCCGGTCAGCTGGAAGGGCGTGTTGTTGGGGATGGTGTAGTTCTGGCCTGCGTTGACGACGGGCGGATGGTTGCCGGTCGTGGTCTGGACGGCGCAACTGCCCTTATCCCCAGTGGTATAGGCCACCATCTCATCATAGCTCTGGCTGTTGAAGTAAGAATCGTCATCATTCTGTAGGTTCGAGTCGCCGCAGGTGCCGGCGTAGCCCATCAACGTAGAGCTGGTGCTGGCAGCAGCACAGTTGGTGTACAACGTGGCCGAGGAGTGGCCTCCGCTGGCGGTTGAGTGGCTGAGGCAGTTGGGCGGCAAGCTGGGGTGGGCGATTGACCGCAACGGCGTCTACATTCTGCTGTGTGGGTTGGCAGCCGTATGGCAGGCGGTGGCCGCGCTTACTCATCTCGAACGCCACCCCTTCCCACACCATCTCTTTCCCGGCCAAGGATGTGGGTAATCACCAGCCCGAATTACGCCGACGCTTATGAGAAAGCCCTCAACCAAGCTGCTCCACTAGCCGCATCCAGAGCAACTCACGCAACTCCGCCGCGCATTCCGTCAGCCCGTGGCCCGCCCCGGGGTATAGCACAAGCTCGCGGGGGTCGTGCGCGGCATCGTAGAGACGGCGGGAGCAGATGGCGGGCAGCACACGGTCGGCCTCGCCATGCACCAGCAGCAGGCTGCGGGGGCTGACGTCGGCCACGAGATCTGCACCGTAGGTCTGTGAGGAGAGGGCCACCACCAGCTTGACTATCGGGCTGAGTGCGCCCGCGTCTATCACGACAGCGCCGCCGAACGAGTGGCCGACGAGGGCAGCCCGCTTCACCCCGCATAGATCCTCGAGCCAGGCGAGCGCGACAAGGAGATCGGCGATGCAGTCCACCAGCACGTTCGGGTGGCGGTAGTCGAGGCGGAGCGAGCTGATCCCCGCAGGCACCAGCCGCTCGGCGAGGGTACGGTAGATGTGGCCGGCGGGGCCTTCGGTGCCGCCGCCCGCGCCTCCCACCCAGACGACCGCCGAGGGGCCTGTTGTGCCGGCGGGGCCGGCGGCGTGGAGAAGGCCCTCTATATCGCCGCGGTCTGTCCGCAGCGTCAGGCTGTCGTAGCCGGGGCCGGCAGGCTTGCGCTCGCTGCTCAGGAGGCTGATCGTGCCGTTCTTCGATTTACCATTGCTCTTCATTCGTATATTGTACCATAGGCCGCATGAGTTTTGCGTCCCGCAGCCGAGTGTGATATACTACCGGAGCATCCTATCCAGCACGGAGAAGATCTGCCGATGTGCTTGCTGCCTACAGTTCCCGACGGATTCGCCCTGACAAACGGCATCTCTGAGCCTGCCGTCGGTGAGCCGATGCCGCTCAACGAAAAGACGCTCGCGGCAGTCTGGAACGCGCAGCGCCCTCTACAGGGGCCGTTCTGGACGACGGCGCACGAGCCGGTGGCGATCATCTATCGGGGGCACTGGTCGGGGGGGGCGGGGCCGGACTTTCGCGGCGCGATAGTCGCGCTCGGCGGAGGGCGACCGGCGCGGGGCGACATCGAACTCCACCTGCGCGCCGCCGACTGGTACGCGCACGGGCACCACACCGACCCGGCTTACGACGATGTGTTGCTGCACGTAGTCTACAGCCTCAGCGGCGGCGACGAGCCGGTGCCTCTGGCCGACGCACGGCGGGCGCGAACCGCAGCCGGGCGCGAGGTGCCGACGCTCGTGCTGGCACCGCACATCACCGCAGCGCCTGCGGACCTGGCGGGCCTCGCGCTGCCGGATCAGCTCGGCGACCTCTCGGAGGAGCCTTGCTGGCAGAGGACGCAGCACCGCCCCCTTCAAGAGATCCTTGCAGCGCTGGCCGAAGCCGGCGACATGCGCTTCGCGGAGAAGAGCGGGCGCTTCGAGGCCGACCTGGCCGTCGCACTCGACCCGCTGCCCGCCCACGAGCGCGAAGAAGCCGCCGAGCAGCTGCTTTACTCCGGCCTCTGCGACGGGCTTGGCTATGCCGCGAACCGTGCGCCCTTCGTCGCGCTCGCCGCCCGCTTGCCGCTGCGCCTGCTGCGGATCATCGCCGGCGACAGGCCCGCCGCAGACCGCGCCGCCGTGCTCGAAGCCCTGCTGCTCGGCGGCGCGGGGCTGCTGCCCTCCCAGCGGCCGTCCACCAAGCCGCTCGACTGGCAGAGCGAGGCTCAGGCCGAGGAGTTGGAGCGGCAATGGGACGCCCTCCGTCCTCTGCTCGGCCACCTGCTGGCGGAGAGCGGGGGCGCTCCAGCCTGGAAGTGGGCAGGCGTCCGTCCGGCGAACTCCCCGGCCCGCCGCGTGGCCGCGCTCGCCCACCTGCTGACCTGGCTGCTGCCCGGCGGACTGCTCACCGGCTTCCTGGCCGACGCCGGGTCGGGGCAGGCACCGGCGGCTCTGGCGTCCCTCTGGTCGGCGCGGCTGGAGGTGGCCTCGCCCCGCTCGTTCTGGGGAGAGTACAGCGACTTCGGCTCGAAGCTCGGCGGCTCTACGGGCCGCGACCTGATCGGGGCGGAGCGCGCCGGTGACCTGCTGGCGAACATCGTGCTGCCGTTTCTGGCGGCATGGGGCAGCTATGCCGACCTGCCCGCGCTGGCCGGAACCGCGCGGGCGGTCTATACGGCCCAGCCCCAGCTGGCAGAGAACCGGGTCACGCGAGCGATGCTCGGCGAGGTGCTTGGGCCGCGCAGCCGAGAGGCCCGCCTCGGCGCACGCGAGCAACAGGGATTGATCGGCCTCTACCGACGCTATTGCTCCCTGCGTGATGTCTACGAGTGCCCCCTGTCGGGGCTGACGCGCAACCGACCCGCCGGTGGCACGCAGCTCGGATGATCCGCTATAATGGCACACGCCCGCCGTGGACCGGGCGGCGCTGTAGCCTGAACGGAGGAAGTGACGACGTATGTATACGATAACATTGATCCCAGGGGACGGCATCGGGCCGGAGATCAGCGAGGCGACCCGGCGCGTGCTCGACGCCACAGGCGTGCCAATCGAGTGGGATGTCGAGGAAGCCGGTACGGCGATGGCCGAGCAGACCGGCACCGCGCTGCCCGAATCGGTGCTCGAGTCGGTTCGGCGGAACAAGGTCGCGCTCAAGGGGCCTATCACCACGCCTGTCGGCAAGGGCTTCCGCAGCGTAAACGTCGGCCTCCGCAAGACGCTCGACCTCTACGCGAACGTCCGCCCCTGCAAGACCCGGAAAGGTGTGCGCTCGCGCTACGACAACATAGACCTGATCGTAGTCCGCGAGAACACCGAAGACCTCTACGCGGGCATCGAGTTCAACGAAGGCGCGCCCGAAACCGCCGAATTGATCGCCTGGATCGGCGAGCACAACGGCGCACGCATTAGGCCGGACTCGGCGATCAGCATCAAGCCGATCAGCATCACCGGCAGCCGGAGGATCGTGAAGTTCGCGTTCGAGTACGCGAAGGCAAACGGGCGGCACAAAGTCAGCGCGGTCCACAAGGCGAACATCATGAAGGCGACCGATGGCCTCTACCTCCGCACCGCAGAAGAGGTCGCCCGCGATTACCCCGATATAGCCTTCGAGAACGTGATCGTGGACAACATGTGTATGCAACTTGTGCAGAAGCCCGAACTCTACGATGTGCTCGTGCTACCCAACCTCTACGGCGACATCGTCTCCGACCTCTGCGCCGGGCTGGTCGGCGGCCTCGGCGTCGCCCCCGGCGCGAACATCGGCGAGGGCGTCGCCCTCTTCGAGCCGATCCACGGCAGCGCGCCGAAGTACGCCGGCAAGAACAAGGTCAACCCAATGGCAATGATGTTCAGCGGCACCATGATGCTCCACTACCTCGGCGAGCACACCGCCGCCGACCGCCTCGACAACATCCTCGACGCGCTCATCGCCGAGGGCAAGTACGTGACCTATGACCTCAAGCCGATCCGCGACGACCCAACCGCCCTCAGTACCTCCGCCGTCGCCGACGAGATCGTGAAGCGGCTCAAAGCGTAGCGCGTAGTGCGTATCGCTATAAACGGCTTCTACTGGGACCAGCCTTACACGGGCAGTGGGCAGTACCTCCGCCGTCTCTGGAAGGCACTGCCCGAACTGCCTGAGAGCGCCGAGCACACGTTCGTGCTGCTGCGGCCCCCGACTGGGCGCGGCGGCAACCTGGCGAAGGTCTGGTGGGAGCAGGTCGGGCTGCCGCTTGCGGCGCGACGTGCGGGGGCCGACCTGCTGCACTGCCCGTACCTGGCCGCGCCCCTGCTCGCCGGTTGCCCGGTCATCGTCACTATCCACGACCTGATCCCATGGGTGCTGCCGGCCTACAGGGCATCGCGCGCCGTCAGAATCTACCTGGCGCTGGCCCGCGCCGCCTGCCGCCGCGCCGCCCTCGTGCTCGCCGACTCCGAAGCCTCCCGGCGCGACGTGCTGCGCTATTTCGGCCTGCCGCCGGACCGCGTGCGTACCGTGCTGCTCGGCATCGAACCTGAGTTCGGCGCGCCGGTGCCACCCGTCAAGATCGCGGAGATGCGCCGCCGACTCGGCCTGCCCGACGCCTATGCATTTTACATCGGCGGCTTCGACGAGCGCAAAGACGTGCCGGTGCTGCTGCGAGCCTGGGCCGCGGCGCTTCCCTCCCTGTCCCGCGAGGGCGAGCCGCAGCCTGTGCTGGCAATAGCCGGGAAGCTGCCTGAGCCAGGCGGGATCTACCCCGACCTGCCCGCGCTCGCCCAGGGCCTCGGCCTCCTCGACGGCGGCCCTGCCCACGCCCCAGTCCGCTTCCTGGGCCGCGTCTGCGAGCACGACAAAGGGCTGCTCCTGGCGGGCGCGCAGTTCTTCGCCTTCCCGTCCCGCTACGAGGGCTTCGGCTACGACCCGCTCGAAGCGATGGCTGCGGGCACTCCGCTCCTCTGCTCCGCCGCCAGTTCCCTCCCCGAAATCGTCGGCGACGGCGGCATCCTCCTCCCCCCCGGCGACGTGCCGGCCTGGACGGCAGCCCTCGTCCGTATCCGGCACGACCCGGCCCTCCGCGCCAAGCTCTCGGCGCTCGGTCGCGCACAGGCGGCCTGCCTCCGCCCGGAGACGACGGCGGCCCAAACGTTGCAGGCATACGAGTGGTCGGTGGTCGGTGGTCGGTGGTCAGCCGTCAGTCGTCGCAAGAAAGCACGTAGCACACACTACGCACTACATAATACGCACTACGCACTACGGAGCCATCGTAATTCAAAACTCAAAACTCAAAACTCAAAATTCGCACGTCGCGTGTTGTGGATTTGGCACGCTGCTGTCGTCGCGGAGTACCAGAAGCCAGTGGAGGCGCTGGCGCGGGACGGGCGGTGGGAGATGCACCTGCTGGTGCCGACTGCCTGGCCGGAGCGGGCGGGGCAGATGGTGCGGCTCGAACGCCGGTCGGCACCCGACTACGCGATACACGCCGGGCGCGTGCTCTTCCCGCACCACTACTACGCCTACTTCTTCCCCGGCCTGCTCGGCTACCTGCTGCGGATCAGGCCGGGCGTGCTGCACGTCTACGAGGAGGCGCACAGCCTGCTGCCGTTTCTCGTGCTGCTGCTGCGGCCCCTGCTCGAACGGCTCTGGGGCTGGCAGGTGCCGGTCGTGTTTTACGCCGCGCAGAACATCGTCAAGCGGTATCCGCCGCCGTTCCGGTGGTTCGAGGCGTACTGCTTCCGCCATGCCGACGCGATCCTGCCTTGCGGCGAGCTAGTCGCCGCGACCCTCCGGCAGAAGGGCTACAGGGGGTCGATGCGCGTCGTGCCGTTGCCGACCGACCCGGCTGCCTTCGTGCGCGACAAGGCGTCCGGCGACGCGCTGCGGCGGTCGCTCGGCATCTGCGGAGATGCCGTGGTCATCGGCTATGCCGGCAAGCTGGTCGCCGAAAAAGGCGTCGAGACCCTGCTCCGCGCCTTCCTCTGCCTGCCGGCTGGGCCTCAATCACCACACCTGCTGCTGGCGGGCGATGGGCCGCTACGGGCTGCGGTTGAGGCCGGGGCGAGGGCGGCGGGGGCAGGTGAGCGCGTCCACCTGCTCGGCTCACTGCCGCACGGGGCGCTCATCGCCGCTCTGAGCGCGGGCGACATCTGGGTCGTGCCCTCGGAGACGCGCGAGAACTGGCGGGAGCAGTTCGGGCGAGCCGCCGTGGAGGCGATGGCCTGCGGGAACGCCGTCGTGGCCTCCGACTCCGGCGAGCTCCCCCGCGTTGTGGGCGACGCAGGGCGCGTCTTCCCCGAAGGCGACGCAGACGCGCTACGCGGCGTCCTCGCCGAGCTGATCGCCGACTCCGAGGCCCGCTCTGTGCTGGGAGAGGCGGGGCGTGCGCGCGTGTTGGCCCATTACACGCCCGAACTGGCCGCAGAACTCTACGGCGAGGTCTACGCGAGCTTTCAGCCGTTAGCTTTCAGCAGTTAGCCGTCAGCTTTCAGCCGTCAGCTAGGAGTGGAAATGATAGACTTCAAGAACCTGCGGATCGAGAGTTACACCAACAACGAGGCCGACTTGCGTGCGCTCACGGCGGTCGTGAACGCCACGCGGGGCACCGACTGGAGCGAGGCGCGCGTCGCAGAGTTCTACGGGCACCCAGCCTTCGAGCTAGAGCGCGACGCGCGCCTTGTCTGGGCCGGAGATACGCCGGTCGCCGCCGCGATCTGCTACCCGACGATACACTTCCACGATCGCACGCCCGGCAATTTCGAGATATTCGTCGTGCCAGACGCGCGGGGGCACGGCCTCGGCGGACGGTTGCTAGCTCACCTGGAGCAGGCGGCGTGGGCGCGGGGCCACCATGTGCTCGAAACTACCGTTGACCAGCACGACGAGCCGGGCCGCCGGTTCTTGCTTGCCCACGGCTTCAAGATCGTCGGCCAGGCGATGCGCCTCGTGCGGCCCGCCGGTGCGCCCATGCCGCCTGTGGCGCTGCCTCCCGGCTTCGACATATGGAGCCTCGACGACGAACCGGACGCGCCGGAGATATACCGCGACCTATGCAACCGCCTCGGCGCTTACGATAGTGGCTACAGCCTGATCGAGCCGGAGGAGATGGAGGCCACAGCGCGTCAACCCGCCTGGGAGCCTGCCGGCATCTTCGTGCTGGAAGACCCCGTGGGCCGGGATGTCGGCGTGATCAGCGCCTCGGGGGCAGGGAGCGCGTCCGGCTACCTGCACGAGATCCGGCTCGACCCCGCCTATCGCGGGCGCGGCCTCGGTACCGCGCTGGTCGGCACCGCGCTGGGCTACCTGGCCGCCGGCGGCGTGGACGAAGTTGCCCTCGACACAGAGGCAGCAGACAGCCCCCCCTACCGCCTCGCGGCCCGATGTGGCTTCGTCGAGCAGCACCGCTGGCAGCAGTTCTTGAAGCCTCTCCCAGTAGGCAGTAGGCGGTAGGCAGGCTGGCCCTTGTGCAAGTTGCACAAGAAGCGGGGCCAAAATTTGTTGCGTCGGCTCTATGCCCTCGCACGGCGAGTGTGCTATGCTATAGGCGGTAGCGATCAGCTGTCAGCGGCTGAGTGCTGACCACCGACCACCGACCACTGGCCACTAACGAAGGAGAGATGGATGACGACCGCAAAAGGCCGCTTCGCAAGCAGCGAGCAAGAACCCGAACTGATCTCGAAGACCCTACGCACCGCCGAGGAGGAGGGCGTGCGCTTCGCCAACCTCCAGTTCACCGACCTGATGGGCATCGTCAAGAGCGTGACGATCCCAATCCACCAGCTTGAAGACGCAGCGACCAACGGCAAGTGGTTCGACGGCTCCTCAATCGAGGGCTTCGCCCGCATCGCCGAGTCGGACATGTTCCTGATCCCCGACATGAAGACTTTTTCGGTGCTGCCGTGGGAGCGCAGGGAGGGCACCACGGCAGCCCGTATCATCTGCTGGATCTACACCCCGAACGGCGAGCTATTCGACGGCGACCCCCGCCTCGTGCTGGCCCGCGCAATGGACTACGCGGCGGACCTCGGCTATCTCTACCAGACCGGCCCCGAGCTTGAGTTCTACCTCTTCAAGCCCGAAAACGGCCAGGTCACGACCATCACCCACGACCGAGGCGGCTACTTCGACCTCACCGGCGACGAGGGCAACCTTGTCCGCAAAGACATGGTGAACGCCCTGGAGGAGATGGGCATCCGGGTCGAGACCTCTCACCACGAGGTCGGCCCCGGCCAGCACGAGATTGATTTCGAGTACGACAACGCGCTGACGACCGCAGACAGCGCGGTGACCTTCAAGTACACCCTGAAGGCGGTCGCGCAGCAGCACGGCCTCTACGCAACCTTCATGCCGAAGCCGGTCTTCGGCATCGCGGGAAGCGGGATGCACACCCACCAATCGCTCGCCGGCATCGAGAGCGGCAAGAACCTATTCGGCAGCACCGAGGACGCCTACAACCTCTCCCTGATCGCCCGCCAGTTTATCGCCGGCCAGTTGGCGCACGCCCGCGCCATGACCGCTATCCTGAACCCGACCGTCAACTCGTACAAGCGGCTGGTGCCGGGCTATGAGGCCCCGGTCTACATGGGCTGGGCGCGCCAGAACCGCTCTGCGCTGCTGCGTGTGCCTCGGATCAACCCGACTAAGCCGCAGGCGGCCCGTGTCGAGCTTCGGTGCCCCGACCCAACCTGCAACCCCTACCTGGCCTTCGCCGTGATGCTGCGCGCGGGTCTACAGGGCATCGAGCAGAACATGGCCTCCCCCGAGCCGGTCGAGGAGAACCTCTACCACTTCGACGAGGAGGAGCGTCTCCGCCGCAACATCGGCACGCTGCCGGGCAGCCTCTCCGAGTCGCTCGCCGAGATGGAACGCGACGACCTGATCCGCGAAACCCTCGGCGAACACGTCTTCGAGCGGTATCTGGAAGCCAAGCACCAGGAGTGGGACGAGTTCCGCGTCCGCGTGACCCCGTGGGAGGTCGAGCGGTATCTCGAAATCTACTGACCCGTAGTGCGTAGTGCGTAGTACGTAACTTCCCCGTCGGCTCAGGGGCTGGCGCACGCGGGAGGGGCGGTTTCGGCCAAGCGGATGATCTTGGCGATCTGTGCGCGGGTGGTGGGTAGGCCGGGGCGGAAGTAGCGGCGGCTAGCCGCGCCACATGGTTCGCCAGGGCCGCCGCAGGTGTAGCCGGACACCACTTCACGGCAGGCGGCCGCCTCGACCACGCCCTGCATGGCGCTGCCCTCCGGCACGTCGGCGAAGACGGCCAGCCCTGGCGCGGAGGCGGGCCAGCCTGCGGCCAGCGCGACGATCTTGGCGAGCTGCGCGCGGGTGACATCGGCACCGGGCCGGAAGTAGGGCCGCCCACTGCCGTCGCACGGCTCACCCGGCCCGCCGCAGGTGTAGCCGCTTATGATGCCCGCGCTCGCAGCCGCCTCGATGGGCGCGGCGAACGTGTAGCCGGCCAGCACGTCCACGAAGCGCGCCCCGGTCGGCGGCGGCTCGGCGATGTGGAAGGCTGCGTCCGCAATCTTGACCACCTGTGCGCGCGTGGCGGGTGCGAAGGGTCTGAACGTGCCGTCGGAGTAGCCGCTCAGGACGCCCTGGCAAGCCAGGTCGAGCACCGGCCCGGCGAAGTAGGCCCCGGGCGGCACGTCGCTGAAGCTGATGCTACAGGACGGCGACGGGGTGGCGCTGGGCACGGGGGTCGCGGTTCTGGGTGGCGCTGTCGCCGTCGGTGGCGGCTGCGTTGCGTGGCAAGATGGGAATCGGAAGGAGCCGATCTGCGTAACCCAGACATAGCCGCTACTGCTGTTGTCCTCCGCAGTGTACCAGAACGTGCAGTCGTCGGCTGGATCGAGCACCATGCTGCTGTAGTCGCCCCAGCGGTTGCTCGCTTCCTGCACGCCGCTGCCTGCCAGCAAGATGCCCTCTCCCTGCGGCATAGTGCCGAGGGGGTCGGTGGTCAGCCGCCCGGCGTAGCGGAGCGCGGGCCAGGTGCTCGGTCCGCTGACGGTGTAGCCCATGGCGATGTTGCCGTCGTGGTCCACTCCGAGGCTTGCCATCCAACGGTTATCACTGTCTGGGGCATAAGTGCCCTGCTGGTGCAGGGTGGGTTGGCCCGCCGGGTTCCAGATCTCGTACCATCGCACCCCTGCATGGCCCCCGCCGGTGTCTACGCTCATGGTGGCGGCCAACTCTTCGCGGTCCGCGAGGCGGCGGTAGACAAGGGGCTGCATCAGCCAGCCGCCCAGGCCCTCCAGCTTCTGTTGGGTCCCACGTTGGGGCACGCAGTCGAAGGTGGTCGGGCAGAGGATTGTGAAGGGAGCGGGGTTGAGAGGCCCCGCGTCCACGAAGGTGGTCAGGCTGGGCTGCGTCCAGTCAACATGCATACGGTGCAGGTGCATCGCGGCATCCGACTCCAAGAAAAAGGCCGGACTGCCGTCAGGTGGGGCGAGCGGTCCGGCGAGAGAGGCCGGCAGCATCTGCTGATGGTTTCCGCCCGGCAAGGTCTGCATCGTCGCGCCCTGCCCCGCCAACATGCGCGTGCGGTCGAAGACGAAGGGCTGCGCTCCGGCCGGGAGATTGGCACTCAGATAATAGCCGTCGGTCCAGACGGCCAGCTTCGGGTAGTCGGGCAGGTCGGTCGCGTTCAGCACGAAGGCGTAACGCAGCCAAGCGCCGCGCGGATCGCCCGTGGCCGAGAGCGCGAGACACTCGATGTAGGGGGCTTGGTCAACGAGTTCGGCCATCACCCAGCGGTCGGCGAGCTGGTCGTAGAGGGCCACCGAGTCGGTGGTGTCGGACACGTTCTCGCAGGCACCGCCGAAGCCCTGCCAGACGGTGGCCGGGCGGGCCGGGCCGAAGAGGAGTGTGCCCTGCTTGTCCCAGATGGTGAACGCGCCGTTTACCATCTGGAGGATTTGTGACGGCCCGACCGCGAGCGTGGGGTCGGGCGGCAGGGTGCCGGTCGCCCAGGCACCCGACCAGGATTGCAACAGCGCCGGAGCTGCGCCTGCACCGGCGGGGTGCAGCGTACGCTGCACCACTAGGTCCGGGGCGTCCCGGTGGCCTGGCGGCTTCATGTCGGGCAGCCCGTCATGACCCGTCGGGCGACCCTGGCCGTCGGATTTCAGCAGAGGCATTGCGTCAAGGCGGGCCGAGCGGTCGTGGCGGATGTCGGCGCGGGAAACAGCGCCGCCCGGCGCGGCGGCCCGCACCAATGCATCTCCGCCCCGGCCGGCCATGCAGACGAGCAGCCAGATGCTGAGGATAAGGAGGAGCGCGGCAGCGCCCCGTCCGGTTCGATTTCGGTGCCGCAGATGCGGCGTGTGGTCTAACATTACGATCCCCCAAGTAGATAGTGCTCCGGCTCGCGGAGATTCTTCGCTGCGCTCAGAATGAGAGTGTTGAGCGGTAGGCATTAGGCAGTAAGAGTTGTCTGATATTGCTCTTCCGGGTCTTGTTTAGTTCCAATGGATTCTATTTTGTTAGCCTCAATGTATGTCATCATAACAAAGTCCATATTACATGATCTAAACAATTTACTATGCTGCTTATAGCTCTATCATACTCCATTTTTATTCTGTACGGATGGGGCTATGGTGCTGAGTTTTTCGGCAAAGTTTGGTCAGTTTAGTATAGGATTGATGGGCGGATTGTGTAGTATCTATTGGCTCGCAGCGGGATAAAGAGGCCGGTTCGATGTACACAAACATGCCTATCTCGGCGCGTTTTAGGGCCTAATTGGATTTGGGGCACGTTCCTTGCACACATGAGCACGTAACGCAACGACGCAACGCGCAAACAGGAGCCGCACAATGGAAGACATCCCGCTATCGCTGTCATACGATGACGTTCTGCTAGTGCCGCAGCGCACCGGGATTCGGTCGCGCCGTCAGGTGGACGTGAGCGCGCGTCTATCGCGGCACTTGACGTTGCAGATCCCGGTGGTCAGCGCGAACATGGACACGGTGACTGAGGCGAGCATGGCGATCGCGATGGCGCGCGCCGGTGGGATCGGCATCATCCACCGCTTCCTCTCCGTCGAGAAGCAGGCCGCAGAGGTCCGTCGGGTGAAGCGCGCGGAGAACTTCGTGATAGACCAGCCCTACTCCTGCCGCCCGAACCAGTCGCTCGGTGAGGCGATCGGGCTGATGCAGGACTACGACGTGGGCACGCTGATGGTGGTGGACGACTCCGGCAGGCTCGTGGGGCTGCTCGGCCCACGCGATGTGCAGTTCGTGCAGGACCGCAACCGCCCTGTCGCGGAGGCGATGCGCCCGCGCGAGCAGCTTGTGGTCGGCCCGCCGGATATTGATGTCGTGGGGGCGCAGGCAATCTTCGCGGAGCAGAAGATAGACAAGCTGCCGCTCGTGGACGGCGAAGGGCGGCTCGTCGGTCTGATCACCGCGCGCGACCTGCTGCGTATCGGCGAGAACCCGCGCGCCGCGAAAGACAAGCGGGGCCGCCTGCTGGTCGGCGCGGCGATAGGCGTGATGGGCGACTACATGGGCCGCGCCGCCGCGCTGCTCGAGGAGGACGCCGACGTGCTGGTGATCGATATAGCCCACGGCCACAGCGACCAGGTGATCGAGGTGGCCCGCGAGGTCCGCGACCGCTGGCCTAGCGTCGAACTGATCGCGGGGAACGTGGCGACCGTCGAGGGCACCCTCGACCTGATCGCCGCCGGGGTGGACGCGGTGAAGGTCGGCGTCGGCCCCGGCTCGGCCTGCACCACGCGGGTCGTGGCGGGCGCGGGCGTAGGCCAGTTCACAGCAGTGAGTGAATGTGCCGAGGCGGCCCGCACCTACGACATCCCGATCATCGCGGACGGCGGCATCAAGGCCCCCGGCGACCTGACGAAGGCGCTGGCTGGCGGCGGGTCCACCGTGATGATCGGCGGGATGCTGGCGGGCACCGACGAAAGCCCAGGACGCCCATTCACCCGCAACGGACGGCGCTACAAACACTACCGGGGCATGGCGTCTCTGGCGGCTACGGTGGACCGCCGCAAGCGCGAGCGGCTTGACCTCGGTGACGACGACGAGTGGGTCAGCGATGTGGTGCCGGAAGGGGTCGAAGCCTCTGTGCCATACCGGGGCAGCGCCGCCGAGGTGCTGACCCAACTGGTCGGCGGGCTGCGGAGCGGGATGAGCTATTGCGGCGCGGTCACGCTCGCAGAGCTTCGGGAGAAGGCCCGCTTCACCCGCCTCACCCCCGCCGGCCTCCGCGAGAGCCTGCCGCACGACGTAGAGTTGGACTGACGGAGTTTTGAGTTTTGAGTTTTGAGTTCTGAATTACTGGGGTTGCGTGGGGTCTCACGATTTTCTAATTATTCGCCTGGCGTTCTCTAAGGCGGGTGGGCTATTCTTGTGTTGTGCTGTGGTCGCAGTGGGCGGCGGGCAGTGAAGTAGACCGGGGACCGGATCTCCGGCGACACGAGGAGGACGCCATGAATGCAGAGATAGAACACGACGATGATCGGCCTATCGGCCGTCTGCTTACGCGGAGAGAGGTGATCGCGCTGCTGGCGGGGGCAGGCACGATGCTGCTGGTCGGCTGTGATACGGCGGGCCAGGCCACCGGCACACCTACACAACCGATGCCCGGCTCCGCATCCCCCACCGAAGCCGCACAGCCGACCGCAGGTTCAAGCTCACCCACGGGGGCCCCCGCACAGCCGACGCCCGGCTCCGAATCTCCCACCACCGCCCCTACGCAGACAGCAGCCGGCACCAGCCTCCCCACAAGCGGCTCCGCGCAGGCCGCCGCCACGGTCGGTACCGACACACTTCCTTCCTGCGTGGTGCGTCCTGCGGAGACCGAAGGCCCGTACTTCGTGGACGAGAAGATCAACCGATCCGACATCCGTTCCGATCCCTCGGACGGTTCGGTGAAGCAAGGCGCTCCGTTGCGGCTGACGTTCCGCGTCTCACAGGTCGGGGCGAATGCTTGCACGCCATTGGTGGGTTCACAGGTGGATGTCTGGCATTGTGATGCGCTCGGCGTCTATTCGGACAGCCAGGATCCGGGTTTCAACACAGTGGGGAAGAAGTTCTTACGGGGCTATCAACTGACCGACGGCAAAGGGACGGCGGCGTTCACGACGATCTATCCCGGCTGGTACCAGGGGCGGGCCGTCCACATCCACTTCAAGATCCGCACCAATCCAGGCTCGGCGAGCGGGCATGAGTTCACGTCGCAGCTTTACTTCGACGACACGCTCACGGATAAGGTGCAGGCACAGCCGCCCTACGCCGCCAAGGGGCAGCGAGCGATGCGGAACAACGCCGACGGGATCTACCAAAGCGGTGGAGACCAACTACTGCTACAAGTGACCGGCGATGGACAAGGCGGCTACGCAGCGACCTTCGACGTAGGACTGCAAATCGGATAAGGAGAATCGGATGGCGTGGTGCCGACTGCTACCGTCGTACTCACGGATGTGAAAGAGGGCGGGAGCAGGCGGGTCCCAGGTAGTGATCACCCGGTTACTGATTAGCCAGGCCGCACCAAAGACTATCAGTACAGGTATGGCCGTCTCCACAACCCATCCCAACACGACTCATCCTTGACCCAGATAACTAAGCCCGCTTGGTATACCGAGTATGGTAAGCAATATCAGAGCGATGAGGCCAGTGGTGAAACCGCTAGTCGCGCCGATCATACTGCGGTGGCTGCGTACGTCCGACACATGCATCGCATTAAAGCGGAAAACCATCACCATTATCAAGCCGGAAATTACACCGCCAAGAAAGCCTATTACAGCACCGGCGATGGCACCGAGCACGACGGACAGAGTAAGCACCGTCAAGAACGCTCCCGTATCCGTTGACCTAAGCACCTCCGCTACAGAGCCGTTGTATGGGCCTCCTTGTTTGAGGCTGTAGACTACGTATAGCGCCTCGGACACTTGCGCCCCGCCGGTTGCTTCCTACTCCGGCATTATAAGCAAAGCTATTCGGGGCTGCAATCCAGCCTGCATCAAAGCAGCCCGTCCAGCCTCCGCGCCAGTCCCGCCAACGCCGGCTCATCCCCTGCCAACCCACACTCCGCCGCCGCCTCCGCCAGAGTGCGGAGTGCGGAGTGCGGAGCGCGGAGTATGTCGTTCGGAGTCTTGACAGTAGCGGTGGGTCTGAAAGCCGCTCCTACATCAACGTCGTCTTGAAGGCGCTCCGGCTGCTGACGGCTGATCGCTGACGGCTGATCCCAGCCACTGTCATTCTGAGTGTAGCGAAGAATCTCGGCTGACGGCTGGCCGGACAAGACCGCGAGGTAGCCCTCCGCTGCTCCTTCCAGCGTGTGGTGCTCGGCGATGTAGAGGCGGGCGGCGCGGCCCATCGCTTCACGGAGGTCGGGGCGGCGGGAGAGGAGGAGGAGGTATTCCAGCAGGAGTTCTTCCTCGATCTCGCCCACGTCCACTTTCGCGGCGGCGGAGTCGGGTAGCTCGGCGAAGGAGCCGACACGGGAGACCAGCACCGGCTTGCCGCCTCCCATGATGCGGAGGAGAGCAGCCGAGGTTTCGCCGGCGGTCGGGTAGCGGAGGTTGATGCAGACATCGGAGGCGGCCAGATAGTCCGCGAACTCGGCGGTCGGCGCGTAGCCGGTCACGCGCACTCGGTCCGCTAGGCCGAGCATGTTGATCATGCGGTCCACGTTGTAGTTCGGCGAGCGGCTGCCGACGAGCAGGAACAGGCAGCGCGGCTGCTGCATGGCGAACGCCTTGAACGCACGCAGCGCGACGTTGAGCCGCTTATAGGGGTTGAGGTGGCCCATCGAGGAGAGGATGAAGATGCTGGGGTCGAGGCCGAGGCGGGCGCGGGCCTCCGCCTGGGGCACCAACGGCGGCAGAGGCACGCCCATCGGCACGACCGCGAGCGGCACATCGGCTCGGATGGCGGCGACCTGCGCGGCCATGTAGCGGCTGTGGACGATCACCCCGGTGGCGTGGGCAAGCGCCTCCTCGACCAGCGGGAAGTTGAACAGCGCCTCCGGATGCTGGCCGAGTAGTACGCGCTCCGCAGCCAGCCGCCCGGCCTCGCCGTATTCGGCGGTCATGGCGCGCAGGTAGGTGCGGCCCTTGCCCCGGTGGAGAGCCATCCACATCCGCAGGTGGTGCAGCACGAACTCGTGGAGCACAAGGGTGCCCGGCGTCTCCATCAGCCGGTCGTAGATGTAGGCGTGGGCGGGGCTGTTGCCCATCTGGTAGACGACACCATCGTAGCGTGTGGCCCGTGCAGCTGACCGGAAGCGGCGGGCGGGCAGCACTCGGAAGGCCGATGCGATCTCGGGGTTCGTCGGCCTGTACTTGTCAATGAAGAGATCGATCTCCGCGCCGTGCGCCAGGTGGGGCAGCAGTTCCTCGCTGTAGTCGGAGATGCCGGACTGCACCGGGTTGAGCGGGCTGAAATAGGCGAGGCGCATCAGCCCGCCCCCGCCAGCAGTGCGTCCACCACGCCGTCCCAATTGATGCCGGCGACGCGCTGCCGTCCCGCCGCGCCGAGCCGCTCGCAGAGCGCGGGGTCGGCGGCGACGCGCGCCAGCGACGCGGCCACACGCGCGGGGTCGGGCGGAGTGACGAAGCCGGTCACGCCGTCCTCCACGAACTCAAGCACCCCGCCTGCGTCGTCGGTGGTCACGACCGGCACGCCCGACGCGAACGCTTCGACCGTCGAGAAGCCGTAGTCCTCGTCCACCGGCGCGTAGTAGACCGCCCGCGCACCTGCGTAGAGGTCGGCGGCCTCGGCATCGGGCACCCGCCCTGCGAAGCGGACACGCTCGCCGAGACCGAGCGAGGCCGCCTGCTTTTCGAGCGCGGCGCGGTCAGGACCGTCTCCGGCGATGATGTAGCGCAGGCCGGCGTCTGGGGGCAGGAGCGCAGCGGCGCGCAACAGCAGATCCACACGCTTCGCCGCGTCGAGCCGGTTGAGGTGCAGCACGTAGTCGCCGGTCGGCCCGGAGTGGAAGCCGGGGCGGAGCGGGGGATAGAGCGGCGTCGCGTCGAGGCCGTTGAACTTCTTGAGCCGGGCGGCGACGTTCCGAGAAATCGCGTAGCGCGCCCGCGCCTCACCGAGCGTCTTGCGGTCGAGCGACGCCAGCCAGCGCCGGAAGCCGACATCATCCGGCGTCGAGGTGAGGTCACTGAGGGGCGTGCCGAACCAGTCGTAAGCCTGGCGGTACTGGTGGACAAGCCAGACGACCTTGCGCGGGTGGCGCACGACATACGACGGGAACTTGGTGCAGATCGCCAGATCCACCGGCACGCCGTTCGCCTCAGTTATATCAACCAGCCGCCAGGCCAGCACGCTGCCGATGAACGACTCGCGCGGATACCACTTGAAGGGCAGCGCGACCTCGGCCACACGGTGGCCACGCGCCCGCAGCGCCGCCGCCAGCCCCTCGACCAGCACCTCGTTGCCCCCATGCACGAACGGCACCTGCGCCGTGCAGACGGCAATGTGCAACGACGAATTTTGAGTTTTGAGTTTTGAGTTTTGAATTACGATGCTCCGTAGTGCGTAGTGCGTATTACGTGGTTTCTTCCGGCCTCTGACCACTGACCACCGACCACTGACCACTGACCACTGACGCCTGCTCTAATGCAAGCACGCGCTCGTCTAGGAGTTGCCATTCGCGGGTGAGGCGCTCCTGGTAGGCGGTGGCCTCGACTAGGGCGCGGGCGACTGCGCTGTTGTAGCGGTTCTGCTGCTCGACAATCGGATTGATGTACCAGCGGAGCAGCACGCGCGTCGCCTTCTTCGCGTAGGCGAGCGCGGTGCCGACACCAGGCAGCTTCCAGGTGATCGGCAGGTGGGCGCTCACGAACCAGAGGTCGTTCACCTCGTCCACGCTCCGGCGGAGCGCGGCGAGGCCAAAGTCGTCGGAGCCGCCGTAGCCGGTGCCGCCGAGCCGCGCGCGGCGCTGCCGGATCTGGTCGCGCAGCTCGTTCAAGACCTGCGCCGGGTCTGTCTCCATAGGTCAAACCTCCGGCATGAACGGGGCAAGGTCAATCCCCTCACCCTCGATCACGATAGCCGTCATGCCCGTCTCGCTGCCCGCCTCGTGCCATTCGCCGCCGACCCAGAACGCGGCGGTCCCCGACCGGATCGGCGTGCGCTCCGGCCCCTCGCCTCGCACCCAGCCCTCGCCAGCCGTCACGAGGAAGAGCTGCGGCACAGTCGTCTGGTGGTAGCCGACCAGCCCGCCCGCGCCAATGTGCATACAGCCGCCCTGTAGCGGCCCGTCGCCCCGAAAGACCATAGACATGCCGAAGTCACTGCCGAAGTTGGTGATGTGGCGGGCGGCGTCGGGGCCGAAGCGGTAGAGCTTCATAGAGATTCTTCACTGCGTTCAGAATGACAATGCCTATAACCCCCCTCTTTTTCGTGCCCTTTCGTGTCTTTTCGTGGATCCATCGCGATCGCCGACGACAGGCCGGTGTGGACGAGCAGGGCGGCTTCGAGGCCCGACACCTGCTCGGCAAGCTCTCGGACGGCGCGCGCGAGGGCCGCGTTGTATTCTACCTGCTGTGCCAGAATGGGGTCAACATACCAGCGCGTCCAGAGGTTGTTCAGGCGGGTGCGGAGCCAGGCGAGGCCGGGCACGCGCGACCGGAACGGCTGCGGCGTGACCCGCCAGCCCCCCAGCGCCTCGGCGGCTGCCACGTCGAGGCGTGCGCGGCGGAGGGCGGCGGGACTGGGTGCCGCAGGCGGCATCGGCGGAGGGACGGCGGGCTGGACGGCGAGCGCGGCGAGCGCGCTGGGGTCGGCATAGAGGTTGAGACTGCCGGTGCGGTCCTCCGCCTGCATGTCGGCGCGTAGGCGGGCCTCCTCGGCGGGGGCGAACTCGGTCAGCAGGCGGGCGCGGTCGTAATGGCGCAGCAGGTAGCGCAGGCGGTTGCGGTGGTAGTAGCGGAAGTAGTCCGCACCGCCGTGGGCCAGCGAGGACGACTCGGCATGTGTAGCGACCGCCTCCGCGATATACCAGACCGAGTACCCGGCGTCCCAGGCGCGCGTGCAGAGGTCGAGATCCTCGAAGTAGACAGGCCAGTACCCGGCATCGAAGCCTCCGAGCGCGGACCACGCCTCGCGGGTGACCACCAGCGCGCCGCCGGTGACGTAGGCCGCCTCGCGGTCCGAGGAGAAGGCGGGGCCGTCCGGCTCGCCGCGCCCGATGTGCGCCGTTGTGCCCTGCGGGAAGGCGAACGCCCCGCCCGCGTGCTGCACCCGCCCGTCGGGGTAGAGCAGCTTGCCGCCTGCGATCCCCGCGCCCTTATGCTCTCTCAGCCCGGCGGCGAGCGCGCGTAGCCACCCGGCCCGCACCCGCACGTCGGGGTTGACCACGGCGATTATCTCGCCCCGCGCCGCCGCCCAGCCGAGATTCGCCCCTCCCGCGAAACCGAGGTTCGCCCCTGGCGTCAGGTAGCGCACCGTCGTCTCCTCTACAGTGGGAGCGGGGATTGGCCCGCCGCCCGCGCCGTTCTCCACCACAATGATCTCGACCGACGGGTAGTCCAGCGCGCGCAACGCCTCGATGCACCCCGGCAGATCCCCCGGCGTGTTGTAGTTGACGACCACGATCGATGCGGTTGGCAGGGTTTGGTTTGTCATAGGCTCAAAACTACGCACCACGCAATACGCCGTCATATATCTCCAGGAGCCGCGCGATCTTCCGCTCCCAGGTGTGGTCGCGCAGCACCTTCGCGTGGCCTGCGCGTCCGAGGCGGGCGGCTAGGGCCGGGTCGCCGACCAGGGCCGAGATGCGGGAGGCGAGGGCGGAGGCGTCGCCGAAAGGGATCAAGTAGCCGTCCTGCCCGTCGCTGATGACTTCGGGCACACCCCCTGCGCGCGCCCCGATCACCGGCTTGCCGTAGAGCCAGGCTTCGAGGTAGACGATGCCGAAGGTGTCGGTGCGCGAGGGCATCGCAAACAGAGTGCAGGCCGCGAACGCATCGCGCTTCTCCTCGTCGGAGACGAAACCGAGGAGCAGCACCCGTGCCCGGTCCTCTTCCGGTAGCCGCGCATACTCCCGCTCGAAGTCGGCCAGCGAGGTCGCGCCGATCAGCACCAGCCGCAGATCCTGCCCGGCGTCCCAGAGCCGGTGCGCCGCATCGAGCAGGGTGAGCGCGCCCTTGTCGCGGGCCAGCGCACCCACGAACAGCGCCAGCGGCATATTGGGACCGAGGCCGTGCCGCGCCCGGAAGCGCGCCGCATCCCCGCCGAGCACCCGCTCGGGGTGGACCCCGACGCCGACCCGCACCATGCGCCGCCGGTCCACGCCGAGCGCGGCAAGGGCATCGGCTTCGAGTTCGGTTTGCACTATAACACGCTCCGCCCGGTTCAGCAAGCCGAGTTGGTGGCGCATCGTGTAATAGCGGATGATACGTCGGTCGCCAGCTTCCCCGATGTGGACGAAAGGGGTGATCAGCGATGGGATGCCGGTGCGCGCAGCGAACCGCTCCGCCGCCAGGATCGGCCCTTCGAGCGTGATGTTCGTGCTGTGTACGATGTCGAAGCTGCCCGGCGGCAGACGGCGGAGCGCTGCGTCGAGCACGGGCACCCAGGGCGAGAAGCCCCCACCGAGGCGCAGCAGCCGCGACGGGTCGAGCGGCGTGCGCCTGCTGAGGTCATCGGCTTCGGCCATGAGGCGGCGGAGGACGCGGAAGTAGATCGGCGGCAGCGGCGGGCGGCGCACCGGGAAGCGCCGGATCTGCACGCCGTTGTGCGTCTCCTGCGCCGGGCGGTCTATCCGGCGCTTGCCGCCCGCCCAGAAGTGTTCGAGATCCCAGGCGTCGGTCGTGTAGACCGTCACCTCGTCGCCCCGGCGGACCAGCGCCTCGGACAGCTCCTGGAAGTAGCCCTCCGAGCCGCCCTGGAACGGCCAGTACCGCTGGATGACGTGCAGAGCGCGCATAGGGCTAGGGGCCAGGCTACTGGATCGGGGGCGTGTCGGTCCAGACGCCGGTGTAGCTGTACTTCGCGTGGATCGCGTCGCGCAGCGCCTTAAGCGGCGTGTTGGCGAACTGGGCCATCATCATCGTCACTTCGCCGCTGCAAATGTCGCAGGAGGTGCTGTGGTCGGTGTAGACGATCTTGCCGTCAGCCTGCACCTGGCGAATGTAGCAGCTTTCGAGGCTGGTGTGCGGGTGCATATAGAGCGCGCAGCCGCAGTAGCACGGCACCTGGGCGAGGGCGTCCTTGTGGGCGACCGCGAACTGGTAGCGGGCGATTGTCTTGGCCTTCGTGTTGTCCTTGATGTTGAGCAAGAACTGAGGCGTCACGTCGGGCGCGTAGGCCGTGGTCTCGGCGCCCTCGGGCGGGTCGGGTATGCGGCTGCTCGCGGGCATGGTCGCCGTCACATGCACCGGGACTGCGGCTGCCGGCGGCGCTGCGCCGGACGGCGCGCCGGCCTGATTCCCGCACCCGGAGATGACGACCGCTAGCAGCACGGGCAGGCAGATCGAGATCAGCAGGCGGACTTGCGCCGGGCGGGCTGCGTTTTTCACACTGGTCAAAAGAAGGCTCCTCTCAGTGGTAGCTATTCGGGCCGGTACGACATGGCTATTGTACCACAAATGAGTGGTTAGTGGTTAGTGGTTGGTGGTTAGTACGTAGTGCGTAGTGCGTAGTGCGTGGTGCGGCCCCACCCCCACCACTGTCATTCTGAGCGTAGCGAAGAATCTCGGCTGACGGCGGAGAAGCCGTCCACGAATACGGTGCCCGAATACACGAATGGGGTTGGGGTATGGGATCGGGGTTGCCCGTCTTCGGCATTCCTGGGACGTTGCTCTTGAGGATGTGTACACTGAGCACCTCAAAACCGATGCCGGCATCATAGATCCGGTAACCCTTCTCCACAATCCACGAATGCACATACGTTGGATAGCCAAGAGCCGGATCGAACCCGACCTCATAGTGAGCAGAATATGCATATGAGTTTGCCCACTCGCCCGTGAACAGCTTCCCCAGCAGGCGGAACATGCGCTCGACGCTTAACTCAGGCAGGTAATCCCGCTTGTCCGCACTTAATGTGTCTAAGGGGATCACCTGCGACCGCCCTTGGTTCAGATCGGTGTAGCTCACCACCCGGGGTTCGCCGTTCTCGACCTTGATCCGCAAGCGCAATTTCCCACCGATGTCAAGCCTGGTTGCATCGATCAGGGTGATCTCATACTCCGACACCCCGCGGGCGCGCCACTTGGCAAGGGCCTGCTCGTACTCGGCCTGCGTAATATTGGTGAGTTCAATCGGAGTAAACTGCGCCTCTGGGGTGGCGCTCGGCTGAGCCGAGCTTGGCGTCGCCGTCGGGCTGGTGCCTAGCGGCGTCGGGACCGTGAGTGCCGCCGGGGTTGCTGTCGGCGCTCCCAGCGCTGTGCCCGTGGTGCAGCCCTGTAGCAGCACGGCACTGAACAGCAGATAGACCGTCACCGATCCGAAACACCGCTTGTTCATGTCTCGCCTCTCATAATAACCTGCCCGTAGCGCACCCCCTCGTAGAATCCCCGTCTCACTGCTTCCATCCCATCCAGTCACTGATCTCCATTACGACATGATACTTGGATATATAATCCGCCAAGCTCATTGGTGGGTAATATTCGGAGTGTGAGACGGGCATAGTACGCTCCGGCGAGCGGTAACTATACTTGAAGTCTGTCCAAAACTCCATACCCCTGCTGGGGTAGAGGAAGCCGATCGCTTCTCTGGCGTCCTCTGCCCCGTATATTGGATAGCGGAACTTCTCGGGCGGCCCAAACTTGTCGAAAACGTCGCCCAGTGTGTAGCTGAACGGAGGATAAGTCAGCAATATCTCTGTGACTCTCCCGTTCACGATTTGAATAGAGTTGCCGTCACCCCACTCGATCAGTCCTGAGGTGCGGCGATACCCTGGCATGTTCTCAACGGCTGCCTGTGCCTGTTGGTCGGTAGATTGGCCCGGCACAATACCATGCCAACACGGTGGTTGGCATGGCGCAGCCGTGGAAAATGCAGTTGCGGTGCCGGGGGCACTGCTCGGACGCGCGGGTATAGGGGCCGCGGCGTAGACTGTCCCTATGATCGACAATAACACAAAGCCCCCTGCAAAAATAGAGAACAGAACCCAATTCGGAACAAGCGAACGCTGCCGAAACACCGAGGCCGTCACAGGGGAAGGATACGGAGGATTTTCAGGGTCGCTAGTCTTGTGCTTCACCGAGTTGCAACCTCCTGTCTGGGTTGTTACATAGCGCCGTTATAGCCCACCTTCTGTCGTCTGTCAAGCCTTTTTAGTACCGCCGTACCGGCGGCCGTACGGCGGCCCCCGCTCCCAGTCCACATTCCGTATCCCTGACGTTCGTGCTTTTTGTGTTTTTCGTGGATCGAGCCGTCTTGAGCGCAGCGAACAGATCTCAAGCCCCGGCAGTTGCCCACACCCCCCGCCGGTGCTATAATAGCCCCGACGTCATTCCGCAATCCACAATCTGGGGAGGCCCACATGAAGATCATCCTCGACGCGATGGGAGGAGATACGGCACCCGCCGAGACGGTCGCCGGGGCGGTGCTGGCCGCGCGCGAGTTTGGGCTGGAGGTCGTGCTGGTGGGGCGGGAGGACGCCCTGAAGGCCGAACTCGGTAAGCACGACACGGCGGGGCTGCGCCTGCCCATCGTCCACGCGCCGAAGGTGATCCCGATGGACGAACACCAGCCCTCGACCGTCTGGAAGCGGATGACGGGGGCGTCGCTGGTGGTCGGCCTCGAGCTGTTGCGCGATGGCGGCGGCGATGCCCTCGTGTCGGCGGGCAACACAGGGGCGGTCGTCGCCTCGGCGCTCTTCATACTCAAGCGGGTGCCCGGCATCGAGCGGCCCTGCCTGGCGACCATCTTTCCCAGCCGCGACAGCAGTCGGCCGGTGTTGCTGGCCGACGCCGGGGCCACGCCCGACGCCAAGTCGCACTACTTGGTGCAGTGGGCGCGGATGGGCGCGATCTACGCGCAGAACGTCTTCGGCCAGGATCGGCCCCGGGTCGGCCTGTTGAGCAACGGCGAGGAGGAGTTGAAGGGCAACGCCCTGGTGCAGGAGACCTACCCGCTGCTCGCGGCGTCGGGGCTGAACTTCGTCGGCAACATCGAGGGCAAGGACATACCAGGCGGGCTGGCGGATGTCGTCGTCACCGACGGCTTCACCGGCAACGTCGTCGTCAAACTGGCTGAGGGGCTGGGCAGCCTGATCCTCGGCGTGCTGCGCGAAGAGCTGACCGCGAACCTGCCGAGCAAGATCCTGGCTGCCGGCCTCAAGCCGGCCTTCGGGCGGGTGCGCGCCCGCATGGACTACGCCGAGTACGGCGGTGCGGCGCTCTTCGGCGTGCAAGGGCTGGTGATCAAAGCGCACGGCCGCTCGAACGCCCGCGCGATCCGCAGCGCGATCCGCGTCGCGCGCCAGGCCGCCGAGCGCGGCACCCTCGCCGCCTTCCAGGAGATAGGCACGGCGCCGCAAGCTGTGATATAATCCGAGCGTAGTGCGTAGTGCGTAAAGCTGATAGCTGATAGCTGACCGCTCGCATATGGAGAGTGAACGATATGAGTGATGAGAAGCAGGCGGGATCGGATAAGGATGCCGGGCAGGAAAAGCAGCAAGGACAGGGCGAGGAGGACAAGGGGCCGCCGTTGCAGCAGCCGGAGGCGCTCGATGTTAAGGACGCCGGAGCGGGGATCGGCGGCAGCGCGACCGAGACGCCCGCGCCGTCGCTGCTGGGCAGCCAGACGTTCGCTCCGGCAGCGGCGGCGCAAACAACGGCCGCGTCGCCCGCTCCGTCTCCGGCGCAACCCGGCCCCGCGGCCGGCGGCAGAGAGGTACTGACCGGCTCGGCCAGCCCCGGCCAGGCGATGTCGCCCGCCGTGGCCGCCGCCGACATGCGGGCCGCCGGCGAGGCCCAGCCGCCCGCCCAGACACCTACCGCCCCGCCCGCAGAGGCCGCCCAGACCGGCGTCGGGCAACGTGCCGCAGCACTGATCCGCGACCAGATGGATGTGCTGGTGCTACGTATCTTCGCCGACACGCAAGAGCTGCTCGAGGTAGCCGCGGCCCCTCCCGACCCAGTGACTATACGCACCGTGCTTGAGACGATGGCATCAGCCTTTGAGCGCGGCGACGGGCGGACCTTCGCCTACACCTATAGCCGCACCGCGCGCCCGGTCCACCAGCAGATCAACGACCAGGTGCTGCCGTTCGGCCTCGGCTTGCAGGTCGGCGGGATGTTCGAGGCGATCTTGCGCGACACCTTCGACCAGGGCTTCGCGTCCGACCCTGCGCTCCGCTCGGCGAGTGTCGGCCTGCTGGCAGAGATGGCGGCCCCTGCGAAGCGCGCCCTGCTCGGCGAGCCTAGCGTCCTCGTGCAGTGGCAAGCGCCGCGTATCTAAGCGGTCAGCTTTCAGCGATCAGCTTTCAGCCGTCAGGTGATGGACGTGTGCAAGGAGTTCGGGTGTGAAGTATGTGGTGTTTTACGACAATGCCGATGATGTGCTGTCTATAGTGATGCCCCACGTCCCCGGCCACTGCGCGCGGCTCGCCGACTTTCATGCGCGCGGCACGCTGCTGATGGGCGGCATCTTCGCCAACGTCCAGGAGGTCGGCGCGATGCTGATCTTCACCACCCGCGAAGCAGCCGAGGAGTTCGTCCGGGGCGATCCGTATATACTCAACGGCGTCGTCCGCAACTGGTATATCCGCGAATGGGACGAAGGGGTAGCCGGGCCTTGACCGCGCGGCTGGGGCTGCAACCTTGCCGCCGCTACGAACGTAGATCAAGGCAAGCGTAGCGAACCATCGCCTCACATAAAGGAGCGCACAAAATGGACAAGCAGCAACAACAGAACGAGCAATTCGGCGGGCTGGCCGGACTCGGCACGGGCGTGATCGCCGGAGCGCAGATCGGCACAGTCGCCATCCCGATCCCGGTGGTCGGCACCTTCCTCGGCGGCATGATCGGCGGCGTCCTCGGCTCTGCCCTCGGACAGAGGGTCGGCGGCGCGGCGCTGAACGGCGTGAACGCCTTCCTCGACGACCTCGCCGCCCCGCCCCACCACCATCATGACAGCGACCCGCCCAGCCCCGAAGGCGGCGCGCCTGCTTAATCAAGCTGGAGATTGCGCGATCGGCACCGAAACGTGAAACGTACTGCGTATTACGTAGTGAGTATTGCGTGCGGTTTAGCTGCGCTGCTTGCCGCAAGGTGCTTCACGCTGGAGGCGGTACAGGCCCAGGCATCGCCGTTCGAGCTGCCGCAGGGCTTCGCCATATCGAGCTTCGCGGAGGGGGTGCAGGACGCACGCTTCCTGACGTACAGTCCACAGGGCGACCTGTATGTGGGGCAGCTCCTGAGCGGCAACAGCGCGATCACCATCCTGCCCGACCGCAACCACGACGGGCAGGCAGACAAGGCGATCCGCGTGGCGACGGACCTAAACTCGCCGAACAACGTCAGCTTCCGGCGCGGGGTGTCGGAGACCGTGTTCGCGGCTGGGGCGTTCGACCGGGTGAAGGTCTACACCGACACCGCGGGCGACCTGTCGTTCGCGGACTCGGCGGTGGTAGTGTCGGGGCTGTCGAACGTGACCACCGGGCGGCACAAGACGAAGACGGTGCTGTACGGCCCCGACGGGCGGCTCTACCTGTCGAAAGGCGCGGCGGGCGATGACGGGTCGAGCTATGAGGATATTGCCGGCATCTGGCGCTACGAGCCGGACGGCAGCGGCGGGCATAAGCTGGCGTCGAACCTGCGTAACGCCGTCGGCATCGCCTGGGACAGCGTGGGCGGCGGCTTCTGGGCGGCAGACAACGGCTCGGACGACCTCGGGCCGAACGGCCCGCACGACGAACTCGACCTGATCCGCGACGGTGGCGACTACGGCTGGCCGGTCTGCATTGACGACCGGGTGCCGAAGGACCAGGCCGCGCCAGCCGATTGCAGCCGTACAGAGGCTCCTGTGCTGCTGCTCGCCCCCCACGCGGGCGTGCTCGGCATGGCGTTCTACACCGGTGCCAGCTTCCCGCAGCATTACTGGGGCGGGCTGTTCGTTGCCTACCACAGCGTGCAGTACCCCGAGCAGCGGGGCATCTACTACATCCCGTTCAAGGACGGACGGCCTTCGGGGCAGCCTGAGTTCTTCATGAAGGCACCGACGAACCGGCCCGTCGGCGTCGCCGTGAACCCATATGACGGCTCGCTGATGGTCGGCGACGACCGCGATGGGCACATCTACCGCGTGACCTACACCGGCCCGCCTGCCCTTGCGCCGACCGCCGCGCTCGCGCCACCCGCCGCACCCGGCAAGCCCCAGCAAGTGCCCGCGCCGCCGCTGCCGGGCGTGTCGCGTGTCTTCACCGAGACCGGGCAGAGCCTGAGCGGGCCGTTCCTCGATTTCTGGTTCTGGAACGGCGGCGCGGCGCGCTTCGGTCCGCCAGTCAGTGGCCCCCTGACCGAGACGCTGTCCGGCGGGCAGGATGCGGTGGTGCAGTACACGCAGCGTGCCCGGCTCGAATACCACCCAGAGAGCCGTGGCACCTGGGACGTGGTGCGCCTAAGCGGGCCGGATACGCCGAGCTACGCGGATCGCTACGGCCAGCCGGGCAGCGCGGCCACTCCGACCGACACCCCAGCCCCGCCCGTACCGACCAGTACTCCGCCCCCGCCGACATCCGCGCCCACGCCTCCCGGCACCTCGGCCCCGCCGCCTACTACAGCCCCTCCAACGCCTGCACCCACGCCGACCACGGCCGCCGCCGCAGGCAGCGATCAAGGCGAGCAAACCGGGTTGCTGCTGGGCGCATTGGCCGCCGTGGCGCTCTGCGGCCTGGCGGCGCTGCTGGCCTACCGTGTGAGACGGCGGTAGAAGGCGGGTCCGCTAAGTTTGACGGCCCACGCAGGCACAAGGTATAATAGATTGCGGAGGGCGGAGGGCGGACGCTGCATTTACCGCATCGTCTGACTAACAACCGCTAACCACTGACCACCGACCACTGACCACTGACCACTATGTTCGACCGACTTGCGGCAACCGAAGAACGATATACTGAGCTGGAACGGCTGATGGCCGAGGCGGCGGAGCGCGGTGCCTTCGAGGAGATCGGGGGCCTGGCGCGGGAGCGGACCGAGATAGAGCCGCTCGTTACCGCCTACGGGGAGTATAAGCGGCTGGAGCGCGAAATCGGGGAGCATGAGACGATGCTCGACGACGGCGACGCCGAGCTTGCCGCGCTGGCCCGCGAAGAGCTGCCGGAGATGCGCGCCGCCCAGGAGCGGCAGGCGGCGCTGCTCAAAGAACTGATGGTGCCCCGTGACCCGAACGACGAGAAGAACGTCTTCATCGAGGTCCGCGCGGGGGCGGGTGGCGAGGAGGCCGCGCTCTTCGCCGCCGAACTCTACCGGATGTACCTGCGGTATGCCGAGCGCCAGGGCTGGAAGACCGACCTAAGCACGATCAGCGAGGCCGAGCAGGGCGGTATCAAAGAGGTCATCTTCGAGGTGATCGGGCGGGGGGCCTACAGCCACTTCAAGTACGAGGGTGGCGTCCACCGAGTGCAGCGCGTGCCCACTACCGAGTCGGGAGGGCGGATACACACCTCTACGGCGACCGTCGCGGTGATGCCGGAGGCCGAGGAGGTCGAGGTCGAGATCAACCCCGCCGACCTACGGATAGACATCTACCGCTCCACCGGGCACGGCGGGCAGAGCGTGAACACGACCGACAGCGCGATCCGCATCACCCACCTGCCGACCGGCCTCGTGGTCACGAACCAGGACGAGAAGTCGCAACTCAAGAACCGCAACAAGGCGATGGCGGTGCTGCGGGCGCGGCTGTACGACATGGAGCTGCGGAAGCGGCAGGAAGAGCTGGGCGAGAAGCGCACCGGGCAGATAGGCACCGGCGACCGCAGCGAGAAGATCCGCACCTACAACTTCCCCCAGGACCGCATGACCGACCACCGCATCAAGGCAAACTTCAGCAACCTGCCGACGATCATGGCGGGGGACATCGGCGATGTGATTTCGCAGTTGCAGATGGCCGACCGCGAAGAACGCCTGGACGACGAATGACGCAGGATACGGAGATCCGCTATATGCTGCGGGCGGCGGCGGATTCGCTGCGGGCAGCAGGCTCGCCAAGCGCACGGCTCGACGCCGAGGTGCTGTTGGCGGAGGCGCTGCAAATCAGCCGGGGGCAGCTTTATGCGCGGCTGCGCGACCCCTGGCCGCCCGACCTCCTGGAGCCGTTCGGGGAGTTGCTGCGGCGGAGGCTCGCCGGTGAGCCGGTGGCGTATATCGTGGGCCACAAGGACTTCTACGGGCTTGACCTGCTGGTGGACAGGCGGGTGCTGATCCCCCGACCGGAGACCGAGGAACTCGTCGGCGCTGTGCTGGCCGCTCTGCCGGAGGATGCGACCGGCCCGGTCGCCGACATCGGTACGGGGAGCGGGGCGATCGCACTCGCGTTGGCGAAGCACAGGCCGAACCTGCGTGTCTACGCCTGCGACCTCTCGGCGGATGCGCTGGAGGTGGCTGCGGCCAACTTGGCGGCGCACGGCCTCGGCGACGAGCGCGTCCGCCTACTGCTCGGCGATCTCGGCGCGCCGCTGCCGGAGCCGGTGGTCGGCATTGTCGCTAATCTGCCGTACACGCTGCTCGACGAGGTAGAGCCGGGAGTGCGGGAGTGGGAGCCGGAGGCGGCGCTATGCGGCGGCGGCAGGCGCGGCACAGGGATGATCACGCGGCTGCTGGAGCAAGCGCCGTCCCTGCTGGTGCCCGGCGGCTTCATCGCCCTCGAAATCGCCTGGGACCAGGCACCGATCCTCTTGCCGCTTGCCTCCGCAGCCTTCCCCGGCGCTGAGATACGGGTGATGACCGATTTCGCGGAGAGGGATAGGGTCTTGTGGATAGATGATACGTCTCGTAGCTCTTGACCTTGACGGCACGCTCTTCGGCGAAGACCTCCTGATAAGCGGGGCGAACCGAGAGGCGATTGCCGAGGCGCAGGCGAGGGGTGTGCGCGTAACACTGGCGACGGGGCGGATGTTCCGCTCAGCCTTGCCGCACGCACAGTCGCTCGACATCCGCACTCCGCTGATCTGCTACCAGGGTGCCATGATCCGCGACCCGGTGAGCCGGGAGACACTCTTTCATAGGCCGCTGGCGCAAGCGACGGCACTGGAAGTGATCCGGCTGCTCGAGGCCGAGGGGCTGCACCCGAACGTCTACCTGGACGACAACCTCTACGTGGGCGAGTTCAACGCCGGGACCGAGTTCTACGCGAAGATGAACGGCGGTTTACCGATCAACCTGGTGGGCGACCTGGTCGGCTTCTTGCGGGAGCGCGGCGAGCCGACGAAGCTCTCGGTGGTGCTGGGGTCGGAGGCCGAGGCTGATGCTGTCGTGGCGGAGTTGAGCGCACACTTCGGCGATGAGATCTACGCCACGGAGTCGCACCCGATGTTCGCGGAGGCTCTCAACCCGACGTGTAACAAGGGTGTGGCGCTGGCCGTGCTGGCGGCACACCTGGGGATAGCGCAGGACGAGACGATGGCGATAGGCGACGGCACCAACGACCTGCCGATGCTCGGCTGGGCGGGGCTAGGGGTGGCGATGGGACAGGCGAAGGCCGAGGTACGGGCGGGCGCGCGCCATGTGACGTCGGCGATGGCCGAGGATGGGCTGGCGGCGGCGCTGCACCGGTTCGTGCTGGCAAGCTAGATAGGCGGAGACCATGTACTGCCCGAACTGCGGCTACGAATACCAGGACTGGGCGACGGTCTGCACCGACTGCGGGACGAACCTGCTGCCCGGCAGGCCGCCCCGGCCTGATCCCCCGGCCCCCCTCCCCGACGACGGGAGGCTCGACGACTGGACAATCCTGACGAACGTGCCGAACACATTCATGGGCAACGTGCTGAAAGACCAGTTGGAGCAGGAGGGCATCCCAGTGCTGTTGAAACGGATGCGCTCGACCGACATCGCCGAGTGGAGCCACAACGACTTCGTGGCCCACGATGTGTATGTGCCGATGCGCTTCATCCCGCAGGGCCGCGAGATACTCGCCGGCCGCCCGACCGGCGACGCCTGGGCCGAGGGTGGGGACGACGAGGAGGACGACGCCGATGAGGGGCTGCCGACCTCGCTCAACGATTACGGCATCGGATACGGCGGAGACGGGAAGTATAGGCCCCGGCAAGGGGAGTATGAAGAATACGACACCGGCATGACGAACTGGAGCCATTCAAGGGTCTACCGGATCTTGATGGGTCTGCTGCTACTGACCTGGACGCTGCCGTTCCTCTGGAAGATGGTCGAAGCGTTGGTGGAGAGCTGGGGCCGGTTCTTCCGGTAGGAGCTGTCTACTCCTGCGCCGCCATCACCATACGCGCCGCCAGGCGACGGGGCGCAAAGCGGGTGGCCTGGACCACGAGGGCGTTCTGGAGGCCGGGGATGACCACCGTTTTCTTTTGCCGGAAGCCGCGGTAGCCGGCGAGGGCGACGGTGCGGGCGTCCATCGCGCCTGCGCGGAAGAGGCGGGTGTTATGCACCTCGGCTCTGTCGGCGAAGCCGGTGCGGCTCGCGCCCGGGCAGAGGCAGGTGACCGTGACGCCGCTGCCGCGCACCTCTTCGGCTAGCGCCGTCGTGAAGCTGAGGACGTATGCCTTGCTCGCGTAGTAGACCGACATCAGGGGGCCGGACAGGAAGGCGGCGGTCGAGGCGACATTCAGGATGCCGCCCTGCCCGCGGGCGAGCATCGGCGGCAAAAAGAGCTTGGTCAGGAGGGTGAGGGAGACGATGTTGACCTGCATTTCCTCGCGTTCCGGCTCGTACGCGATCTCGGCGAAACGTCCGTGCGTTGCGAAGCCCGCGTTGTTCACCAGCACGTCAACCCCGATGCCCTCTCGCTCCAGCGCGTCCCAGATCGCCCGCGGCGAATCGGGATCGGAGAGGTCCGCCGGCAGAACCGTCGCGCTGATGCTATAGCGTGCGCGTAGCCGCTCGGCCAGCACCTCCATCTTAGCCAGGCTGCGGGCGACCAGCACGAGGTCGTAGCCGTCGCGGGCAAACAGCTTCGCGAATTCAACGCCGAAGCCGCTCGACGCGCCGGTGATCAGTGCGGTTTGCCTGCGGGCGGCCTCGCTCACTTGGTCTTCGGCGTCTTGCTCAGGGTCCGCAGGCAGCGGGTGCAGATGTGGACCTGGCGGTTCGCGCCGTTGATGTTCAGATAGGTGCGCTGGATGTTCGGTGCCCAGCGGCGGTTAGTCGCGTTCGCGGCGTGGCTGATGTTATGCCCGAACATCGAGTGCTTGCCGCAGATGTCACAAGTTCCTGTACCGGCCATTGTTAAATGGACCCCCTTCACAAATCAAGGTTTTTCTGTATAATGAATAAATCGGGCGCGCCTCTAGAGGCGGCACCGACCAGCAATCATACCACAACAGCCGGCAAGATGCAAGGCGCGGGCGAACGGCCCGACCCAGAGAGGAACCCCCCGTGACTGACCTGAAGCAAGACCGCCAGGCGCAGGCCGACGAAGCCGACGAACGCTGGGATGGCGCGCAGCTGAAGGACGCGATGCAGGCCGCGAGCCTCTGGCTCGACAGGCACGAGGCGAACATCAACGCGCTCAACGTCTTCCCTGTGCCCGACGGCGACACCGGCACCAACATGACGCTGACGCTGAAGGCGGCCTGCCGGCAGGCGGCGGATACGGCCGGCAAGTCGGTGACTGAGGTGACCGCGAAGATGTCGCACGGCGCGCTGATGGGGGCGCGGGGCAATTCGGGTGTGATCTTCTCGCAGGTGCTACGGGGCTTCCACCGTGGGCTGGACGACTCTGAGAAGCTGGGGGCGAGCGAGTGGGCTGCCGCCATGCGGGAAGCGGCGACCAGCGCCCACCAGGCGGTCTTGAAGCCAGTCGAGGGCACGATGCTGACGGTGATCCGCGAGATGGCGGAAGCCGCGGAGGCAGCCTCCGCAAAGGGCGCGGGCCTGCTCGATGCGATGGCCGCGACGGTGGAGGCAGGGCGGGCGTCGGTCGCGCGCACGCCGGCGCTCTTGCAGAAGCTGCGCGACGCCGGCGTTGTGGACGCAGGTGGGCAGGGGCTTTTCGTGATCTTCGAGGGGATGCTCCGTTACGCGCGCGGCGAGTCGGTCGAGGGGCCGGAGCTAGGCGCGACCGGAGGGGTACTCGACATGGCACCGGAGGGCGTGCATGTGGCCCACGGCGAGTACGGCTACTGCACCAACTTCATCCTGATGGGCAAGGGCCTCGACTTCCCGGCGATACGCGAGTGGATCGCCGGCAAGGGCGACTCGGTGGTGATCGTCGGCGATGAGGCTGCGATCAAGGTCCACATCCACACCGAGAACCCCGGCGAGGTACTCAGCTATGTGACCCCGCTCGGCAGCCTGCGGCAGGTGGCGATCACCGATATGCAGGAGCAGCACGAGGACTTCCTAGAGATGCACGAGCAGGCAGGCACCGGTGAGGTTGTTTCGGGGGTAGCAGAGGCACCGCCGGAAGCGCTGGCCGGCCAGATCGCGACGCTCGCGGTCGTCTGCGGCAAGGGGATGGCGCAGGCGTTCCGCAGCATGGGCGCGACCGGCTTGGTCGAGGGGGGGCAGACAATGAACCCGAGCACGGAGGATCTGCTGCGGGCCGTCGAGAAGCTGCCGCAGCAGGAAGTGATTATCCTGCCGAACAACGCCAACATCATCATGGCCGCCAAGCAGACGCAAGCCCTCAGCGACAAGCGCGTGGCCGTCGTTCCCACCGAGACCCTGCCCCAGGGCATGGCCGCGCTGGTCGCCCTCAACTATGGAGACGACCTGGATGCTAACGTCGCGGCGATGACACAGGCGGCAGAGGCGGTGGAGACCGGTGAGGTAACCACGGCGGTCCGCGACTCCAAGATGAACGGCATGGAGATAAAACAGGGCGACGTGATCGGCCTGCACAACGGCACGCTCGTGCTGACCGGCAGCACGAACGAGGAGGTTGGGCGTAAACTCCTCGACATGATGCACGCCGGCGAGCGCGAACTGATCACCCTCTACTACGGCCAGGATCTCGCGGCCAAGCAAGCCGAAGCCTTCGCGGCCGGCCTGCGGGAAGCATACCCGGAGCAGGTGATCGAGGTCGTGGAAGGCGGACAGCCGTTCTACGCCTACATTATCTCGGCGGAGTAGCTAAACACCATGCCCACGATCCGCGTAGTCACCGACAGCACATGCGACCTGCCCGATGCCCTCGTGCGGCGATACGGGATCACGGTCGTGCCGGTGAGCGTGCTGGTAGGCGGGCAGGCATACCTCGACCGCGTGAACCTGACGACCGACGCGCTGTTGCGGGCGATGCAGGACGACGGCGAAAGGCCGACGGCGGCAGCGCCGACGACCGCAACCTTCGAGCAGGTCTACCGATGGCTACAGCGCGAACGCCCATGCGACGGGGTGGTGTCGATCCACGTCGGCGCGCACCTGAGCGGCACCTATGGCGCAGCGCGAGCTGCGGGGGATAACTTCGCCAACACGTCGTTCCCGGTCGGCGTGTTCGATTCTGAGTCGGCGAGCATGGGCCTGGGCATCATCGCGCTTGCCGCCGCGCGGGAAGCGGCAGGCGGAGGGGGCTGGAGCGCGGTCATGCAGGCCGCGCGGCGGGCGAAAGGCCGGACGCACGTCGCCTTCATGGTCGACTCGGTGGGGCCGCTCTACCGGGGCGGGAAGCTGCCGGGGCTGTCGGCGGGCATCGAGAGCCTGCTGCCCCTCAAGCCGCTCCTCAGCCTCGATGGGGGGCAGATAACCCTTCTGGAGCGGAGCCGCACCCGCCACAAAGCCCTCGACTCGCTCTGCTGCTTCGTTGAGGAGTTCCCCCAGCTCGAGGAGCTGGCTATCCTGCACAGCTCCGGCACCTCAGATGTCGAAAACATAGCGCATCGCCTGGCCCCACTCTGCCCTCGCGGCCGCGTGAGTGTCGTGCAGTACGGCCCGGCGAACGCGGCGTATCTGGGCCCCGGCGCGGTCGGCGTCGTGGTGCATGAAGGAGGCAAGTGATGTTTACATCAAAGCAATTCGAGGCTTGGGGGCTTGTTCGTTTCGGAGTGCTGGTGTTGATACTTGCGGCCTGCGCGGGGTCTATCCTCAGCGAACCGGCGCAGACCGAGCCGGCCGGTGCCGCGCCGGTGCAGGCCCAGATCCAGAGCCGGCAGCCAGCCCCCCCGCTAGTCAGCGCCGATCATCTCCCGCCGATGGCAGCCAGACACCGCGACAGCGCGGCGAGCGTGCTCTACGACCAGTACGATCAGGGCGACGGGAGCGGGGTGAGTTCCCAGCAATTCGAGCCGGAGTTCGCCGCCTACACAGCCCAGGGGGCCGACGACTTCCCGGTGCCGAGCGGCCAAATCTGGACGGTGGACCAGGTCGAGGTTGCGGGCGCGTATCTGGACGGCCCAGGCACCGCCGACTCGGTGAACGTTTTCTTCTACGCGAATAGCGGCACCCTGCCGGGCACGCCGGTGTTCAGCCGGACCAATATCCTCTACAGCCCCGGCCCCAACTCCGGCGACTTCGTGATCTCCCTCAACCCACCCGCAGAGTTGCCGACGGGCAGCTATTGGGTCTCTGTACAGGCGAACCAGAACTACAGCACGAACGGGCAATGGTTCTGGCGGGATGCCTATAATCTGTCAAATAACTATTCCGGCTGGCGGAATCCGGGTGGTGGCTTCAATCACGGCTGTCGGGATTGGGGCAGCCGTGGTTTCTCCGGCTGCCTGCTGGATCCGTTTGGCGGAGACCAAGTGTTCCGGCTGGACGGCTCGATCAACGCCACTCCAAGCCCTACAGCGAGCGGGACGCCCCCAACCTCCACACCGACATATACGCCGAGGCCGGTGCCGCCGACCTCCACAAGTGATCTGCCATCTCCAGTTTCAACCCAGCCGCTTCCGGCCTGGACACCGACGCCTGAAACCCCTGTGCCGACTCCGGCCTGCGGGCCAGCCTGGCGCAATGTGGACAGCCCGAATGCGAGCCCAAGCCATGACCACCTGAATGGGGTAGCGGCGGTCTCGACGAACGATGTCTGGGCGGTGGGAGACGCGCTCAACGGCAACTACTACCAAACGCAGGTGTTGCACTGGAACGACGGCGCATGGAACATAGTTCCCAGCCCGAACATAAGCACAACAGTAGATAACAGGCTCTACGCGGTCGCGGTGGTCTCGGCGAACGATGTCTGGGCGGTCGGTGCGGCGGGCAGCGCTACGCTCACCGAACACTGGAACGGCGCGAGTTGGAGCATCGTCCCCAGCCCGAACGTCGCATCGGGCGCCAACAGCCTGCGCGGCGTCACAACCATCACGACGAACGATGTCTGGGCGGTGGGCTACTACGTATCCGGGGGCTTCCAACGCACGCTCACCGAACACTGGGATGGCACGGTCTGGAACATAATCGCAAGCCCGAACACCGATCCCGACAACAACCTGCTGCTGGGTGTCGCGGCATATGGGTCGAACAGGGTGTTGGCGGTGGGCGCTGCGGGGAATCCTTCACAGCAGTTGCTGCTGCTCTGGGACGGCATGAATTGGGCAGTAGGGGCCGGCATACCCAACGTAGCTTTTGCGGGCAACCGGCTCCGGGGGATCAGCTTGAACTCAGCCAATGATTTCTGGGTGGTCGGGGAGCAAAACTACGGGTCCGAGCCGCTCGCCGGGCACCACGGCACAAGCGGTTGGGATGCGCTCTTAACCGACTTCCCGGCCTGTGGTACTTTCCTAGGCTGCGCCTCGATTGAGCTCAGCGGGGTGACGGCTCTGAGCAACAGTGATGTCTGGATCGTGGGCGCGTATTCCGAGCAATACGACTACCCGAACCGCACACTCATCGAACATTGGGACGGCAGCATCTGGAGCGTCGTGCCGAGTCGAAACGGAAGTCCAAACCAGCCCGGAAACAACAACTACCTCAACGCTGTGACGGCAGTGAGCGCGAACGACATATGGGCGGTGGGCAACTACACCGTCGGCGGGCCTGTAAAGACGCTGACCGAACACTACAACGACCCCTGCATTAACCCAAGCCCGACCCTCACTCCCACCCCGCAGGCAACCAACACCCCGCAAGCAACTAACACACCCAGCCCGACCAACAACCTGCAAGCGACCAATACACCCATCCCAACGAACACTACGATCAGCACGGCTACAGCGCCGCCGACCAACACCGCGCAGACGACTATCACACCCAACCCGACGAACACCGCGATCCGCACTGCTACGGTATCGCCGGCGAACACCGCGACACGCACCCCGGCGGCGACAGCAACGCCCTGCACGATCTCGTTCAACGATGTGCATCCGGCTGATTTCTTCTACACGCCGGTGCTCTACCTGGCCTGCCGTGGGGTGATCTCCGGCTACTCCGACGGCACCTTTAGGCCGTACAACAACACGACGCGGGCGCAGATGGTCAAGATCGTGGTCCTCGGCTTCAACAAAGCGATCACGACCCCGAGCGGCGGAGCCTACACCTTCACCGATGTGATGCCGAGCAATAACTTCTTCAACGTCGTCGAGACGGCGGCGACAGACGGCATCGTGAGCGGCTATAGGTGCGGTGCGGCACCGGCAGGACCATGCGACGCACAGAACCGCCCCTGGTTCCTGCCCTACAACAACGTGACACGCGCCCAGCTCGCCAAGATAGATGTGATCGCGGCAGCCTGGACGCTCCACAATCCGCCGACGCCGACGTTCACCGACGTGCCTCTCGGCTCGACATTCTACACAGTGATCGAAACAGCGGTATGCCACGGAGTGGTCAGCGGCTACAGCGACGGCACGTTCCGCCCGTTCAACAACGCCACGCGGGGGCAGATAGCCAAGATAGTCTACCTGTCGCTAACCGGCCCCGGCGGCTGCGCCCCCTAACGGGCACCTCGGCGTAGCAGCCGGAGCGTCTGACCCAACTCCTCCGCATGGAGCAGGCGCGCGACGCCGAGGTAGATCGCGCCGCCGACGAGTGTGGCGATGCCGAAGACCAGCGCGGTGGCTACCTTCGTGCCGAGGGCGTCCGCCGGATAGGCCCAGATGTTGGTGTCGAGCCAGGGCACCAGGAAGAAGAGCGCGCCGCCCATCAGCCCCGCGCCGAGCAGGCTGACGGCGAACGCGCGGAGGGCCGGGCGGTCGAACAGCCCCGGTAGTTTGCGGCGCAGGAAGTAGAGCAGGCCGAGCATCTCCAGCGTCGTCGTGATCGTGAGGCTGAGGGCGAGGCCCGACTGATCCATGCCGAAACCGAGAACCAACACCCGGCTCAGGATTATATTGAAGACGACCGTGGCAATCGAGACCACGACCGGCGTGCGGGTGTCTTGCAGAGCGTAGTAGCCGCGCGTGACCAACTCAACGACGACGTAGGCCAGCAGCCCCCAGGCGAACCAGCCCAGCGCCGGGGCGATCAGATCGACCGACCCCTGCCGGAACGCCCCGAACTCGAAGAGCAGCGCGACGATCTGTCGGCGCAGCAGGCCGAGTATCACCGCCATCGGCAGAACCAAGAAGACGAGGATCCTTATGCCGCCGACCAGTGTGGCGCGCATCGCGGGTAGGTCTCCCCGGCTCACCTGAGCAGTCATCGTCGGGAAAAGCACGGTGGCGAGGCTCATGGCAAGCACGCCGTGCGGCAGCATCATCAGGATGTAGGCGTAGTTGAAGGCCGCATACCCGCCGTTTCCGGGCAAGAACGACGCCACGTTGGTGATGAAGAGGATGTTGGCCTGGAACGCTGCCTGGCCGACGATCCGGGGCAACATCAGCGTGGCTACCTGCCGCGCGCCCTCGTCGTGGGAACTTAGGTGGAACGGGTGGTAGCGCATCCCCGCACGGATCAGGCCCGGGACCTGCACTAAGAAGTGGAGCAGCGAGCCGAGCACGACGCCGACCGCCAGGCCCGGCGTGCCCCAGCGCGGTGCAAGCAGCAGCGCCCCGCCGATGATCGCCCCGTTGTAGGCGAGCGGGGCGAGCGCGGGCAGCGTGAAGCTCTGGCGGGCGTTCAAGATGCCCTGCGCCCAGCCTCCCAGGCCCAGGAAGAGCGGCGAGAGCAGCATGATCCGCATCAGCGCCACCGTGTCGGCCTGCTTCTGCGGCGACCACTCCGGCACGAGCAGCGAGCCGACGAGCACCGGCGCGAAGAAGGCGAGGATGATCCCGCCGAGGGCAAGCAGCACCACAGAGGCGTTGATCAGCGTGCTTGTCAAGCGCCATGCCTGGGCGACTTTCTTCTGCTCCATCAGGTCGGTGAAGACCGGGATGAACGCCGAGCCGACCGCCCCGCCGATGATCAGCAGGAAAAGCGTGTCGGGCAGGTTGAAGGCGGCCAGGTATGTGTCGAGCCGCGCGTCGGTCGGCGAGGGCGGGAACTGCGCGGCGATCACCTCGTTCCGCACCAGCCCGAGCACCCGGCTGAGCGCGAACGCCCCCCCGACTAGCATCGTCGCTCCGGCGAGCTTGCGTCCAATTGACCCAGGCGGCACCGAGGCGAGCGGCTCGCCGAGGTCGGCGGGCAACATGCTGGTGTCGAGCGGCCCCGCGCGATAGGCCGACTCCTCCTCCCGCCCATCGCCTGCAATGGGAAGGGAGTCGGCGACCTCCTGTAGGGGAGTGGTCTGGCGGGTTAGGTTGGCAGGTGTCAACTTGATTTTTCCATTCCGGTCGGCTATAATAACAGTCGGCCCTTTACGCCGCTATTATAACCGAAAACCCGCAGGAGGAAACACCGCATTGGCAAATATTAAGTCGGCGATCAAGCGCATCCGCGTGGGACAGCGCAAGCAGGCGCGCAACCGCCCGATCCGCAGCTCGCTCAAGACCTACGTCGGCAAGGCCCGCCGCTCGATAGACACCGGGGATACGGCGACCAGCGCGGCTGCCGTCGTGACCGCGATCAGCGCGCTCGACAAGGCGGCGGCCAAAGGCATCATCCACCCGAACAACGCCGCCCGCCGCAAATCTCGGCTGATGGCGCGGCTGAACAAGGCTGCCGCAGGCAAATAATGATCTACCGTGGGTTACCGCTCCAGATATAATACGCTAGAGACGGGACCAGCACAAGCAGCGCCGAAATCAGCAGGCCGAAGTACGAAATGCTGCGAAAAGTCAGCAGGTAGAGGCCCATGCGGGTATCCGCACCGACGTTCGGGTCGAAGACCGCGCTCAGGATGTAGTGCGGGACTACGAAGGCCAGGATAATCACCCAGGCAGCGATCACGACCAGCACTTCGAGCGGCGGCCTGCCGAGGCGTTCGAGTAATTCGCCGAGCACGCGCGAGTACCAGAACAGCGCCGCCGCAAGCAGCAGGAAGCCGAGGTCGAGCAGCAGTGGGGGCATCGGCAGCCAATCAATGCGGATGTCGTTCCAGAAGCTCATGCTCAGTTCCCCTCCGGCAGCGAGCGAACGGCGTTGCGGAAGATCCCCACGGCGACCAGACAGAACAGGGCCGAAACCGCAAGCACGGGGAACGACAGCCATTTCTCCTCGCTCGTGAGGGCGGTTCGCCCGACGCTGAATTCACGGATCACGATGACTGTATAGAATAGGATGCCGGACGGGGCCAGCAAGAGGAGCTGCCAGTAGGTGGCCCTGTTGTGCCGTCGCTCGAAGCGATAGGCGATGATGGCGATGGCGATGAAGGCCGCCCAAAGCAGCAGGCTGCTCAGGCCGCCGGCGATGTTGGTCCAGCCCAGCAAGAAGTCGCTCGCCTGGACGGCGGCAAGCGCGCCGCCGGGCGAGGGCGTGGCGTGCCTTGTCCAGTCGCCCGCAGGGACGTGGCCGCCGTTGGTGTCGCGGTCTTCGGGGGTGCGGCCCCAACTCCCCTCGCCCGGCTGTAGCGGGGCGAGGCCGGGCGAGAAGAAGACGCCGGGGTCGTAGTTCACCCAATCGGGTTTCGGCGTGCCCCAGTTCACTTCGTCAATGATGAACTTGTCGGGAGTGTAGAGGATCAGGGCGTCCGCCTGGGGGTCCAGCCCGCCGAGGCCCTGCACCGAGATAACGGGCGCGGCGCTGTCCACAGGCGTCACCAGCCCCTTGCCGACCGCATCGGGGTCGAAGACGAAGAGCGCGTAGCCGGAACCGGCGATTTCCGCGGTCGTAGAGATCGTCATCTGGTTGCCGCCGGTGGCTACGATGAGGCCGTTCAGCGGGTAGGCGATGGCGGGCTGCACGTTGTGGACCTCGAACCACTGAGCCTGCTGGTCCCCGCCGACCGGATCGTAGACCTCGCTGATGACGAGAGAGGGCGACCCCTGGCTTTGGAGCGGCGCAGCCGCCGCAGGCCGCCCCCCGAACAAGAGCGCCGCCGCCAGCACCCCGAGCGCAGCGAGCACACCGACGACGCGGTTGGATCGAAGGATCATCCCGTTAGTTATCTCCCATTGGTGCAATCTAACCTCAGCCGGCAGGCTTCGCCGACGCGCCCACTATACACCAGGCAATGAGATATGTCAACAAGCGGCGATTGAGGCCAGCGAACTCGCGCCCGCACTGCCGATGGGCAGGCTAGATGTGATATAATATCTGCACAGGTAGGGGAGCACAAGCACGCGGGCTGACGCCTGAGATATTGGAGGAGATCCTCAATGACGAAGCTGGATGACAAAGCAACCGCCACTATCACAATCCAGGTTGACCCTGACACGGCCCGCCTCTACAACGCGGCGTCGGAGGAAGATCGTGGGAAGCTAAAGTTCATGCTGAGGTTGTGGTTGCACCAACCCACAACCTCCCCTGCTGTCACCTCTCTCATGGAAGTCATGGACAAGGCCAGTGACGAAGCAGAAGCACGCGGACTGACTCCTGAAATACTGGAATCGCTTCTGAATGACGTCTAATCTAAGGATTGTGCTCGATACAAACGTACTTGTGAGCGCATACTTATCCACTACATTTGCACTTTTCCAGCGAAAGATTGAAGGCATAGGGGCCGATGGGGTATAAGAGGGTTGCAAAACCAATCCTTAGCCCCGGAGGCCTCCAATGCCTACTCCTATTATATGCACTGACCCGCGTCTGCGCCAGTTCGCCGAGGCGTTCCGCTCCTGCTTGCGCCCTCGCCAGTTCCAGTACTTCGTGACCGTACTGCTGGCTCTGCTGCTCTGCCGGGAGACACCTACTCTGAGCGGCCTGCTGCGCAGCGTCGTCGGCGAGCGTTCCCTGGCCGGCCTCAGCCGCTGGCTCAATCGCTCTCCTTGGTCGGCGGACGCCTTGCCCGCCGTCTGGACCGCCCGCTGGCGTGCCGAGATGGCGCCCGCCGTCGCTACCGAACGCGCTCGTCTGCGCGCCGCCCGCCCCCCGCAACGTGGTCGTCCGCCTAAAGCCCTCGTGACCGGCTACCTCATCGGCGACGATTCCGTCTGTCTGAAGGCCCG
>JBPCPV010000040.1:0-74366 GCA_050998805.1 Chloroflexia bacterium | reverse complement strand
TCCTCGTAGCCGCGCCGCACGATGACTAGCATCCGCTCCTGGCTCTCCGATAGCATCACCTCGTAGGCGCTCATCCCCTGTTCGCGGCGGGGAACACGCTCGGCGTGGAGGATGACCCCGGCATCGCCGCGACTGGCGCACTCCACCGTGCTGCTGGTCAGCCCCGCCGCGCCCAGGTCCTGCATCCCGACAATCCAATCGGTCTTCGCCAGTTCGAGGCAGGCTTCCATCAACAGCTTTTCGAGGAACGGGTTGCCCACCTGCACGGCAGGGCGGCGCTCCTCGCTGCGTTCGTCCAGCACATCGCTGGCAAAGGTGGCGCCGTGAATGCCATCGCGTCCGGTGTCGGCGCCAACCAGCATCAGCAGGTTGCCCGCGCCGCCGACGGTTGCCTTGATAATCTCGCTCTGCCGCGCCACCCCCGCGCACATCGCGTTGACCAGCGGGTTGTCGGCGTAGGGTTCGGCGTAGTAGACCTCGCCAGCGACAGTGGGGATGCCGAGGCAGTTGCCGTATCCGCCTATGCCCGCTACCACCCCGCCGACCAGGTAGGGGGTGCGGGGGTGTTCGGGCGGACCGAAGCGGAGCGAGTCGAGGATGGCGACCGGGCGAGCGCCCATGGTGAAGATGTCGCGGACGATGCCGCCGACGCCGGTGGCCGCGCCCTCTACCGGCTCGACCGCGCTGGGGTGGTTATGGCTCTCGATCTTGAAGACGACCGCCAGCCCGTCGCCGATGTCCACCGCGCCTGCGTTCTCTCCCGGCCCCTGCAAGACACGCGCGCCGTGCGTCGGGAAGAGCTTGAGGAGCGGGCGGCTGTTCTTGTAGCCGCAATGCTCGCTCCACATCGCGCCGACCATGCCTAGCTCGACGGCGGTTGGCGTGCGGCCTAAGAGCGACAGCAGACGCGCGTATTCGTCGGCAGAGAGGCCAACTTCCTCCAGCGGCACTGGGGGAGCGGCCTGCTCCACGCTTTCAACGGACAGAGCCATAATCTACAGACGATCCCTTCCTTTAGCGTGCGTCGCGCCCCAACGGTCAACTTCATTATACCACAATCGAGTGGTCAGTGGTCAGCCGAAAGATACTCCGAAAGACTGAGGCGGAACTATTGGCAAGAGCCGGTCCGATGCCGTATACTTGGATAGTGAAACCACGCGACATTCTACTTTTGCTGGTACTCGGGGCCGTATGGGGTGCCAGCTTTATGTTCATCAAAGTTCTGCTGCGCGAGATGGTGCCGCTCACGCTGGTCGGATACAGGCTGGCGCTGGGGGCGGTCGGCCTGGCGGCGTTCTTCGGTGTGGACCGGCTGCTGACGAGGCGAGCGGGCAAGCAGGCGGTGCCCTTCCCGTGGGGGCGGATCTGGGTGCCTGCGCTGGTCCTCGGCTTCCTGAACGTAGTGCTGCCCTACGTGGCTATCACCTGGGGCGAGACCGCGATTTCGAGCGGAGATGCGGCGATCCTGAACGCGACGGCACCGCTGTTCACCACGGTTTTCGTGCTGATGCTAGGCGCGAGGGCCGGCAGCGAAGGCACCGGCGCCAGCAAGATACTCGGCGTCTGCATCGGGTTCGCGGGGGTGGCGCTGCTGGTCGCCGGCGGGTCGCCGACGGCGGGGGTCTCGTCAGAGAATGCGTGGCTGGGGCACGGGGCGGTGCTGCTGGCGTCGGCGTCCTATGCCATAGCGAGCCTCTACGCCCGGAGGGCCTTTGCGGGGCTGCCGAGCATCTACGCGGCATTGGCGCAAACCAGCACGGCGGCGCTGATGCTCTTGCCGTTCGCGCTGGCAACGCCCCCGGCCCATAGCCTGTCGCTCGCCGCGATCGGCGCGCTCCTCGGCATCGGCCTCGGCGGCACCGCACTCGCCTACCTGCTCTACTTCGCGCTGCTGTCGAGCGTAGGCCCGACGCGCACCATCGTCGTCACCTACCTGCTGCCCTGCACGGCGCTGATCTACGGCGCGCTGCTGCTCGGCGAGCCGATCCAGGTCTGGGCGCTTGGGGGAATGGCGCTGGTGTTCGTCGGCATCGCGGTAACCGGCGGTCTGCTCGACAGGCGGTTGAAGCGTCGGGAGAAGCCGGTGCCACCAGCCGCAGTCTAAGTTTCAGGCTCATCAGGCTTTCCGCGCTTTATCCGGCTGATTGCCTTCACGACTATTTTGCCTATGCAGACGGCGCGCCCTCAGCTCACCGCTTTCTTCACGAGCGCGCCGATCCTTTCCTCTTCGGCGGCGGTCAACTCCTTCAGCGCGAAGGCGACCGGCCACAGGCCGCCTTCGTCGAGGTTCGCCTTGTCGTTGAAGCCGAGCGTCGCGTACCTCGTTTTGAACTTCTGCGCGCATTGGAAGAAGCAGACGATCTTGCCGTCCTTGGCATACGCGGGCATCCCGTACCAGAGTTTCGGCGAGAGGACTGGCGCGGCGGCTTTGATGATAGCATGGAGCCGCTCACCCATGGCGCGGTCCGGTTCCTGCATCTCGGCGATCTTGGCGAGCACGGCGCTTTCCCCGTCCGCCTCGTGCGCCTTCAGCTCTTTGAGGCGCTCCTTCATCGCGCCTCGTTCCTCGTCCGTTAATCCCTTTTTTGGGCTCATAGAAACCTCCTCATACTCGACAAAGTCGAGCTAAGTATAGCATGGGCAGCGCCAAGACGCAATGGGCCAAATGTCGCGGTTTTCAAGCCTGCCGGCGGCTAGCGCAGGCCGTGACACTCCGGGAAGAAGGAGTTGGCGACTAGTTTAGCCGCCTGCCCTCTCGTCAGTGTCGCGCAGGGGCGGTAGTATGGCCTGCCCAGGGCATCGCAGGTTTCTGCCAGCCCGGTGCAGGGGTTGATTATCGGCGGCACAACGCCGCACTCGTACCCGCTGATCACCCCGTGGAGCGACAGCCGCTCGACGTATACGTAGAACGGGTCGGTGGTCGGCACGTCCTCGAAGGTGGGCGTGGCTGGCGCGGGTTCGTTGTAACCTCGCCCGTTGGACACGATCTTGGCTGCCTGCCCCCGGGTTACCGGGTTGTTCGGCAGGAAGCATGGCGAGCCGGTGGCCGCGCAATGGGCATGGTCGTAGTAGCCGTTCACCAACCCCCGATTGTACAGGCGCATGATGTAGAGATAGAAGGTAGACCAGATAGCGGTTGCTGCTGTTCGCCGTGATGGAGTTGAGGGCTGCCTGTACCGAGGTGTAGTCGCCACCCCCTTTGGCTACCACCACTACGTTCGCGTAGCCCTGCGTTTTGAGGGCGAACAGAGCGTAAGGCGTGGGGGTGAGGGCTTGGCTGGGCGAGAGGGTCGTGTAGGCACCGCCGCCCGATGCGCGGACGGCTATCTCGCAGCCATTTTCTGCAATCCCTCCGCGCCTCCCGTCCCCGTACCGCCGCCGTCTCGGCGGCACCCGTCCCCATATCGCCGACGATTGCCCGTCTCATTCGTGTATTCGTGGCCCGTATTCGTGGACGGCCTCTCCCGAGCGCCTATTGCAGGTCGAGGGTGGGTTGCTCTGCCTCCGGCTGTTGCGCGCGCGGCGCACGCTTAAAGGTGCCGTGCTGGGCCGGCATCTTGATCTCGGCGCCGGCCAGGAGTTGGCCGATTGTGAGGATCTGGATGCGCGGGTAGTCGCGGTTCCAGGCGGGGGAGTGGAAGGCACCGGCGCTCGCCGCCTCGGTCCGCATGTCGCGCGACGGCTCCTCCAGCGTGATAAAGACGCCGATCGCCGCCTTTTCGCGCTCCACTGTGCCGACGAGATCCCGGATGTCGCCGCTCTTGACGTGGCCGCTCTTGACTTGCACAAGCACGCGGCCCGGCGTGCCGGATTCTTCCATGAAGGTAATCACACCGTCAATCCCACGGTCGCTGCCCTTCTTGCCCTGCCTGCTGCCGGCTTCGCCGCCCAACGGCTTGGCTTCTACCAGGGAGAGCGCCCACCACTGGAATTGGTAGCGATCCCTGCCGGAGGCCAGCTCGCGGGCACCGGCCAGGTCCTGCGGCTCGCCGATCACCTGGTACTGCGCTTGCTCGCCGAACGTATCTTTGAGCCGGTACTTTAGCAGGGCGATTGCCAAGTGGGTGATGTCTATGCCGATCCAGCGGCGGCCCAGCTTCTGCGCGGCGATGACGGCGGTGCCACACCCGGCGAAGGGGTCGAGCACCACGTCGCCGGGGTTGCTGCTCGTCTGGATTATGCGTTCTAACAACGCCAGTGGCTTTTGAGTGGGGTAGCCGAGGCGTTCAGTGGCCTGGGAGCCGATGGGCATAATGTCATCCCAAACGTCTTGCAAGGGCACGCCCGGCATCTCATCGAGATAGCGTTTATACCGTGGTACTGTTCCTGGCCGCGTCTGAATGATCCGTCCCTGCTCATAAAGTTCTTGCATCCGCGCTTTGCTATAGCGCCAGAAGCGCGTTACGCCGAGAAACTCGTACTGTGGGTTGCCTTTGGCCGCTCCGCCGGGGCCGCTTATGTTATCAAGCGTGTACCGCCGCCCATCGCCGTCTTGGAAGCGATAGAAGCCGTCCGAGTACCCCTGACTATAGGGTTGATACAGTTCGTTGCGCCGCGCCGCATTGGATTTCGTGTAGAACAGAATAACGTCGTGTATGCGGCCCATGTGCAGCACGACTCCCTGCACGGTGTCACTGTGGGCGCTGGTACGCTTCCAAAGGATCTCGTTGCGGAACTGGTCTGACCCGAAGATAGTGTCCAGAATGATTTTCAAGTAATGGCTAGAGGTCGGATCGCAGTGCAAGTAGAGGCTGCCCGTCGGCTTCAGCACCCGGTGTAACTCTACCAGGCGGGCGGCCATCATAACCAGGTAGGCCATCATCTGATTCGGGCCTACAAACCGGCGGAGCGCGGCAATCATCTCGCTGACATGGGGCGCGGCATCCGTTACAAGGCTCTGAAATGTGGCTTCGGCGGAGCGATCCCAGTGCCAGGTGTCCTCGAAAGCGGTGAGCTGGGCTTCGCTGGCGTGGCCGCTCTCATCCTTAAATAGGACATTGTAGTTGCGGCTGCTGTTGAATGGCGGATCGAGGTAGACCAGATCGACGCTTGCATCGGGGATGTGATCGCGCAAGATAGGCAGGTTGTCGCCGTAAAAGAGGGTGTTCTGGGTGTTTGTTTTAGGTTGGCTGGGGTGCAAGGATTCGAACCTCAACTTACTGATCCAGAGTCAGCTGTCCTACCGTTAGACGACACCCCATTAGATGACCTGATTATACCATCACGGGCAGCGCATGTCAAACTTGTACGGGGCTTGCTTTATTCCGAAAGATGTTGTATAATATACATGGTTGAAGTCGGCAGTGATGCGGTCGCGCAAAATCTCCCCTGTGGGTTCCCTCAGACATACGGGCAGAGACGGTAGCTCCGGTATCCTCGCAGAGCCTTCTCCAATGTCGACTCATTAGCAAACATTCGCACGTACAAAATAGGAGTTCCTTAAACAGATGCCGGATATGTCTCTGACGTGCCGCGATTGCGGCCAGACCTTCACCTTCACGGAAGGTGAGCAAGATTTTTACAACAGCAAGGGCTACACCCAGCCGACCCGCTGCCCGTCCTGCCGCGCGACCAAAAAGGCCGCGCGCAACAGTTCGGACTACAGCGGGGGCGGGGGCGGCTACGGTGATAGCTACGGCAGCGGCGGCGGCTACGGGGGTCGGCGCGAGCGCCAGATGACCACCGTGACCTGCTCCAACTGCGGTCGCGACGCCGAAGTCCCCTTCGTTCCCAGCGGCGACCGACCGGTCTACTGCTCGGACTGCTTCTCCCAGATGGGCGGCGGTTCGCGCGGCGGCGGCGGCGGCGGTGGTCGTGGCGGTAGCCGCTACTAACCGAACACTGCACTGAGGGGTCGGAGCCAGGAGGTATACTCCTGGCTCCATTCATAGAAAAGGAGAAAGTCGTCTTTGCCGAAGAAACCGCGCTTTAACGCATACAAGAAACCGTCGACACCCCCGGCAAACGCTAACCCCGCGGTGCCCCGCGGGCCTAAGCCACCCACCGGCGACGTGATCGCCGTCGAGGGCAAGGTGCTCGAGTGCCTGCCGAACGCCATGTTCACTGTCGAACTCGAAGGAGGGCACAAAGTGCTCGGCCACATCTCGGGCAAGATGCGTATGAACTTTATCCGCATCACGCCCGGCGACCGCGTGACCGTCGAGCTATCCCCCTACGACTTGACCAAAGGGCGCATCACGTTCCGTTATCGGTAGTGCCTGCATCCGATCCGACAGCATACCCCGATGTCAACGCCGTGCTGCACGAGCTGCTTGTGAGCGTGCAAGCCATTCTGGGACCGCACTTTCTCGGCATGTACCTATACGGCTCCCTGGCTCTCGGTGATTTCACGCCCCACCGGAGCGACATTGATTTCGCCGTCGTCACCGACACCGAGCTACCCGACGAGCTTGTTGCCGCGCTGTATGCGATGCATGAGCGTCTCTCGGCCACGATCTCGCCGTGGGGCGCGGAGCTGGAAGGCTCCTACATTCCGCAGGCGGCTCTGCGCCGGTACGACCGCACTCAGGCCCGGTATCCAAGCATCAAGCGGGGCGAGCGGCTGCGCGTGGATTCGCACGACAGTGCGGCGGTTATTCAACTCCACCTCCTCCGCGAGCACGGGATCGCGCTTGCCGGACCTGTTATCCACGAGTGGATTGACCCTGTCGCTCCCGACGATCTACGGCGGGCGGTGGTGGAGATGGTCGGTGGGTGGCTGGTGCCGAAGCGCGGCGATTCCGTTGTGCTGCGCCACGAGGGCTATCGAGGCTACATTGTCCTCACGATCTGTCGGATGCTGTATACGCTCGAGTTCGGCACCATCGTCTCGAAGCCGGAGGCCGCGCGCTGGGCGCAGGGGGCGCTCGGCGAACGGTGGGCACCGCTCATCGAACGGGCGGTCGCGGAGGATGTGGACGAAACGCTGGAGCTGATCGAGTACACTCTGGACCGGGTGCAGACCTATGAGATGCCGGGAGACGACTCGGCCTGAGATTCTTCGCTGTGCTCAGAATGACAGTGCTCCAAAGAAACAGCCTGCCCCGCTAGGGAGACAGGCTGTTTCTTGTGCCGGAGCCAGCTACCGTTGGCGATAGCGCAGGAAGGGAGGGATGTCGAGGTCGTCCTGCTGTTGGGGCTGCGCGGGGCGGGCGGCGGGACGCTGGACCGGCTGGGGTTGGGGCTGGGGTTGCTGCTGCGGCTGTGGCTGCGGCTGCTGCTGGGCGGGCCGGGGCTGGGGCATCGAGAACTGCTGCGGCTGCTGGTACTGGGGCTGTTGGTAGGGGTTCGGCTGCGCCTGGGGGCGCGCTATCTGGGGCGGGCGCGAGCGCACGCTGTCGAAGCCGGTGGCGATCAGCGTGAGCTTCACGTCCTTGCCGAGCTGCGGGTCGATCACCGCGCCGAAGATGATGTTGGCCTCGGGATCGGCGGCCTGCTGGATGATCTCCGCCGCCTCGTAGACTTCGAGGATGCCGAGGTCTTCCCCGCCGGTGATGTTGAAGAGCACGCCCTTCGCGCCGTCAATGCTGATCTCGAGGAGCGGGCTTTCGATTGCCATGCGGGCGGCGTCAACGCAGCGGTTGTCGCCGGTGCCGCGCCCGATCGCCATCAGGGCCGAGCCGGCGTCGCTCATGATCGACTTCACGTCGGCGAAGTCGAGGTTGATCATGCCGTGTTCGGTGATCAGGTCGGAGATGCCCTGGATGCCTTGCCGGAGCACGTCGTCGGCCATGCGGAAGGCGTCGAGCATCGAGGTCTTCTTGTCGGCCACCTGGAGGAGGCGGTCGTTGGGGATCGTGATCAGGGTATCCACATGCTGCTTGAGGAGGTCGTAGCCCTCATCAGCAGCCTGGCGGCGGCGGCTGCCCTCGAAGGCGAAGGGGCGGGTGACGACGCCGACAGTGAGCGCGCCGACCTCACGGGCGATCTGGGCGATCACAGGGGCCGCGCCGGTGCCTGTGCCGCCGCCGAGGCCGGCGGTGATGAACACCATGTCTGCGCCTCGAAGCGCCTCGAAGAGTTCATCGCTGCTCTCTTCGGCGGCCTTAGCTCCGATGACGGGGTTGCCGCCGGAGCCGAGGCCCTTAGTCAGCTTGTCGCCGATCCTGATGCGGCTGGCGGCTTCGGCGTGCAACAGAGCTTGTGCGTCAGTGTTCACCGTGATGAACTCGACGCCTTTCACATCGGCGTGGATCATGCGGTTGACGGCGTTGGAGCCGCCGCCACCTACACCGATCACCTTGATCTGCGCGAAGTTCTCGACATCTCCAACGGGTCCGTAGCCCGCAATCGGCCCCGTCGGAGGCGGCTGGTTCCTACGATCAAACATTGCGATACTCCCTGTGCTTTCCTAGTGAGTTTCGGGTTGCGTCACACAAGCTACAAAACTCGATAACCGATAGAATGTTACGGCAGAACGTTAAGGCAGAAACTCGCGCAAAAAGCCTCGAACACGGCCCAACAACGGGTTGTCGCCGGTGCCGGAGTGGGCCGACGACAAGGGATAGGGTGAGTTGTGCCCGCTCGCGCCGGCGTGGCGGACGGCCCAGAGGGAGAGGCCGACGCCGGCGGCATACGCCGGGCTGTCTAGCGTCTCGGTCAGCCCGGTCATTCCTTGCGGCACGCTGATACGCACCGGCATCTTGAGTTCGCGGCTCGCGTGTTCGGCGATGCCGGGCAGCTTGGCCGTACCGCCTGTGAGCACGACTCCGGCAGGCAGCAGGCCGTCGTAGCCGCTCCTCTTGATCTCGGCGGCCACCATCTCGCAGATCTGCTCGACACGGGCCTCGAGTATGCGGGTCACGAGGTTGCGCGAAATCCGCACGCTGCGCCCGGCCTCGAACGTCTCGACCTCGATCAGCTCGTCGTCATAGTCGTCCGTCTCGGGCGCGGCATCGTCGAGTATACGCAGAAGCTCGGTCTGCACAGGGTTGGGTTGCCGCCCACCCTCCTCCGGTTGCCCCTCTGCGACCGGCGTGGACGGGCGAGAGGCGCGGCTGCGAGAGCCGTAGAGTTCGCGCAAGCGGTTGGGCGGCGCGACGCAGCCCTGCGAGAGTTTGAGCCGTTCAGCTGCGTCATGCGGCACCTTGAGCACGATGCTCAAGTCGTTCGTCAGGTGGTTGCCGCCGACCGGCAGGACGACCGTGTGCCAGATGCTTCCCTCGATGTAGATCGCGATGTCGGTGGTGCCGCCGCCGATGTCAACGAGGACCACCCCGAGGTTCTGTTCGGGTGGGGTCAGCACCGCCTCGGCGGAGGCGAGGGATTGGAGCACCAGGTCGTCTACCTCGATGCCGGTGCGCTGCACACACCGGACGAGATTCTGCATCGCGGCGGCGGCCCCTGTGACGATGTGGGTCTCGACTTCGAGCCGGAAGCCGGCCATGCCGATGGGGTCGCGCACGCCCTCGTGGCCGTCCACCGTATAGGAGCGCGGGATGACGTGCAGCACCTCGCGCTGCTCAGGGATGGCGACCGCGCGCGCAGCGTCCACGGCGCGGCCCACATCGTCGGCGGTGATCACCTTGTCTGAGCGCGACACGGCGACCACGCCACGGCTGTTGAGCGAGGAGATGTGGTTGCCGGCGACGCCGACGTAGGCCGAGCCGATCTTGCAGCCTGAGAGCCGCTCGGCCCTCTCGATTGAGAGCGAGATCGAGCGCACTGCCTGGGGTATGTCAACCACCATACCCTTGATCAAGCCCTCAGATGGAGCGACGCCGACCCCGAGTATGTTGATTTCGGGGCCGCGCCCTACCTCGCCAACGACTGTGCAGATTTTAGTGGTGCCGGCATCGAGGCCGACGACAATCCGTTCTTGGTTCTTAGGCATAGCTCACATTCCTTCCACTGTCCACTGTAGCAAAATCACGCCCGATTCCCATGATAACCAGTATACTGCTTTACGGCATAACTGCCACCCGATCCGGCGCACGAACATCCAGCGTGTGCCAGGGCGCGTTCGTATCGGCCATGTTCTTGACCAGGGCGGTGGTCACGCGGATCTTGCTGTCGAGGAGTTCGCCGTCGCCGAAGCGGACACGTCGCCCGTCGTCGGTGACCACGGTGACGCCGCCGGCCACCTGATACTCCATGCGGTTGATGTGCAGCCCGGTCGCGCTCGGCAGCCTCATGTAGAGCTGCTGGGCCACGTCAATCACGTCCTGCCGCTCCAGGGGGTCGCCCAAGCGGAGCTTGCCGGGCTGGGTGTCGCGGTCGTAGACGACGACATAGCCCTGCAACGTGCTCGCCTGGCTGACGATGACGCCGTCGTCGCTGATCAGGTAGGGGGTGTTGTCGGCCAGTACCCAGACCACGTTCGGCCTCCGCTCGTCCACGCGGATAATCACTTGACCGGGAAGCGCGGTCTCGACCGTTGCGCCTTTGACGAATGGCGATTGCCGCAGCCGCGTGGCGACCTGCGCGGGGTCCACCATAAAGATGTTTGTGCCGATTATCCCGGTTATGCGGGCGGCCTGCTCGCTGGTTATCGCCTTCGCGTTGACGACGGTTACTTGCTGCACCTGGTAATCGGGCGAGGCGGCAATGGAGACGGCGACGGCGACCAGTAGGGCCAGCCCAGCCAGGTCAATGATCCGCCCACGGCGCACATCGTCGCGGAACAGGCCCCAGCCGACCCTCTGGGTGGCGCGCGCCCGCGCCCGTGACGCACGTATCTCGTCTCCTAACGCGCGCAACGCCTGCCGCGCCGTCGGAGGAGGAGGCGCGGCCTTCTTGCGCCTGGGGCGGGGTGCAGGCACGGGCACAGGGGCAACGGCAGGCTTCGCCTTTACCGCGCTCGATATGGGCTTAATTTTGTCGTCCATACTCATCTGCTCACTGACCTCTGATCCACGGTCCCTGACGCGCGGCCGTAACTGCGCTCCAGCGCGAGTTCCACGAGCCGTGCCACGAGTTCGGCATACGGCAGGCCGCTCGCCTCCCAGAGCTTCGGGTACATGCTGATCGAAGTGAAGCCCGGGATGGTGTTGATCTCGTTAAGGAAAACCTCGCCATCCGAGCGGCGGACGAAGAAATCAACGCGGGCCATCCCTGCCGCGTCCACCGCCTTGAAGGCAGCGACCGCGAACGAGCGCACCCGCTCGCTCGTCTTCGCCGGTAGCTCTGCGGGGATGATAAGCTCCGAGCCGGTGTCGAGGTACTTGGCGCGAAAGTCATAGAACTCGCGACGCGGCACGACCTCGCCGCAGACGGAGGCAATCGGGTCGTCGTTGCCGAGGACTGAGCACTCGATCTCGCGGGCGTCGAGGCCGGCCTCGAGCAGAATGCGGCGGTCGTATAGTGCGGCGGCGTCGATCGCGTGGGCGAACTCAAGCGGCCCGTGGATCTTGCTGATGCCGACGCTCGACCCCATGTTGGACGGTTTGGCGAACATCGGGTAGCCGAGCGCGTCCTCGGCCTTTGCCTGCACCCCGGCGGGATCGCGCTCCCACGCGACGCGAGTGCAGGCCATGTAGGGGCCGACCGGCAGGCCGTAGCCCTCGAAGACCGCTTTCGCTGCGATCTTGTCCATGCTCAACGCCGAGCCGAGCACCCCGGAGCCGACGTATGGGATGCCCGCGAGTTCCAGCATACCCTGGATCGTGCCGTCCTCGCCGTGCGGCCCGTGCAGCACCGGGAAGACGACATCAACCGAGCCGAGCGACTGGCCTGCGGCTACTACGGCACCGAGGCCGGCCGGTCCCGCACTGCCGACGGCAAGCGCGTGTTCCTCGGGGCTGTCGTCTTCCCGCAGGCTCTCGCTCGCCTCGCCGCCCCTGAGCCGGCGCAGGGGGTCGCCCCCCGCCAGCCACCGCCCCTCACGGGTGATGCCGACCGGCACGACCTCGTAGTTCGCCTGGTCGAGCGCGCGCATCACCGACGTCGCAGACGCCAACGACACGGCGTGTTCCTCCGACTGCCCGCCAAACAGCACGGCCACGCGGATGCGGCGAGGTTCTTTATTCGGTTGTATCTTATCTCGGTTCATAGCTCGCCCACTATCTCTATCTCGGTCTCTAGCTCTATGCCGGTCTGCTCTAGTACGCGGGTGCTGGCGAGTTCCAGCAGGTAGAGCACGTCGGCGGCGGTCGCCCCGCCGGTGTTCATCATAAAGTTCGCGTGGCGGGGTGAGAACTCCGCCCCGCCGTGCCGGTAGCCTTTCAGCCCGACTAGCTCGATCAGCCTGCCCGCCGAGTCGCCGGGCGGGTTCTTGAATGTCGATCCGGCGCTCTTGCCCTGCGGCTGCGTCTGTTGCCTGTGCGCCAGGTACTCGCGCATACGTCGTTCGCCTTCCTCTCGTGTGCCCCGACAGAGCAGCATCTCTACCCGTAACACGACCTCCGGCGGCGACATGGACCGCCGTGCGTAGACGCCGTGCGCCTTGAAGACGCTGGTCCGGTAGCCGAGGTCGAGGCGCTCCACCGGCCATTCGATTACCTCGCCCGCCGCGTCCAGCAGCCATACGCGGCGAAGGTTCGAGGCCATATCGCCGCCGTGCGCTCCGGCGTTGCTGACCACTCCCGCGCCGACCGAGCCGGGGATGCTGTTGCCCCACTCGGCCCCGATCCAGCCCTCGGCCACCGTCTGCCGCGCCAGCTGCGTCCAGAGTACGCCGCCGTCGGCCCACCAGAGCGCCTCTCGCCCCTCGGCATCGCGCTCCGGCGGCAGTGGCCGTCCGTCAGCGCCAAGCACAACGCGCCCTGTCCCCGATGCACGGTTGTGTATGACCAGCCCGCGCACTCCCCCGTCGAGCGCCAGCAGGTTCGTGCCGTTGCCGATGACGAGATAAGGCAGCCCGGTCTCCCGCGCCTCCTTCACCGCCGCCGTCAGCTCCGCGACCGATTTAGTTGTTAAGAAGTAGTCCGCCGGACCGCCGATACGCAACGACGTGTGTTTGCTCAACGGCTCGGCCTCCTTCAACACCCCTGGCATTCTGAGCGCAGCGAAGAATCTCTGGTTAGAAGCGGCCTCCTCCGGTCGCCCCACACCATTCGTGTATTCGTGACACCATTCGTGGCCGGCATCTTCCCTCCCCACGCGCCTTAGACGAGATTCTTCGCTTCGCTCAGAATGACAGTGCCTTTCATAACTCAAAACTCAAAACTGCGTCTCCGACGCGCCAGACATCGCCCGCGCCGAGCGTGAGCAGCACGTCGTTCGGTTGGAGCAGATGCCACACCATTTTGGCTGCGGCCTCCAGATCCGATGCATAGTGCGCTCTCCCAGGCGCTAGCTCCTCGATGCGGGCCACTAGCTGCTCCGCGCTGACGCCGAGGGTGTCGGTTTCGCGGGCCGGGTAGATCGCGCAGATGATCGCTACGTCCGCATCGGAGAGGGCGGCGGCGAAGCCGTCCAGGAAGCTGCGGGTGCGGCTGTAGGTGTGCGGTTGGTGGACGACGACCAGGCGGCGGCCCGGCAGGTGACGGCGGGCTGCGGCGAGGGTCGCCGCGACCTCGGTCGGGTGGTGGGCGTAATCGTCCACGACCAGCACTCCGCAGGCGGTCGTGCCCTTGACGTGGAAGCGACGCCAGGTGCCGTGGAAGCCGCCGAGCGCGGCGGCTGCCTCTCCAGGCTCTACGCCGAGCGCCTGTGTCGCGCCGATGGCGGCGAGCGCGTTCAGTACGTTGTGCCTGCCGGGGAGAAGCAGGCGGACCGATGCCGGAGGCAGATCCCCACAGACGGCCAGGAAGTCGCTGCCCCCAGCCTCATTCAGGCGCTCCGAGGCGGCCCGCCAATCGCAGCCCGGTGCCGTGCCGTAAAGCAGTGCCTTGCGGCCCGGCTCCACACCGGCCTGCCAATCAACTCCCAAATCGGCATAGAGGCCGTGCGCGCCGGGATCGTCGCCGCAGAGCAGCAGCGTACCGCCGGGCTGGAGGTTGTCGGCGAAGCGCCGGAAGGAGGCGCGTATCGCGTCGAGGTCGGCGTAATAGTCAAGATGGTCGGCTTCGATGTTCGTGATCACGGCGACCTGGGGCCGCAGCTCCCAGAACGAGCCATCGTACTCGTCGGCCTCCGCGACGAGTTCGGATCCACCGCCCCAGTGTCCGCCGGTGCCGAGGTCGCTGAGGACACCGCCGACCAGAAAGGCAGGGTCGCGCACGGCTTCGCGCAAAATCCAGGCGACCATCGCCGTCGTGGTAGTCTTGCCGTGGGTGCCGGCCACGGCAACGCCGGTGCGCGAGTCCATCAGCTCGCCGAGGAGGGCGGCGCGCTTCTGGATCGACTTGCCGGACGCGCGGGCTGCGGCCAGCTCGGGGTTGTCCTCCGGCACCGCGCCAGTGACGACAACCCTGTCGGCTGCCGCCAAGTCAGGGTTGTCGGCTCTGTGCCCAACCGTGACCGACACGCCGCGCTCGCGCAGGCCGTCGAGGGCGACAGAGTCGCTGCGATCTGAGCCGCTGACGGCGGCGCCGCGGTCGAGCATAGCGTGCGCCAGCACGCTCATGCCCGCCCCGCCTATTCCGATGAAGTGCAAGTGTTCCATAGTGATCAGTGGAAGATGACGTTACGGACTACGCGCCAGATTGTGTAGACAACCAGCAGCAACAAGAAGAGAGCTATCGCCAGTGTGCCGAGACTGGACCAATTCGTCGCGCCCGACGGCCCACCGACATCAATGACCAGGCTCGGCACCGAGAGGTTGATGGCACCGGATAGCGGATCGCGCCCGCTTTTGGCTACGTACTGCTGGTAGTAACTCGAGATTTCGCTGAGGGCAAGGATCGCGCCGAGTGCTCCGAAAACCGTGCCGACGATCTTGCCGACTATGCCAACGTCCACGTTGTTGCCGAGCTTGCGGGCTACCCAGTAGGAGAAGAGCACCAGGAACAGGAAGAAGCCGGCCGTCGCCAGGGGCAGTATGTTATCGGGGATGCCGACGGACGGCGCTTTGAGCGCGTTTTCGTTTCCGTTCAAGGCGATGCCGAGGAACTGGGCGATCACGGCTATCAGCTTGTTCAGGAGCAGCTCGAGTTTCGGGCCGATCTTCGCGGCGACGAGCGTCGAAAGGAATACGCCGACGGTCCAGATCGCCATATACTTCCAGCCGATGATGAATCCGAGGAGCGCGGTTGCGACGACGAAGGCGGCTTCGACCAACAACCAATCGAGATTGATCACCATACGCCTGCCTCCTCAATCTCTGTCGGGCGGGGCCGAGCGCGGCGGAGGCGTGCGAGCGGGGTGAACCGACGGCGGCGCGGGGGCTGTGGCGGTGCGCTGCGCGGGGTTATCGAGTAGCGCGAGATGTTGAGCAGCAGCCCCACGGCGGCCATTGTTACCGCCAGCGAGGAGCCGCCGAAGCTCACGAAGGGCAGCGTCACCCCGGTGAAGGGGATCGCGCTGCTGACCGAGCCGATGTTGATCAGGGCCTGCACGCCGATCCAGGCCGTGATGCCGACGGCAATGAGGGTGCCGTAGCTGTCACGGGCGCGCAAGGCGGTGCGTGTGCCCCGGAAAATGAAGAGCGCGAAAAGCGCGAGCAGCACGAGCGCGCCCAAAAACCCCCACTCCTGGCCTATCACCGAGAAGATCGTGTCGGTGAACTGCTCGGGCAGCCAGCCGAACTTCTGGCGGCCCGCTCCCAGCCCCTGTCCGAAGATGCCGCCGGAGCCGAGCGCCATCTGCGACTGAATGATGTGGTAGCCGACGCCGGTGGGGTCAAGCTCGGGGTGGAGGAAGGCGGTCACGCGGCTGCCCCGGTAGGACTCGGCGAAAACCAGCAGTACGAAGACGCTCCCGCCCATTACCATGCTTGCCAGGAAGTGGATCAGGTGCGCGCCGGCGATGAAGAAGATGGTCACGCCGATCACGAGCAGCACAATCGTCGTGCCCATGTCGGGCTCGCGTATGACCAGGAAGGCGACGACGCCCATCACGATGCCGAAAGGGATAAGCCCGTATGTCAGGTTGCGGACGCGCCGGCCCTTCTGCGAGAGCCAGTCAGCCAGGTAGAGCACAAGCACCAGCTTGCAGAGTTCGCTCGGCTGAAACGAGATGCCGAGCGCAAGCCACCTGTGCGCGCCGTTCAGGTCTGGGCTGAGAGAGGCCGGAGCGAAGAGCACGAAGGCGAGCAGCAGCAAAGTGAAGGCCATCGCGGGCACCGAGATCCGCCGCCAGAAGGGGTACGGCACCACGGTGAAAATCACCAAGAAAACGCAGCCGAGGAGGAGGCTCTGGAGATGCCTCAGAGCGAAGGCAGCGGGGTTCGAGGCCAGCTTGGGGTCCGACAGCACGGCGGCATAAGACGCCGAATAGACCATGACCAGGCCGATCAGGCAGAGGCCGATTACGGCGGCGAGTATCCAGTAATCGGGACGGCGGCGGAGGTTTGTGTCGAAGGCGAGCAGGCGGTTGGCCGCGCCTCCACGCGCCGCCCCCCGGTCACGAGATAGTGCGCTCATGCGGCACCTCTCTTTTCTTCAGCGAGCTTTTCAACGATATGGCGGAACTGCGCTCCACGGTCGAACTCGTTGGCGAACATACCGAAGGACGCGCACGCCGGGGAGAGCAACACGGCGTCTCCCGGCTCTGCCGAGGCGAACGCCAGCCTCACCGCGCTCTCAAAATCGTCCTCGCGGCCGAGTATGGAGGCCCCGGCATCTGTGAGCGCGCCCGTCAGCGCAGGCGTCGCCGTACCTTCGAGCAGCACCACGCCACGGCAACGCGCCGCGACGATTGGTGCCAATTCGCTGAAGTCCAACCGCTTATCGGCCCCTCCGGCGATCAGGATCAGGGGGTTGGGGAGCGCGTCGAGCGCGGCCAGGGTGGCCGCAGGCGCAGTCGCGGTCGTGTCGTTGTAGAACTCCACCCCGTCCACGGTTGCTGTCCGCTCGAGCCGGTCGGCCACACCCCGGAAGGCGCGCAGCCCGTCCCGCACATCGTCCACCGGCACACCGGCAGCCAGCGCGAGTTGCGCCGCGCAGCATCCGTTCAGCCGGTTGTGCGTCCCCGGCACCCGTAGCTCTTTTACCGAAACCAGCACGATGCCCTCATCCTCTCTCGGATACCAGACGAGGCTATCGCCCTCCCAAAAGACTCCCGCGCCCTGGCCTTTATATCCCATCCCCTGCCAGCCGAACCAGAGGACGCGGCCCGGCGCGCGCTCGGCGAAGGCGCTCACGCGCGGGTCGTCGGCGTTGAGCACGGCGGTGTCGGTGGCGGCCTGGTGGCGAATGGCGGCGAACTTCGCCTCCGCATAATCGTCCATGTCGCGGTAGCGGTTCAGGTGGTCGGGCGAAAGGTTGGTGATCGCGGCGAGCGGCGGCGACCAGCCGGTTTCGTCGGTGCCCTCCAGCTGCCAACTCGACATCTCGAGCACTACGCGGGTCTTTGGCCCGATGCGCGGCAGCTGCTCCAGAGCCGACACACGCAAGTTGCCGGCCAGCACGGTATCTGGGTAGGCGCGGCGGACCATCTCCCAAGTCCAGGTCGCGGTAGTCGTCTTGCCTTTCGTGCCGGTGATGCCGATGATCGGGCCAGAGCAGAGGGCGGCGAACAGACCCAACTCCATGACCACCGGCTTGCCGAGCCGCCGCGCGAGCTCAAGCCAGGGCGACTCGCGGGGCACAGCCGGGTTCCGCACTATCATGTCAGCCCACTCGAAATCTGCCCGCCGGTGCTCGCCGAGCGTGTAGCCGATAGGCAGCCCCGCGAGCGCGCTCAGGCTCTCCCCCAGGGCCGAGGCATCTTTCATATCGGTCACGAGCACCTGTGCGCCCCGCTCCACCATGAAGCGCGCCACCCCAAGCCCGCCGCCGTGTACACCGAGGCCGAGAACGAGTATTCGCTTGTCATGCAGGTCCAGCATAGTGGTCAGTGGTCAGTGGTCAGTGGTTAACATTCATAACTCAAAACTCAAACCTCAAAACTCGTCAGGAGAGGGCTAGGGCGACGCCCAGCATACCGCCCAGCATACTTATAAGCCAGAAACGCATGGCGACCTGGGTTTCGGACCAGCCGAGCAGCTCAAAATGGTGCTGCAAGGGGGCCATCTTGAAGAGGCGCCGACCGCCGGTCATCTTGAAATAGAGCACCTGTAGCATCACCGAGGCCGAGACGGCGACGAAGACCATGCCGACCACCGGCAGCACGAGCCACTGGCCGGTCATAAACGCGCAGACCGCGAGGAGCGCGCCGAGCGTGATCGAGCCGGTGTCGCCCATGAAGATCTGCGCGGGGTGGGCGTTGTACCAGAGAAACGCCAGCAACGCGCCGACGACGGCGAAGCAGAGGTCCAGCACCTGGAACTGACGTTGCAGGTAGGCGATTATGCCGTAAGAGATGAAGGACATAGCGGCCATGCCTCCGGCGAGGGTGTCGAGACCGTCGCTGAGGTTGACTGCGTTCGCGGTGCCGGCGATGACAATGATCGCTATCGGGATGTACCATAAGCCGATGTCGCTGCCGTGGAGGCTACCGGAGAACGGGATGTAGATTCGATGCAGGCCAAGTCCCTGCTGCGGCGAATAGAGCAGCCATGCCGAGATGGAGGCGATCACCAGCAGCCAGAGCATCTTGAAGCGGGCGGCCATGCCCTCGCGCTTCTTGCCGCCGATGATGCTCAGGCGGTCGTCCACCGCGCCGAGTATGCCGCAGGAGAAGATGATGCCGATCGGCAGTAACAGCGAGAGATGATCCGGCACGTCGAACGCGATGCTGAGAAGCACAGTCAGTAGGAAGATGATCCCGCCCATCGTCGGCGTGCCCATCTTCACCATGTGCGACTGGGGGCCGTCAATGCGTATCTGCTTGCCGATCCGATGGTTGCGTAGCTGGGTGATAATCGGGCGACCGAGGACTAGCCCTATCACGAAGGCGATGCCGCCGAGGGCGAGCGCACGGATCATGAAATAGCGCCCGAAGTCGGTCGGCTCGTCGGGCCGCACCTGATACATCAAGCCGATGAAAAAGCTCATCATGTGGGCGCTCGCAACCCTTCGACTATCTCTTCCATCCGCATCCCGTGAGAGCCTTTGATCAGCACAAACGATCCCGGCACAGCCTGCCGGCGCAGGTAGTCAATCGCTTGGTCGTTGGTCAGCGCGAAGAAGACATGATCCGGGGCCATGCCGCAGCGCAACGCCTCCTCGCCTATCAGCCTGCCGAGGTTGCCGACGGCCACCAGCTGGTCGGCTACTTCGATGGCCCGACGCGCGACTTTGATGTGCCCTTCTTCTTCGTACTCGCCGAGTTCGAGCATATCTCCGAGCACCGCGACATGGGGCTTCGGCATTTCGAGCAGCAGGTTGAGCGCGGCCAGGGTAGAAGCCGGGTTCGCGTTGTAGCTGTCGTCAATGATCGTCAAGTCGTTGATCCCCTGCACGACGAGCAGGCGCAATTGCTGTGCCTCGCCGGTCTGCAAGCCGATGATTATGTCCTTCCAGTTCATGCCGACGGCCTCGCAGGCCGCCGCCGCCCGCAGCGCGGTATGCACGCTATGCAGACCCAGCAGCGGCAAACGCAAGTGGAGGGCCTCACTGCCGTGGTGGAGGGTGCATTGCAGCCCACCGATCCCCTCGCTCTCGATCTCGTCGGCCCATATATAAGACGCCGGGTCCAGGCCGTAAGTCAGCACCCGCGCCTGCGTCTGGGCGGCCATCGCGCGCACCCGCTCGTCGTCGTAGTTCAACACCGCTACTCCGGATTCGGGCAGTGCCCTCACGAGTTCGGCCTTGTGGACGGCCAGGTTTTCGAGCGTGCCCATGCTTGCCAGGTGGGAGTGGCTTACGTTGGTGATCACGCCGACCTGCGGCTGGGCTATGGAGGCCAGGTGGCTAAGTTCGCCCATGTATGCGCCGCCGCCCATTTCGAAGACCGCGACCTCGTGTTCTGGGCAGAGGCCGAGGACGCTCAACGGCAGGCCGGTCTCGCTGTTGTAGTTGCCCTCGCTGCGGAAGACCCGGAAGTGGGTCGCCAGGACTGCCGCGGTGTACTCCTTCGTGCTGGTCTTGCCGATGCTGCCGGTGATGCCGATCACCTTGAGGTTCGGGAAGCGGCTCCGCCACCATGTCGCCAAAGATTGCAGCCCTTTGAGCGTGTCGGGTACGCGCACCACAGCGATGTCGGGGCCGAGCGGCGCGGCCGGCTGCCAATCGGAGCGGGCAAGCACGGCTATCGCGCCGTGGCCGATTGCGTCGGCGATGAACTGGTGGCCGTCGGCGGCGCTGCCCGGCAGGGCGACAAAAAGCGACCCCGGCACAGCCTTGCGAGAGTCGATCGCCACGTCGCGCAAGACAAGCGCGCCGGACCCCGGGTAGTCGGGTGCCGGCGTGCCGCCTGTGCCTGCCAATATATCTTCGAGCTTGTACATCACTATCCTTGCCTAGCCAACATGCAAGTTCTACCACCCGACACCCGTCTCCTACTTAGGCTCGTCGGGCGGTATCTTCCAGTACTGAAAAAGCTGTGTGGCCAACCGGCCAAACGCCGGGGAAGCAGTCTCGCCGCCCCAGATGCTGGTCTGTGGGTTGTCGAGGCGGATCAGCATCACGAACTTCGGGTTATCCGCAGGGGCAAAGCCGACAACTGAGGCGATGGTGCCGGGCGCGTCGTAGCCGTGTGCGCCGGGGATCTGCGCGGTGCCTGTCTTGGTCGCCGTCTTGTAGCCGGGCACCTTAGCCAGATGGCCCGCCGTCGTCGTGTCCACCGCCCAGACCATCATATCCCGCACCTGCTGGGAGGTGCTCTCGCTGATCACGCGGCGCACCACGGTCGGCTTGTTCTCCTGCAACACCTGCCCGTTGCGGGAAATGCGGGAGACGACATAGGGCTTCATTAGGTTGCCGCCGTTGGCGACCGCTGAGATCGCGGTGACAAGCTGGATCGGCGTTACCGCGAGGCCCTGGCCGAAGGCGTTGGTGTAGAGGTTGATCGGGCTGTAGCTGTCCTCGCCGGGCAGGTGGAGCAGGCCGTTGACCTCGCCTTTGAGGTCAACCCCGGTCGGCTTGCCGATGCCGAAGTTTTGGATGTACTGGTAGAACTTCTTCTCTCCGAGGCTGGTGGCCGCGAAATCGAGTGCGATGTTGTCCGAGCGCGCGAGACCCTGGCGCATCGACTCGATGCCGTAGGCGGTGGATGTGCTGTTGTGGATCGTCCAGCCGTAGGCGTTGATCGAGCCGGTGCAGTAGAAGGTCGTGTCGGGCGTCACCGCTCCACCGTCGATCGCTGAGGCCATCGTCAAGACCTTGAAGGTGGACCCAGGCTCGTATACGTCGGTGACCGCCGGATCCTTGAAGATGCTCCAGTCCGTGACCTGCGTGAAATGGTTCGGGTCGAAGCGCGGCGAAGTAGCCAGCGCGATAATCGCGCCGGTATGCGGGTCCATGATCAGGATCATGCCCTTGGCCGCGCCGGTGATCTTCAGCGAGTTGTCGAGTTCGCGCTCGGCCATGTACTGCACGGCGCTGTCGAGCGTGAGGTCGAGGTCTGCGCCGTCCACAGCGGCCTTGCGGAGGGGATCCTCCATCGGCAGCGTGTAGCCGTTCGGGTCGTGTTCGCCAGCCACCGAGCCGGGCAGGCCGGCTACCATGTCGTCGTAGAACTGCTCTACGCCGTACTGGCCCCGGTTGTCATAGTCGGTGAAGCCGAGCAGGTGGGAGGCGAAGTTGCCGTTGGGGTAATCGCGGCGCGGCTCCGGGGTTAGACTAGTGGTGTTGTAGAGCAGCTTCCAGGTTTCGCGGAGTTGCAGCACACGGGCAACGGTATCCGCGTCGAGGCGGCGGGCGAGCAGCACATTGGTGAAGGTCAAACCCTGCAAACGCTGGTAAAGATCGTCGGGGGCCTCGCCGAGGACGGGGCCGATCAGGTCGGATATAGTGTGCAAGTCGGAGCTGCCTACATGCGACTTGTCGAGAGAGAGGTCGGAGGAAAGGGCGTCGCCAGCGAGCAGGAAGCCGCGCGCATCGCGGATCAGGCCGCGGTTCGGCAGTATTGTCTTGGTCCAGGTGATGTTGTCGGCGGCGCGGGCTGCTATGGCGGGCTGCTCGAGCACCTGGATTTGGAACAGGTGGTAGCCGATGTAGCTCACGCCGAGCAGGAAGCCGACTAATACGGCCCGGATCCGCCAGCCGCGGATAAGCGTTTGTGCTTGGGGCATTGTGTCACCTCCCCGTAGGCTGCGCGCCGGATTCAGGCGGCAGCGGCAGATAGCGAACACCATCGCCCAACGGCACCATGTGCAGTTTGTCACGGGCGATCTGCTCGATCTGCGGCAGGGACTGTGCGCGGGCGATCTGTAGATCGAGATCCTGGCGGTCGCGGATCAGCTGGGTGTGCGCGCCGTCGAGGCGCTGGACATCGTAGTTCAGTTCGGTGACACTGCTCGCCTGCACCAGGTAGAGCAGGGAGATGGCGGCGACGAGGGCGAGCGCGATCAGGAATCGAATCGCGGGGTCGAGCGCGAGGTAGGATTCGAGCCTCGCCCCGCGGGCGCGCGCGTCAGCGAGCGGCCCGGCGAGCGGCGCGGCTTCGGGTTCGGACGGGTAGTTCTGTACGGCAATTCGCAGGGCCATGGCATGTCACCTTCACATTCGCGCAGCGATTAAAAAGATCCCGCAGGAATCGGGTGCCCGCGTGATCTACCCGGCCGGCGAATGCGGCGGATGCCGCAGTCTATTGCCCGCCGGGCAGGCGCTCCACCACACGAAGGCGGGCGCTGCGGGCACGAGGGTTGCGCTCAGTCTCGGCCTCTTCGGCTTCCAAAGCGCCCTTAGTGACGGCTCGCAGCCGTGGAACGCGCCCACAACGGCAAACCGGCAGATCGGGCGGACAGATACAGCCCTTTATCTCCTGTTGCATAAACTGCTTCACGATGCGGTCTTCCAACGAGTGGAATGAGATGACCGCGAGGCGCCCTTCGGGCCTCAACACCTCTAGAGCGGCTTCCAAAGCGGTCGGCAATACGTCAAGTTCGTGGTTGACTGCTATGCGTAGCGCCTGGAAGGTCCGTGTCGCTGGGTGTATCCTGCCTTTAGGCCCCGCAGGCCGGCCTCCGATCGCTGCCAGGACAATCGCGGCCAGCCTGCTCGTGGTTTCGATGGGGGAGACCTGCCGCTCGGCTGCGATGCGCCGGGCGATACGTCGGGAGGCTCGCTCCTCCCCGTAGCGGAAAATCAGATCCGCCAGGTCTCCTTCAGACAATTGGTTGACAAGGTCGGCTGCCGTGGGCTGCCCAGAGGAGGGGTCCATCCGCATGTCGAGGGGGGCGTCTGCTTGGAAGGAGAAACCCCGCTCGGCTGTGTCGAGTTGCATGGAGGAGACCCCCAGGTCCAGCAAGATCCCGTGGGCTGCCAGGAACCCGTTGTGGGATGCGACTTCGCCCATCGCGGCGAAGTTTGCGTGGACCAGCACCACCCTCTCACCGAAAGCCGCTAGCCTGTTGCGGGCGATTTCCAGGGCGGTTAGATCCTGGTCAAGCCCAAGCAGGCGGCCGTCGGGTGCGGAGAGTTGGAGGATGCCCTCGGCATGACCCCCGGCACCGACCGTGCCGTCTATGTAGCTCCCGCCCGGAATGACCGACAGAGCGGAGAGCGTTTCTTGGTAAAGTACAGATTGGTGCATGTCCGGCTAGAATTGGCCGGACAACGCCGACGCCGCCGCGTCTCCTTGCTCCTCAACCCGGTCCTCGACCGCCTCCCAGGCGGCGAGATCCCAGACTTCGATGTACGAGTTCATGCCGACTACGGCCACACTCCCTGTCAGCCCCGCGTAGCTGCGGAGCCGTTCGGAGACGACCACACGGCCCTGCCGGTCAAGTTCCAACGGTTCGGCGGCCGCGAAGGCCGCGCGCCGCAGGTCGCGTGCGTTCGGGTCGCCCATCGGCAGTGCATCGAGCCTTGCGGCTATCTCCTGCCAGCGTGTGCCCGGAAAGATGTTGAGGCAGCGGTCGTTGCCGCGAGTGATAACCATGCCCTCGGCCAGCCCCGTGCGGAAGCGCGCGGGTATAGCAAGGCGGCCCTTGTCGTCAAGCACATGGTCGAATCGTCCGAGGAACATCGTTGCCTTCCTGAGCCGGTAAAAGAATGAATGAATGACGTCGGTTGGTGACGGCAACTGGCGTCATTCACTCATCGGGAGGCGTGTTGGTCAAGTAGTTGGGGCCTAAGTGATTCTGTCTGCCGAAGGCCGACTTATCCACAAAGTTCCCCACTTATCCCCACTTTCCCCCACATTGTCCACATTATAGCATCCCTTGCCGCATAATGCAAGCCTTTCGACCGCCAATTGGGAGGCAATTTGGATTCATTTGTATAGAACGCATGTTCTGTATGCACCTTTACGCCGTACCACGAGAAGATTTGTGACGTTATATAGGCAGAATCCGTAGATAGGAGGAGATGGCCGACGGCTGATGGCTGGACACTCGAAAGGACACCGACAATGGGCATTTTGCGCGTGATACTCTGCATTATCTTCCCACCACTGGCTGTGATAGACAAAGGCTGCGGCTCGATCCTCATCGTAACACTGCTGACGCTGCTCGGCTGGGTGCCGGGGGTAATCGCGGCGCTCGTGATCTGCAACAACAGGCGATAGGCAAACCCCGTTCCGGCATGGTATAATGGACGCACGCTTATGCCGAACGCCCGCCATTGGTCGCGGGAACCGTCGGCTCACTAGCGGCCAACCAGGAGGCCCCAACCTTGCGCGAGTTCTTACGCCATCCGCCGAAGTTTACGTTGTCAGACGCCGACCGTGCGCGCCAGCAGGAGGTGCCCGACAACATGTGGGTCAAGTGCGGGCGATGCAAAGAGCTGATCTATGTCAAAGAGTTCGAGAAGTCGGAGAAGGTCTGTCAAAAGTGCGGCTACCATGCGCGGCTGACCGCCTCCGAACGGCTCGCAGGGCTGCTCGACGACGATAGCTTCAAGGAGGTCGCAGGCGAGATCCCGCCGGGCGACCCGCTGGGTTTCAGATCGGAGGACGAGGCGTATAAGACGAAACTGACGGAGACACAGGCGAAGACCGGCATCCGAGAGGCGGTTGTCGCCGGCCGGGGCACGCTCGACGGCATCCCGCTCACCGTGGCTGTGGTGGATTTCAGCTTCATGGGCGGCAGCATGGGCACTGCCTACGGCGAGAAAATCTGCCGCGCGGTCGAGACGGCGATAGAGAACCGCACGCCGCTGCTGACGGCTTCGGCGTCGGGCGGGGCGCGGATGCAGGAGGGGATGTTTTCGCTGATGCAGATGGCGAAGACGAGCGCGGCCCTGGTCGAGTTGGCGGAGGCGAAGCTGCCCTATTTTTCGTTGCTCACCGACCCCTGCTTCGGCGGGGTTACCGCGAGCTACGCGGTGCTGGCCGATGTGGTGATGGCCGAGCCGGGGGCCGTGATCGGCTTCGCGGGGCCGCGGGTCATCGAGCAGACTATCCGCCAGAAACTGCCGACGGGCTTCCAGACTGCCGAGTTCTTGCTGCAACACGGGATGATCGATATGGTGGTGCCCCGGCGCGAACTGAGGACGACGCTCGGCCGTCTGCTGCGCCTCTACGATGCAGGCAAGGCGGCGACCGCGTGAGCGTGGATAAGAAGCCGCAGGACGCGAAGGCTAAGGGCCAAGACTCGAAGGCTAAGGGGCTGGACACGCATACCCAGGAGGTATGGGACCGGGTGCAACTCGCCCGCCATCCCGAACGCCCACACACCCTCGACTATATCCGGCAGGTATTCGGCGACTTCGTAGAGATGCACGGCGACCGGCTCTACGGCGACGACGCAGCGATCATCGGCGGGCCGGCGAAGCTCGGTGAGCGCACGGTGATGCTCCTCGGACACCAGAAGGGCGCGAACACCAAGGAGAACGTGGCGCGGAACTTCGGCATGGCTTCGCCCGAAGGCTACCGCAAGGCGCTGCGGCTGATGCGCCACGCCGAGAAGTTCGGCTTCCCGGTGATCACTTTTATTGACACCCCCGGTGCAAGCCCCGGCCTCGAGTCCGAAGAGCGCGGCATGGCGCTGGCAATCGCCGACGACCTGCTGGCGATGCTGACGCTGCGTGTGCCGATCCTCGCCGTGGTGATCGGCGAAGGGGGCAGTGGCGGCGCGCTCGCTATCGGGCTGGCCGACCGCATCCTGATGCTCGAGAACGCGATCTATTCTGTGGCAAGCCCCGAGTCTGCGGCTTCGATACTCTGGCACAACGCCGGGCAGGCACCCCAGGCCGCCGCCGCGATGAAGATCCGCGCCGAGGATCTGCGCGGTTTCGGCATTGTGGACCGCGTGATCAAGGAGCCTAAGGGCGGCGCGCAGAGCAACGTGCCCCAGTTGATGGAGCGCGTGGGCGCGGCCTTGCGCGAGGAACTCGATACGCTGGACGACGAGGCTGCGGGGCCGTCAGGTATCTCCGGGCTGCTGCGGGCGCGGCGCGAGAAGTATATGCGGCTGGGGGCGGTGGCCGCAAACGGAGATTAGATGAAACGAACTACGGCTGTTTCTAGCTCTGCATGGCAGACGACGGCAGAAATATTTCTCGATGAGGCCGGTCTCTACTTGCCCAACGGCCCCGCCCAGCGCCTGCGGGGAGCCTATTATACTCCCGGGTCTGTCGCCGACTACATGGCCGACTGGGCTGTTCGTCACGACGGGGAGCACGTGCTCGAGCCAAGCTTTGGAGATGGGATCTTCCTGCGCGCCCTCGCGGCGAGTGCTGAACATCGGGAGTTCAACGCGGTACGCCTTACAGGGGTGGAGATTGACGAGAAAGCGGGCGCACGAGCACTTCACGAGCATCTGGTTGAGAATGGGGATCTACGGTGTGAAGATTTCCTCGGCGTCTCCCCGTTTAAGGTTCAAGCAGTGATCGGCAATCCCCCTTATGTACGCTTGCGCCATTTGCTCCACGATCAGCAACAACGCGCACTCAGAGCCGCCGAAATTGCAATGGCTCAACCGATGGATCCCGCAGGCAGCCTATGGATGCCGTTTGTGCTCCACGCGATGCGCTTCCTTGACGAGGGCGGGCGGCTCGCATTTGTCCTCCCCTACGACTTCACTTATGTACGATACGCACAGCCTCTTTGGAGCGCGCTCCGCGACAAGTTTGGGTCGCTCCGTGTTCTGCGAACCCGTGAGAGGCTCTTCCCCGAGTTACTACAAGACGTTGTCATCTTGTTAGCCGACAACTACGGATCTCGTACAAGCGCCGTTCGCTACCAAACGTTCGAGCGGGTGCTGGACCTTCTGAATGCACGCCCCACTCTGGATGATACTCTTGACATTGACGATCTACTACGTGGTGAAAGAGTTTTCGTCAGCTCGCTGCTCGGACATGAGTTGCGGTGCCTGTTGAGAACCCGTGTAGCAGACACCACTGTTCAGGCCAGGAAGTTAGTAACCTTCAACATCGGATACATAGCCGCCGACAAGGTGTTCTTCCACCCAACTGAAAGTGAGGTACACGACTATAAGCTCCCCTCGCGTAGTCTCCGTCCGGCTGTGACGTCTACGCGAATGCTCAAAGGTGCGGGACTGCGGACATCGTCTCTCGGCACCGCTTCCATAGGTAAGTTGTTCCTTCCCGATCCCGCAGCTTTGACGGATGGCGAACGGCGCTATATTGCGATGGGCGCGGAGAGCGGTGTATCCAACCGCTATAAGTGCAGGGTCCGTAATCCGTGGTTTGTGGTTCCAGGTATCCGTGTGCCGGACGTTATCCTTAGCGTCTTCAGCGAGCGCCCAATCTTGTTGGTGAATGACGCTGGATACTTCGCCTCCAATAGCTTGCTGTGCGGCTTTAGTGTGGCTACTACCAAAGAAGAGATTGCAACCAGTTGGTACACATCCTTGACGCTCCTGCAATGCGAGCTCGAGGTCCACGCGCTAGGCGGCGGGGTTATGATAATGGTGCCTAAGGAGGCAGGCAACATCCGGCTCCCTGAGCGCGTAGCTGTCAACGAAGAGCACATCAACCGTATAGATCACTTGCTTCGCCTCGGCAGAACGAAAGAGGCATATCGCGCCGGAGATCTGGGTGTGCTGAGTGGGCAGCTTGGGTTTAGAGAACACGAGGTAGATCTGATTCACGAGGGTATAGAGGTGTTGACTCACTGGCGGACGTCTGCTCGCTCGTCATTTGAAGACTTCCCAGAATAGTGTGCGCGAATTGAAAGTCCCGACGATGCGTTCAACAAACGTGTTTATAGACATGTCGAGGCCCGGCACTGCGGCTTGAACCAAAGCATCGTGTAACGCCGGAGGACTCTCCTCAAAATCAACCACCATATACGCGAACTGGTCAAAGATGCCCCGCAGAGTCTTATATGCGGGACCTGAGCGGCCTGTAACAGCCTCGTACATTCGGGCGTATCTTGCGTGATCAATAGCCTCTCTCTCTTTGCCTTGCTTGATCGAGGTTAAAGGGTGCAGGTAGATGTAGCCGTGGGTGCTCATCGGAAAGCGATCTTGGAGGCTGATACATTCACCCACGATTCCCTCGTAGTAGGTGAGGACATTCTTGCCGATAGAACTCATCTGACTTCGGACGCCGATGAGGATTAATGGTCCATTGTCGGGATCGACGACGGCTACGTCTACATCCTTCGGTTTGGTAGAGCCGAGAATCGTCGCCTCGTACTGGACCGTGATTCCCCGCCGGACGGCGAACTTCGTCAAGCGCGCTTCGAGTTGAGTCCCCACGTAGCGATGTAGATACTTGATGAACGCTTGCCCACGGACTGCTAGTACAGGGTTTGATCGGTAGGCCGCCCCCATCTGGCTCAACATGTCAGATAAGTCAACAGCCGCGCTCGGCGACCCGGCTCGTTCTGATTCGACTATCAGGTCGGCGCTTCTTGGAACCTCAGTACCAGGAGCAATCGATTCCTGCTCAGGTTCTTCAAGGCTATTCACTGTTGCACCTAATCGTGGTATAATCCCTCTTGTGGTGCCGAAGGTGGGATTCGAACCCACACGGGTCTCCCCACCCGCTTTTGAGGCGGGCGCGTCTGCCGTTCCGCCACTCCGGCGCAAGATGAGTATACCGGAACCGGCCTGGGGCGTCAAGCGGGACGAAAGCGCAGCAGGGGGCGAATGGACGAGTCGCAGCAAATCCGGGCCGCGCAAGGCGGCAGCCTCGGCGCTTTTAACGACCTGGTCGGCGCTTATGAGGCGCGCGTCTACAACCTCTGCTACCGGATTCTCGGCAACCCTGACGCCGCAGCCGACGCGGCCCAAGAGACCTTCCTCTCGGCCTACCAGGCGATTGGCCGCTTCCGGGGCGGCTCGCTCAAGTCGTGGCTGCTGCGGATAGCGACGAACGCCTGCTACGACCAGCTGCGCCGGAATGTCCGTCGGCCCACGCAGTCGCTCGACGAGATGATGGACAACCCCGATGCGCCCGCAGACTTCCCAAGCAACGACCGCTCCGGCGACCCGGAGGACCGCGCGCTGCAAGCCGAACTCCGCAGCGACATCGGGCTGGCGCTGCTCGAGCTGCCCGACGAGCAGCGTATAGCGCTCGTGCTCGCCGACATCCAGGGCCTCAGCTACGAGGAGATCGCCGAGGTGACAAGCAGTTCGCTCGGCACCGTGAAATCCCGCATCAGCCGCGCTCGCTTCAAGATGCGCGACATGCTCTTGGCAAAGGGAACTATTGAGTCAGGAAGGGCGTCATCTAAACATAATGCGTAGTGCGTAGTGCGTAGTGCATAGTGCGTAATCACTAACCGCTAACCACTAGCTGACCACTGAACGCTGAAAGCTGAAAGCTCGCAAATGAAGACTACCGGAGGCCCGACGGGCGGACATGTGACCGAACAATTGGCGGCTTACCTCGACGATGAGCTGCCGGAGAATGAGCGCGATGCTGTGCGTGAGCATCTGCGGCAGTGTTCCATGTGCGGGACTGATCTGGCGACACTGCGGGTGGCGAAGCAGCTTTTGCGCGGCCTGCCGCCCGCGACGCCGCCCCGCTCCTTCAAGCTGAGCGTGGATCAGGTGGCGGCGGCCGGAGCGGGGAGCGGCCGAGCGCGGCAGGCCGCGCAGGGGCCGCGCTTGTCGAGGTTGCCGCGCCTGGCGCTGGGGCTGCGGGTGAGCGCGGCGGGCGTCTTCTTGCTGATGCTGCTGCTGGTGGGGGCGGATTTCAGCGGTGCTGGGGTTGACAGGGCGATGACGGCTCCGCAACTTGCGGCTGGCGGTCAGCCCCAGGCCAACGCGGCACCGGGGGCAGCAATCCACGCCCCGAATCCTCAGGCTGTCGACGGGGTCATACAGGTCGCCACACCGGCGGCGGCCACCTCCAGAGGCACAGCCGAGAGCGGCATCGCACCCGCCGCCGCACCAACTGCCGCGTTTGCTGCCGTGCTTGCGGGGACGCCTACCGCAAATCCAGCACCGAATGTGGCAGGGGGCCTAGAGCCGAGCGGAAGCCCGACGGCGGTGCCGGCATTCGACGCCCTACCCCTCATTCCGGCGGCCGCTCAGTCACGGGCGTTGCCGAGCAACCAGGCGACCGGGTTCCCGCTCTGGCCGGTGGAGCTAGTGCTGGGGCTGATCGCGCTCGGCCTGCTGGGGGCGAGTTTCTTCGTGCGGCGGGGCAACGCCTCGTAGGGGCAGGCCCGAGACCCGGCACGCGGTTTGACGGGGATCGCCTCACCGCGTATAATGTCGCTGCGTATGAATCTATCCGGCTTGCTGCCAATTTTGCAGGCTCACCCCGCCTACAGCCGGTTGGCGGAGGCTATGTCGCGCGCGCTTTCTAGTGAGAGCTTTGCGGTCGTGGCGGCAGATCACCCGCTCGACGCGGCAGACCCCTACCTGCTGTCGGCGTTGGCCGCAGATCCGCGGCTTGGCGAGGCGACTGGGCGGATCTTGGTGCTCGTGGGCCGTCCCGAGCGCGCCCGGCAGATCACCGCCGCCCTCGAACTCTATGCCGCGCCCGGCACGGTCCGCCGCTTCCCTGCCCCCGATGTGCTTCCCTATGAGCGGATGGCCGATGACCCGACGAACGCGGCCGGTCGGCTCGGCGTGCTGGCTGCCCTTAGCGCGCCCCGGGGAGATCGGGCCGCGCGCGCGATCATCGTCGCATCAGCGCCCGCCCTGATGGCACCGACACTCGGCCCCGACGATTTCCGCTGGGCAACGCGACGGCTGCGGAGCCGGGATGTCGTCGGCATGGACGACCTCCTCGCCCATTGGGTGGACCTCGGCTACGAGCCGGCCGCCACGGTGGAGACGCCAGGCAGCTTCAGCAGGAGGGGCGGCATCGTAGACATCTGGCCCCCGACCAGCGAGACGCCGGTGCGCCTCGAGTTCTGGGGCGACGAGATCGAGTCGCTGCGCTACTTCGACCCGGAGACGCAGCGTTCGACGCTGGCCGCCGAGGAAGTTGCCGTCGCGCCGTGCTACGAACTGCCCCTTTGGAAACGGCACGAGGTGACTGCGACGCTGCGCGGCATCGGCACGAAGGCTCTGCGTAGCGAGGTGCGCGAGGAGTGGGACCGTGAGCTGGATGGTCTGGAGATCGGCGACTACGGCGAGGGGTTGGGCATATTTGCCCCTTATTTTGGCCGCCTGCCGTCGCTGCTCGATTATCTAGACCCCGGTGATCTGATTGTGCTCGACGAGCCGGAGGGCGTGGCGCTGGCGGCCGGCGAGATGGAGCGGCACGCCGAGGAACTCCACGCCGAGTTTGTGGCCCAGGGCGAGCTTCCCTCGGGGCTGCGCCGCCCCTATCTTACATGGGACGACCTCGCGCCTGCGCTGGAGGCCCACCCACGGCTTCTACTCGGTCCCGCCTCTGCGGTGAACGCCGAGTCGTTGCCCGCGCCCGAGTTCAATTCGCCCCGCCTCTACTCCGGCAATATCGCCGAGGCGATTGACGATGTGCGCGCCGCTCTCGCCCGCCGCGAGCGGATCGTCATCGTCAGCCCGCAGGTCCAGCGCCTCCGCGAACTCTTCGAGGAGGCCGACATCTACCCGACGCAGCGCAAAGTCGGGAGACAGGGGCCTGAACATGCCGGCGCGCAATCCACAATCCACAATCCACAATCCGCACTCGCGGGGTTGGTTGAACCGATCTTGGACCCTCCGGTTGCGGGTTCGCTGCATCTGCTGGCGGCGCAGCTGGACGGGGGCTGGCAGGGAGACGCATTGATCGAGACAACCGTGCTGACCGACCTGGAACTCTTCGGGCGGGTGCAGCCGCAGCGGAAAGCGGTGCGGAGCGGGCGGACGGCGGCGGTCGAGGAGTTCCTACGCGATGTTAAGCCGGGCGATTTCGTAGTCCACATCGAGCATGGGATAGCCCGCTACGCGGGGCTGGTGAAGATGGGCGCGGGCGAGGTGGAGCGCGAGTACATGCAGCTGGATTACGCGGAGGGCGACAGGCTCTACGTGCCGATAGAGCAGACCGACCGGGTGGCGGCGTATATCGGCACCGGCACCGGCACGCCCACCCTCCACAGGCTCGGCAGCGGCGACTGGGCACGCGCCAAGAAGAAGGTGCAGGCGGCGACCGCCGAGCTGGCGCAAGAACTGCTCGCGCTCTATGCCGCGCGTGAGGCCGCGCCCGGCCATGCCTACAGCCCCGACGGCCAGTGGCAGGAGGAACTCGAGGGCGCGTTCCCCTATCTGGAAACCCCAGACCAGATGCAGGCCATTGAGGAAGTGAAAGCCGACATGGAGAACGGGCGGCCAATGGACCGGCTGATCTGCGGCGATGTTGGCTTCGGCAAGACCGAGGTGGCGCTGCGCGCGGCGTTCAAGGCGGTGCTCGACGGCAAGCAGGTCGCTGTGCTGGTCCCCACGACGATCCTCGCCCAACAGCACTTCACGACGTTCAGCGAGCGGATGGCCGCCTTCCCAGTGACGGTCGAGATGCTGTCGCGGTTCCGCACGCGCAAGGAGCAGGAGCGTATACTGGCCGGCCTCGCCGAGGGGCGGGTGGACATCATAATCGGCACCCACCGCCTCTTGCAGAAAGATGTGCATTTCAGGGATCTCGGCCTGGTTGTCGTGGACGAGGAGCAGCGTTTCGGCGTGAAGCACAAGGAGCGGCTGAAGCAGCTCCGGCGCGAGGTGGACGTGCTCACCATGACCGCGACCCCGATCCCGCGCACGCTCCACATGGCGATGGTCGGCGTCCGCGACATGAGCGTGATCGAGACCCCGCCCGAAGAGCGCCTGCCGATCAAGACCTACGTCACCGCCTACCGGGATTCGCTGGTGCGCGAGGTGATCGAGCGCGAGATGGAGCGAAGCGGCCAGGTCTATTTCGTACATAACCGCGTGCAGAGCATCGGCATCGTCGCCCGCGAGCTACAGAAGCTCTTGCCGGACGCCCGCTTCGCGGTGGGCCACGGCCAGATGGAGGAGCACCAGCTCGAGGAGGTGATGACCGCCTTCATCGAGAAGAAGTACGACGTGCTGATCTGCACCACGATCATCGAGTCGGGGCTGGACATCCCGAACGTGAACACTCTCATCGTGGACAACGCGAACAACTACGGCCTCGCGCAGCTATACCAGCTGCGGGGACGGGTGGGCCGCAGCGACAAGCGCGCCTACGCCTACTTCCTCTATCGGCAGGGGCACAAAGTCACCGACGTGGCGCAGGAGCGGCTGCACACGATAGAGCAGGCGACCGAACTCGGCGCGGGCTTCCGCATCGCGCTCAAAGATATGGAGATACGCGGCGTCGGCAACCTCCTCGGCCCCGAACAGCACGGCAACGTCGGGCTGGTTGGCTTCAACCTCTACACGAGGCTGCTTTCGGGTGCCGTCGCCGAGGCTAAGGGGCTGCCACGCCCTGTCGAGCCGCCGCCGGTCGCCCTCGACCTGCCGATCACCGCCTACCTGCCGGCAGACTATGTGGCCGACTCCGGCGAGAGGCTGCGGCTCTACCAGAGGCTCGCGCGCATCCGCAGCGAGAGCGGCGAGCGCGACATGCGCCGGGAGCTTGAGGACCGCTTCGGCCCACTGCCCGAGCCGGCGCAAAGCCTGCTGCTGATAGTGCGCTTCAAGAGCTTGGCGATGCGCGCGGGGGTCGAGGCGATCAACACCCTCGAAGACGAGTTCGTGATCGTGCTGACGCCCGACGCGGCCCGGCAGAGGCTCGGCCCGCAATTCCATTATGACCTCGGCAAGAAGCTCGGCAGCGGCGTGCGTATCACCCAGAGGCAGGTGCGGCTTCGGCGCAAGCCGCTCGGCACACGCTGGGTGAACACCCTCGAAGAGGTGCTGGAGGAGTTGGTCGAGGAATAGCCTGGACAACCCACTCCTATTATGGGATGTGGACCTGCTCTCCCAAGACGTTGTTCGCGTCTACAGGGCAGCCGACCCGACCCAACCCACGCTCTATCGGCGCGACGACATAGCCGAGGCCGAGCCTGCCGCCCCCGGCTGGTCCATGCCCGTGGACGACCTGTTCATGCTGGATAGCCCAGGCTGAAGCCCGTTCGTGTGCCTGTCGCATTAGCGTCTCCGTGCGACCGTAGACAGCCTCCCCCAGATCTCCCCCAGCCGAGCACGCGACGGCCTCCCCTCGGCGTCAAGCTCACGGAGAGCGTAGAAGTCGGCTAGGGCCGCCATTGGCGAGCCGCTCCAGCCGGGAGGCGGCCGTCGCGCCGCCTGGAGTGTCGGCGATCACATGGGCGAGCCGCCGTGCGGCGTCGGCGTATGACTGATCAGTCAGAACCTGTTCCACGGCCCCGGCGATCTCCGCAACGGTGGCCGATTCACCGTCGAGGGCCAGGCCGGCACCGAGCGCCTCAACCTGGGCCGCGAGTGCGGGCTGGTCTGCGGCAGGGTTCGGGAGGCACACCAGAGGCACACCGTGAGCGAGGGAGGCGGTCACCGTGCCGTGACCGGCATGTGTCACTGTCACAGCGGCCTCCGGCAGAACCTCTCCATGCGGCACATGCGGTGCGAGCGCCGCGTTCTCCGGTACCGTCAGCCCAGCCACTTCCGCCATCCCGGTCGTTACCAGAACCCGGCAGCTGCTGCCGGCGAGCGCATCGAGTGTCCTCTGGATACGCGAGGTCTGGTTCCAGGCTGTGCCCGTCGAGAAGCTGACCAGCACCAGCGGCCGGGTATCATCCGGTGCCCAGGGAGAGCGTCGGCCCGACGCGGGCACACGCTCGAAGACAGGTCCGACGTAATCGAACGACGCCGGAGCCTGAGCGGCCAACGGGTCCAGTTCGGGAATAGTGGCGCAGAGAGCCGGGAGGCGCGCCCACGCTTCCCAGAGGCTGGTGACCGCAGCCAGCCCGCTCGCGGCCCGCACGCCGTTCACCGGCCCAAGCAGGAGTTTCTCCATCGGAGCGCCCGGCGGCACCAGCAGGCCGGGCGCGCTGTGGACCAGCGAGGCCGCAGGCAGGTCGGCGTTCTCGGCTGCCACGAGCGCACCGAACATCAGGCAGTCTACTAGAAGCGCATCGTACCGCTCGCCGGAGAGAGCATTTGCGACGTCGTGCAGGTGTTCGGGGCACGCCCATACCCCGGCGACGAGGGCTGCCATCACGCGCTCTGGCGGCACCGCGCGCCACGCCGCCGCTGACCACTCCAGAAGCTCGAACCGAAAGCCCTGCTCCATGAAGCGTGACCGCTGGCTCTCGTAGCCTGCAAAGGTCACCTCGTGCCCGCGCTCCCTTAGCTCCTGCGCCGCCCCAATTTCCGGCGGCTGGTTGCCGCCCCCGCTCCAGGTGACGAAAAGGAACCGTGACATCAAGTTACCTCCTACACCAACAGGTCCGCCCGACCTATCTCCGTCAGGTACGCCCGATACCGCTCGAACGCGGGCTGGACGACCGGCAGCAGTGTGAACACTCTGCCCGCAGAGCCTGCTATCGCGATCTGCTGCTGGGCGAGGGCCATCATCACGTTCAGGCGGCCCTGCCAGAATACGTGCGCGGTGTCGGCGGAAAGGGTGAGGGATAGGGGAGCGACGGCAGGCGGCGCGCCGTAGTGGAGCGCGAAGGCGAGGCCGTCGGGGGCGGGGTCCACGCCGTCCACGGTGATCTCCAGGTCGGGGTCGCTCAGGAAGAACGTCACGAAGACCTCGGCGGCGCGCACACGGGGGCCGAGGTCGGGGTCGGTCTGCATGGTCTCGAAAAAACCGCCGAGTATCTGCTTGAGTTCGTCACTGCTCTGGAAATAGGACACGTCAGCTCCTTCGACGAGTGGTTGGTGGTTAGTTGTTAGTTGTTAGTGGCTGGTAGTTGGCGGTTGGTGATTACGCACTACGCACTATCTCGCCAGCTTTGAGGACCAGCCAGGGGCGGCCCAGGGCCGCGATGTCTGCAAGCGGGTCGCCGTCCAGAACGAGGAGGTCGGCCTGCTTGCCGGGGGCGACGGTACCGATGGTGCCTTCGAGGCCGAGCGCAAGGGCCGAACCCTGGGCGGCGGTGCGGAGGGCTTCGAGCGGCGTCATGCCGTGCTCGACCATGAGGCGGAGTTCGGTCACGAGGTCGGCGGCGGGGTTGAACGGTGTCCCGCCGTCGTTGCCCGCCGCGATTGTCACACCGGCGGCGTGGGCGCGTGCGAAGGAGTCGAAGTGGGCCTCGGTCACGCGGCGGGACTTTTCGACGGCGTAGGCCGGGATGCCGCGCTCCTCGCCCGCCGCCACGATCTGGTAGGGCGCGGCCAGCGTCGGCACAAGAACCACCTCCCGGTCGAGCATCATGGAGATCGCCTCGTCGTCGAGGAAGATGCCGTGTTCGATTGTGTCTATGCCCGCCCGGATCGCGTTCTTGATGCCGGAGGTGCCCTGGGCGTGGCTCGCGGCGCGCTTGCCGGCCTTGTGCGCCTCTGCGACAGCCGCGCGAAGCTCGTCTTCGTCAAGCTGGGCCGCGCCCGGCTCGACGCCCGGCGTCAGCACCCCGCCAGTCGCCATCAGCTTGATCACATCGGCCCCGGCTTTCAGCTGCTCGCGCACCGCCTTACGGAGGTCGTCGGGGCCGTCAGCCTCCCGTCCGACCGGCCAGCCGTGGCCTCCAGTCATCGTGATGCACTTGCCGGCGCAGAGCAGGCGCGGGCCGGGAAGCTCGCCTCTAGCGAACGAGTCGCGCAGCGCGATTTCGAGGTACTCGAAGCCGCCGAGGTCGCGCGCGGTCGTGATGCCCGCATTGAGCATCCGTCGCCCCCGCGCCGCCCCGTGCAGCAGTACCGCGCCCAGAGGCTCGCGCCGGAACGCCGCGAACGAGTCGCCCGACGTGTCGTCCATCAGGATATGGATGTGCGCGTTGATCAGCCCCGGCAGCAGCGTCCGCCCGCCGAGGTCAATAGACCGCATTCCTGGTTCCACGGGCACAGTGGCGTCCTGCACAGCAGCGATCTGCGCGCCGTCAAGCAGCACCGTAGCCGCCCGCGCCCCCGCCCCGGTGCCGTCAATAAGCTGTCCGTTGATCAGCGCGAGTCTGTCGGCCATAGTCTCACCCTCACCCGTCCTTCGCCGTCCGCAGCCCCCGTATCTCCAGCTCCACGTCCTGTCGGCCGTTCCACTCGTTCAGCTTCAGGTGGAACATCAGGTCCACCTTCGGCTTCGACGCCAACTTCGGCATCCACTCGGTTGCGATACCGTGGGCGAAGGCGCGGACGCGCGGGCCGTCGGAGTCGGGCGGGGCGAGGGTCAGGACCAGCGTGCGGCCCTCTTTGCCGTTGGCCTTGCTGTCGAGCACGCGCAGGTTGCGGGCGACGAACATCGGACGCAAGTTCCCATGCCCGCAGGGTTCGAGCATGGAGAGCGCGGCCACGATTTCGAGCGTGGCCTCCGCGAGTGGCAGCTCATAGTCCGCATTGAGTTCGCCGGAGAGTTGCGCCGGGTCGCTGAGTTCGCTCTCCACCAGTTCCCGCATCCGCTCGCAGAAGTCGGCGAAGTTGGCGTTCGGTAGGCTCAGGCCGGCGGCAGCCGCGTGCCCGCCGTAGTGGCCGAGCAGGTCGTCGCAGAAGGTGAGCATCTTGTGGAGGTCGAAATGTCGCGTTGAGCGGGCGCTGCCCCGGCTGGTCTCGCCCTCGTCCACCATCACGAAGGTCGGGCGACCGTACTCCTCGCAGAGCCGGCCTGCGGCAAGCCCCACCACGCCGACATCCCAAGAGGCGTCGCGCAAGATGATCAGCGGCTCGTCCTGGTCTAACTCGGCCACCTGCCGCTGCGCCGCCGCCACTATCTCGCGCGTGAGTTCCTGGCGGCGCACGTTCTCCCCCTGGAGTCCGGCGGCGAGCTCACCGGCCTGAGAGGCGTCGGCGGTCAGCAGCAGGTCATAGGCGACCTTCGCATCGTCGAGCCGCCCGGCTGCGTTGATCCGGGGGCCGATGATGAAGCCGATGTGGTAGGCCGTGACCGATGCCGGCTGCACTCCCGCGGCCTGCATGAGCGCGAGCAGCCCCGGACGGCGCGTCTTCCGCAGGCACTCGATGCCGAGCGCGACCAGACTGCGGTTCGCGCCGAGCAGCGGCACCACGTCGGCTACCGTGCCGATTGCGACTAACTCGAGCAGCTCGTTGTTGCGGAGCGCGGGTGGCTTGCCGATCCGCTCGACAAGGGCGCGCACAAGCTGGTGGGCCACGCCGACCCCGGCCAGCCAGTAGAACGGGTCGCGCTCACCGCCCTGCTTCGGGTTGATCAGGATAGTGTTCGGCAGCTTCAGGGGCAGGACATGGTGGTCGGTCACGATCATTTCGAGGCCGCGCGCCTGCGCGTGCTTCACCTCGTCGGCGTTGCCGATGCCACAGTCCACGGTGATCACCAGCTTCACACCCTGGTCGGCCAGGCCGTCGAGCGCGGCTTTGTTGACGCCGTAGCCGTCGCGCTTGCGGTGCGGCACATGGATCACAACTTCGGCTCCCCACGCCCGCAGCGCCTGGGTGAGCAGGGTGGTCGAGGTCACGCCGTCGGCGTCGTAGTCCCCATAAACCGCGATCTTCTCACCGCCCTTCACCGCGCGGGCCGTTCTCGTGACCGCAGCCTCCATTCCGCTTATGGTGAAGGGGCTGGGCAGCGCCGTGCCGGCGGGGTTGATGAAGGCGTCCACTGCGGCGCGCATATCCTCGACCGCCGCCGGGTCTTCGTGGAGATCGGCGAGGCGGATCACGTCGCGGTTCACCAGCAGCTGGAGCAGCAGCGGCGTGAGCGCGCGGCCCGGCAGCGCCGCCTGGATCTCGGCCAGCTGTTCGGGTTTGAGGGATGGGCGCTTCTTCCACCGTTTCGGCGGTGCTTCCACTGGAGCGGCTCTCCTTACCGGGCGGGGCTAGACGATCCCCGTGAAGAGGTCGGTTTCGGTCGGCGGGGCTTCGACACGGCTCTTGACCAGGGTCAGCGCGTCCACTCCGAAGGCGACAACCGCGATGTCCTCAGGGATGCTGCGGAACAGCCCCTCGCGCATGAACTGGGTGCGGTGGCAGGCGAAGGCAGCCAATTTCTGCGGCATGTAGTCCCGCACGTCGATCCGCGTGGTGATCGGAGGCGGTTTGTAGGGCGGCGGCTTCTCCTCTGCCTCCTTCTCGGTAGCCTCGGCCTCCGCGTCTTTCGCCTCGTCCTCATCCTCGTCCCACGGCCAGCGCAGGCCCCGCTCTTTGTACATCTCTTGTGCGCGCTCGAAGCCCTCCTCGTTCCAGGCCGTCCAGTAGAGCTTGAGCGGGGTCCAGGCAGCGCCGAGTTCGGGCAGGTAGTCGGGGTCGCCTGCCGCGTCGTAGGCGGCGGTCGTGATCTGGTGGGCGGCGATGTGGTCGGGATGGCCGTATGCGCCGTACTCGTTGTAGGTCACGAGCACCTGCGGCTTGTAGCGGCGCACGAGTTTCACCAGCCGCGCCGTCTCCTCCTCGCGCGACGACTGGAAGAAGCAGTTCGGGTCGGCGTTGGCCTCGGTGCCCTCCATCCCCGAGTCGGGATAGTTGAGCATTTCGAGCGCGTCGATCTTCAGCACCTCGACCGCGCAGCGCAGTTCGCCGGCGCGGATCTCGCCGAGCCGGTGCTTGTCGGCCTCCGGGTCGAGGTCGGGGTCGTGGATCTCGCCCTGCTCGCCGCCGGTGCAGCAGACGAGCACGGTCCGCACGCCGCGGTCGTGGTAGAGCGGCAGCAGCCCTCCGGTGAACACCACCTCGTCGTCGGGGTGCGCGTGGACGGCCATAAGGGTCAGGGGTTCGCTTTGTCTATTCATGCTCCGATTATAACACAATTCGCGGTGGCTTGCCCTTGACAAACGCGAACGTTTGTCCTATGATTACTCCATCATCGTAGAAGGAGCGGGCAAAGATGCGGGTGACGGCGCTGGCGAGCGGGAGTTCGGGCAATGCCTTCCTTCTGGAGGCGGGGACGACATGCGTGCTGCTGGACGCGGGACTGCCGGCTCCCGCGCTGATGCGCTATCTGTGGGCGCGGGGGATCTCGCCGGACAGACTCTCGGCGATCTTCGTGAGCCATGAGCACATTGACCACTTGCGCGGGGCCGGTGCGCTGGCGCGCAGGCACGCCATCCCGGTGGTAGCCAACGCCGGCACGTTCAGGGCCGGAGACGCAGCGTTCGGGCTGCTGCCGGAGACGGTGCTGCTGCCTGCGGGAAGTCTCTGCCGGGTCGGCGCGATCAGCGTGCGGACGTTCCCGGTGTCGCACGATGCCAGCGAGACGGTCGGCTTCTGGGTGGAGGCCGAGGGCAGGCACGTCTGCGTCTGCACCGACCTCGGCACACCGACACCCGCCCTTGCCGAGCCGCTCGCCGCCGCCGACCTGCTGGTGCTCGAGGCGAACCACGACACCGACCGGCTCTGGCGCGGACCCTACCCGCCCTCGCTCAAGCGCCGGATCGCGGGGCCGCACGGCCACCTCGCCAATGCCGACACGGCGCGCCTACTGGCCGACCTCGCCCGCGACGGCAAGCCGCGCACCGTCTGGCTGGCCCACCTCTCGGAGACCAACAACACGCCCGCGCTGGCCCTCGCCGCTGTGATCGGCCCGTTGGAGCGCGAGGGGATCTCCCACTGCGCGGTCTCCGTGGCGGGGCGCGACAGGCCGAGCCTGGTCTGGGAGAGCGAGACAGCCCACTAGGGCGCGAGGATCGGCGCTAGCGCGGCGTCCATGCCGGGCGCGGAGAGTTGGTCAACATGGACGCTGCGGATCACGCCCGCGCGGTCTATGAAGATGTGCGTCGGCACGCCCTCGACCTGGTATAGGTTCGCCAGCTTGCCTTCCGCGTCGGGCAGGAAGCGCCAATCGAACTTGCCGGCAACCCAGGAGCGTATAGTCTGCTTGCTCTCCTGCACGTTGACGCCGAGGATCACCAGACCGCTGTCGCGGTACTGCTGGTACTTCTGCTCCATGAGCGGCATTTCGGCCTTGCAGGGCACGCACCATGTGGCCCAGAAGTTGATCCATACCGGCTTGCCGCGCAGGCTGTGCAGGTCAACCGCCTGCCCGTCAAGGTCCGGCGCGCTGAAATCCGGCGCGGGCGCGCCCTGAGCGACCCGCCCGCCGGGTGCCTGCTGCCCCGACGACGCCGTAGATCCGGTGTCCGTATCGCAGGCGACGAGTGGCAAGCAGGCGAGCAGCAGAAGCAGGGTGCGCTTCATGGCCTATTGCGTGACGATCAGCGTGCCGGGGCGCATCATGCCCATGCCGCAGTTGATCTCGAACGTGCCTGCCTGGTTCGGCGTGAAGTCGAAGGCCGTGACCTGGCCGGGGGTGGCGATACCGTGTACTCCGAGACCTCGGAGTCCGACGAAACGCCCTCAGCCAGGGTCCGGGCCTTCTGTGCTCAGATTGAAGCGAACCGGCACCCCTTGCTTGACCTTGATCACGCTCGGCTTGTAGCTGATCGTGCTGCCGTCCACCACCAGATCGAGCGTCTGCACTCCGTCCACGCCGAGCGGCGCAGTCACCGCCTGGGCGAGCAGCGCCGCGTCGGGCGCGCCATCGGCTGACGGTGTAAAGCCGGATTCCGACGAGTTGTTGCTCAAGATGAACGCGCCGATGATGACCGCCAGTACCGGGATGACCGCCAAGAGCCAGAGGGCGTTGCTGCGCGGCGCAGGCTGTTGACGGCGGGCCTGGACAGCGGTTCGGCGTCCGGGAGCGCCTGCCGCCGAGCGCGTAGGTCGCACGGTTATTTCGCTACTTGCGCGCCCGGTGCCCCCGCCTGCGGGCGGTTCTTTCTCGCGGCGTCTGTCTACGCCGGAGAGGGCCGCTCGGTTCGCGGCCAGAGCCTTGTCGTAGTCGGCGCGCTGCTCTCGGTCGCTGAGGACGGCCAGGGCGCGCTCGGCCCGTGCGACCGTCGCGGGGTCCGCGTCCTCCACCTTGAGCAAGTAGGCTTCTATGATCTCGTCTTCGCTCGCCCGTGGGAAGACGCCGAGGAAGGCGTAGTAGTCGAGCATACGCCGGGGGGCGGGTTCCTGCTCAGTCGCGGCTGCCTGGACTTCCCCCACTTCGGCCGCGATGGCCCGCGTGAACATCGGGGCGAGCCGGTGGAGAGCCGCGTGTTCGGGCGCGCTTCGCTCGATCAGCACAACTAGCCCGATCATCCCTGCGATATAGAGCGCTCCCAGCAGCAAGGCGGTCGCGGTGAGTTGCCAATCAATGTAGCGGACCATGACGGAGAGCATCGCCCCCATCGAGCCGCCCATGACGCCGCCCATCGCACCGTCCATGACGCCCATCAGCCCGCCGGCGCGCCCGAAGTACCAGCCGAGCGAGAGGCCGAGCAGGATGCCGAAGAGGTTGCCCCAGAACATGCCGTTCGGCTCGGTGGCCGCCGCCGCCGCGAAGCCGAGGACGAACCCGTTCAACATCCCCATCGTCATGCCGGCCATCATGCCGGTCATTTCGGTATACGCCTCCCGGAACCGCCCGAGGTGCATCCCGATGAAGCCGCTCACCACGAGCACGACGACGGCATAGATTATCCAGATCACGTTGGTCCCTCTCTAATGGATTAACCCGCATATGGCGCTCAACTGTTGCAAGTCACAGCCGAGCATGTTCATCGTCCCCGCCTGGCCGAGGTTGCAGCCGAGCATGTTCATCGCCCAGAGGCTCGCGCCGACCTGTAGCAGCGCCACCAGCCCCACCCCACCCGCGAAGACCGGTAGCGCCGTCAGGGTGCCGGGCGCGACATCACGCCCCGAATGATCGAGCAGCCGCCGTAGGCGCGCCTCAATCGAGCCGTCAAGAGGTGAGTCCAGCAGCGCCAGAGATCCGCGCGCCTGCGGCCCCGCCCCCAACCCCGCTAGCTGGACGCGCGCGAGGGCGCTCGCAAGGGCAAGCCGCCGCCGCTCGCCCACTAGGTAGTCGTCACAGGCAAGTTCCAGCTCTGCGCGCAGCAAACGGTAGAGGCGGCGGGTCGTCGGCAGGAACCAGGTCAGGTCGTGCAGCACACCGGCCAGCGCGGTCCACCATAGGTCGCCGCGCCGCAGATGCATCAACTCGTGGCAGAGAACGGCATCGAGTTCCTCGTTATCCAGCAGTCCGACCAGCCTACTCGACACGACAAGGTACTGCGGAAAGAAGCCAGCCACCAGTGCCCAGGGCCGGGCATCGGCGGCGACCAGCACCTGTGGCGGCTGCCTCAGCCCCAACTCGTCCGCCTGCTCGGCGACCTGGGCCTGCAACCATGCGGGTGCGCTCCAGGTGCGCCCCCGGAGGTGCCGTGTGAGCATCATGAGCCTCAGAGAGTTGAGGATCACCGCCCCGACGAGGCCGGCAACACCCGCACCGGCGAAACTGAGACTCAACAGCAGGTCGGTCGGCGGCGTGAGGCGAAAGCAAACCTCGCAGATGAATTCGGCGGCGACCGCCGTCAGCAGACCGAGCAGAGCAGCCGGTAGCAGCAGCCCCGCCACCTGGAGCGCCCTCCGGCTGTCCCAACCACGTGCGCGGGGGAGCAGCCGCCGGCAAACCAGGCTGCCTGTGCCGGCAAGCGCGACCACAGAGAGGATCAGCAGAGTGTGCATCAGCCGGCATCCTTTTCCGCATGGCGCGTCGCGTCGCCGGCTCGGCGCTCGTTGATCTCGTCCAGCAAGCGGGCCACTTTCTCGCCGCCGCCGGGGTGCCGCGCCGTATAATCCTCAAGGGCGACCTCGGTGGGGCCGGTGAATTGGACCAGCATCCGCTCGAGCACATGGCCGACGATCCCCTGGATGAACGCCTCCCGGCTCTGCGGCGGTCGGTAGAGGTAAGCGTGATCGCGGGTTGTGCTTTCGAGGACACCCTTCTTCGCCAACCGGGTCATCGTATTCATCACGGTCGTGTAGGCGATGCTCCGTTCCTGGCGAAGGGTTTCGTACACGTCACGGACGGTACACCAGGCACCGTCTGGCTGCCGCCAGACCACGTCCATGATCGCGGCCTCCAGTTCGCCCAGGACGATCTGTAGCCCCTGCCGATCCGGGTGCAAGGTCAGTTCTTTTTCCTCGCTCATTGTGCAGTGCCCTCTGCCGGCATGTCCGCTCGGCGTTCTCCGACAAGTATACACCTTTGCCGTACCATTGTCAATAGTACTACTGGCGAGAATATCCCAGCGGCGGGTAGCTAGGTCAGCAGTCATCATCGCCACAGACGCATGCGGCTCGTCCTGCTCGGGCACCGGACAGAGCCTCACGGGCCTCGGGCACTAGCCACCATAGCAATCCGAAGGCGGCGAGGTTATCGGCCCACCACCAGCCGAAGGCCGCGTTCAGCGCCAAGCCCAGCAGCAACGTGGCCGCCATGTAGGCGCAGGTGAGCGAGCAGGCCGCATCCCCGCGCAGGGCCACGCTGCCGATGGTCGCCGCAATGTTGCGTTTGCGGCGTGCCAGCAGCGGCATGCCGACCACCGCCACAAGCGCCAGCCCGATGCCGACCGGAGACCCCTCAGCAGCGGTTTGGGTAACGAGACCGGCGGCTGCGGTAACGACCACGTACACACAGAGCAGAACAAGCGCCGTTCCCGTCACCCAAGCCGCCCTATTCTCCGCGCGCTCAACACGCTCGAGACCGCCGCCACGCGCTTCCACAGTCAACCGCCACAGCAACACGCCCCCGGTCACCAACTCGATCACGCTGTCGAGGCCGAAAGCCGTCAGTAATACACTATGCGCCGCAAGTCCAGCCCAGATCGCGATTAGCGCTTCCCCCGTCATCCAGAGGACTGTCAGGATTTCAACCCGCACCCCCGCCTGCACGGCTGCCCTCCGCCCCGAGGATGCGATTGCTCCAGCCGAGAGATCAGCCACGATCACCTCCTCCGGGCTCGGTCACACGCAGGCTGTGGTCCCGTTCATCGGCGGCGTGGTCGTGAGCGGGGCCAGACGTCCGCATCGTTGCCGGCATGATGCAGTAGAGGTCGTTGGCGTCACAACAGACGTATTCGAGCTGTAAGGTCGAGTGCGCGATCCGGTAACGCTGCTGCAACAAACCGTTAACTTCCACCATCAGGGGGTCACACGCGCTAAGGGGGCGGTCATCCCCCACCTGGACATGCGCCGAGAGCACCGGCAGCCCGCCGGCTATAGACCAGACATGCAGGTCATGAACATCGTGGACGCCGGGCACCTTCAGCAGGTCGCGCACGAGTTGGGCCACGTTCAGGTCGCGGGGTGTGGCCTCCATGAGGATGTCGGTCGTCTCCCGCAGGATGTCCCATGCGCCTTTGGCGATCAGCACGGCGATCCCGATAGAGATCAACGGGTCGGCTAGCTGCCAGCCGGTCAGCAGGATCACAAGACCGGCCACGACGACGCCGACCGAGGCCACGACATCGCCAAAGACATGCAGCATCGCGGCTCGCACATTCAGATTGGCACCGCCCTCGGCGCGCAGCCCGAAGCCGATGTAGAGGTTCACGACGATGCCGACCAGGGCCGAAACAAACATCAGCCCCGGCTCTACCGGCTGGGGGTGCGTGAAGCGTCCGACCGCCTCGTAGCCTATGAAGATCACGATCAGGATCAGTGTGACGGCGTTGGCGAGGGCGGCGAGTATACCGGTGCGGTGATAGCCAAAGGTGCGGCGCGCGTCCGCAGGGCGTTCGGCCTGCGCGGTCGCGTACCAGGCCAATCCGATCGCCGCAATATCGGTCAGCACATGCCCTGCGTCCGAGAGCAGAGCCAAAGAGTGCGACAGCAGGCCACCGGCCAGTTCGACCAGCAGGATCAGCGCGGTCAGGCCAAAGGCCGTGCGGAGCTTGCGCCCTGTCATGCCATGATCGTGTCCATCAGCCACTAGCGCACCTCCTTGTCCGCCCGGATCGGGAACAGCTCGATGACCTTGTCCATTTCGGCATGTTGCAGTCCATCGTCGCGGACGTGGGACAGGCAGACCGCAAGCAAGATCCGGATATGCACGTCGTCCAGGCTGTAGAAGACCAACTTGCCTGCGCGGCGGCTTTTGACGAGCCGCAGACGGCGGAGCACCCGCAAATGCTGCGAGACCGACGACTCCGAACTGCCGACGATGGCCGCGAGGTCGCAGGTGCAAAGCTCCTGGCGCAGCAGACTGTAAACGATTTTGGCGCGCGTCGAGTCGCCCAGAACACGAAACGTTTCGGCCAGGTCGAAGTAGGCATCCTCATCGAGGAGGGCGGCACGGCCCTGCGCCACCCGCCCCGCGTCCGCGCCCGGCACGAGGCACCCCTCCGCGACCGCGCGCCGTCGCGCGAGGGGACCATCGTTCGCCGTCCCCGGACCCAAATTAGCCATAGCAGCACTCCTTTCAGTTGCTCGATTTAGCACACGCTAAATTATAACGCGCAAACTTGCGGATGTCAAGAGCGTAGTGCGTAGTGCGTAGTGCGTCCCCACCACCACTGTCATTCTGAGCGCAGCGAAGAATCTCGTCCGACGGCTGATCGCTGATGGCTAGCGCATCGAGGGCGGAGCCGCTCTCCCACAGACACGGCTCCGCCCGGGGATCCTTCCCATACCCCGTCCGCGCTCCGCACTCCGCACTCCGCAATCGTCTAGGTCTTTCGGAGTATCTTTCCTTCCGACGTCCCCAAAACCCTCAGAATCTGGCAGTAAATGACCCCCGAAATGGATATTAAAAGTGAGAGGGTAAAAATATTGAGCCGAAAACATCCTACTCCGTGCCTAAAATAGGAGTGGCGCGGCCCCGCTCCCCGACGCTCGCCGGGCGATTTTGTCCCGTTTCCCAAAAATACTCCGATCGGAGTATCTCTGCCTACCGCCTACACCACCGACCACCGACCACTAACCAATAATTATCAGCTCGCGCCAGGCACGGAACTGATAACTTTTTGCCCGATCCGTGCCTGGAACCGCGTTTCCAAATTATTACCAATTCTCAGGCGCAGATTATCGATCCTTCAGCTAACCGACAACCACGCCAGGCCCATCGTGCCGCAGGCCGCTACCACTCACCGCCTTTACATTACAGCCGTATCCAACGTCCACTGCTACGCACTACCGCACTACCGCTTACTGGGCGCGGCCGTGAGCCGTCAGCCAGAGCGCGCGCTGCTCGCGGGCCTTCTCCAGGTCAGCTGGTTGGTACTCGGCAAGGAAGGAGGCGCGCTGCTCGCTGAATGTGCCGTTGAGAATGCTGCGGCGGATCTCGTCGGTGAGGCGGATCAGGAAACGGAGGTTGTGTATGCTGTTCAGGCGGTAGGCGAGCAGCTCTTTGGTGCGGTAGAGGTGGTGGACGTAGGCAAGGGAGAAGTTGCGGCAGGTCCAGCAGTCGCAGCCTTCCTCGATTGGCCCGTCCACGCGAGCGAAGCGCGGGCTTTTGACCGGCATCCGGCCGGCGCGGGTGAGGAGCGCGCCGTTGCGGGCGAGGCGCGTGGGCAGCACGCAGTCGAACATGTCGATCCCACGCGCGACGCACTCCCAAAGGTCTTCCGGCGAGCCGACGCCCATGAGGTAGCGGGGCTTGTCGGCGGGGAGGAGAGGCGTGGTCTCTTCGAGCATGGCGTGCATCAGCGCCTTCGGCTCGCCGACGCTGAGGCCGCCGACTGCGTAGCCGGGGAAGTCGAGTTCGGCGAGGGTGAGCGCGCTCTCTCGCCGGAGTTCCGCGAACATCCCGCCCTGCACGATGCCGAAAAGCGCCTGGCCGGTAGCGCCATGCGCGGCCCAGCAGCGGGCGGCCCAGGCGTGGGTGCGGCGAAGCGCCTGCCGGTTGTAAGCCTCGTCGCTCGGATAGGGCGTACATTCGTCGAGGACCATGATGATGTCGGCACCGATCTGCTCCTCGAGGCGGATCACACGCTCAGGAGTGAAGCGGTGGAGGGAGCCGTCGAGGTGGGAGCGGAAGGTCACGCCGTCGTCGTCGAGACTGCGGTTGTGGCTGAGGCTGAAGACCTGGTAGCCGCCGCTGTCGGTGAGCATCGGCCTGTCCCACGACATGAAGCTGTGGAGGCCGCCCAGCTCCGCGATCACCTCGTCTCCGGGGCGCAGGTAGAGGTGATAGGTGTTGCCGAGCACGCAGGTCGCGCCAAGCTCGCGCAGGTCGTCCGGCCCGAGCGCCTTGACCGACGCCTGGGTGCCCACCGGCATGAAGAGCGGCGTGAGGCATTCCCCGTGCGGCGTGAGCAGGCGGCCGGCGCGTGCCTGGCTGCCGGGCGCTGTGGCTTCGAGGGTGAAGGAGAAGGCTTGGGTCATTCGGGTTCCTGTGGCCGCCTCAGCCGCGCTTCGGGGGCTTCTCGAACCGCGCCTGGAACGTCCCCTGCCAGCCGAAGCGGTAGGCGCAGTAGAGCGGCACCAGCAGCCCCAGCCGCCTCACCAGTCGGAGCACGGCGCGGCGCAGGCCGGTGAGTTGGCGGATCTCACCGTGGCGGAGGCGCTCCTCCACTTCGTCTACGGCGCGTAGGCCGTTCCGGCGGGCGAGGACCGCGAACCCACCCCAGGTGTAGGTGTTGAGCGCGGAGAGCGCCTGGCGGTCGGTGAGCAGGCTGCCAGCTTCCTTCGAGCGGCCTGTGCGCCGGATGACGGCTTCGGCAAACCGGCGCGGCAGCCAGTTGATTCCGGGCAGGTGGTAGTGGGCGTCGCGGAAGGCGAAGCGGTTCGGCGCGCTCGTGAGGCACCTGCCACCGGGCCGCAGCACGCGGGCGATCTCGGAGACGACGCGGGAAGGGTCGGCGACATGCTCCAGCACGTCGAGGTTGATCACGGCATCGAAGCTATCGGCAGGGAAGGGCAGGTGCTCGCCTGCCCCGACCACCAGAGGCAGGGTGAGGCCGTAGCGGCGGGCGCGCAGCCGGGCGATGGCGCAGTAGGCTGTGTTGTAATCGAGCGCAACGACCTGCGCGCCCTCCCGCGCCAGGGCGACCGACAAGCCGCCCATGCCGCTGCCGAGATCGAGCAGCCGCTTGCCGCCGAAGCCGGTTCCGACCACCGAAAGCAGGGCAGCCACGTTCGCCTCCTGGTAGTCCTCTTGCCGTATCCGCCGCCGCCGCCATGACGCGAAGTCCTTCCGCCAGCGCATATGCGCCAGCCACGGTTCAATCGCGGCGGCGATCTCGGCCTCCAAATCGCTCTCCATCCCGCTAGGGGAGCCTGCCGTAGCGCCAGGCATAGTACTGCACGCCGACGTTGCCGAACTGGACGTTCCAGGGCGGAGCGTAATCGGGGATGTAGGTCAGGATCTGGCGCTGGTATGCCTGGACCATGACGTTGCGGACCTTGCCGGCGATCGCCATCCGCGTCCAGTACGGCTCGGTGATCGGGTAGCCGACGGCGGAGATCCAGTCGAGCACGCGGGCGTCGTGGTAGCCGCCGCCGACATAGACTTTGCCGGTCTGGTTCAGGAAGTTGTAGAAGACCTCGGGGATGTTGTGGCCGGTCTCGGGTGCGAAGTAGCCGATCCGCTCGGTCGCGGGGAAGGTGATCGTGCCGCGAGCGCCGCCGCTGCTGAGGGTGGTGGTGACCGGGGTGTGGAGGGCGGGCGCGGCTTTGTTCTCTCCGTTGAGAGAGGCGATGTGGGCCAGCACCGCGTAGGAGGGGGCGGGGTTCGCGTCGGCGTCGCCGCCGATGGGGAACGGTGCGGGGCCGTGCGTCTCGTAGCGGGTGGGGCCAACCTGCACCCGGCCGCTGAGCATCTCTACCACCAGCAGGCCGTTAGTCACGTAGGCGGGCGCCTCGCCAGCGGCGGGGTTCAGCTCCATGCGCGCCTTATCGAAGTACTGCACCAACCGCGTGCCGTCGCCATACGGCTCCTGGGCGACCGCGCGACCGACCGGCCCCCAGATCCAAGAGCGGGCGGCGATATGCTCGCGCACCGGGCGGTCAACCCGCTCCCACGCGGCGTAGAAAAGCGGGTCGGGAGTGTCGATCAGAGGCTTGCCGGGGGTGGGCGTCGCGCCGCCTACGGGTGCCGGGGGGCCTGCTGCGGCGATGTAGGCGGGGGCGTGGCCGTCGGTGAGCGGCGGCGCGGCGCGGCCCGCGGCCAGGTCGTAGAGGTAGATTTCTTCGGGGCGCAGGCCGCCGGGCTGTTCCGGGGCGCGGGCCGCGATCAGGGTGTTGCCGGCCCAGTTCACGTCGAAGCCGTTTGCCAGTGCCTCCGGCATCAGGCCGCGAGCGAGCGTGGCGACGGTCTTGCCGGTAAGGTCGAGGCTGATCAGGCTCGCGGAAGCCGAGCCGGGCGCGGAGGCGCGGCGAAACACAACGATGCGGCCCTGTGGGTCGAAGCGGGGCCAGAGGTACTCCACGCTGCCGGGCGGGGTGTTGGCGTCCTGGTCAACCGAGAGCGGCGCGGCCTGACTGGAGGCGACATCGAGCAGTTCAATCATGCCCCCGGCGTTCGCCGCCTCCTGGCGGATAAAGACGACCTTCGTGCCGTCGGCTGAGATGCGGGCCGGGTAGCGGTCGATTCGCTCTCCCGTCTTGAGTGTCTGCACGCTGTAAGCGCGGTAGCCGCTACCGTCGAGGCGCATCGCGGCGATTTCAGTCACCACGGACGGCGCGCCCTTCAACAGACCCCAGCCGTGGGTTCGCAGGAAGAGGATCCGGGAGCCGTCGGCTGTGGCGACCGGGAAGCGGTCGTCGCCCGTGCCGTCGGAGATCCGCGTCGGCCTGCTGCCGTCGGACGCCATGATGTATATCTGGCTGAGTTGGACGGTGCCGCTCGGCGTGGAGACGGTCTTGCCGTCCCGCAACGACGCGAAGGCGATCTGTCCCCCGCCAGGCAGCCACGCCGGGCTGTCCGACATGCCGTCTTGGGTGAGCCGGCGCTTATCCGTGCCGTCGGCGGCGATCCGCCGGATGTTGTGGTCGGCCCCGGCGTAGACGATGACACCGGTCGTGGTTTGGGCGCGGCTGCCCTCTCCCACGGCGACCAGCAGCAGGGCCAAGCATGATATGAGGATAAGGTTTGTTTTCATGGTTTCACCTCGACAATTAATGGGTGCGAACGTAGAGCCGGTAGTGCTGCTCGTCCTGTTGCAGCTTCCACTCCGGGCTGCCGGCGAGGGCCTGGAGAGCGGTCCGGCCGTCGGGCAGGAGATTCGAGTTATTCTCCTGGGCGTTGGTGTCCACCAGGATGTAGTCGAGCGGGCCGAAGTCGCTCATGGTGTAGGGCGAGTAGGGTGCCGGCGGGAAGTTATAGATGTAGCGGCGCGGCAGCAGATGGGGCGCGACCCGGCTCGACGCAGCGACATGGGCACCCGGCGGCACCTGGGCGATCAGCTCCCTCGCCGCGGCGATCCGCGCCGGACTCTCCGGGAAGCGGAAGGCGCTGCTCACCGGGTTGTGGAGCAGCAGGTTGACGACGACCGCGACTAGGAGCAGCGTGCCGAGCAGTATATCTCGGCGGCGCGGGAAGCGGCGCAGCCCCACCGCGAAACCGGCGACCGCCGCGTAGACCACGCCGACCGTGATCAGGAGCTGGTAGTGGTTGTTGTACTCGGTCTGCGCCGGACGCCAGGCGATCAGGTTGAGGCCGAGTATCGGCAGGGCGAGCAGGAGACGCGCGGGGGCGAGCAGTGAGAGGAAGGCGAGCGGCGCGAGCATGTCGGCGAGGTATATCCACTTGTGGAGGTCGCCGAGCATGTAGCCGAGCGTGTAGAGCGGGTCTTTGACGAGGTTGACGGCGATCATGCCGGGGGTGCAGCCCCATTGGAGGTAGTAGCCGAGGTTCGGGTTGCTGCTGCCCGGCCAGACGTGGTCGATCTGGTCGGCGGGGATCGGGCCGACGCAGTTGACGGCAGGGAGGTGGACGAACGCGGGGAGCACGAGAGTCATCACAGGCAGGAAGTAGCCGAGGCCGAGGATGAGGGGCGCGGCGACCCAGCCCCAGCCACGGCGCGCGACGAGGGCGTAGACGCCGAACATGATCACGACGAGCGCGACATCGGTTCGGGCGAGCATGGCGAGGCCGCAGCAGAGCAGGAACGGCCAAAGCTGCCTGCGCTCGAAGTAGAGCAGCGCAAAGAGCAGCAGCACCGTGGCGAAGATACGGATCTGGAACGGGTCGAGCACCGAATGTTCGACAGTGGGGTAGAGCAGCCAGGCGAGGCCGAAGACCAGCCCGGCGCGGGCACTGCCGAGCCGGTCGCGGGCGAGCAGGTAGACCGGCCACGCGCCGACCGCAGCTGCCAGGATCTGGAGGAAAAACAGGGTGTGTGGCGATGGGAGCAAGGCATAAAACGGCACGAAAACCGCGAGCAGAGGCATCCAGTCCAAGCCGAAGATCGAGTCGGTGAAGTTGAAGCGGGAGTCCTCGAATGGGTGGCCCTGCACCGTGTTCCAGATCGCTTGCTCGAAGTCCACCTGGTCGTAGCCCTGGCCGAAGTGCTCGTATTTGTAGAACGACGCGGCGAAGAAGACGACGACATACAGCGCCATCGCGGCGAACAGTAGACTGGGAGCCAGTCGCTCCACCCATGCCGCAAACGACCCTACCCGGTCGCTTCGGGCCTGGTCCTCCGCTTCACTCAGGAGGGGCGCGGCGGGGTCGGCGACGGTTCGGGCTGTCATTTGTTTGCGCGGGGGCGGGCGCGGCCTGGCTTCTGGGCGACGCAGACGACCGAGAGGCCGAACGGCAGGTTGACCTCGCGGAGGGCGCGGCTCTCTCCGTGGTAGTAGCCGATCATCATGCGGTTCAGCCAGCCTGGGACGTCAATGAAGTCGGTGCCGGGGCCGTCGGAGGTCATCTGCTCGGGGCTGTCGCTGGTCGGCATCGCTGTTTCGTGCCGGCGGTGGCGGAGGCCCTTGACGAGGCGCATCCCAACTGTCGGCAGGAGTATGGCGAGGTTGCTGTAGCTGACTTTGCGGACGCGCCAGCCGGCAGCCCGCGTCACCCGGCGCATCCCCCGCGTGGTATAGCGGCGGCGGTGGCCGAGGATCTGGTCCCAGTAGCTCCAGAGGGCGCGGTAGGCTGGGACGCTGATGATCAGCAGGCCGCCGGGGCGCATCACGCGGTAGAGTTCGCGGAGCGTCGCCAGGTCGTCGTCAAGGTGTTCGATCACGTCGAGCGCGGTGATTATATCGAACGAGTTGTCGGCGAAAGGCAGCGATGAGGCCTGCACTAGGTGCCGGTGGCCGCGCCGGGCGCAGAACTCGAGGGCTTTGGCCGAGCTGTCGAGGCCGATCGGCTGCGCGTAGAGGGAGAGGCTGTCGAGGTTGAGGCCGGTGCCGCATCCCAGGTCGAGGGCGCGCCTCGCCGACTTGTCTCCAGACGGCAGGTACTTTTCGAGGAGGGAGTAGACGATGGCCCGCTTGCCGACGTGCCACCAGTAGTCCTGCTCCTTGACGTAGAGGTCTTCGTATAGGTCATGGCGCATCATAGGCGTGTCGTCAACAGATCGCGGCTAGTGATAGCGAGTAAAGATGAGCGGCAGCCACGCGCCCAACAGCTGCCAGAAGAGTATTGCCAGTATGACTACTGCCCAGCCGGTTCCAGGGCGACCACGGCCAGCGATGCGGGCCAGGAGCTGACCGGCACCGAGGGCCACGAACGGCGCGAGCAGTAACGCATACCGGATGTTGTCGCCGACAACCATACTGACGCCCGCGAAGCCGAACGCGGCTACGGCTGCGGCGGCAGTTAACAGAATCACACCGCGAGCGTGCCGTCCGGCGGTGAGCCAGCCGGCCAGCGCCAATAGTAGCGCAAGCGCGCCGAGGTCGGGGTCGAGCCGCCTACGGAGCAGGTCGGGCAGGCCGAGCAGATCGAAGCTGCCCCTCCCGCCGCTGCTGCTTACGCCTCCGGTCGGCGCGAACAGCAGATCCACGACGGTGATGTAGTAGACCAAAAACGCGGCGATCCCGGCCACCGCCAACGCCCCTGCCACTCCTAATGCTCGCTTCCGTATATCTGCCGGGCCAGCAACGAGCGCGAACAGCACAAACAGCCCGGCCACAGCTACGGCGGCAATCAGCATACCATAGTGACTCAGGAATGTCAAGAAAAAGCCGGTCGTCAGAGCGGCCCAGAGACGCGGCGAGACACGAGGTGCGAGCAGCGCCGCGCCCCAGGCGGCGAGCGTCCAAGTGAAGACGGCCTGCCCGAAGAGGTTGGAGAAAACGCCCGTCGAGAAAAGCGCGAAGGGCGCGACCAGGAGCGCATAGACCCACGCCGCCCACGTCCCAGCGCGTGTACCCGCCAGCCGGGAGCCGAGGTAGAAGAGCGGCAGGACACACGAAGCGTCGAGCAGGCCGACGCCTACGCGCAGCAGCAGCGACAGATCGGGCAGAAGCGCGGAGAACGGCGCGAGCACGATGTAGGGCAGCGGCGGATACGGCGAGGGCGCGCCGTTCGGCAAAGTCCCCTGCCAGAGGAGGACTCCGCGCAGCACCTTTTCAATGTTGTGGATGTGGAGGCCGATGTCGCTGGTGCGGAACTGAGGGTAGACCATGCCGCCGACGCGCAGCAGGTAGGCGGCAGCGAAGGCGGCTGCGGTCCACCTAACCTCCCGGCTTCTTTCCCTATAGGGGGAGAGGTAGGTCGCGGCCACGCAGCCGATGAGGGCGACCGGGTAGGCTGAGAGGAGGAGCCAGGGGACTTCGGGAGCGAGGAGGCCGAGATTGGGGCGTTCGGCCAGGATGCCCCACGCGACGACGAGGACGGCGAGCGCGGAGAGGATCGTCGCAACGCGGGCGCTGCCGGACAGCCAGTGGGCGAGCTGCCAGAGCAGGGTGAGGGACACGGCCCAGCGCAGAAGCTCGGCCACCGGCAGGACCACAGTCGGCTGGGGTGGGGCGGGGCCGGCGGGGGCAAGCGTGGCGGTGTCCACAAGCACGCCGAGGTCGCGCCCGTCGCCGGGGGGGCTGACGGTGCGGGTATGGAGGCGGATCTCGAAGTCGGTCTCGAAGAAGCCCGACGTGGCGACCTGGAAGCTGTAATCATGCAGGCCGGGCGCGAGGGCGATGGGGAAGGCTTGACCGCGCACTGTCGCCGTCACAACCGGCGAGGCAATTCCGGGAGCGGGGGCGAGGCGCAGGGTGACGCTGACGGGGAGGTTGCCGAGGCCGAGGCCGGGCCAGTCGAGGGAGCTGTCGGCCCTGGTCCAGCGGTAGGTGAAGTCGGGGTGGGGCTGGCTGTTGGGGGAAGGCTCCTTGTCGTAGAAATGGCTTACGAAGGCGTCGTCCTGCCGGCCGCCAACGTCGAGCGTATAGCTCGACGGCGTCTGCCAGGCGAGGCCCCACACCACAAGCGCCGCAACGAGGCAGACGTAGAGCCACGGTGAACGGAGGCCGCGCAGCAAATCGCCCCACAATCCCTGTTTTCGCACGCCCTATTGTAGCATAGTGAGCGTTCAGCCGTCAGCCGTCAGCCATCAGCCGTCAGCCATCATGCCCCACTGTCATTCTGAGCGCAGCGAAGAATCTCGTCGGGGTGGTTGCCGATGTGCCGGGCTTGTGCTACAATGAGGATGCAGGAAGGGCAAGACGGCATTGCGGCTCGCTATGCTAGAGAGGAACAGAGATTGTATAAGATCGTACACGGGAAAGGGACGGCACCCGCATGAACAACACGGTTGAGTTCGTCAAAGGCCAACAATACACTAACCGCAGGGGAACATATACGGTGCTTGACGTTAAGTCAACGACGCTGAATGTTCGCTACGACGACGGCACCGAAGAGACGCTGAACAAAGTGATCCAGGAGCGGATCATGAACAACATGACGCTGCCGCCGCGCACGCCCGAACCCCCGCCCCGCAGCCGCACCGGCATAAAGACTGCGGTTAAACCGGCCGCAAAGCCGCCCGCAAAGCCGCCCGCGAAGCCGAGGGCCAAGAAGGCGGTGGCCGTATCGGCAGTCCAGGACTAGCTTCACGACCACGACGCCCCCGATTGCAGCCTTTATCCTGATCCACAGCCCTTTTGTAGGGCCTCTGACCTGGCAGCCGACTGCCGAAGAACTGCGGAGGCGAGGCGCGACCGCTATAGTGCCCGCCCTGCGGACAACCGAAGCGGGCGGACTGGCATATTGGCGGCAGCATGTGGCGGCTGTTGTCGAGGCGGTGGAGGCCGCAGCCCCCGACCAACCGCCGGCGCTGGTGGGCCACAGCGGTGCGGGCGTGCTGCTCCCCGCGGTGCGGGCGGCTCTCCGCCGTCCTGTCGCCGGATACGTCTTCGTGGATGCTGGCCTCCCCAGCGACAGCAAGAGCCGCCTCGACCTCTTTGATGACCCGGTTGCGGCTGCGGAGTTCCGCCGGTCGGCCCGGAACGGCCTGCTGCCCACCTGGACCGATGAGGATCTGGCGGAAGAGATCCTCGACCCGGCGCTGCGGCGGCGCTTCGTCGCGGAGCTACAGCCTCTGCCGCTTGCCGTCTACGAGGAGCTTATCCCGGTATTCGACGGCTGGCCCGACGCTCCTTGCGGCTACATCCAATTCAGCCCGGTGTATGACGCTCCGGCGGCAGAGGCAAGGGCTGCGGGCTGGCCCATGATCCAGGTGCCAGGCACCCATTTCGAGATGATGCGAAACCCAACAACGGTTACCGAGGCGCTTCTGCGCCTGAAAGAGGAGCTCTCCCGCCCATGACAGAAACCTATATGCCCCACCCCTTCACGATGGACGGCCACCAAGACGCGATCTACTATGCCGCCGCGCATGGCGGGACGGCGGCATTCGACGCGGGCTGGGAGGGGGCGCAACTCGACCTGCCGAACCTGCGGGCCGGTGAGGTGGACGCCTCGTTCTGGGCGATCTTCGGCGTCGGCGAGATGCTCGATGAACATGAGCCGGCGGCCTGTGCCGACGAGGTGGACGAGTTGATGGCGCGCTATCTGGCCTGGGTCGGCGGCAACCCCGAATATCGCCTGATCTTGGACGCCTCCGACCTTCGCTCGACGGCCGCAGCCGGAGGCGAGGCTGCCTTCGGCGTGCTGCTCCACTGCGAAGGCGCGCGGGGCATCGCGGGGCCGGAACACCTGGGCGCGCTGCACGAGGCGGGGCTGCGCTCGCTCGGTCTCACCTGGAATCGCTCGAACGCATACGCGACCGGCGTGTTCGGCGACCCGGGCGAGGCGCTGACGCCGGAGGGTTTCGCGCTGGTGCGTGAGCTGAACAGCCTGCGGATGGTGATAGACGGCGCGCACCTCAACAGGCGCGGCCTCTGGAACGTCTTGGAGACTAGCACCTCGCCGGTGATCGTGACCCACACAGCGTGCGCGGCGCTCTGCCCGAACCCGCGCAACCTCGAAGACGACCAGATCGGGGCTGTGGCCGCGAGCGGCGGGCTGATCGGCGTGTTCTACGCGAACGACTTCCTGGCCCCGCATGGCACCCCCGTCACGCTCGATACGCTAGTCGCGCACTACGACCACCTGCTGGAGGTGGCGGGGCCTGAGCATGTGGCCCTCGGCACAGACTACGGCGGCATCGGCGAGGGCCTGCCGCCGGGCCTCGAGCAGGTGGGGAACCTGCCCCGGCTCTATACCGCCATCGCCGAGCGGGGATATTCCGCCGAGACCATCGCGGCGCTGCGTGGAGGGAACTACCTGCGGGTGCTGGGCGAGATATTGGGGTAAGTCGTTTGCCTTCATAGCGGGACTCAACTTATGCGGATGTAAGATGGGTGGAAAATCGAAATCCGAATGGGGCGTCAATGGGTAAACCCTTTGGATAGTGGAGTCGCGGATGCCCCCCGACAGTACGGGCATCCTATAGTTGTACGCATTAATTCAGGAAAGGAGGGTATGCTCGACAATAGAGAGTTCAAGCGACGATACAGAGAAAGGGTCGCCATATATCAGAGAGGAAGACTGGATATGTTAGTGCAAAAGAACCGCTGGTGGATCTTGCTGCCCGTGCTGGCCCTGCTGGCAGTGATAGGGTTCGCATCAAGCGGTGCCTTCGCAAGCACGAGGGCCGGATCGCATTCCTACAGCATAGCAGCACAGCCTCGCGCGGCTGCTCCGCTGACCAACTACATGAGCACAGATGTGCCTAAGACGGTGCCGGATACAGGCACCGTTACATCTACACTGACGATCGTAGACGTGGGCGTGGTCTCGAACCTCGAGGTCATCAACGTCTCGATCTCGGATACCTTCCCCGGCGACCTGAACGTTTACTTGATCAGCCCCCTTGGAACGCGCGTGCAGTTGTTCAACGCGGCCTGCGGGGGGATCGAGGAGAACGCCGGCAACACCAACTTCAACCTATCGGATGGGGCGGTAGCCCAGATAGGCGATGTCTGCCCGCCGGGCGGCGGCACCTACAAGCCGCTAGGCTCACTGGCAGCGTTCGACGGCACACCGATCGCCGGTATCTGGACCCTCGAATTAAACGATACGACTGCCGAAGACATCGGTACGTTGCTCTCGTGGGGTCTGGCTAATCCGGGGGCAGCCCCTGAGGCTACTCCGACGACGGTTCCGCTGCCGACGCTGGTTCCCAGCCCGCAGGCGACGACATGCCCGATCAACTTCAGCGACGTACATCAGAGCGACTACTTCTACCTGCCGGTGCAGTATCTCTTCTGCAAGGGGACGATCTCCGGCTACAGCGACGGCACATTCAGGCCGTACAACTTCACGACGCGCAGCCAAATGGCTAAGATCGCGGTGTTGGGTCTGAACGTACCGCTCCTACCCCCGCCCGCGACTCCGAGCTACAGCGATGTGCCGCCGAGTAACCCGTTCTACCAGTACATCGAGGCCGGTAAGCTCTTCAATGTGTTCAGCGGCTACAGCGACGGCACGTTCCGACCATACAACTACATCACGCGCGGCCAACTCACGAAGATGATCGTGAACGCGGCCGGCGTGGGGACGATCAACCCGGCGACGCCGAGCTTCAGCGATGTGCCGCCGAGCGACCCGTTCTACCAGTTCGTCGAAACCGCAGCCTGCTACGACTGGGTATCGGGATACAATGACGGCACGTTCAAGCCGGTCAACAATGCCACTCGCGGCCAGATCTCCAAGATCGTCTACCAGGCGAACGTCCAGAACACTCCATGCGCGGCGGCCCCAACGCCGATACCGCTGAAGCCACGGCCATGAGCGGAGTCAAGGAGCAGATGGACATTCACCAACCTAACACCAGAGCAGAGGAGTTCGAGATGAACACGAAGCAACGTCTGAATAACAGCTTCGGGGGCATGAAGGGGATCGCGACTACCCTGGCGAGCATCGGCATCTTGTTGTCGGCGCTGGCCCTGATGGTGGTCGGCAGCCCCGCGCACCCCGCAGCCGCGTCGAGCCACCGTGAAGCGCCGCTCATCAGCGGCGACCCACAGGCCGACAACACCGATGTCTACGCATTCGTCAGCCCCGACGTGACGAACACGGTCACGATCGTCGCTAACTATATACCGCTCGAAGAGCCGAACGGCGGGCCGAACTTCGCCGCCTTCGGCGATAATGTGCAGTACGAGCTCCGGATCGACAACACCGGCGATGCACAGGCCGACATCGTCTACCAGTTCCGGTTCAACACGGTGATCGGCAACCCGAACACCTTCCTGTACGCCACAGGCCCGATCACTTCGATCAGCAGCCCCAACTGGAACATCAAGCAGTTCTACTCGGTGACCCGCATCGAGGGGGGGACTTCGCAAGTACTCGCCACGAACCTCCCGGAGCCGCCGGTGAACATCGGCCCGCGCTCTACCCCCAACTACGATACCCTCGCGGCCCAGGCGATCAACACGGTCGGCAACCGCAAGTTCTTCGCCGGCCAGCGCGACGATCCCTTCTTCGTGGACCTCGGGTCGATCTTCGACCTCGGTGGCCTGCGACCGTTCAACCCCTACCACATCATCCCGCTGACCGACACCGTGGGCATTGACGGCCTCAAGGGCTTCAACGTACACAGCATCATCATGCAGGTTCCGATGACCGACCTGACGCGGGACCACCAGCCTCCAACATCGAGCACCGGCACCATCGGCGTCTTCGCCAACGCGAGCCGCCAGGCGGTGCGTGTGCTGCGAACAAACGGCACCGTGAACTACTCGGGCAACTTCGTGCAGATCTCGCGGCTCGCCAACCCGCTGATCAACGAAGTCGTCACCCACGTTGGGCAGAAGGACTTCTGGAACAGCCAGCCCCCTGCGAGCGACAAGCAGTTCCTGTCGAACGCGCTCAACCCCGAACTGGCGGGCCTGGAGAACTACCTCTACAGCCCGGCGATCACCACCCCGGCCCGCACGACGAACCGCCAGGATCTGGTGACTATCCTGCTGACCGGCTTCCCGGGGCTTAACTTCACCGGCAACAAGAAGGCCGACCTGCTGCGACTGAACATGACGATCCCGCCGTCGGCGGCCCCGGATCGGCTTGGCCTGCTCGCCGGGCAGTTCGACGGCTTCCCGAACGGTCGCCGCCTGACCGACGATGTAGTGGACATCGAACTGCGGGTGGTAGGCGAAGGCTACGGCCCGATCCTGCACTCTATGTTCGGCCTGCCCGACAACAACCCGCAAGATATGCTGGGCGACGGGGTGAACACGAACGACAAGCCGTTCCTGACCTCGTTCCCGTATGTCGCCAGCCCGTGGCAAGGCTACGACCCGTTACACCACACTATATCGGGCGCCGAGCGCAAGGCGCTGGCGATCGAGAACGGCCAGAAGTAGAACGTAGTGCGTAGTGCGTGCTACATGTTGGGTGTTACGTGTTGCGTAGGGAGAATATCCAGACGCGACACGCGACACACAACACGTAGTACGTAGTGCGTAACACCTAGCACGCAATATGCAATACGAGAAAGGGTCGGAGCAATGAGTCTGTTGAAACACAAGGGGCTGATGCTGGCGTTGGTCGTGCTGGCGGTGGCTGTGGCTGTGACGTTCGGGGGACGGCTCTTCGGGGCGGTAAGTGTGTTCCATGACCCGTCGGAAGCGAAGACCTACACGACGAGCGGGCTGGGCTTTCTTCAGAAAGCCCGCGAAACCGGCGACCCGACGTACTATGGGCGCGCCGAGACTGCATTCAACCAGGCGCTGGCTATTGACTCCCAGAACGTGGACGCGCTGATCGGCAAGGGGTCGCTCGCGCTATCGAGGCACCAGTTCAAGGACGGGCTGGCGCTGGGCCGACAGGCATTTGTGCTCGACCCGCACCGCGCGGCGATCCTGAGTCTGATCGTTGACGGCGAGGTGGAGCTTGGGATGTATGACGATGCGGCGAAGTCTGTGCAGGATATGATTGATATGCGGCCCGACCTAAGCTCATACAGTCGGGCGTCTTATGTGCGCGAACTCAACGGCGACATTTCGGGGGCGATTGAGCTGATGCAGCAGGCTGTGGAGTCGGGCGCGCCGACGCCGGAGAACGTCGGCTGGGTGCGGGTTCAACTCGGCAACCTCTATTTCAACAAGGGCGACATCGCGTCAGCCGAACAGGAGTACCAGCACGCGCTTGTGCAGTTCCCCGGATACAGGTATGCGCTCGCGGGGCTGGGACATGTGCGCGCGGTGCAGGGCCGCTATAGCGAAGCCGTGGGCCTCTACAACCAGGCGATCAACAGCGTGCCGCTGCCTGAGTTCGTGATCGCGCTCGGCGAGACGGAGCAGGCGGCAGGGCAGACCTCAGCGGCCGCGAAGCAGTACGACCTGGTGCGGGTGGAGCAGAAGCTCTTCCAGGCGAACGGGGTGAACACCGATATGGAGATGGCGCTTTTCGAGGCGGATCACGGCAAGCCGGATGCGGCGCTCGCGCAGGCACGCATAGCCTATGCGGATCGGCCAAGCGTGAAGGCAGCCGATACGCTGGCCTGGGCGCTGTCGCAGGCGGGCCGGCAGCAAGAGGCGCAGCAATATGAGAAGCTGGCGCTGAGGTTGGGCACGCAGGACGCGCTGTTTTTCTACCACGCAGGCATGATCGCGTACCGCAGCGGGGACCACGCAGAAGCGCGGGCACGGCTGGGGCAGGCGCTCGCGGTGAACCCGAACTTCTCGATGATCTATGCTAAGGATGCGCGGCAGACATTGGAGCAGGCGTCGAAGTAGAGCAAAACTCCCAATTTGGTGTATAATAGAGCGTTGAGCAGACGCTGGCCCGAAGCCGGCAGCCGACTGCTGAACGCTCATTTAACATGCTCGCATCAACAAGGAGGTTGAAATGCAGACTATTAGCCGCCCCACAGAGGCGGAGGGCCAGGGTATTCAGAACGCGCGCTCGGCCCAGACGAACGAACCCGCCGCCGCGCTTTATGAAGAGGCTATCCGCCGGGGCGAAGGCAGCCTGGCACGCACCGGGCCGCTCGTCGTAAGCACCGGTCAGTATACCGGGCGCTCGCCGAAAGATAAGTTCGTGGTCAAGGAGGTGTCGAGCCAGGACAAGGTTTGGTGGGGGCCGGTCAACCAGCCGTTCGACGAGGCGAAGTTCGACGACATCCACAAGAGGATGCTTGATTACATCGCCGGCAAAGATGTGTTTGTGCAGGATCTTTTTGTCGGCGCGGACCCCGAGTACCGGCTGGCGGTGCGGGTGGTGACCGAGAGCGCGTGGGCCAACCTGTTCGCGCGCAACCTCTTCATACGCCCGACCCCGGAGGAACTGGCGAACTTCGAGCCGACCTTTACGGTGATCGATATGCCGGGCTTCAAGGCCGACCCCGCCCGCGACGGCACCCGCAGCGAGACATTCATCCTGCTGAACCTTGACAAGCACCTGATCCTGATCGGCGGCACGGCCTACGCCGGCGAGATCAAGAAGTCCATGTTCACCGTGATGAACTATTACCTGCCGGTGCGTGGTGTGGTCGCCATGCACTGCTCGGCGAACAGCGACGCCGGCGGGGAAAACGTGGCCCTCTTCTTCGGGCTGTCGGGCACCGGCAAGACGACGTTGAGCGCGGACCCAAGCCGTGTGCTGATCGGCGACGACGAGCACGGCTGGAGCGACAAGGGCGTGTTCAACTTCGAGGGCGGATGCTACGCGAAGGTGATCAACCTGTCGGAGACCGCAGAGCCGGCTATCTGGAGCGCGAGCCATGCATTCGGCACGGTGTTGGAAAACGTGGTGATGGACCCGGTGAGCCGCGTGCTCGACCTAACCGACCAATCGCTGACCGAGAACACCCGCTCGGCCTACCCGATTGAGTACATCCCGAACGCTTCGCCGACCGGCACGGGCGGCCACCCGCGCAACGTGCTGATGCTGTCGGCTGACGCCTTCGGGGTGCTGCCGCCGGTCGCCAAGCTGAACCGGCAGCAGGCGATGTACTACTTCCTGTCGGGCTACACGGCGAAGCTGGCGGGCACCGAGCGGGGAGTGACCGCGCCGCAGGCCGAGTTCAGCGCGTGCTTCGGCGCACCCTTCCTGCCGCTGCCGCCGATGGTCTACGCGCAGCTCCTCGGCGAGAGGATGGAGAAGCACGGGACCGATGTCTGGCTGGTGAACACCGGCTGGAGCGGCGGGGCATACGGCACCGGCAAGCGGATGAGCATCGCGTACACGCGCGCCATCGTACACGCGGTCATCAACGGCGAGCTGGCCGGGGTGGAGATGCGGCGCGACCCGGTCTTCGGTTTCGACGTACCGGTGAGCTGCCCCGGCGTGCCGGCGGAGGTGCTCGTCCCCCGCAACACCTGGGCGGACGGCAACACATACGACGCGCAGGCGCGTGACCTGGTGGAACGCTTCCGCACGAACTTCACCCCATTCACCGACGAGGTGACGGACGAGGTCAAGAACGTGCTGTAGGAGCCGGTTTCAAATAGGCTCCTACAGAAGGGCCTATGTGGGAGCCTATTTGAAACCGGCTCCCACATAGGCCCCCTTTTCGACATGCTCTCAGCCGCCGCCGGCCTGTGCGTAGCGGCGGTTCACTTCGTCCCAATTGACGGTGTTCCACCAGGCGGTCATGTAGTCGGGGCGCTTGTTTTGGTACTTGAGGTAGTAGGCGTGCTCCCAGACATCGCAGCCGAGGATCGGGGTCGCGCCGTCCATGAGAGGGCTGTCCTGGTTCGGGGTGGAGGTGACGCTGAGTTCGCCATTCTTGCCGGCCGTGAGCCAGGCCCAGCCTGAGCCGAAGCGGGTCGCACCGGCGGCGTTGAACTTCTCCTTGAAGGCGTCGAAGCTGCCGAAGGCCGAGTTGATCGCTTGGGCAATAGCTCCGGTCGGCGCGCCGCCGCCGTTCGGCTTCATGATCAGCCAGAACATGCTGTGGTTGGCGTGGCCGCCGCCGTTGTTGCGGACGGCGGTGCGCTTGTCTTCGGGCACTTTGTCGAGGTTCTGGATCAGCTGCTCGACGCTCATGCTAGAGAGTTCGGGCAGGCCCTCAAGCGCCTTGTTGAGGTTGGTAACGTAAGTAGCGTGGTGCTTGTCGTGGTGGATCTCCATCGTGCGTGCGTCAATGTTGGGTTCGAGCGCATCGAAGCTGTAGGGTAATGGTGGAAGTTCGAAAGGCATTATTAGACCGTCCTTTGCTGATGTTGGGCGCCAGCTCTGGTGGGCGCGCCCGGTTCGTGAAGCCGACGGCCCCGACTCTGGGGCCAGGGGTTTATGTGCAAGATCCGAGCCATCCGTCAAGCGCGGATCGTCTGTAGCAGGTCGGCTATATCGGCTTTAAGGCCGCGCGCCAGGCTGCGTGTGAGGCCGGGCACACGCTTCACCACGCTCTCGGTGTCGGCGGCGACGAAGCTCTCCATCGTGGGATATGCCGCCGCGAGGAGGCCGGCGACCGGGGCATCCACATCGAGCTGCTGATGGAGGACCAGGGGCGACAGGTAATGCGGCCTCTTCTCGGCAAGCCGTTCAAGCGCGTCATGTCCCCGGAGCGCGATCCGCAGCTCCTCGGCGATCTCTGCGGCGGCGCCGTCTCCGGTCGCAGCCGGGTAGGTGAGGAATAGCAGGCCGTCGAGATCGCGGGGTGGGCGGCCGGTTCCGGCGCGTGCTGGCACTATGCCGGGGCAGGTGGGCCTGGCCCAGCGAAGGTAGCCGAGCTGCATCAACACGGAAGGGTCTCGGTCCGAAATATCGGCGAGGTAGAGATCACAGTCGTCCGCCGATGCCTGCGTGTCGGGGTCGGCAGGCGGTGTACCTGGATGTGCAGCGGGCAACACGCGCCAATAATAGGGTGCCCCTTCCAGGGCAGCGCGCACAGCGGGAAGCAGCACCGAGCGATATGGAAAGGGGCCATCGTCGGAGTCAGGAGCGAGGATGGCGCAGGTGACGGGGCGGCTAGGGGCTGCTGTGTCTGGCTCCGGCGCGGGGTGTGAGATGGCTTCGTGCTGTGCTTCGGCCCGGTGAGCGGGGTCCATCAGCAGGGCGATGACGCGGCTGAAGCTGTTGAACAGGGTCTTGGCGTTCTCAGGCGTCACCTGGTGCTGGGCGAGCAGCAGCGCGTTGTTGTAGATCGCGCCGATAGCGGCATCGTAGGCCGCGCGGTCAGGTTGGGGATGGCGGGCGAGGGCCGCCATCTGGCGGATCGTCGGGTTGTCGGCGTTCAGGTGCAGTACCGTCGGCACCGGGGTGCGTTCTTCGGCGAGCCGCCCCGCCAGGTCGCGCACCGAGTCGGGCAGGGTGGCGGAGCGGCGGGTGTCTTCCAGCTGACGGCGGAGGCGGCTGTCGGCGGTCAGCACCGTCACGGCCGGCAGGTCGGTGGGGGCAAAGCGGACGATGCGCGCATGGCTGCGCGAGTCGGTCAAGACGGCCTGGAAGTCGTTGACCAGTTGGCGGAAGTCGGCGGCCTCCTCACGGGAGAGATGGGTGAACAGGAAATCCGAGCCGGTGACGGTGATATGGTGCAGCCGAATGCCGGGCCGGCGCTTGGCGTATTTTCTGAGGAACTGCTCCTCGAAGACGTATGCGGCGTTGATCACCAGCAGGCCCTTAGCGTCGCAGAGCAAGTAGAACTGGGTGGCGCTGCCCCGCTCGCTGAAGTAGAAGATGTCCTGCCCATGTCGGTCGTCGAGCCGACGGGCGGTGTCGGCGTAGTCGCGGAGGTTGAGCAAACCCTGGTTGGTCTCGAAGGGCACGAGATCGGCGACTGCATCGAAGAAGTCGTCGTGGGCGACGGCCATGCCGGTCATGTGGTAGGAGTGCCACTCCATGATCCGCCCGAAACGCTCAGGCTCGCGCTCGGCAAGCCCTTTGAGGTGCCGCATGATCACCCCGCCGAGCGCCTCTTTGATGTCGCGGGCGGCCTGGTCGAGTTGGATCGCGTCGCGGGAGGCCGTCGGCGTGAGGTCGGGCGAATCGATCACGCCGCGCACGAACTTCGCCCAGGAGGGCAGCATGTCGCGGTTCGCGGCTGTGATGAACATCCGCGACTGGTAGATGTCGAGCAGGCCGGCGGTGTTTATGTCGGGGATGTTGCGGTCGGATATGTATAGCACGCCGTCTACCTTGTAGGGGGCTTCGAGCGCGACAGGGATCACTTCGAGCGGGATGTCGGGGAAGCGGCGGTTCACGAAGATCCAGTACTCGCCGAGGCGCTCGCGCTCGTCGCCGAAGGTGCGGTGCCAAGGCGCGTCAACGCTGTTGGCGGGAGTGTCTTCGCCGTTGAGGTAGATCGGGTAAGGGATGAAGTCAGCGTACTTCGTGATCGCCTTGCGGAGTTCTTCGGGGTCGAGCATGTCGCGGTAGTTCTGGCTGATGTGCAGCGTGACGGTGGTGCCGACGACTGCGCGACCGCCGGGGCGGAGGATGTAGTCGCGCTGCCCCTCGCTCACCCAGAGCCATGCGGGGCTGTCGGGCGCGCTGCTGAGGGTCTCGACCTCGACGCGGGAAGCGACGACGAACGCCGACAGCAGGCCGATGCCGAACTGGCCGATCAGGTTCACCTCGGCCTGTCGCCCCCGCTTGATCAGATCCTGGCGGAACGCCCCGGTGCCGCTTCGGCCTATCGTGGAGAGATACTCGTGGATCTCGCTCTCGGTGAGGCCGTTGCCGTTGTCGCTGATGGTGATCGTGCCTGCGCGTGCGTCGGTCTGGATGCGGATCGCGCCCGGCGTGGCCGACCCCGCCCCAACCTCCGTGCGGCGGGAGATCGAGTCGTGGGCGTTCTGGATCAGTTCGCGCACGAAGACATCGGCCTCGGCATACAGATTCTTCGCCAGCAGGCGGATCAGCCCTTGCAGATCGATCTTGATCTCGTGCTGCTCACCCTCCTGAGCATTGTCAGCCACGTTCGTTCTCCTTGCTAGCGAGCAGGGCAGCGATCGCGTCGGCTTCCTGCTCTAACTCATCGAGCCTGTCTTGTCTTGCGCGTACCCCGGATGCCTTGTCGAACAGTGTGCCACACACTCTCGCCCGGCTGATGAAGCGGCGCGCGCTGTCCAATCGGCGCAGAGCGAGCGAGCGGTTGGCATCCGGCGGCAAAGTCGCCGGGAGGTAGTCTCCCTTGATGTGGAGGCCGACGGCTTGGCGGGCCTGTAGTAGGCGTATTAAAGCAGGGCCGGCAAGGAACACATAAGGCAGCACCTGAGTCGTGCCGGCGTGCAGCGACCTCCACCACAACCCGTGTGCTGCAAAGTCAGCCGCCTGATCCCCGTTCCCCGCGTTTCTGTGTATCCTACTCAATACATGGTACACTCCCGACAATCTCAGAGGACTCTCCATCGCCCAGGCCAATGCAAGCGCAGCCTGGGCTGCTTCTAACGCCTCTTCGTGGCGACCGAGGCCGCTATAGGCGTCGGCCAGGACCAGATACGCCTCGCGGCGGACATCAATTTCGGGAGTCGGGTTCTCGAGAATCTCCTCCGCCAGGAGGAGGGCTTCGGCGTAAGCTCCCACTTTCACAACGCTCAGGAGATCTGAGAGTGCCGATAGGTGGTCGGACAGATATGCGCCGGGTGCGCTGTGGCAACGGCGCTTGAGGGCCAATGCGGTTTCCATCTCCCGACGTGCGCCTTCCAGGTCGGCTTGGCCCCAGAGCAGATACCCACGTTCAAGCCGAAGGCTGGGTGCCCATTCGGGTTTGCCGATCGACTCTATCCAGGCCAGCCCGTCGTCCACTACGCGCAAAAGCTGTGCGGTCGGCATTCCTGGTGATTGGCGCGCGCATTTCAGGAATCCAACAAAGCTAGAGGCCAAAAGCCTCCGGCTATAGTCGTCGGCAACCATCTCCTGAGAGGCCGGGTCTGTAGCGATGCTGATCAGCCAGAGGAAATCCGGCAACGCCCTCTGATACTGATCCTGCCTGCGCCGGGAGTGGGCCAACCAGAAGCGCGTCCAGACTAGCCGCTTGAGTTCGCCCAACTGCTCCGCCGTGGCGTCGGCTTGCTCCATCAGCTGCTCCATCGCTATGAACTGCCCTTCCCGCTGGGCATCGAAACCGAGTTCGATCAGCCGGTCTATCTCGGCCCGCAACTGCTCTGCTTCAAGCGCGTTCATCCTGCACCCCCACTGCCGAGCAACGCTCCCAACTCGTCGCCCTCGAGTGCGAGCTTGTCCAGCGCGTCTTGCTCCTTGCGTGTCCCGGCTGCCGCATCGAGCCGCGCGGCAGGAACGCGCGCCCGGCGGATGAAGCGGTGTGCCCCGGCCAGCCACCGCGAGGCCAGGGCGCGGTCGGCATCCGGCGGCAACGTAGCCGGAAAGTCGTCGCCCTTGAGCGGCAGGCTGGCGGCTTGACGGGCCTGTAGCAGGCGGGTCTTCGCCGCCTCGGTCAGTGCCGAGTGAGTACAGTCTGCACAACTATGGGCAATCGCCCACACATACATCTGGGCGGTAGATTCCGCCGCGTCGGTGAGCTGGCCGGCGGCCTGGTAGACACGAGACAGCGCCCCGTAGGCGCTGGTCTTCGCGGATGGGCTTTCCATCGTCTGCGCTATCGCCACAACCATTTGAGCCTGCCCCAGTGCCCGATCCAGGTCGCCAAGACCGAGGTAGGCCCTCGCCAGAAGCAAATAAGCCGAGTGGCGGCTGTGTACGCCGCCCTCTTGAGTATCTAAGATCTCCTCAGCGAGAGGGATAGCTTCAGCATACTCGCCGACGGCGGGATCATTCAGAAGAAGCCCTAGGTTCAATAAGTGATTCTCTAGAGAGGGTCCAGGTGGATCCTTGTGCCGCCGCCTGAGAGCCAGCGCAGTTTCCATCTCACGGCGGGCGGCCTCTAGGTCACCTTGCTTGCGTAACAACCGCCCGCGCTGTAGGCGAAACGCAGCCGCCCATTCGGGTTTGCCGATCGCCTCTACCCATGCTGTCCCGTCCGCCACAACACGCAACAAGTCTGCGACCGGCATCTCCATTAGACTCCCGCACGACAGAAGTCCGATGAAGCTGGTAGCAAGCGTCCACTGGCTGCGATAGTCAGAGACCTGGCCTTGCAGGGCCGGAGCGGTGGCGATGCCGATCAGCCAGAAGTAGAGCGGCATCGCCGACTCTCGGTGCCCCTCATCTGTGTAGGCAGAGGCAAGCCAAGCGCGGGTGTACACCAGCAATGGGAGTTCGCCGAGGCTCTCTGCAATGGCGACAGCTTGCTCTATCAGCCGCGCCGTTGCGGCGTACTGGCCCTCGCGTCGGGCGTCGAACCCGAGGTCCATCAGCCGCTCCACCTCGCTCCGTGCGCGCTCTACGTCAACACGGTCCATCATGCGCCCGGCCCTATTCCACGTCCGCCCAATAGCGGCCGTGCAGGCCCTCGCGGAGCGCCTTCTTGATCGTGCGGGTGTGGTCGCGCATGTGGATAGCCATCACCTTGTAGATGCTCTCCACCACCGTGTCGCCGAGCGCGGGGTGCCAGGCGGGGGCGGCGAGTTCTTCGGGCGTGCGCGACTTGAGTTGGCGCAGGGTGTGGGCGCGCGTCTCGGTGAGTTCGAGCCGCAGGGCCGACGGCGGGCGCTCGGCGCGCTTTTCGACCTGGCGGAGGTTCCAGTAGTCGAGGTCGAACTTGCCCCCGGAGGGGGCCATCGGGTCGCCTATCGGCAGGCCGTCGCGGGCTGCGGCGAGCGCGCGGTCGATCAGGCCGTTCATGCTGGTCTCGGCTGACGCGAGGTGGGCGAGCATCTGGCGGACGGTCCAGCCCTCGTCGCCGGTCTGTATGTCCCAGCCCGGCTCGTTGTCGGCCCCCGGCAGCACGGCCATCAGGTTCGACAGCGAATCGTCGAGGCCAGAGCGGAGCTTGTCGTTCTTTGCTGTGTCCATGAGGGGTTCTCCTTAGCCAAAGCGCAAGAGGTTGGCCGCGGCGTGACACGCGGACAGCGTTGAGACGATGACGTTCTTGCCGTCCGCCGAGCGATCCTCGGCGAGGGCGAGCAGGCGGTCGCGGGTTTCGCGGTAGTAGCCGACCGGGATGGTCTCGATGCCTGTGGTGCGGTAGGCAGTGCGGAAGATCGCAGGCTCGGCGTAGCGGTCGGAGTGGGCGCGGCTGAAGTCGCGCACGGTGTCTTCGAGATCCCAGGTGCGGGGCGCGAGTATCGCGGGGCACTTGCGGGGCGCGCGGCAGTTCGGCGGGCAGACCCAGCCTGCCGCGCTGAAAAAGCGTTCGCCTGCCGGACTGAGGTACTCGTAGGGGAGGCCGCCGAAGCTGTCGTCGAACGGCACCTGGCGCACCCGATCCGGCGGGAGGCGGGTGCCGAGGCTCCATAGCAGCCACTCGGCGGCGAGGTGGGGCGCGATCGGTGCCGGCACCACCTCGTCGGTGGTCGGCAGCCGGTCGAACTCGGCCTGCATGTAGGCGAGCCAGTCGGCGCGCACCACCTCGACCAGTGGGTTCGGCTTCTCGGCTAACTCGCGGAGCACTTGGCAGGCGGGGTTGCGGTCCACGACCACGATCCGGTCGTCTGGGCCGATAGCGCCTTTCGCGCGGCCCTTTTCGAGGCGGGCGACATGGTGGCTGCCGTAGCAGCCACCGCCGATCACGATGAACGAAATCGCCATGATCTCTCCTACTGGCCGGGCGACGAGGCGGTGTTGAGCAGGTCTTGTGCCTGCCGCGCCAGGTCGGTGTTCGGAGCGAGCGCGATCACCTGACGCCACTCTGCCGCCGCGCCTGCATTATCCGGCGGCACCAGGCGGCTGTCGGCGAGGCCGAGGAGCAGATGGAGGTCGGCGCGTCGGGGGTCGAGCGCGATGGCTTGCTTTAGCGTCGCCTGTGCGTCGGAGAAGCGGAGCGCGTAGAGCTGCGCCGCCGCCAGTTTCGCCAGCAGGTCCACATTGTGGGGGTCCAGCCCTATCGCGCGCCCGTAGAGCGTGATCGCGCCCTCCCAATCCTTCTGCTGGTACGTGATGGCCGCAAGCTCGGTGAGGGCAGGCAGGTCGTTCGGGTTCTGGGCGAGCGCCTGCTGAAGCTGGGCGGCCCGGTCTGCGGCGTCCGTCGCCGCAGTCGGGGCGGCAACAGGGGCCGAGACCGCCGTCGGGGAGGCCGTAACCTGCGGGGGCGGTGGGGCATTTAGATTTATGCGGGCTGTGACTCCGATGAAGACGATCAGCCCCCAGGCCATCAGCAAGATCGTGAGGCGCTTCGCCGTGTAGCTCATGCTATATTATGCCCGAAAGTGAGGAAAACTTCAATGAAGAAGAGCACACTGATACGCAGGGTCAGCGCAGAGACGGGGGTTCCGTATTCGACGGTGAAGACGGTGCTTGACGCGGCCCTCGACGAGATCGCCGACTGCCTCAACGACGGTGAGCGGGTGGTACTCAGCGGGTTCGGCACGTTCGCGCTCCGGCCATACCGCGCACGGCAGTGGGTGAACCCACAGAACGGCCGGCCGGTGGACATTCCGGCGGCGCTGCGCCCCGGCTTCGTGAGCAGCGCGGCGCTTAAGCGGCGGCTCGCCGGGGCCGCCGACCAACAAGGGGCGGAGATTCTCCGCTGCGCTCAGAATGACAGTGTTGCCAAGCGGCGGCTCGCCGGGACTGCCGACCAGGAAGGGACCATACTGCGTTGAACTTCTGCTAGTGAGATAAAGTGAGGGGCCGCAGAGAATACTCTGCGGCCCTTCCTACTTCCCATGTAGGGAAGAATGACAGTGGTTCCGTCTCCCCCTTCCCTTCTTGGGAAGGGGGAGATCGGGCTAGGTGGCTATGGTGTCGCCGTCGGTGCAGGCCCGCAGTTCATCGGTGGGTTGATGATGCTCAGGTAGACGATCTTGCTGATCTGTCCACGGGTCGCGTTCGTGTACGGGCGGAACGTTCCGTCTGAGTAGCCGTCCACTACACCGTGGCAGTGCGCCGTCTCGATCACTTCGTAGAACGTGCTCTGGCGCGGCACGTCGCTGAAGGTTTGCTGCACCGGGTTGTAGAGCGTCCAGCCTGCCCCGATCACATCGATCTTGGCGAGCTGCCCGCGCGTCACGTAGTCGTAAGGTCGGAAGTATGGGCGGTTCAGGCTGTCGCACGGCTCACCTGGGCCGCCGCAGTCGTAGCCGCTGACGATGTGGTGTGCTGCTGCCGTCTCGATCACGTTGAAGAAGTTGTTGCCAGGCAGCACATCAGCGAAGGTGTGCGCCCCACCGGCCGGGGTCGTGATCGCCTTCTGGAAGCCGAGGACCACGATCTTGACCATCTGGGAGCGCGTTGTGTAGGCATATGGCCTGAACGTGCCGTCTGAGTATCCGCTGACCACTCCGTGGCAGTACAGATACAGCACCGGCGTGTAGAAGTAGTCGCTCTGATGCACGTCAGAGAAGGGGTTGGTGCAGGCTGTGGCGGTCGGCGTCGCCGTGTTCGGAGGCGTCGTCGGCGTGGCCGTGTTGGCCGGAGGCGTCGTCGCCGTGGCTGTGCTGCCCGGAGGCACCGTCGCTGTGCGGGTCGCCGTGTTCGGCACCGCCGTATTGGTCGAGGTAGCTACCGGCGTGTTGGTTGTCGAAGGCACCGCCGTGCGCGTTGCCGAAGGCACCGCTGTGTTGGTTGTCGAAGGCACCGTCGTGTTGGTTGCCGACGGTATCGCTGTGTTGGTTGCCGAAGGCACTGCCGTGTTGGTTGCCGTCGCCGAGGGCACCACCGTGGAGGTGCGTGTCGCCGAGGGTATCGCTGTGTTGGTTGCCGTCGCCGTGTTGACCGGCGGTGGCGTCGCGGTCGCTGTGCCGCAGGCAGTGGAGATCACGGCCGTCTCGACCGTGTTGGTATCGGCGCTGCCATCGAAGCCGACCACGGCCAGCAGCCGGTTGCCGATCGCCGTGCCGCCGCTGAATGAGCGCGTCGTGTTCATGTTCGGCCCGGTGCTCCAACTGTCGCTGGCCACATCGTACACGAACGTCGTGTTGAATGCCGCCGGGGCGTCCGTCTTCCGCACCCCGCCGCTCCGGGCCGGGCTGTTCAGGGCCGGATTGCCGCCGCCGAACAGGTAGATCTTGCCGCCATACGCGCCCGCCGACGCATCATACCGCGCCGCAGGGAGCGCCGCCCGCGTTGTCCAGGTGTTGGCGACGATGTCGTAGCGGTAGTGGAGAGTCGTCGCGCTGCCGCCGTAGCTGCCCATCAGATAGATGAACTGCCCGACGATAGATGTGGCGCTGCCGCCCATGCCCACAGGGATCGGCGCCCGGCTCGTGTTCCATGTGTTGGCCACCGGGTCGTATTCCCAGGTGTTCGTAAGCTCGGCGAAGGAGCTGTCGAAACCGCCGACCGCGTAGATCTTGCCCGTGGCGGCGTAGTAGGCGACGCCGGGGAAGACGCGGGCGGCGGGCATGACTGCCCCGGTGGTCCAGGTGTTCGCACCCGGGTCGTAGATATAGGTCGTGTCGAGCGCACTACCGCTGTTGTAGCCGCCGAAGACATAGAGCTTGCCGGTGTTCCCCGCATAGGTGGCATGGGCATCGTACAAGGCGGCGGGCAGTGTGGCCAAGGCCGTCCAGGTATTGGCGACCGGGTCGTAGCGCTCGACGAGATTCGTGGCCACGGCGTTATTGGCACCACCTACGCCATAGACGTAGGTGCCGTCGGTCGCGATGGCCGCACTCTCCAGTGTCATCGGATAGTTCGCCACAAACGTCCAGGGCCCGAGCGTGCCGCCGCCTGCGGGGCAGGTGGCGGTCGCCGTGATGCTCACGACGGTGGCAGTGCGCGTCGCGGTGGACGCCGGACTGGTCGCTGTAGCCGTCGCTGTGTTCGCCACCGCCGTGGCTGTGGCCGTCACTGTGCCGCAGGCGACTGCCGGGTTGTAGATCTGCATGTCGTTGGCAGGTGTGGTCGGCTCGTAGCCGCCTACCAGATAGACGTGGCTGC
>JBPCPV010000033.1:0-9951 GCA_050998805.1 Chloroflexia bacterium | reverse complement strand
GCTTCAACTCGGCCCGCTGCCGCTCGTCCAGTTGTCGTACATGGATCATGGGGCACTCTCCTCTCGTAGGAGAGTAGCTTACCCCTTCGACTCGAAAAGTGCAAACGACTTATGCAACCTTACTTAGGTCGATCAGCAGCACTGCCAGATTGTTGGCCGCGCTGGCGATGCCGGCTTTGTCGTCCATCTCGCGGTATAGCGCGAGACTCTCGGTGTAATAAGCACGCGCGGCCTCGCGCGCGCCCTGATTGTGTGCCAAGACGGCGGCGGCATTGAGTACCTTCGCGCGCAGTGTACCGGCGAGCGTCGGCTGCGCGAGGATCGAAAGTGAGCCAGCGGCGGCCCTCGCCCAGGTGCCCATGCATCTGCCAGAAACGCCAGAGCGTGCCGCCCAGCCGCGCGGCCAGGTCCGTCTCGCCGTTATCCAGCGACCAGCGCAAGGCCGCGCGGATGTTGCCCTGCTCGCTCTCCAGCCGATCCAGCCAGTGTTCCTGGCGGGGGCCACGAAGCTCCAGGTCCGCCTCTTGCACGAAATCGGCGAAGTAGGCGGCATGCCGGTGGCGCACCCGGCTTTCCTCGCCGCCGGCGACGAGGTGGGCCTGGGCGTACCAGCGGATTGTCTCGAGCATAGTCACTCGCGTCTCCTCTTCGTTTGTGGGAGGTTCGAGCAGCAACAGGCTCTTGTCCAGCAGCGACATGAGGCCCGTTTCCACAGCGATGTCCAGCTCCTCTGGACCGTTGCACACGGCTTGTGCGGCATTCAGAGAGCACCCCCCAACGAAAGCGGCCAACCGTGCGAACAAGATCTGTTCCGGCCCGTCGAGTAGTCCGTAGCTCGAATCCATGGCGGCGAAGAGCGTCTGGTGCCGAGCCGGGAGGTCGCGGGGGCCTGTCGTGCCGAGGAGCTCGGGGCCGCCAAGCCGCGCCAGCAGCAGTTGGGGTGACAAGAGCCGCGTGCGCGCCGCAATAAGCTCGATCGCAAGAGGCAGCCCGTCGAGGCGGGTACAGATCGCCGCGACCGCAGCGGCGTTGGTTTCCGTCAGCCGGAAGCCGGGCGCTGCGGCCTCTGCGCGCTCCGCAAAGAGGGTCACGGCGGGATAGCCCAACAGGTCGGAAGCGGCGGGGAGCCGGGTCAGGTCGGGCAAGACCAGGGCGGGGACAGTATAGCGGTACTCGCCACGCACATGCAGTACGGCCCGGCTCGTTACCAAGACTTGCAGTCGGGGGCATGTGACTAGGAGATCGGCAATCTGGACCGCCGCCCCGATGACCTGCTCGAAATTGTCGAGCACCAGCAGATCCGCCTGTCGCCGATGTGCTGCGCCAACCGAGCGGCTACAGGCTCAGTGCCCAGGTGACCGTCGTCGCGTACACCCAGCATCCGGGCGATGCTGGGGAGCACCAGCTCCGGATCGGAGACCGCAGCTAACGGGACGAAAAATGCGCCCTCCGGGAAGTGGGACTCCAAGCCGGACCCTACCTGTAGGGCCAGGCGGGTCTTGCCGATGCCCGGCGGTCCGTTCAAGGTTGAGTAAGCGCCGAGGTTCCTGACTGCCGTGGCCCAGCAGCTGCACCGACACCTCCGCGACCGCCTGATATCGCCCGATCAGCGGGGTCAAGGGAGTCGGTATGCGGGAGCGGGGTGGGCTGGCGGCAGGTAGGGTGCCGAGACGTAGGGGTGGGATCGACAGGGAGCCGGGGGGCGGCTCCACATCTGGATTGGTGCGTGCGAAGCCCAGGAACGCCGGGCGCGCGTCTCCGGGAATATCCAGGCAGGCGGCCAGCAGTTCAGCAATCTGTTTCGACGGGCGGCGTCGGTCTACCTCGAGCTTGCGGATCGTTTCAACGGAGCAGCCGACGCGCACGGCCAGATCTTGGCGGCTCAGGCCCAGAGCTTTGCGGCGTTGCTTGAGCCACGTACCAAAGGATGTCGGTTCTTCCGTCGCCGTGATACCTCCTCCCAGCACTGACTTGCGCCGACCTAGCCGGCCCCCTTCCCTTCCCGTGAAGGGAAGGGGGCTAGAGCGATTACGGGGTGATGCAGAAGACGCCGACCGCCTCGTGGCCGCTGGAGAGGCCGTGGACCGTGAGCGCCCAACGGCCGGGATAGAGTGAGGTGGTGCGGAGGGTGAGCGTGCCGCCGCCGCTCGACGGGATCGCTAGGGTCTGCTGGGCACCGAAGACCGCGCCATCGGGGTCGGTGAGCCAGTAGCTTGCCTGCTCGCCGCCCTTGAAGCCGCTGATCGTGACGGCTATCGGCGTGCCTTTCGTCGCGCTGCCGGGGCTGGCCGTGGCATCGTGCTGGCCGTTGGTGTCGCAGGCCGCAGGCGGGCCGGGGGTCGCGCCGGGAGGCGGGGCCGGGGCTGGGGTGGGGGCGGTCGCGGGCGTGATCTTGAACCAGACGACGGACTGGTGCTTCGACAGCTCGCCCTCGTAGGTGAGTGCCCAGATCCCCTCTACGTTGACGCCTGCATCTTTGAGGATGCTGCTGTCGAACACGTCGTCAATAGCGCCGGGGTGATTGCCGGCATCGAGCGGGCGTGGGGTGCCGGAAACCTCGCCGTCAGGCAGGGTGATCCAGAAGCTGAGCTTTTCTGCGGGGGTGAAACCGGTCGCGTGGATATTGAAGACGGTGCCGACCGGACCGCAGCGCGGGGTGATCGTGGCGGACTTCGCGTCGGGCACACCCTGGTCGCAGGCGACGGGGGCCGGAGCTGTGGGCACCGCTGTGGGGCCGCCGGGCGCGGGGCCGCCGCAGCCCTTGCCCTTATAGCGCCAGTCATAGTAGTGCTGGCCGACATTGCCCATCTGGACGGCGAAAGGCGTGCTGGCGTTGGACGGCACGTAGGTCAGCACGCGGCGCTCGTAAGCCTGGATCAGCACGTCAGTCGGCTTGCCGCCGATCTTGACGTTGGCCCAGTAGGCTTCGGTTACCGGCAGGCCGCTTGCGAAGTACCAGGGGTCGTTCAGCTTGCCGGTCGTGGTCGCGCCGTTCTGGTAGATCGGCCCCTGCACGTTCAGGAAGTCCCAGAAGACCTTGGGGATGTTGCGCCCGGTGCGCGGCTCGAAGTAGGCCGACTCGGTGCCGGTCTGGGAGTACTTGCCCTGGTCGGCGGTGAGGTTGCCGTCGCGGTTCACAACTGTGATCGCCTTCTGGCCGATGGCGCTCGCCTTCGGCTGGTTGAGCAGCTTGCCGAAGGTCGCGTAGGTCGGGGCTGCGGGGTCGTCGGTGTCCGATGCGAGGGGGATGTCGGCGGGGCAGCGCGTCTCGAAGCTGCTGTTGCCGACCTGCATCTGGCCGCTCATTAGCTCGGTCGCCAGCAGGCCGTTGGTGACGTAGAAGGCCGAGTTCTTGTCGGCGTTCGGGTTGTTGATCTCCATGCGGCTCTTGTCGAAATACTGCACCAGGCGCGAGCCGCCGGGCGCGTCCTTGTCCGGCTCCATAGTCGAGAAGCCGGGGGTCGGCCCCCAATACCAGGAGCGTTGCGCCTTGTGGTCGGCGACCGGCTTATCAGTCCTCTCCCAGGTGCGCTGGAACGCCGGGTCCGCGAACGCGGTCTGGGCGTGTGCCGGGGGCGCGCCGCTCTGTGCGCCGAGCGAGATGATGATTGCCGGAAGAACTATCAGGCTCAGGCCGCGATGCGAGTGCTTCATGTGGGTCTCCTTCTTGCGTAGTGCGTGGTGCGTAGTACGTAGTGCGTTAGTGCAGCCAGCCCCGGGCCTTCAAGACATCTACTCCGAGGAGGCCGAGGAGGACTTCGTTCGGGGTGCCTGTGAATTCGGGGTGCAGCTCGAACCTGTTGCGCTGGAAGTATTGCACTGTGTATGTCTTGCCGTTGGTGGGGCTGGTCTCTGGGAACTCGTCGGAGATCGGGTAGCCGAAGACGGCGAGGCCGCCGTGGGTCTGCCAGTAGCGCAGGAACGCGCCGCCGAGGTTGTGTTTGACCTGGGGGAACCACTGGTGCGTGGCATCGGTCGGTCCGGCGGGCGCGGGGTCGAAGGTGCGGCCTTTGGTGACCTCGACGCCGAGCAGGCCGAGCAACACCTCGTTCGGGGTGCCTGCGAGGTCGGGGTGGTACTCGAACCTGTTGCGCTGGAAGTACTGCACGGTGTACTCTTTGCCATCCGAGAGGCTGACCTCCTGGAACTCCTCCCCGACCGGGTAGCCGAAGATCGGCAGGCCGCCGTGGGCCGTCCAGTAGCGCAGGAAGGGGCCGCGCAGGGTGTGCTGGACCTGCGGGAAGTAAGTCAGGTCGGAGGTGGACGACTGGGCAGGAACGGGGGCGAACGCCTCCGGCACCCGTGCGGTCAGGGTGAAGTTGACCTGGGGCGCGCTGTCGTTCCCGCCGCTGACCTCGACGGTCTGGGGTGCGGGGAAGTTGTAGCCTCCGGCTTTGAGGGCGATCTGCACGGTGTACTTGCCGGCGGGCAGGTTGTCGAAGACGTAGAGGCCGGCGGCGTCGGGCTGGATGTCGCGGGGCGGCGCGCCATTCTGCGGCAGCAGCAGCACGTCCACCAGGTCGGGAGAGACGCCGGTGACGGTGCCCTGGACCTTCGAGCCGCTGGAGCCGGGCGGGGTCTTGGTCGGCGGGAGCTTGCGGTTCGGGTCGGGCGGGCCGTTCGGGGCCTGCTGGAGGGCGTGCAGCAGGTTGACGCGCCCCCAGCCCGACTTCTGATCGAAGCCGGGGTCGCCGATGTCGTCGGCGGTCTCCTCGAGCAGCAGCTGCACCTGATCGGGCGTGAGGTTCGGGTTGATCGAGAGCACGAGCGCGGCTGCGCCTGCTACCATCGGGCTTGCCATCGAGGTGCCGCTCTCCGACATGTAGCCGGTCTTATGGTTCGAGACCCATGTGCTGAGTATGTTGATGCCGGGCGCGGCCAGGTCCACGTAGTCGCCATAGGACGAGAACCCGGCCACGCTGTCGCGCTGGCTGCTGGCGCTGACGGCGATCACCTCGTCGTAGCCCGCGGGGTACTCGGGCCGACCGTCGGGGGTGTTGCCCGCGGCGGCGACGATCACGGTGCCCTTGCTGCGGGCGTATTTGATCGCGTCGTGCTCGGTTTCGGTCGAGAAGTCGGCCCCCGCGCTGATGTTGATCACGCGAGCGCCGTTGTCGGCGGCCCATCGGATCCCCTGCGCGAAGTCGTAGGTCGAGCCTTGCCCCTTGGCGTTGAGCACCTTGCCGGGGAGGATCTTCGACTGCCACGAGATGCCTGCGATGCCGACGCCGTTGTTGCCCGCGGCTGAGGCGATGCCGGAGACGTGGGTGCCGTGGCCGTTGTCGTCGTACACGTCGCTGTTGTTGCTGACGAAGTTGTGGCCGGGTATGATCCGCCCCGCGAAGTCAGGATGGTCGGTGGCGATGCCGGTGTCGAGGACGGCGATGGTGATGCCGGGGTTGCCGGTCGAGATGTCCCAGGCGGCCTGCGCCTGCATCGCGGTCAGCCACCACTCGTCATCGGCGTAGTGGGGGTCGTTCGGCACCAGGTCGGCGTGGGTGATGTAGTCGGGTTCGGCGTACTCCACGTCGGGATTGGCACGGAGAGCGGCGACCGTGGCCGCCACGTCCAGCCCCGCAGCGCCGTCGAGGGCGACGACCCCGCCGATCGGCTTCCCGTGGACCGCCGCCAGGCCGAGGTTGGTGCGGAGGTTGTCCAGGGTCGCCCCGCCGCCGGAGCGCATCTTGACGAGAACGCGGCCCGCCACCCAGTCGCGGGAGGTGCCGGCTGGCGCGAGCTTACGTGCTCCGTCGGGCGTCGGGCGGGCGGCGGACGCTGGCGTGCTAGGGGCGAGCGGCATCAGCAGGAGGAGGGCAAGGCCGAGGATCATCGCGGCCCGTAAGACGGCATGTCGGAGGATCTGCATGTGTGGGCTTCTTTCTATATTGCGTTCGCCCGCCAACGGGCGGGTCTGTTCCTATCCGGCTGTAACAGCAGAGTTGGTCAAGTATACCAAATGCGGACTGCAATGCCTAATCGGGGCGGCAGGTCAGGGATCGGGTTAAGCTAGGGCAGCGTCACACGGATGAAATGCGGCCTGTATATGTTGGCGCTGACGAAGCCGCCCTGGGGCTTTGTGTTGTTCAGGCAGTAGGAGATCAGCATCGGCCCGTCTCTGCTGAACTCGGGGTGAGCGATCGCCAGGTAGGTGATGATACTGCCTGTCGCCTCCGGCACGGTGTAGAGCAGGGTGCGATCGGTCCAGGGGCCGGTCGGACTGCACGAGTAGTAGGCAATGATGTTCTTGCCGAAGCCGAAGCCGGTCTCCATGCCGACCAGCATGTAGCCGCTGCCGTGCTTGAACACGCTCAGGTTGGAGAGATCGCTTGTGATGCGGGCGGCACCGGCGGGGTCCGGTGACCAGCCCGCGCCGGTGTAGAACTCCCATTTGTTGCTCGTCAGCCTGTCTCTCGGCACGCGCGCCACATGGCCGTACTTGTTGCTCCCCACGCCCTCCAAGCCGTAGATGTAGGTATAATCCTGCTCCTCGAGCACCGAGGAGTTGTAATCCACCTTGCTCTCGAAGGGCAACTGCGTGACCCCTTCCAGCTTCAGGCCGGGTAGGGAGAGTGTGGCGACCGCATGGCCTATCCCGGTGAAGTCGAACCCAGGAGTGCCGTTGCCGGCGCGCTTCATATGCAGCAGGAAGACGCGCAGCTTGTCGCCCTCGGCGACGCCGGCGGCAGCCCAGTACCAGGTGGCGGGGTCGGTCGGGGTGATCACCGCCACGGGATGCTCCTCTGTGCCGCCGTGCAGCGCGGTGAGCTTGTCGCGATCCTGGACGATCAGGGAGTTGTTGATGAAGGCGCTCGGCTTGACTGAGCCGTCCGGCTGGGGCTTGCCGAGGATGGTGTCGCCGAACAGCCATGCGCTGCGGTCATCCGGCAGCGGCACGGAGTACGCGCCGTCCGCGCCCATCCAACCGTTGGGATGGGTGGCGAACAGCGCATTGAAGTGCTCGTCTACTGTCGCGGTTGGCCGACGGCCGGCGGCTGGGCCGCAACGCGCGGGCGTGGCGACCGCCGCTGGGCTGGTCGGGGTTGCGTTCACGACCTGGGTCGGCGTCGCCGCCGGTGTCGAGGTGGACACTCCGAGATCGCAGCCTGCCAGGCTCAGGCATACGGCGATGATCGGTATGACAAACGGGCCGTGGCGCTCGGCTCCTGGCCCTCGGACACGGCTCACGGGGCGACGTTCGGGTAGCGCCAGTCGAAGTAGTGGCGGCCCACGTTGCCCATCTCGACCTTGAACGGGTCGGCGTTGGCGGGGGTGTAGGTGAGCACGCGCCGCTCGAACGCCTGGATCAGCACGTCGGTCGGCTTGCCGGCGATCTTCACGCGGGACCAATACGGCTCGCTGATCGGCAGGCCGCTCGCGTAGAACCAGGGGGAGATCACCTGGGCCTGCACGGACTGCCCGTTTTCGATCACGGTGCCGCGCGCGTTCAGGAAGTCCCAGAAGACGGCGGGGATATTGTGCCCGGTGCCTGCTTCGTAGTGGACGAAGTTGAGGCCGGTGTAGACCGTCTTGCCGGGGTCGTTGCCGACGGTGCCGTCGCGGGAGATGGTGGCTGTGGCCGCCCGGCCGGTGAGGTCGGTCGCCTTGTGGTCGCCGAGCGTGGTGTTGGAGACGCCCGCGAAGCCGGAGTAGGTCGGTGCGTTCGTGTCGTCGAGGTCTCCGGCGATGTTCGTCTTGGACGGCAGGCGGGTCACGTAACTGCTGTCGCCGACCTGCTCCCGCCCCGAGATCAGCTCGATGACGAGCAGGCCGTTGGTGACATAGAAGGCCGAGTTCTTGTCGGCGTTCGGGTTGTTGATCTCCATGCGGCTCTTGTCGAAGTATTGCACGAGGCGGCTGCCGCCCTTGCCCTCGCTGTACGGCTCGGTGATGCCTGGGCTGAAGGGCGCAGGCCCCCAGAACCAGCTGCGGTTGACCATGTGCGCGGCCACTAGCTGATCGGTGCGCGTCCAGAGGCGGGCGAAGGCGGGGTCGGCGTAGGTGGGGCCGGTCGGCTTCGGTGTCGGTGTCGGCTGGGGAGCGGAGGGCAGGCCCCATGCGTTGAGGTAAGCGCCCGACAGCCAGTAGACCATGCCGTTTGCGACCACCACGCCGGAGTTAGCGATGCCTTTGTTGGCGGGGACCAGTGCGGCGACCTGCCTGCCGCTTGTCTCATCGAAGACGAGCACGCCGCCAGCGCCTGTGTTGGCGAAGATCAGCCCGTTGGCGACGGCGAGGTTGCCGTGGGAGGTGGATAGGCCCACCGGCCCCCAGCGGTTCGAGCCGTCGGCAGGGTCGAGCGCATAGAGCCGGCCGGCCGCGGCGACGAAGAGCGTGCCCCCATCGCCGTAGTTCGGGTCATAGGCGGGCATCATGCCGACGGTCACGCCGGTGGCGCGCTGCCAGGCGGGTCCGGCGGAGACGTTGGTCAGCGAGTAGGCGTAGAGTGTGCCGTTCTTGTGGACGGCGGCGATGAGCACGCGCCCCGACTTGTCGTGGAAGACGAGCGGTGTGGTGCCGTAGTCGAGGTCGTGGCTGGTGGTGCCCTGCTTGTTCACCTGGCGGATGCTGAGGTCGTTGGGGTTGAGCGTGATGATCGCGCGGTTGTACGGCCCGTCGTCGCCCCGGAAGTCCTCGCCGGTCGCCACCACGAGTGTGCCGCCGTCGGGGCTGAGCGCGGGAGAGTTCCAGATGCCCGCCCCCGCCTGGCCCGCCGGCATGAAGTAGCGGTTCGCCGTGACGCTGCCGGTGCCGAGGTCGAGTTCGCGGATCTCGCCGCGCACCGAGGGGTTGTCGCAGCGCGATGAGATGCCGATGTAGGCGCGGTTGCCGACGACCAGAGGCGAGGCCCAGGGGAAGCTGGTTGGGCCTGCCCCCATCGCGTGCTGCCAGATGTGGCCGCCGGAGTTCGCGTCGAGGCCGTAGTATGACCCATCGCCGCCACCGGCCACGACGATGTTGCCCGCGACGGAGGGCGTCGCGCCGATGCCGACGTTGAAGCAGGTGTCCTGGTAGCCGAGGTTGGTGCTCCAGGCCGCCGCGCCGCTCACTGCGTCGAAGGCGAAGAAGTTGGGGCCTCTGGGCGCGCTGCTGGGGACGTAGACGCGCCCGCCTGCCACGCTCGGCGCGCCAGACGATGTGGTGGCGTTGGAACCGACGTGGGCCTGCCATCGGCTCACGAGCTGCCCGGCGTTGCCGGAGTTGATCGCCTTCTCGGCGGGATTGTAGTTGGTGCGTGAGGCGTCGTGGCCGTACATCGGCCAGTCCCCGGCTCCCGCGAGGGGCGGAGAGGCGGCGGTGGTGTGCGTGAAGCCCGCGAGTGCGGTGGATACGAGCAGCAGCCCAAGTGCGGCGATGCGGATGGTTTTGTTCACAACGATCTCCTTGATAGTAGGCCAAATCCGTCGCTCCAGGATAGCACGCGGCGGGCATAGGCGTCAAGGGCCTGCGGCAATTTTGAGTTTTGAGCTTTGAGTTATGAATTACGGTGCGTATTGCGTATTGCGTGGGCCGTCCGCCGTCATAACTCAAAACTCGTCAGAAGTCTTAGAACATCTGTTCTAAAGCAGGGTGGCACTATGAGGCCCCTTCACCCCGGGAGCCGCCCCAAATGGCTCTACAACGCGCCACAGGACGAGTGCGGAGTAACGACGAGTTTTGAGTTTTGAGTTGTTTGTTCGTCTGCTGAAAGCTGAAAGCTGACGGCTGACCGCTCGTATAGGTCTTTCGACCGATCTTTTGCCCAAAAGCCCCGAAAAGTGCCAAAATATGGCAGTAAATGGCCCCTGAAATGGATATTAAGGATGAGAGGGTAAAAATAGTGCGCCGCGCCGTGCCTACGGATTGCGGAGTGCGGGTGCGGAGTGCGGAGTGACGAGATTCTTCGCTGCGCTCGGCAATGACAGTGGGGGTGGGAATGACAGTGGGGGTGGTGGGGCGCACTCCGCACTCCGC
>JBPCPV010000038.1:0-28253 GCA_050998805.1 Chloroflexia bacterium | reverse complement strand
TGGTGAGCCTGCTACACCTGGGAGGCACCAACAAGATAGCTTCGGCTCTGCGCGCCAACAGTCAGCGCCCCGAGCGGGCGTTGGCCCTCCTGGGGCTTCGAAATTCGTCTGGCGCATAGGCCCTAGTAATACGCAGTGACCAAGCGCGTTTCTGCACTGATTCTAACGTAATTCTGCATAGGTATTGAGATAGGGCCGGTATACTGAATCGAAGACACCTTATGGGCGGCGGGAGCCGCGCCAAAAGCAACTGATAGAGGCAGCAACGCATGGCAACGAGTCCACCAATAAGACCGAGGAAGGGGTTAATACCCAGAGAACGTCTCTGGGCGCATCTGGCGTTGGCGCTATGCACCATCGTCGGCTGCCTGGTCGCTTTTATCTTCGACCCTTCGGCGATTATTGCCGAGCCGCTCTCGATGGGGCTGGGGTACGTCGCGCTCGTCTACCTGGTCTTGAGCTTGTTGATCGGTCCTCTCTATCTGGCGCGCCGGCGCCGGAATCCTGTCAATATATATCTCCGGCGCGATATAGGTATCTGGGCGGGAATCACCTCGCTGTTGCATGTGTTCTTCAGCTTGCAGATCTATGTCCAGGGCCAGATCCTCCTCTATTTCTTCCGCCAGGTACAGGACCACTTCCTGCCGCAGTTGAATCTCTTCGGGTTCAGCAATGATGTCGGACTGCTTGCCGCCGTTATTGTATTCGTCCTGCTGGCGCTCTCGAACGACCGCGCGTTGCGGTGGTTAAAAGGCAAGCGGTGGAAGCGCATTCAGCAGTGGACCTATCCCCTCATCGTCCTGACGATCATCCATACACTGGGCTATCAGCTCTATAACGAGCGTGATGGGCGGTTCATCTGGGCGCTCGTTGCGCTCACGCTGATCGTCGGCTCGGTTCAGGGGACCGGTGTCCTCGTCTATCGGAGTCGCGCAAGCCGGAGTGTGCAGGCGCGGACGGGGGCGCGTCCGACCGTTTCCCCCGTCGCGGTCCCGGCACTCCTACACCCTACCCCTGAGAGCATAGCGCCCTTCGCTCCGGACCAGTTGTCGCGCCGCCGATTCCTCGTCCTCAGTGGCGTCACGCTCGTGACTGGGATGGCTGCCGTGGTTTCGTTCAAGGTTACAGAAGAACTGTTAGGGCCAGCAGGCGGTGACCAATCCACTTCCGGCTCGAAAGCTGACCCGACAACGGCCGGCGATACCGCGAGTGCCTCACCACCGACAACGGCACCGGGCAACACCACAGCCGGAGCGAATCCCACCGCAGCTAACTCAATTGCTCCTTCGCCGACGGATCCGGGCAGCGGGACGAATGGTGGGGTCATTTTGACCACCCTGGCCGCCTGCCCTGTGAACAGTGCAGTGAATTTCACGGCCCCCGACACCGGCGAGTCCGGCATCTTAGTTCGCGAAGGGGACGGCAGCGTCAAAGCCTTCAGCAATCTATGTACGCACCGTCCGTATCCCGTAGAGTACGATGCGGGCTCCCAGCTGCTGGTTTGCCCGTTGCATCTGGCGTGCTTCAACGCTCAGACGGGAGGTGTCACGCGCGGCCCCGCTCGTGACCCTCTCTCATCGATCAATGTCCATGTCGACCCCCAGGGTAATATCGTCTATGGATGACGTTCCCACGCGGCCGGCTCCGGGGCGGCAGCCCCTGCGGATGGTCGGGTTGTGGGATGGTACTCGTGTTCGGACTACTGGCCGTCGTCGGCACATCGCCGCTCTGGTCCCAGCCGACCCGTCCCCCTGGGAAGCCACCCCCCGGCACAAGCTCCCCATTGGTATCCCTGGATCCCACGACCGAGACGGCGCAGTCTAAGCCGGCAGAGGCCGTGGTGAGCGCCGCCCTCGTATCGGCACCAACCCCTACCGCGCCCACCCCGCAGGCTCTTGTCCCTCCAACGCGAGCGACTCCTCCTCCTCGCGTCGGCATCCAGGTCGGCCACTGGCACATCGCCGCCCTCCCGCCCTCCCTTGCGCGCTTGTCGGACCAGACGGGGACAGCCGCCGCCGGGCGCACCGAGTTGGAACTGAATCTAGACGTGGCGCAACGCACGGCGGCGCTGCTGGCTCGCGCCGGTGTCATTGTCGATCTGCTGCCGGCCACGATCCCCAACGCTTACCGTGCGGACGCCTTCGTCGCGATCCATGCTGATGCGAACTTCACACACCTGACACGAGGGTACAAGATCGCGCCGCCCTATCGCACCGCCGTGGCCTGGATCGACGCGGTGCTGGCCGAGCAGTTGGACGTTGCGTACGGCACCGCGACGGGTTTGCCGCGCGATGTGGAGATCACTGACAATATGCGTGGATATTATGCCGTCAACGGCTGGATGGGCGACGAGAGCCGGATCAGTACGGGGACGCCTGGGGTCGTGATTGAGACGGGCTTCATGACGAGCGCCGCCGACCGGGCGGTGCTGTTCGACCAGCCGGATCGGGTGGCCGCCGGAGTGGCTGCGGGCATCATCGGGTTTCTGCATCACAGGACGGCGACGGACGCCGTGCAGCAACACGCGATCGCGGTCGCGGCGATGTCGCCGACCGGCTGTAGCGTGGTGGTGCTGTTGGACGATGTGCCGGTCCGCTCCGCGCCCGACCCAAGTGCGCCGGCCGTAGAGTGGGTGAGCCGGGGCGCCATACTGCCCTATCTGGATAGCACGGCCCGGCCTACCGGCCCGTTTACGAACGAGGCCGGTAGGGTACTGGCCGTGCAGACGGGCTATTATCGTGTTGGATTGCCCGGAGGTGGGCAGCCCGGCTACATCAACCACGCGCCCGTCGTCGTGCAGTTGCCGGTGCGCTAGCAGCGTGTCCGATGTAAGATTTCAGCTCGCCTGGCTCGAAATGCTGAACATCACGAGCTGATCGGTCTCTAAAATACACTTATATACAGACCGCAGATAGTCGTTGAACTCGGCGTAGTAGTCGAGCCACCAAAAGCTGGACCACGCAAAGACGATGAAGCCCGCGCCCGACTGCCGCAGCCTCTCAAGCTCACGGATGGCGGTGGCGCTGTCGGACGGTGGCCCCCAGTACTGCCCTTCGCGCTCGGTGAAGGGGATGGCGGTCCGGCCCGCGACGATTCGGCCCCCGCCCCACTGCATGTCGTCCACCAGGATGAAACTCTCTCCTACTGGGATGACGGTTACGATCTCTCGGATCGCCGACTGAATGTCGTACAACCAGGGGATGCCCCGCAGCACTTCGGGATCTTGGACCAGCTTCGTGCTTCCTGTGAAGCCCCCGCCGCCCCGGTCTCTCCTCAGCCGGTCGAGCTTCTCCTCTAGCCGCTCTATCGCCGCTGCCGACCCAGCCTCGTTGCTCAGGACGGGCCGGGCGTGTGCCATGACGCTCCGCATGAAGCCGGCAAGCTCCGAGGCAGGGTCAGCCTGGGCGGCTGAATAAACTGTCGGCACATACTCCAGGCCGAGCGATTTGCACCAGTCCCACCACTTCAAGCTGCTGATCTGGTCGTAGATCTGGACCGGCACCCAGGGTACGCGCAGGGCGTCGGCCACGATAGCCCCGTGCATCGCCTCCGCGATCACCAGGTTGGAGCTTTGCAGCCCGAATATCGTTGCCTCCACACCGCCGCTGGGGTTGATGTAGTTGACACCTAAGTCGTTGCAGACAGTCTCCAGGTCTACTCCCTGGCCCTTCGCGCGTCCGCTCGTCCTGAAATGGGGCATTAAGGATACCGCGTGCAGTTTCGGCACATCAGGCCGTACCACCGCGCTCACCAGCGCCGCAGGGTCGGTGAGCGCCAGGTCCGCGGGAAGCCCCAACGCCTGAGCAGTCAATGGTCCGCGCACGCAGTATATCTTCCAGCTCTCATCTATCGAGGGAAGTCGTCCGTAGCCGATCCCGGTGCCGAAGACCACCTTCAACGGCACCGCCGGGATGCGCTCGTCGAGTATGCTGCCGATGCCGACAAACAGCGTTTGGCCGTCGCCGTCGAGCAGGTCGGGCGCGAGGCGCGGCCAGAGCCACGGGTTGAGGTCGTCGCCGAAGTTGCCGGCGGGGTCTTCATAGTAAAGGAGCTTCATGCCCTCCTCCGGCGTTCTTGAAAGTTGCTTATGACCCTTGCGTACAACGCTTCCAGCTGCCGGTTGAGCTTGTGGATGTCGTAGCGCTCCTCGACGTGCTCGCGGCCCGCGCGCCCCATCTGCGGCCAGAGTTCGGGGCGTTCGAGCAGCCAGGCCAGCCGCTCGGCCAGGCCCTCAACGTCGCGCTCCGGCACGAGGAAGCCTGATCGCCCAGGTATGATGCTCTCCGCGAAGCCGTCATGCTCGGTGGCGAGCACCGGCAAGCCGGAGGCTTGCGCCTCCTGAAGGACAAGCCCCTGCCCCTCCTCGTCCCCGTCGGCTGCCGTTACGCTCGCCAGCACGAAGATCTGGGCGTTCGCCATCATCCGGCGCACGGTGTCGCCGTCCAGCGCGCCGTGCAGGGTCACGACATCCTGCAACCCAAGCTCGCGCACCAGCTTTTCGAGCTGGGGGCGCAACGGTCCGTCGCCAACGATGTCGTAGTGGAGGGCAGACTGCGTTTGCCGTATGGCGGCTACCGCGAGAATAGAATATTCTAGCCCCTTCTTCTCGACCAGACGCCCCACGGTCAATACCCGCACCGGCTCGCCAGGTTCAGGGGCGCGCTCTCGGAAAGGGAAGGCTTCGAGGTCCACGCCGACCGGGAGCTTGTGGAGCTTGCCGGGCGGGCAGCCCAACTCCGCCAGCCGTGCGCGCGTGTGCTCGCTGTTCACCGTAACCGCGTCTGCTGTCCCGAAGAGCCGGGCATACACCCCCGCGCCCTCCGCCCGTGGCCATGCGCTGAAGTCGTAACCGTGGAAGCTCACCACGAGCGGCGCTTTCAGCAGCGCCCTGGCGAAGCGGAAGCTGTTCGCCGTCGGCCCGAAGTGCGCGTGCAACAGGTCGTACCGACTGCGCCTGCGCGGGAGGAGCATAGAGAGCCGATAGAGCGAGGAAAGGCTCCGTGCCTGGTATCCGTATTCAGAAGGATCGAGCGCCTGCCGCGTCATGTGGGGCGAGGCAAGGGCACACCGCGCGAAGACCGGCAGGGCGCGCAGCAGGCGAGCGGCGTTCCAGACCGGTTTCTCTGCACCCGGCACCCAGGTGCGCTCGGTTACCGGCCAGGCGGGCAGCTCGTAACGGGCTTCGGTCGGCATTTCCACGTAGGTGGTGCGGGCGAGGAGGCCGTACTCTCGCACCTCCGGGTGCATGGGCACGCTCGCGTCTGCCCGTTCCTTGGCGTAGATGTCAACTTTGTGGCCCAGGTCGATCAGGCCGGTCACCTGGCGTAGGATGAAGACTTCGGAGACGAGCGGGAAAGCGGCGACAAACACGGCGATACGCATACCCGCTTACCCTCCCGATAAGGAAATGTCGGCAAAGACCTCCGCGTACAGACAGTGCGCGGCCATCGCGCCCCGGTACATCGCCAGCCCACGGGTCGCGCGGTCGTAGCGGAACTCCCCGATCTGCGAGCGGTAGCGCCTCACGGCGCTCAACTTGCGCTGCATCACGGCGGTTATGTCCCGCGTGTGGTCGTACTCGGAGAGCGGCGTCCACACCTCGTAAGCCAACAGCGACGGCGCGTCCATGCCGCGCAGCGCCGTCCTCAGCACGGGGAGGGCGGCCTTGTGGTCGGGGTGCCACTCGCCTGGGTGGGGCAGGTAGATTGTCTGCGGGGCCTCCTGCTCGATGATCGGGCGGAGGGCGGCACCCGCCTCCTCCACATCTTCGCCCAGGAACCAGTCGGGTCGCCGCAGGAAGAAGAGGTCCGCAAGTCCCAGCACCTGCGCGGCGGCCTCGGCCTCGGCCTCCCTGATCCGCCAAGCCTCCTCGCGGGGCAGGCGCTCCAGGCCCAACTCCCCCGATGTCAGAAAGATGGCGGTCACGCGGTCGCCGCTCGCTACATGCAGGCAGATCGCGCCCCCGCAGCCTATCGCTTCGTCGTCAGGGTGCGGGGCTATGACCAGGACGTTGCCGCTCATAGCTCTCCCGACGCGAGCCGCCCGTACAGCCGCGCATACTCTGCGGCCATGCGCTCGACTGAGAAGCGGGCCACGGCCCTCTCACGGACGGCGCGGCGGTCCAGATCCAGGCAACGCAGCGTCTGCCCCGCCAGCTCCTCGACCGAGTTCGCCCAATAGCCGGTTACGCCTTCCTCGACGATCTCCGGCACCGCGCCGAGGTTGATCGCCGCAGCCGGTGTGCCGCACATCATCGCCTCGGCCAGCACCAGGCCGAACGGCTCCGGCGTCTGCACGGGATAGAGCAGGGCGCGCGCCCCGCCGAGCAGCCTGTCGCGCTCCGCCCCCTTGACCGGCCCGACATATTCGACCTGCCTGCCGTCCACCATCGGCTCGATGTGTTCCTTGTAGTAGCTGTTGCGCGTGCCTGCGAGCAGGATACGTATACCGAGGGACTGGGCGACCTTGACCGCGTGCCACGGGCCTTTGTCGGGGATGAACCTGCCCAAGAAGCAGAGGTAATCGTCCGGCTCCTGCCGCAGGGTGAAGTGCGCGGGGTCCACACCGTGGTAGATCACGGCTGCTGGACGAAGCTGCGGGAAGTCGCTCCACTGGTATTTTGAGACCGCCGTGACGTATGCCCCCGGCCGCAGCGACCAGAGCAGCGCCTCGTTGTCGTGCGGCAAGACGTGCAGAGTGTGGACCATTGGGGCCTTCGAGAGCGGCTCCAGGGGCAGGCTCCAGAGGTAGGCATGGGCGTGCAGCACGTCGAAGCGCCCCGATTGCTCGACGGCCCGGCAGAGATTGATCCACTCGCACACCTGCCAGTCGTTCGGCGCGCCCGCATCGCCGTAGCTGCCCGGCAGGGTGGCGACAAGCTCTCCGGCGGTCTCCGAGCCGGAGATGCCGAATACCGTGACCTCGTGCCCCATGCGTGTCAGCTCCCGCGTCAGCAGCCAGACCAGCGTCTCTATGCTGCCGCTCCCCTCCTCGCGGACGGGAGTGCCGAGCGTTGAAATCTGCGCGATACGCATAGCCGAACCTCAGCCCATAGCCGCCCCGATTAGGGGGGGCAACACCTTCGCGGCGTCGAAATTGTCCTCGGCGACCCGCCTTGCCGCCTTACGATGCCTGTCGTAGTCGCTGTTGATCGCCTCTACTCCGGCCAGCGCTTCCCCCATGTCGCGGAAGGTCAGCAGCCCCTCGCCTGTGGGCAGCCAATCGCCGAGGCCGGTATCCTCCACCAGCGCCGGACGGCCCGATGCCAGGTAGCAAACGCTGCGGTCGCTGAACCAGCCGCTTCGCATAAGCACGTAGCCATGCTTCGCAACGCTGAACTCGGCCCGCGACCCCTGTATGAACTCCCGATAGGAGCAGGGCGTGCGCGAGGCTACCCAGCCCTCCTCCACCTCCCAGCCGTGCCGGACAAACCTCCCCGGCCTGGCTCCCGTCAGCGCCAACCGGAAGGGCTGCTTGGTGAGGCGGGGCAGGTCCATGAAGCGCAGGAATTCCTTGTTCTTCTGACCGTAGTACACCCCCTTGTACTCGGCCTCCCGGAAGCCGCGCCACTGCATGACGGTGGTGAAGTCGGTGGCGGGGCCGCCGCTCGGATCCGGGGCGAAGGGCCAGTGAGGCATCGAGACCGGCGGCACGGTCTTCAGCCATCGCCGGCCCGCCGAGGGCACCGGGCAGTCGGGCACGCCGATCCGCTGCCCAATCGTGAAGACGTGCTCGCAGCGCGCAACGGTCCGGGCGAGGCGGCTTCGGCCCCTGGCCTGCGCCAGGCTGATCTGGGTAAAGCCGGGGTCGGCGTCAATGAAGGCGCGGCGTCGCGGCAGGTCGTACTCCGGCCTCCAGAGGGCGAGCGGCACCGCTCGTATCAAGAGCAGGTCGGCCCGCGAGCAAACTTCCTTCACCTCTTCTGCGCTCATCCCCTCCGATTGCTCGCCCGCGCGATAGGCCCACCTCCCGGCAAGGCCGAGCGGTTCGAGGCAGCTGCGAACGTAGTCGGCGGGGTAAGACAGGTCGGTGGTCAGCTGCTCGGTCTCCCAGTTGTAGACCCACGATTCTGGGCCGCACTCTTCCAGGTAATAGACCTCATGCCCCAGCGCGAGCAGGCCCTCTAAGTACTGCATGTCTATCCAGGCGTGCCCTCCCACCGGCAGCCGCCCTATGCTTCCCGAGAAGAAGATGATCAAAGGGTATGCCCACCTTGTGGGGCGACATACCCCGTGACATACCCCGCCTGCTCGATGAGCCTGGGCAGCACGACTTTGTAGCTGAACGTCTCCTCGGCAAGCTCTCTGGCCGCCCGGCAGTGAAGCCCATAGTCCGCGTTTACGGTCTCTATGCGCTCTGCGGCCTCCTCCACAGAGGAGAACGAGAGCACGCCGCGCCCCGTCTCTAGCCAGTCGCTGAAGCCGGTCTCCTGGAGGATCGTGGGGCGACCCGAAGCCAGGTAACATACGCTGCGGTCGCTGAACCAGCCGCTTCGCGTCTTGACGTAAGCGTGCTTCGCGGCGCTCAACTCTCCGCGCGAGTTCTGGATGTAGCCCCGGTAGGTCGGCAGGTCACCGCTCACCTCGCCGGCATTTACGACCGACCAGCCACCGGCCCGCAGCCGCCTCATCGCCCCGTCCGGTGCGCCTGAGATCGCCAGTTCCAAGCTCTGCGGGGTGCGGCGGGGCAGCGTAGCCAGGCGCAGCAGTTCCTCCCCCTTCTGGCCGTACCGCTCGCCTTCGTAAGTGATGCCCCGGAACGAGTTCCAATTGGCGATGGTGGTGAAGGGCGCGCCCGCAGGCGCGGGGCCGCCTTCCCATAGCTCAAGAGCCACCGGCGGCACGGTCGGCAGCCATTCGACATCCTCTGTCGGGATGGTGCAGCCGGGCTTGCCGATGTTCGCCCCGTAGCTGAACCGCACATGGTAGTCGTCGCTCAATTTAGCTCCAAACTTGCCCATCTGTGTGAAGGCCGGGTCCATATCTATGAGGGCGCGGCGCGGGCAGAGGCTGAACTCAGGCAGCCAACAGACGCCGCCGACGTTCAGCAGCAGGTCCGCCTCCCCACAGATCCTTTTGAGCTGCGCCCGCAGTTCGCGGTCCGCCAGGCGCATACCCCGGTCCACGTAGATCACCGGAACCTGCACATCGTGAGCCGCCAGCAGGTCGCGCACCATCCGCAGCCCCGTGTGCGGGTACTTCTCCCATGTGAGGCCCACCGGGTTGTAAGATGACCAGGGCCAGCCGCTCTCCTCTATGTACACGACCTCATGCCCCAGGCGGTGGAGGCCCAGCACATAGTGAAAATAGGCGAGCATGTTCCCCGCGAGCGGCAGGCGGACCATGTAGCCGCAGACGACGACCTTCAACCTATGCTCCTCAGCCCCTCTACGCTTCGCTCGCTAAAGGAGCGAAGCTCTATCCCCTCAGCCTCGATGGCGGCTCGCACCTTCGCGTCGCACAGCACCCGCGTCTCCTCTGCGCGCTCCCGCCAATACATCGTGTCCATCTCTTCCCCGTCTCCGGGGTGGCAGCCCAACTCCGTCACCCCAGGCGTCAGCGCCGCGAGTATCTTGGTCAATCCGCCCACGCTGATGATGCCGGGCAGGGGCAAGCCCTCCGCCGTCTGCCCGTAGAAGTCCCCACAATACCGCACCCCTGGGTCGCAGTCCCGCAGTGGGACGCCGAGTTCGCGGGCTAAACCCACCATCACCGAGCGCACCGGCCCCTCCCTGTGGACGTGTTGGTGCGAGTCGAGGTGGGTGGGGTTCCAGCCCACGAGCTGCCGGAAGGCTGCCAACTGCCGAGCGACCTCCTCGCCTACGGCCTCCTCATCATCTTCCGGCGCTACCTCATACAGCCTCACCCAGTCCCCATCTCGGTTGGCCCACTCGCCGAGGTCTACGTGCAGTCCCAGGCTGATGTTGGGGTGCCTGCGAGCGTAGTCTGCCGCCTCGGAGGCCGCCGGCCCGCGCGCCATGAGGCTCGCGCTCGTCACGATGCCTTGCTCGTGGGCGCGTATGATGCCTCTATTCACTCCGGCGCTGAGGCCGAAATCGTCCGCGTTGACGATCAAGTAGTGCCCATCTGCCATTCTATACTACCACTCCTACTTCCGCCAGCATCTCGCCCAGGACCGTCTCAGCCTTGAAGTACTCCTCGGCTATCTCTACCGCCACCCGGCTCTGCCGTCCGTAATCCCCTGCGATTTCGCCGAAGGCCGCAAGGATCTCGTCCATCGTGCGGAAGGCGAACAGCCCCTCGCCCGTGGGTAGGGCGCAGCCGAAGCCGGTATCCTGCGTGACAACCGGCTTGCCGGCGGCCAGGTAGCTGGCGCTGCGGTCGCTGAACCACCCGCTCCGCAGGCGCACGTTCTGGTCTTTGGCGACCGTGAACTCTGCATCTGAGCCGAGTATGTATCCCCGGTACGGCTCTATGTCTGCCGAGAGCGCGAGGGCATCAACCACCCGCCAACCGTGTGACCTCAGCATCTCCAGCACCTCCTCATCGTCGCAGGCCAGGGCCGGCTCCAGCCTCTGCGTGGTGCGGCGGGGCAGGTCAATGAACTTGAGGAACTCGAGGTGCTTGCTCCAAGTGTAGGTCTCGCCGTTCCACTCCACGTCCTTGCCCGTCTGCTGCCAGCTGCCGACCGTTGTGAAGCGGAGGGGGTGCTGGGGCAGTCGCGCGGGAGATGCCCACCAATCGAGGACGATGGGCTGGCGGGTCGGCCGGTAGGCGAAGAGTCCCATAGGCACGCCACAGCCTGGCCTTCCCAGGTTCTCCCCATAGGTGAAGTGGTGCGTGTGGGCGCTGAGGAGGTCGATCGTGAAGCGATTGCCCTGCGCCGTCTCGATCTGCGGCAGCACCGGGTCGGTCTCCACGTAGAGCCGCGCCGGAACTCTCATATGTTCTTGGCGCAGCACCGTCGCCCCCGTCAGGTTGACCAGCGCCTCGGCTCGCTCGAACAGTCCCGCCAGTTCAGCCTCGGACATGCCGTAGACTCGCCCCTGCTGCGACGCCGCCCGGTAGGCCCAGCGGCCCCGCAGCCCGCACGCCGCCATCAGCCGCGAAATGTAGTTGACGGGGTAACGAGGGTCGTCGGTGATGGTGTTCTGCTCAGGGTCGTAGGGCCAGTCGCCGGTATCCTCAACGTAGTAGACCTCGTAGCCCAGCCGTCTGAACCCCTCCAGGTAGTGTAGCGCCTGCCAGGCCACGCCCGCGAAGGGCGTCCGGCCCATCATCCCCAGCACCACCAGAGTAGGTTTGGATCTTTGCAGCATTTGGCTGAACCTCTACCCTCTATGATCCGCATGGAGCGCCACGCTGCTTTTGCGGCGCAGAACCGCGAGAATCCGCCCGGGGTCGTCCAGGCAGCCGTAGAAAGTCTCAATAGAGTTGAGCAGATCCTCTACGGCGGGCGCGTCGCGACAATCTTTGACCGACCAGCCGAGGTGCCATAGCGCGTTGACGATTTCGCAACGGCCGAATGTACACACGAACTCCCCTCGGTCGAGGGGCGCTGTCCCACACCGCGAGACCGCCTCCAGGTAAGCCTCGATGAAGCCGGGCTTGTCGGTGCCCCACCCGTCTACCAAGCGCGCCAGATCCCAGGCCGCCGGACCTAAGCCCGCCGACTCCCAGTCCAGCGGGCGGATGTATGAGCCTGGCTGGACCATCAGGTTCTTGGGGAAGATGTCGCCATGTACCAGCGTCTGCGGCCTGCTGGTCAGGTAGGCCACGACCGACTCGAAAGGCCGCATCAGGCTGTCGAAGCGGGCAAGGGCGGTCACACTCCTGGCGAGGCGCAGCGTCCGTCGCGCCGTCAGCGCGATCCGTCGGTAATAGCCCGCACCCTGCTCCTCCAGGCAGCCGAACACCCGTAGCTCGTCCTCTCGCCCCAGGTAGGCTGCGTGCATCTCGGCCAGCCGCCCGAGGGCAGCCGCCCAGTCATCCGCGTCGCCGTTCTCCAGATCGCAGTCGCCCACATCCTCTAGGAAGAGCCAGTAACGGCTCTGCACTCGGTCATAGAGCGAGGCGTACAACTCCGGCGCGCCAAACCTCCGCCTCGCCAGAAGCTTCCGATAGACAAGCACTTCCCGCTCGCTGCCGTATTGCTTGAGGCCCCGATGCAACCTCTTGTAGATCACCGGCAGCCATTCCCCGGAGTCCAGGGTCACATGCAGCCGATGGATCGGGTGGCTGCTGGTTCCCACGGCTTCTCTCCCCGCGATAACGACAGAGACCGCGCGGCCCAGGCGGGCGCTCAAGCCCTCCTCGATCACGCTCCTGGGAGTCGGCGCGTTCCGGTCCTTGACGCGCGATGTCCGGCTCTGCGCCATCACGCCGACAACTCCTTCTCCGTCTCCACTAGCTCCGTCTCCGACATCCGCCTCCCGTTCCTGCCGCGCCGCCGCAAGCCGCTCGACTGGATACGGTATAGCTCGGCGTACAGCCCCTTCTCGGCGAGCAGCTGCGCGTGGGTGCCCCGCTCGATGAGGCTGCCTTTGTCTATGACTACGATCTGGTCGGCACGGCGGATCGTGCTGAGGCGGTGCGCGATGATGAACGTGGTCCTGCCGAGCATCAGCCGGTCCAAAGCGTCCAAGATCATCAGCTCGGTACGCGAATCGACCGAGGAGGTCGGCTCGTCGAGGATCAGCACCGGGGCGTCCTTGATGAAGGCCCGCGCGATGGCGATGCGCTGGCGCTCGCCGCCGGAGAGCCGCACGCCACGCTCGCCCACCTGGCTGTCGTAGCCATTGGGCAGCGCCAGTATGAAGTCGTGCGCGTTAGCCATGCGGGCCGCCTCTTCTATGTCGGCATCTGCGACGCTGTAATCGCCCTGGGTGCCGTCGGGCGCGCGCTGCGGTCTCGCGCCATAGGCGATGTTGTCTCTTATGCTGCCGGTGAACAGGATCGGTTCCTGGATGACCAGGGCGATGTTGTCGCGCAGGGTGTCCACAGTGAGGTCGCGCAGGTCGCGCCCGTCCAGGGTTATGCCGCCCACGGCGGGGTCGTAGAACCGTGCGATCAGTCCGGCGATAGTCGTCTTACCCGCGCCGGTAGGCCCCACGATAGCCGCTACTTCGCCGGGCCACACCTCGAAGCTGATATGGTGCAGCACCTCGTGCCCGGTATCGTAGGCGAAGCTCACGTCCTCGAAGGCCACGGCCCCCTCCGCCCGCTCTATGCGCTCGGCTCCCGGCTTGTCCACTACCTCCGGTTCGACGTTGAGCACCTCCAGCGTGCGCTCGGCGCTCGCCAGCGAGAGCTGCATGTCGGTCAGCGTCTCCCCGATGTCTTCCAGGGGACCGTGGATCTGCCCTGCATACGACATGACCACCAATAGCTCGCCGATCGTCAGCTTCCCAGCCAGCACATGCAGGCCCCCCACTAACAGCACCAGGCTGCGGTCCAGCTTAGTGACGAATTGCAGCCCCGATGAGAAGAGGTTCTGCTCCAGAGTCAGCCGCAGGCGGGCGCGCAACGCGGCCCAGCTTTGCGTCTCGAACCGCCGTTGCTCGCGCGCCTCCCCGCCGAATGCCTTGACCACCTTTAGGCAAGAGAGCACTTCCTGCATGATCGTCTGGGACGCGCTCTCCATCTTCTTGACCTGTTTAGACTTCTGCTTGAACCGCTTGCCGTAGAACCACACCCCTAAATAGAGGATCGGGGCGACCGCGAGCGCCAAGAGCGCGAGCTGCCAGTCGAGGCCGACGACGATCCAGACTATGCCGACCAGCGTCAGCCCCGACGTGAGAAGGTGGCGGAAGTTGCCCCAGATCAGCGTGCTGATGAAGCCCGTGTCGTTGTTCAGTCTGTACATCGAGTCGCCCACCGATGTCTTGTCATGGTAAGAGAACGACAAGTGTTGCATGTGGCTGAAGAGGTTAGCCTTGAAACTCAGGATGATGCTCTCGTTCACCCGGTTCTTCAAGTACTCGCCCACCAGGCTCATCAGGTTCCCTGCCAGCCACAGCGCCACGCCGATCGCCACAGCGAAGACGATTATCGTGCCGCCGTCCCCCGCGGCCAGGAACGGGAAGAACTGCTTGAGCCAACCCGGCAACTGCTGGTGACCCAGCCCGTTGTCAACCAGGATCTTCATCGGCCACGGGTCGAGCAGGCCGAGGCCGCTCTGCGCGATCGCGGTCAGCACAACCACCGCCATAGACAGCTTGTAGGGACGCATATACGGGATCAGCCGCGCATAGATGCTCCCCCGAAAGTGCGCCTTCAGGTAACGTTCGAGCGACCCGCCCACCCTACTCACCTGCATCTCTCCGCGTCCTGTATTTCATGTTGGATGCCTGTCCCACCGGGTTCGGCTGCGCCTTCAGCTGTGAGGCCGGCTGCGGCCTCCGGGCCTCCCGCACCTGCTCCTCTTCCCGCTTAACCGCGCCCAGCGCGCCGAGGACAACCGCCATCGTGCCAAATGACTCTCTGAGAGCTTCCAGACCCGCTAACAACGCCGGCGCGCCCAGGACCAACGCCCCCGGCCAGGCGTGATCGAGCGCGGCTACGCCTGCCGCGGCCCATAGCAGCAGGAGGAATGTCATGCCCCGTCGCCTGCCCCGCGGCATGACGCGGAAGCGCGTCATCTGCTTGCCCCCTCCGTGCTCCTCGACTGCACTCAGCAGGCGAACCGTACAGAACATGCCGCCGCGCACCTCCAGATCCCAACGGTCGTACCCGCCGCCGCGCACCACGGTAGCGCCACTCGCCAGCAGGGCCGCCTCGACCGCTCGCAGCCTCTCTTCCGGGGCGTGCCACCGCTCGCTCCAGACCGCCACCGTCCGAGGCCGGGGGAGGGCGAAGCCGGCGTTGCTCCGCACGTGCCGAGGCATGAGGCCGGGCCGCACCCTCCCCATTAAGCGCGCCAAAGGGTGCAGCAGGTAGAGCAATGCGGTGAGCGCGCGCTCCGAGACTGGAATATCCGCAAAGCCGGCGTTGCCCGCGCTCACCACCGCGCGGACAACCGACGCGCCTACTGCCGCCACGAGGAGCGGCAAGCAGACAAGGAGCGGCGTCCAGAGCAAACCGAGCGCAGACAGTAGGGCGAGGGCCGCTATCACCAGATACCACTCCGGCATCTGGGGCAGCGCAGCCAGGCTGCCGTCTGGCGGCCCGTAGAGCGACTGGAAGGCTGCGCTGCCCCAGATGCCGCCGTATATGCGCCCTGCCCTACCGCTCGTCTCCCGCACCGGCCCGCTCCCGTAGAGCCGCCCCGCCCAGGCCACATGCCCTGCACCGTTGTACTTCTGCGGCCACTTGCGCTCCAGCAGCGCCTCTGCTCGCCCGTAGCCTGCCTGCTGCCTCCAGTACGCGCCTACCGACCGCCGCCGGTGGTGCCACACCACGGCTGCGGGGCTGAAGCCGAGCGTCCAGCCCCGCTCTCGCAGCCGCCAACAGAGGTCAACGTCATCACCCGCTATCCGAAACTGTGGGTCGAAGCCTCCTACCGCCTGCAACTCGGCTTTGCGGAAGGCCATGTTGCAGCCCGGGATGTGTTCGGCCTCACCGTCTGACAGCAAAACATGCGTCGGGTTGCCGGGGGCAAGGGCGACGCAAGCTGCCGTGGGGCCGTCGTCCCGAGGCGCGATGTTCGGCCCACCGATGCCAACATGCTCCGTGCTCGAAAAGCTCGCGGCCAGGTAAAGCAGCCAGTGCGGGTCAGGCCACGCATCGTCGTCAAGATAAGCCACGATCTCACCTGTGGCGGCCGCCAGCCCCGTATTTCGCGCGCTGCTCAGTCCGCGGTTTTCCGTGCGGATGAGCCGGCAGTTATATTCGCCCGCTATCGCCGCAGTCGCATCGGTTGAGCCGTCGTCAACCACTATCGTCTCATAGTCGGGGTATTCCAGCTCCTCAAGCCCACACAGGCAGTCGCGGATCGTGGCCTCCCCGTTATAGCTGCACACCACCACCGTGATGCGCGGGTGTGGCCGGTCCGAGGGGAACGGCACCTCCGCGAAAGCCCGGCTGACCGCTTGGAGCGCGGGCTTGGGCTGACGCTCACGATCGGTCAGGCCGAAATCCCAGTCCTCTACGTCGTAACCGCCCCGGTGCCACTCGTCAGTCCACGCGAAGACGAACGCCCCCGCGCACCCCGCCCCGAAAGCTGCGCGCACCTGCCAATCGAGAGCGCGCGCCTGGGCGTCCAGGCCGTTGCGTCTGCTGTCCAGCCCGATCTCGGACATGACCAGGGGCTGCTCCCCTACGATATTTTGCAGCCGCGCCAAGTACGCATCCAACGGCCCACGTTTCTCCAAATAGACATTGAAGCTCGCAAAATCGAGGAACGGTAGGCGGAGGTACTCGGTGGTCGGGTAATTCACATAGGTGACGAGGCCGCCGGGATCCTCCTCTTTCGCCGCCCGGTAGAGCCGCTCAATAAACCGCTCGATAGGCCCCGGACCGTGCCACCGCACCATAGAGGACGGGATCTCATTGCCGATAGCGTAGCAGAGCAGGGCAGGGTGGCCGGCGCAGGCGCGCACTCCTGCCCGCACCCGCTCCTCGATGGCGAGCGCGCGTCCGGGGTCGTCGAGGAAGGCGACATGTTGCTCCCACGGCAGCCCCACCATAACGTAGAGGCCATGCCGCGCCGCGGTATCGAGCAACCAGACCGGCGGCACGCTGTAGGTCCGTACCGCGTTGATGCCCGTGTCCGCCATCGCCGCGAAATCGCGCTCAACGGTCGCCGGGTCGTGGTACTCGCTGCCGCCGCCGGCGCGAAAAGTCCCGTAGGTCACGCCCCGCACGTAGAGCTTGCGGCCGCCTATGTAGAGGAACTTGCCCCGTATCTGGGGCCGCGAGCCTGTTTGAGGAGGGATAGGCAGATACGAACCTCGGATGATTGTGGGGAGTAGCAGGCGCATGGAAACCCTTCGCGCTATTGACCGCAGCGTAAGCCTGTAATGCTTCGTGCCGGAACAAGTGCCGTGCAGGGCCGGCTCGTACCGGATGTTACACATCAATATTCGGTCAGTAGATAAGCGCCCAGTCAAGCCCTCAGCACAAGTTGTGCCATAGGCTCGCAATTCTGTAGGCTACAGGCAGTGAACGAAGCCTCCGGGACGGCGGCGGTACAGGCCCGGGCGGCACCCGACCACTCACCGCAATCCGCAGTCCGCAGTCCGCACTCGCCCGTGACGCCCTTGCCCCAAAGTGCTATAATAGAGACGAGAACGCGGGGAGTTATCCCGCGCATGTTGACGGATTACCGGGCGCAGCGCTGCGCTCAGAGGAGATGAGTTCGTGAGCGATCAGAAACCAGTAATAGCGCGGGGTCTTGAGGGCGTCATCGCGGCCGAGAGCAACCTGAGCCTTGTTGAGGGCACCATAGGCCGCCTCAGCTATCGCGGCTACAACATTGACGACCTCGCCGACAATTCGAGTTTTGAGGAGGTGACGTATCTTCTCTGGTACGGCGAACTGCCAACAGCCTCGCAGTTAAAGGACTTCGACGACCGCCTGCGCTCTCAACGGGAACTGCCCGACCTGGCGAAAAAGATTCTGCGCGATCTGCCCCAGGGTGGAGCGCCGATTGATGCCCTCCGCACGGTCGTTTCCGCGCTCGCGCTCGCCGACCCCGACGTGGACAACACCAAGCGCGATGCTGTGCTGGCGAAGGCAACTCGCCTCGCCGCAGTCTTCCCGACCGTCGTGGCGGCCTATGACCGGTTGCGGCATGGTAAGGAGCCGATTACCCCCCGCGCCGACCTGAATCACGCCGCCAACATGCTCTATATGCTGACCGGCACCCCCCCGAAAGACGAGCCGGTCGAGGCGTTCGACACATATATGGTGCTGACCGCCGAGCACAGCCTCAACGCCAGCACCTTCGCCGCGATGGTGACTATCTCTGCGGTCAGCGACTACTACTCGGCGATTGTCACCGCCATCGGCACGCTGCGCGGCACCGCGCACGGCAGCGCCAATCAGAAGGCGATGGAGATGCTGATGGAGATCGGCTCACCCGACAAGGTGGACGCCTTCGTAGACAACGCACTGGCGACCAAGCGCCGCCTGATGGGCATGGGCCACCGCATCTACAAGACCCGCGACCCCCGCGCCAAGCACCTCGCCCACCATGCACAGAAACTCGCCAAGTTGGTGGACGATGACCGCTGGTTCAGCATCGCCGGCCGGATAGACGAAATGTCGGCCACCCACCCCTATTTCGCTGAGCGCAAAATCTACCCTAACGTCGAGTTCTACTCAGCCCCGGTGCTGTACGGCCTCGGCCTCTCGCCCGACCTGATGCCCGCCACCTTCGCGTGCAGCAGGATCAGCGGCTGGACCGGCCACATCCTCGAGCAGCTCACCGACAACCGGCTCTTCCGCCCTAGCGCCGCCTACAATGGCCCCGAGAGCCGCCCCTACACCCCGCCGGAACAGCGAGGCTAGGCCGCAAGCATTGAAACGCACGGAGCGCATCGAGCCGGGGCCGGGCCAGGAGTCCGTCTGGGACTACCCGCGCCCACCCCGGCTCGAAGCCCGCGCTGAACATATCCAGGTGATATTCAACGGCGTGCTGATCGCCGACACGCACACCGCCAAGCGTATCCTGGAGACGAGCCATCCGCCGGTCTACTACATCACACCCGGAGATGTGCGGATGGAGTATCTCACCCGCGGTGCAGGCACCAGTTACTGCGAGTGGAAGGGCCGCGCAGACTACTATGACATCAGCGTGGGCGGCAAGAACGCGCCCACCGCTGCCTGGTTCTACCCGGCTCCTGACCCCGCCTACGCCGCCCTCCGCCACCACATCGCCTTCTACCCCTCGCGCATGGACGCTTGCCTGGTGGACGGCGAGCCGGTCCGCGCACAACCCGGCGACTTCTACGGCGGCTGGATCACGAACAAAATCGTCGGCCCCTTCAAGGGTGATCCGGGCACACAGTTCTGGTAAGGCGTACGAGATCTCACTCCCGTTCAGCCACGATGATCATTCTCTCCGACTCGGCGCTGTAGCCGGAGAAGAGATAGGAGCCGTAGAGTTCGGTCAGCCGGAAGCCGGTGCGTTCGAGCAAGAGCTGCACCTCCCAGCGGTGCGTGTAGCGTATCGTCTGTGGGATGACGGTGCGGGTCAGGCGGCCCTCCGCGTCTGTCTCGTCGTAGATCCATCGGACATGCTGCTGCTGCTCGGCCGAGTCCCAGGTGCCCGTGACGAACTTGCTGACCTCGCCGCCGCCCTGCCGGGGCCAGCTGCCTTGGTGGATCATCTCGCCGGAAGCCGGGAAGGGGCCGTCCGCCCCCACCGGGCTGAGGTCGAGCAGCAGCCAACCGCCCGGAGCCGTCACGCCGTGTATGCCCTCCAATGCCGCTATCTGCTCGGCCTGCGTCGCCAGGTAGCCGAAGCTGTTCAGCGCGCAGAGCGCCAGGTCGAAGCTGCCGAGGCCGTCGGGCAGCGCCTCCATACGGCCTTCGACAAGCCGTATCTTGTCGGCAAGACCCGCGTCGGCGGCCCGCCTGCGCGCCAGCGCCAGCATCGCCAGCGAGGCGTCGAGGCCGGTGCAGAGGTGCCCGTCCTCGGCCAGCGCGGTCAGCACGCGCCCGCTGCCGCAGGCAGGCTCGAGGATGCGGGCGTGTTCGCGGAATCCGGCGACTTGGCCTGCGTATTCGCGGAAAAACCGCAGGTCGGCGTCATAGTCGCTGTATTCGAGGTCGTAGAACCGCGCGAAGCGGTCGAGATCCGCGCTGTTACTCATCGTCGGCGTCCAGAAGAGATTCTTCGCTGCGCTCAGAGTGATGGTGAGCAGTTATGTCCAAAGGAGGCACCGTGGCCGGCCTGCTCTCATCGTCTAGTGCGACGAACACGAACCGGCCCGTGCTTGTCAGCACCCGCTCGCCGCTCGTGATCTCTTCGGCCCAAACCTCGACGTCGATCTGCATCGAGGTCCGCCCGACGCCGACCAGCCGCGCCTCGACGGTCACCAGCGCGCCTATCTTCACCGGGGAGGTGAAGGTCATGCCGGTGATCGCCACGGTTGCGACGCGGCAGCGGGCGTGGCGGGCCGCGCAGACTCCGGCTGCGGTGTCGGCCAGCTTGACGACGGAGCCGCCATGCACATAGCCCTGCGAGTTCGCGTCCCCCGGAAGCATCTGGTAGGCGAGCGTGGCGCGAGCGTGGGGCACCGGCTGGCGCTGCGCCTCTTTCTCACCCATCAGTGTTGCTCGTATATCTTTTCGCCGGCCCGGATCTCGACGGCGAGGTTGTTTTCGGGCGGGGGGATCGTGCAGCTATAATTCGGGCTGTAGGCGCACCAGGGGTTGTACGCGCGGTTGAAGTCGAGGGTGTAGTCGTCGCTGCCCTCGTGGGCGCGCAGGTCAAGATAGCGCCCAGCCCCGTAGGTTTCGTGGGGACATGTCTTATCGCGGAACGGCACGAAGAGTTCGTGCTCTCCCTTGTGGGCGTTCTCGCCCATCGGCTGGTAAGCGTTCAGGGAGAGTTCCTGGCCGTTCAGGGCGAACTTCAGCACCCCGTAGTGGTTGTACTCGCGCCACTCGCCCTTAGTAGTCTGGATCTGTATGGTGTGCGAGCGCTCGTCGCGCTCCATCTTCGCCGTCACCCGGTAGGCCGGGTCCACCGGGTAGTGGTTGAGGCCCGTGAAGCTGTGCCGCTGGTGCTCGTCTAGCGGCGAGTCCTCGGACTCCTGCATCCACTTGTCTTTCTGGCGGCGGAAGGCTTCAGCCTGGCGCGTTGCCGCGTCGCGGGTATCTTGTGTGGTCATTCGTGATGCTCCTTGTTTAGTTTTCAGTGGTCCGCTTCAGCTGACCGATTCCTATTGTCTATATTATATACGAAATGGCGATCTGTGGGGAGGAGCCAACTGACCTGTGACGGCCTACTCAGAATGGCAGTGCTGGGCATCGGTTCTGCGATCTTGACACACCTGCTCAGGCTCACCTATAATGGCATATGGTCGCTTTCCTCTCCCCTCGCCGGGCCTGCTCCCTGATGCAGTGTCTCGTGCTGATACTGATACTCGCGGCCTGCGACATGCCCGGCCCTGGTCCGCAGCCGACGCCGACCTCGAGCGGAGGGCCGACGCCCCCGCCGACGCAGGGCAGGTTCGCGCCGACGCCGACGACGCCGCCCGATGTGCCGCGCGGAGGGACGCTCACGGTGCGGATCGCGCGCGACGTGACGACGCTCAACCCGCTTTTCGTGGACAAGGGGAAGGATGGCACCGATGCGGCGGCGGCCGCGGTGACGGGGCTGATTTTCAGCGGCCTCACGCGGCTCGACGATAAGCTGCGCCCACTGCCCGACTTGGCCGAGAGCTGGGATGTGGCACCCGACGGCCTCAGCCTGAGCTTCAAGCTACGGCAGGGTGTGAAGTGGCAGGACGGCGACCCTCTGACTGCGGACGATGTGATCTGGACGTATAACACCTGGCTGAACATGACCGCCACGACGAACACGCTGCAATACCACCTACGCGAGTCGGTGTTACAGATAGGTCCCGGCAACCCGCCAGGCAGCACGGTGCGGTTTTTCTTGCGCCGCCCCTATGCACCAATCCTGGCGGACCTGGCCGCGCCGATCCTTCCGAAGCACCTGCTGGGCGGCGTGCCGCTCGACAAGCTGGTGGCGAACGACTTCAACTTCAAGCCGGTCGGCAGCGGGCCGTTCATGTTCAGCAGCCACAAGGATGGCGAGAACGTGATCTTGGCGGCGAATCCGAACTACTACGGCGGCGCGCCGCACCTGACCGGGGTTGCATTCTTGGTCGCGCCCGACGCAGATGTGGCCGCGAAGGCGCTGACGGAGGGCACGCTGATGCTCGGCGAGCTAGCGCAGAGCGCGTGGGAAGGGTTGAGCCGCCGCCCGACGATCAGTGCCACACTGAACCTGGACCGATGGGCGGATTCGAGCTACGACTTCGTTGCCTTCAACACGCGCACGAACCAGGCGCTCGGGGACGTTCGGCTGCGGCAGGCTTGGGCGCTCGCGCTCGACAAGCCGCCGTTGGTGCAGGCGGCCACGCAGGGGGCAGGCGTGCCGCTCTGGACGACGATCAACCCTGCCTCGTGGGCCTACACGCCCGACACTCCGAAGCTGAACAACGACCCCGCACAGGCGCGCAAACTGCTCGCCGAAGCTGGCTGGGCCGACACGAACGGAGACGGCATCGTGGATAAGGCAGGGGAAGCTCTGAAGATCAGCATCTTCGTGCGGGCCGATGACCCGACGCGGCGGCGGGCCGCCGAGGCGATGGGGCCGCCTCTCGCGGCGGTCGGCATCAGCACCACCGTCGCGCCGGTGGACTTCGGCTCGGTGATCGAGGCGAAGATAGACCCGTTGCATGATCCGGCGTTCGACTTCCACGCGATGATCATGGGCTGGAACGATCAGTTGCTCGACCCCGACGAGTACCTCTTCTTCCATTCGAGCCAGATACCGAGCCGGAGCAGCCTGAATGGGCTGAACTATGTCGGGTACAGTTCGCCGGAGTATGACGACCTGAGCCGCAAGGCCCGGGCGGAGTACGATTACACGAAGCGCGCGGCGCTCTACACGCAGATCCAGAAGCTGCTGGCGAGCGACCTGCCGTATTACCCGCTCTGGGCACCCCAGCACTACATGGGGATGAGCCGGCGGGTGCATGGGCCGATTGACCTGGCCTCGCCGCGCTATCTGTGGAATGTGGAACAGTGGTGGATGACTGCGGGGCAGTAGGCCGGTTATAGGGGCCTGGGGTGTGCCCCTGCCTGCCTGAGAGATAGGCGGACCCCGGCGGCAGAGGGCCTCTGTGCCTTGAGTTCCATCTCGGCGGAGGCCGCCTCGGTCTCAGCAGCTCGCACGAGCCACTGGACGGTGCGGGCCAACTCGTCGGGGCGGAGAGCAGCGGCCTGGAAGCGGAGCGCGTCGCCGCCAAGCACCGCGAGGAAGTCGCCCTCACCGAGCAGCCCGTCCGCGCCGATGCCCTGCATCCCGGATGCGGCGCGGGCGTGGGCGGCGTCTTTGCAGCGCCCGACGATCCGCGCACCCCAGGCGATCTGCTCTACGACGGGAGACGGCTGTACAGCCGCGACGAGCTGGATGCCGAGGCCGCGCCCGTCGCGGGCGAGCATGGGCAGCAGGTCAAGCGACTCGCCTGCGACCTCTTCGAGGCCGTCGAGCATCACGACCAGCGCCGGGCCTTCGGAAGGCTCGCCGTCGGCGAGCATCTCGGCGCGCTCGCGGAGGAGGCGCATCGCCCAGCGGAGGCGCAAGTGTGCCTCGTCCAGATCCCGCACCGGCTCCGCAACGAGGTGGGGAAGGGCCTCTGCACCCGTCCAGGCGGTGATCCCCTGCCTCCCGCGCCGTCTAGCGCCGCTCAGGTCGATCAGCAACATGCGGAGGGTATCGGGGCTGTTGTGGAGGGCGAGGGAAATCGCCATAGTCTGCAAGAGGCCGGACTTGCCGGACGAGGGCGAGCCGGTGATCAACGTGGGAGCGACTTCGGGGGCGTCGAGCCGCAGCAAGAGCGGCGTGCCGGCGATGTCGAGGCCGAGTGTGGCGGTGATCGGAGGCACCACCTCGGCCACCTTCTTCGCAAGCGGCAAGAGCCTCACGGCCACGGGGTCGGGCCGGGGAACCTCGAGTATGGTGTCGCCGGTTTCGGGATCGGGTGCGAGGCGCACGGCACGCACCTCGAGCGCCTCGGCGATCTCGGGCAGGAGAGGTGCGACCTGCGAGGGCTTCACGCGGTTCGGCAACTTGATTTGGAAGTGGAGGAGGCGTGGCGAGAGGGAGCCGCCGGTCACTCTGCCGCGGATACCGTGGGAATGAAGCAGATGCTCTATGATGTTGGACTGGTCGTCTAGGAATTCGCGCATTTGATTACGACTATCACGCGGCCCTGAATTTTCACCCGGTCGCGGTCGTCACCTCGGGCAGCGCCGTGGGGGTAGAGCCGGATCGGTGATTTGTCTGCGGTCGCAGATTGCAGGAATATATGGCTGCCCTTGCGGTAGTAGCGTTTGAGCGTGACGTAGCCTTCGGGGCTGTCGGAGTCGGTGAGGCAGGCAACAACCAGGTCGCCGTTGTCGGCCTTGTCAATAGGTTGGACCACCACGAGGTCGCCGGGGTCAATGCCGACATGCGTCATCGAGGTGCCGCGCACGCGGAGGGCGAAGGCAGATGTGCTCGCACGCATGAGGTCGGGGTCCACCTTCAACTGGTGTTCATATTCGAGGTAATCGTGGAGGGCGACGGTGACATCGTATTGTCCGGCGGCGATCTCCCCAACCACGGGGACGCTCACGCCGCGCCCACGCCGGCCGATTGCCTGCTCGTAGCCGATGACGTAGACACTGCTGTTGGAGGTGTTGCGGCGTCGGGGGGCTTTGGGAGCCGCCGGAGCCACCGGCTCGGTGCCGAGCACGCGGGGGCGGTCAAACCCATGCTCGAACTCTTGTAAGGCGACGGCACCGTTCTGGGAGCGCGTGAAGGTTGCCCAGGGTGGTGCGAGGCCGCCGGGCGGCGGCTCGCCGCCGGGCAACCACGGCGGCCAACGAGGATCGGTCATTGTCTGGCCCCCTTGTTACGAGCTAGTCAACCGTGCGTAGCACGCCGACGACGCGGCCCCAGATCTCGAGGTTTTCTGCGCTGGTGTAGATCGGCTCCATACTCTTGTTCGCCGGCTGTAAGCGGACGCGGCTGCCCTCCGGGTAGTACCTCTTGAGGGTCACCTCATTCTCATTCCGCAGCCAGGCCACGACGGTCTGCCCTGCCTCTGCCTCCTCCTTCGACCGGAGGATGATAACGACGTCGCCGTCGTTGATCAGATCCTCGATCATAGAGTAGCCCTTGACGCGCAGCGCGTAGAGGTTCTCGGGGTGTGCGGTGTATCTGCCGAGCAGAGCCTCGGAGACATCCAAGTCCTCGCCGTTTCCGTCCGCGAGGACGTCGTCAAGCACCGGGATGGGCATGCCTGCAGCGATCGGCGAGGGCGCGACCGGGATGCGGAACGTCGCCTGTGCGCGGCTGACCGTGCGGTCCACAAGTTCGATAGCCCGCGAGATGTTCTTTGTACGGCGGATCAGCCCACGCTCTTCTAGAGCCTTGAGGTTGTAGTCCACGACTGATGTTGAGGAGACGCGCGGGGCGACGCCGTCCTGGATGTCGCGGACGCTGGGCGAGTAGTTGTGCTTGTTGATGAATTCGGTGATGAAGGCCAGGATTCTGGACTGGCGATCTGAGATCTGTTTGCTCATAGCATTCCCCTGTCGTATATCGGGGCCGGAGGTGCCAGCCGGCGGCCCACGCGGAGTTTCGAGTCCTTGCCCTATCATAGCACAGAACAACCGTTCTTGTCAATAGTTTTGGGGCACGAAAACGAACAAAGATCCTAAATTGGTGGTCGGTTTTTTGGGGGCAGGCACGGGGCGTTGCACGAACCGGATAAAAGGCGTAGAATGGAGGAAACTGTGAACGCTAAAACAACCAACCTGCTCGAACTGCCGAAGGTGCTTGCGCGCCTGGCGAGCCATACCGCTTTCAGCGCAGGGCGGGCGGCCGCCGAAGCCTTGACACCTGCGACCGGCCTGGACGAGGCACGAGGTCGCCAACAGCGGACCACTGAGGCCGCGCGGCTGCTCGGCCTGCGCCCGGAGGTCGGCCTCGGCGGGGTGCATGACATCAGGCGGAGCGTGCGCCGGGCCGAACTCGGGGCCGCGCTCGATCCCGCCGACTTCATGGCAATCGGCACGACAATCGAGGCGGCGCGTGAGCTGCGCGCTCTGATCCTCCGCACCGAGGAGCAGAAGGGTGGGCTGCCTGCGTTCGCCGAGATGGCGCGCGGCATCACCCCACTGCCGCAGCTCGAGGCGGAGATACGCCGGACATTCGACAAAGACGGCAACATCCCCGACTCGGCAAGCCCTGCGCTCGGACGGATACGCGCTCAGGTCCGAATCGCGCACGACCGGCTGATGACCAAGCTACAGGCGATCTTGCACTCCCACTCGCAGACCTTGCAGGAGCCGATCATCAGTATGCGCGGCGACCGCTACGTGGTGCCGGTGAAGGCGGACTTCCGTGGGCAGCTAAAGGGGATAGTCCACGACCAGTCTTCGAGCGGCGCGACGCTCTGGGTCGAACCACTCGCCGTCGTGGATGCGGCAAACGACTGGCGGCGGCTACAACTCGATGAGCAGGAGGAGATCGTCCGCATCCTGCGGGAACTCGCGGAACTGGTGGCCGCCGAGTCGGGGCCGCTGACCGAGTCCGTGGCGATACTCGCGCAGATCGACCTCGCGCTGGCGTGCGCGAGATACAGCAGCGCCATTGGGGGCGTCGAGCCGGGGCTGGCGCTGCCGGGCGGGGTGGAGGGGATCGCGCTCTACAACGCGCGGCACCCGCTCTTGACGGGGAAAGTCGTGCCGATCAGCGTGCAGCTTGGCGATCGCTTTTGGGTGCTGGTGATCACGGGGCCGAACACCGGTGGCAAGACGGTGGCGCTCAAGACGGTCGGCCTGCTGACGCTGATGGCGATGTGCGGCCTCCACATCCCCGCCGACCCCGGCTCGCGTCTGCTGGTCTTCGAGCAGGTGTTCGCGGACATCGGGGACGAGCAGTCCATCGAGCAGAGCCTCAGCACGTTCTCGTCGCACATGTCGAACATCATCACGATACTCTCGGAACTGAACGGCAAGAGCCTGGTGCTGCTTGACGAGTTGGGAGCGGGTACAGATCCGCAAGAGGGTGCGGCCCTGGCGCGGGCGCTGATCGAGCACCTGCTGGACAGCCGGGCGCTAGCGATCTGCACGACGCACTACTCTGAGCTGAAAGCCTTCGCATACACGACGGAAGGCGTCGAAAACGCCTCGGTTGAGTTTGATGTGCAGACACTGGCCCCCACCTATCGACTGACTATCGGCTTGCCGGGGCGCTCGAACGCGCTCGCTATCGCACGGCGGCTCGGCCTCAGCGACGAGCTGATCGCGCAGGCGCAACGCCTCCTGAACCCGGAAGAAGTGCATGTCGAGAACCTTCTCGAATCGATCCGGCGGGAGCGCGATCAGGCGGCGGAGGAGCGGGCCGCTGCCGTTGCCGCGCGACGGCAGATCGAGGACCGCAGGCGCGAACTTGAGCGCCAACTGCGGGATATTGACCGCCTGAAGCATGAGGCGCTTGTCGAGGCACGGGCGCAGGCCGAGGACGAGCTTTCCGAGTTGCATGAGATGATGCGCCGGGTGCGGGCGGAGAGCGAGTCGAGCGCGGTGACGCGGGAGTGGGTGCAGCAACAGGCGGAGAGGCTGGAGAGCGCACAAAAGGAGCTGCGCGCCCGCAACCGGCGCAAACAGGCCCCGGCCGCCGCCCCGGAGCAGGCAGCGCCGACGTTCCGCCCAGGCGACCGGGTATACGTGCCCTCGCTCGACGCGGAGGGCGATGTGCTGACCGCGCCGGACGCATCTGGGGCCTGTGATGTGCAGCTGGGGGCGTTCAAGCTCCGGGTGAAGGCCGAGGAGATGGAGCGGCCGAGGCCGGGTGCCACTCCAGCGCCCGAAATCCGCGCCTGGGGCACGCCGCAGGAGACGCGCCGCTCGGGGCGCACTGAGGCGGTGACCGCCGCGAGCCTGATGCAGCGCGCCTCGGCCTCGCAGGTGCCTTTGGAGATCGATCTTCGCGGCTACAGGGCGGAGGAGATTGAGCCTGCGCTCGACCCCTACTTGCAGGACGCGGCGATGGCGGGGATGCCGCTCGTCCGCATCATCCACGGCAAGGGCACCGGCGTGCTGAAGCAGGTGGTGCGCGATCTTCTCAAGAAGCACCCGCTGGTTCGGGCCTGGGCACCCGGCCCGCTGGAGCAGGGCGGCGAGGGCGTCAGCCTGGCGTATTTCGATAAGCAATAAGAAACCCTGTAGATGCCGGTTTCAAACCGGCATCTACAGGGCTGGGTGGAGATGAGGAGACTCGAACTCCTGACCCTCTGCATGCAAAGCAGATGCTCTTCCAACTGAGCTACATCCCCGTGTAACAAAATGGAAGCAGGAGGCGCGCCGGTAGGCTTTGCTCGCTGCTTCCAGGTTGCGGGTGGGCGAGCGTGGGCTCGAACCACGGACCTCGTTCTTATCAGGAACGCGCTCTAACCAACTGAGCTACACGCCCGAAAGTGGTTGTGCAATTTAACAACAGGAGAGTGGTGAGTAGTGCAACTTGCTTCTCCGACAACCTGCCATCGTCCTGCCCTCGCCTCTTGCCCCTTCCCCGGCTTGCGATGGACCAGACCGTTGGGTTACGCCCTGGATTTT